>CATYOF010000009.1 GCA_958410215.1 uncultured Cryptobacterium sp. | reverse complement strand
AAGGGCTACGGTAAGCAGCTTGTCGCGCTTTGCCTGATAGTATTCGTCGACAAACCCCTTTGTTAAAAAGACATCATCCAGGCATTCGATTGAGCGCATATCACACGGTCTAATACCAAAAATTACCTGATCACTTGATTCGATTATGGGGTCAATAAACATTTCGTTGTTAGAATCAACACCGTAGTGATACATGTTTTGACATTGAGGGAATAACAAATCCTTGGGCGGCATCAGGGAATTCGTTGCATCTAAACGAATAGGATCATTCGATACAAAGGGCGCGAACTTTATTTGTCCCGCAACGTCTTTAGGTACGTATACCACGGCGCTTTGAGATAGTTTAGAAAGCAGTTGGTTGAGGTTTTCTTTTGGTAATACTTTCATGGCGCCCTCCTCTCACATGAATTCTTCTACGTCGTCGCGTTTAAAATGATTGAGCACATCTTCGTTTTCGGTAGTCATACCCGATTCGGTTTTACCGAAGAGGAAAGCCATATCGTTGGCTAGTTTCCGGTTAAGTGTCATGAGTGGCAAACCCATAGGGCATACTCGTTCGCATTCGCCGCATCCAATGCACTTATCGGATATATGGAAGGCGCGCGTTATACCATAGAAGCGGTTTTCACTTAAGTTGTTCTGTTTGCCAAGCCAACCAGTGTTGCGTTCGTCAACAAAACAGGTGCGACAAGTGCAGACTGGGCATACATCACGGCAGGCATAGCAACGTATACATTTTTCAAACATGGAATCAAAAAATGCCTGACGTTCTTCTCGAGGCATGGAAGCTATAGCCACCACTAATTCTTCGCCGCTTTCAAGTGCGTGATCGTATACGGGTTCCGCTAACAGTTCGTCATAATCAGGGGGGTTAAGGTGTTCGCAGTAGGCACACTTTTCTAATACTTCGCCGGTTTGAGGGTCCTTCATGCGAGGACAGGGAATACCAAGTAGGTATACATCTTCTCGTTTGAATTGATGGTCTTGAATCATGCGATTAATGCCGCGACCGTCGCATCCTCGAACCGCAAATGCAACTTTTCCCTTGCCTTTCAAATCCTGCATGTATTTTGATAGGGTATTAGCACAGTATTCATTGAACACCAAGCGATCGGTATCTTTAGGTGTGAAGCAAATAAGAGGGGTAGTTTGGTTTTCGAACCTGCCTGCTTCCCAGCCAACAACCGCGTAAACTGTTCCCTCTTCAAGAAGCGCGCGAGCGCGAGCGCGAAGTTTATCTTGAGCAGATTCCATTTATGCTTCGCCCCCTTCTTGGTTGTGGGTTCCGTAATAACGTGCCCCTAAAGAAGTGCTTATATTGAAGTCGTTTTCAATGGGTCCTAGCTCCATAATACGGTTGCAAAATTCGGTAATAACATCGCGGAATTTGCCCGCTTCAGCACCTGAAATCCAGCGAATTTGGAAGCGATCGGGTTCGAGCCCAATGTATTCCAAAAGACGCTTGTAAATCATCATACGACGCTTGGCGTAATAGTTTCCGGTGGAATAATGACAGTCGCCCGGATGACAACCGCATACCATAACGCCATCGCATCCTTTTTGAAGTGCTTCCAATACAAATTGGGGATTCACGCGTCCTGAACAGGGAACGCGTAGAAGGCGAATATTGGCAGGATACTTCATGCGGTTAAGACCAGCCAAATCGGCTCCTGCATAGGTACACCATTTACAGGTGAAGGCAAGAATTTTGGGTTTAAATTCTGCTTCGGGTACCTGAATAGCTTCAGAAGGTTGCGTCGGCAGAGAGGTGGGTAAAGGCGTTGCTGTGTGTTGTGTTACCACTGACATAACGCATCAACCTCCTTCATGATGGCATTATCGGTGTAGCCCAAAAGGTCAAGTGCGCCGCTTCGACAGGCTGCCGCACAAGCTCCGCAGCCCTGACAGAGGGCGGAATTTACTTCACAGACGGTGCGTGTTACCTTGACTGAATTTTCACGAAGATTCTTTTCAACAAGGCTTAAAGCGCCATAAGGACAGATACTAGTGCAGGTACCGCATCCTGAGCATTTGGAAATATCCACCTTACTAATTTGCGGATTAGACTCAAGTGAATCATGTGCAAACATAATAATAACTTTCGCCGCCGCTGCACCTGCTTGCGCAACGGTGTCAGGAATATCTTTGGGTCCTTGGGCAACACCTGCAAGGAAGATACCACGAGAAGCAGTTTCAACTGGGCGAAGTTTTGGATGCGCTTCGGTAATCCAGTTATCCTGGTCGCACTGAACCCCAAACATCATGGCGGTTTCTTTCGCTCCAGGAGATGCTTCCATAGCGGTTTCAAGCACTACCATATCAGCATTTACGGTTACGTTTTCACCCGATAAGGTATCGGCACCCATAACAACTAAATGGTTGTCTTCCTGATAAATTTTGCTTACGCGTCCTCGTATATACAAAGCACCATCATTTTTTGCCTGCATATAGAATTCGTCGTAGCGGCGTCCGGGCGTGCGAACGTCCATATAAAAAATGTAGCAATTGCCATTAGGTACTTTATCTAAGAACTGGTGGGCATGTTTAGCTCCATACATGCAGCATGCACGCGAACAGTATGCTTTGCCTTTATGGGGGTCACGACTCCCTACGCACTTTACAATGACAAGCGTTTTAGGTTCTTTGCCATCGGAAGGACGAAGAATGTGTCCTTCGGTTGGACCAGAAGCGTTAACTAAACGCTCGAAACCTAATCCATCAATAACATCGGGATATGCTCCACCGCCGTATTCGGGGTAAATATCTTGCCAACGGATAAGATCATATCCGGTAGCCAAAATAACGGCACCATAGGTTTCAGTGGTTACCTTGTCTTCATCAAGGTAGTTAATAGCCCCTGTTGGACAAACCTTTGCGCACACGCCACATTTGCCCTGGGTTAGTTTTCGACAATGCTTATCGTCGATGATGGGCTTTGAGGGCACTGCCTGTTCAAACGTTTTATAAATTGCTGTGCGATAGCCCATGTTTTCATTGAATTCGTTAGGAATTTTCTTTTCGGGGCATTTGGTGGTGCACATACCACATCCGGTACATAAGTTGTGGTCAATGTACTTTGCTTTTTCGCGAATAGTTACCTGGAAATTGCCCACGTAGCCATCCACTTTTTCAACTTCGGAAAGAATTTTAATAGTGATGTTGGGGTGATTTCCTACCTCAGACATTTTGGGCGTACAAATGCAGGCGGCGCAGTCCAAAGTAGGGAAGGTTTTATCAATCTTGGGCATTTTGCCGCCAATGGTTGGCTTGCGCTCAACAATAGTTACCTGATAGCCTGCATCAGCAATATCGAGTGCAGCTTGCATGCCTGCAATGCCGCCCCCTACGATAAGGGCACGTTTGGTAATAGGAATTTGTTGCGTGTGAAGCGGCTTTGCTCGTTCCACTTTAGCAACGGCCATCTTTAGTAAATCTTTAGCTTTTCGCGTTGCTTCGTCTTTATCGGTATGTACCCATGAACATTGCTCGCGAATGTTGGCCACTTCGAGCATATAGGGGTTGACGGAGGTTTGAGACAGAAGCTTTTGCCAGGTAAGCTCGTGCATGGCAGGCGAACAAGCAGCAACTACAATACGGTCAAGATTATGTTCTTCAATTGCCTGTTTGATTTGACTTTGATTAGGGTCTGAACATGTGTACTTGTTGTTTTCAACATGAACTACATGAGGTAAAGTCCATGCGTAATCTGCCACTTCTTGTGTGTTAACCACGCCTGCAATGTTGGTTCCGCATTGGCAAACAAATACGCCTATTCTGCTCATTTATTCCACCCCCTTAGCGGTAGTAGTATCGGTAGCGGTTTGCGCTACTTTCGGTGATGTGTTGTCTTGGGTATTGATTTGTGAAGTGCTATTTTGCGCATTTGCTTGTGCTGCTTTTTCCCGATCACGTGCTGCTTTGCGCTCTTTTGCCTCGCGAATTCTGCGTGCTCGCTCGTCCTCTTCTGGTTCTTCGGGCTCTTCGGGAATAGTGCTCAGCGTATTGGTTATAAGTTCTGTGGCGGGAACAAAGTGGCGGGTTATGCCTGCCTGTTCTGCGGTAGCACCCATTGCCATGGCTAACAGCTCCGTAAAGAAGTAAACGGGCATATGGTAGTTGGTTTTGTGCTCCTGATTTATTTTTTCTTCGCGCATGTCTAAATTCATCCAGCACAAAGGACAAGCAGTCACAATGCAATCTGCTCCATTTTTCTGTGCGTTATGAAAAATACGTTCAGCAGCATTTCGTGCTGCCTTGGGACGGATGACGTGATTAGATGCACCGCAGCATTCCGTTTTGAAGTGCCAATCAATACAATGGGCCCCAGCAGCATTTAAAAGTGCTTCCATATGCAAAGGATTTTCCGCGTTGGCCGCTTTGGTTATTTCTGTGGGGCGAGTTTGTCCGCAGCCATAATAACAAGCAACCTTAAGTCCTCCGAGGTGGAGTTTTAGGTGATTAGCAATATCGCTAATCATTTCTGGCGTAGTAAGGGCATCAAGCAAATTAGTTACTTCTGCTGTACCGCGATAGTTCATTTCAATAAGGTTGTTTATATGGGTGCGATAACTGGCATCTTGCTTCGTTTTTATTTCGGCGCGTTTCAGTGCTGCATAGCATCCCGTGCAGGGAGTAAGCACCTGAAGGTAAGGATGCTGGTCTTCGCTTAGGGCAAGATTGCGGGTTGGTAGTGCATACATTAAGTCGTCGTTAACGGTTGGAGCAGCGCTTGCGCCGCAACAGTTCCAGTCTTTTATTTCGTAGAGTTCTATATCAAGGCACCCTGCGACATACCGGGTTGATTCAGCGTAGGAAATACCGGTGGAATGAAAAGAACAGCCCGGAAAGAAGGAAAAAGCTTTAGCCATTACTGATCACCTCCTTGGGGAGAGGACATATGTTCATAAGGTTTTTCTTCTTGGCATTTTTTAACAAGAGCAGCAACAACCTCGGGGTTTTCGCTTTGTTGCATTTGCATGCCAATCATATTTTTTTGGAACATCTTAGGAGCGTTAAAAGCATCTTGCATAAAGTGACCCGAGGCCATGTTGTATTTTGCAGCAAGGTACTGCTCGTTAGATTTCCCTTTGCTTTTGATGCCATTAATAAATAACGTTTCAAACACATTGCTGTCATGAAGCTTGTGATGACCTGTTTCGTGGGATGCTCTGCGAACTTCCCGCATAACGGCAGCGGTGTCCACTTTTTGAGGGCAACGTTCAGAACAGGTGTTGCATTGGGCGCAGATCCAAGGGGATTCTGCTTCAAGTACTTGATTGACTTTTCCCATCTGCAGTAATCGCATGATTTGCTGCGGAGGAATATCCATTGCTTCAGCCATGGGGCAACCAGCGGAACATTTACCGCATTGGTAACAGTCGTGTAAGTTAACGTGTGCTTGGGTACAAATTTTCTTTACGAAGTCTTTTTCTTCTTTAGAAGTATCAGACAAACAAACCGTTTTCATGAGACTCCTTTCAAGGCGAGCATCTTAAGCAGAGAGAAAGACGTTAAAGATATACGGTGAAGCGTTCGTAGAAACGCTTTGATTTGTATAAGGCGCTTGAATGGAGTGGTGTTGAGTGCGTATTTCTAGCCGTTAAGGTAAGAAATGCATGAAAGTAGAGGCCTGCAAGACGCTTGGTAAGAGTGCGTGTTTGCAGAGCTGCCGGGCAGTTGGAAAATAAAGCGGCTGCGTTCGCAGCGAATGCGGACGAGCCGAATAATAACTTCGGCATAGATGCCTCCTTAGTTCGGGATGGGAAGCAATCCTTTCGTCTATTCTATTTGTAGCGCAGCTAAGTGTTTTAGGCTACGAGATATTGTGCGCTCGGTCGAATATGGCAGTTCAAATGTCGTTAAGGTATTCCTTTTAAAGAAGTTTTGAGAAGGGAGAAACAAAAAGAGAGATAGATGTTTGCGGGCAAAACCTATGCTTTAAATTCTATACTCTAGTTATAGGTACATACGATAATGAAGTGTGTTTGTATATGCCGTTCGTATACGCCTTGAGAAAGAATTGTTCATTGCTTTAGAGCTGTGCACTGTGTTTTGGGTATGACTGAAGAACTTTACTTCGTCGAGGGGATCGGTATAGGGCAGGGGTTGCTATGCCAAAAGAACTATCTAATGATGCGAATGCGTCTTGCAAGTGGGTAACGCATTCCTGCTTTTTTGCATGTGGAGGACGCTGTGTTAATCGTTCGTATGTGTGTGATGGTAAAGTGCTTTATCAAGACACCGATTCGCTTCACGCTGATTCTCCGGACTTTCCCCAACAGAGAGGATGTGCCAGAGGTCGCTCTTTGCGTCATGCGTTATCTTCTCAGGATCGCTTGAAATATCCCCTCAAGCGTAAGCATTGGCGGGTTGGCGGTGGTGACAAACACCTTCGTGGTGTGGATGAATGGGAGCGTATCAGCTGGGATGAAGCGTTAGACATTGTTGCTTCCGAAGTTACCCGAATTAAAGAAACGTATGGTAGCAAATCTATTCTTGCAACAGGGTATGAATACCGAAACGTGGTGCCAGGATTATATACGTCACCTGCGCTTAATGCCTACGGTGGCTGTACTGTAACGTGGGGCCAGGCATCGCAAGGGGCTTTTCCTTTGGTTGCGAATTCTATGAAGGGGTCCTACGATTTGGGGGCAACCGATTTTTCCGATCGATATGAAATTCGCAAAGCAAAGCTTGTGATTATGTGGGGTCAAAATCCAGCATGGTCACAAACGGGTAATCCTACCTATCACTACCTGCAGGCAAAGCGTGCAGGAGCACGCTTTATTTTTATTGATTCATGGTTTAACCCTACGATGCAGGCTTTGGCTGACCAGTTGATTGCGGTTCGGCCTGGTACTGATACTGCCTTACTTTTGGCAATTGCATATTACCTGATTGAGCATGACTTATTTGATCAGGAATTCTTGGATACGTATTGTGTAGGGTTTGATGCTGATCATATGCCTGAAGGGGTAAATGCGCGGGATAATTTCAAAGACTATGTATTGGGTACCTTTGACGGGTGTCCGAAAACACCTACATGGGCATCATCTATTTGCGGAGTTCCAGTTTCAATAATTGAAGCGCTTGCCTACGAGATGGGCACCACGAAGCCTATGACCATGAGGGCAAGTCAGGCCCCTGCGCGAACTGATAATGGTGCAACGTTTGTACAGGCGTTTTACACCGTTGGTTGGATGACGGGAAATGTGGGATTTCCTGGCGCAGAAGTTTCAGCGGGCGGATCGGGTGGCAATATGATTTTTGGCGGGGAGCCTTTAATTCGTCCCGGTTCAAAAGGGTGTTCATGGCCTGAAAACCCTCTTTGTCAGCCACCTCGTGGAGGAGGATTGCTTGCACGGGGCGAATACGACCCGCATTGTTATTACGGTATTGCCATGCCTGAAATGTGGGATGCGGTAGTAACGGGGGAATATAACGATTTCGTTCATGGCAGGCAGCCTATTGATATTCGAATGATTTGGAAAATTGGGGATGGCGGCCGTATGAATCAGAATCCTCACTTTTCTCGCGCAGTTGAAGCGTATCGAAAAGTGGAATTTGCCGTTGCGAGCGATTTATGGATGACTAACGATTGCCTCTACTCAGATATTGTGCTGCCGGCATCTTCATTCTGGGAACGCGATGCACAGGTGTTGACTCAAATTAATCGAGAAACCTTTATCTTTGCGCAAAAGGTATGTGATCCTCCAGGGGAAGCTAAGGAAGATCTGTGGATAGAAGCCCAGTTAGCAAAGCGATGGGGAATTGATCCTGCTTTGGTACAACCCCTACCCACTAAACAGATGGCTTTCAATGAATTATTGGGAGCAGAAGTAGTATTGCCTGATGGAAGCGGTTGGGAATCGCTAGTTGCAGTAACCCAGGAAGATCTTGATGAGTTAGGTATTACGGGAGTGCCACACACGGGCAGAATTCCTATAAAAGAGTTTTTGAAAACAGGGGTGTACCAGGTCGTACGGAGCGAAGGTGACGGTTTAGGTCACGTGCAGTACCAGGACTTCAGACAAGACCCTCATAACAATCCTGTTGCAACACCAAGCGGGAAGTTTGAAATTTATTGCTCTCGGTTGCCGGAACGTTTCCAGAGGTTTGGTCTAAGCGAAATTGCTCCAATTGCACACTATGTTCCCGCTCGTGGTGGCTACGAAGAAGCAACCCAGGAAGGTGCGGAATACCCATTGCAGTGTATTAGTGTGCACGCTCTGGGGCGATCACACCAGATGTTTGACAACGTTTCACAGCTTCGTGAAGTGTTCCCGCATGATATTTGGGTTAATCCGCGTGATGCAAGAGCTGCGGGTGTTCATCATGGCGATACGGTTTTGGTTTCAAGCCGTTTTGGTCAAATAACCAGACGCATCAAGGTAACGAAGGTGGTAATGCCTGGTGTTGTGGTGCTGGGTCAAGGCGCGTGGAGTCGTGTAAACGAAGAAGGTATTGATACCGGTGGCAATGCAAACACCCTGCAGGGAAGTTATTTAACGGGAGAAGGGCACTGTACGTGGAATACGTCCTTGATTCGTATTGATCCGTGGGATGAAATTGACTCATTGGCTGATTCAAACTAGCCAATGGTCGTTGGTGTGTAATTCGAAAGTTTGCTAAAGCTATAGTAGGAAACGTAGCGAAAAGTGGTGTGAAACATGGGTAATCAGCTAGGGTTTTATTTCAATGCTGATGAGTGTGTGGGTTGCAAAGCCTGCGTCATTGCTTGCAAAGACATACATAACCTTCCTACGGGAAAGAAATTCCGGAAAGTTTTAACCGGTGAAGTAGGTTCCTGGGACCTGGAAAAGGGAGTTGCTCCTGCAGGAGTGTTTAGCTATTCGATTTCGCTTTCCTGCAATCACTGTAATAACCCTGCGTGTCTTGCAGCTTGCCGTAAAGGCGCTATTCGTAAAGACGAAAACACGGGAGCGGTAGTTATTGATGAAGAGCTTTGTGTTGGTTGCGGCTTGTGTATAAAAGCTTGCCCGTACGACGCTCCGGTTCGTTTCAAAGATCAAAAGAAAACCTATAAATGCGATATGTGCTTGGAAAGGCTAGCTGAAGGGAGGGAACCTGCTTGTGTAGCCACATGCATGATGCGCTGCTTGCAGGTAGCGCCCATTTATGAACTTCGGCAGAATCACTCGGATCTTAAAGCACGAGGGTTTGCCACCAACGCTTTGTTGTCCGATGAAAGCATTACGAAACCGAATATAGTTGTGGTACCGCATCGTTTCGATACGGGATTGCGAGCTGAAGAAGTCACTTTGACAAGTATGCCTGAAGAATATCTTAACTACGAAAGTAATGAGGAAGATTTTTCCGACGTTTCATTTTGCGTTTCAGCTAACAGTTGAAACCTATAAACCTACCTAATTTGTTTTCATGCTTTCAGTATGCTGTTTCAGTTATATAATTGTGATTCTTTTAAAGAAAAGTGCAGATGAAAGGAAGGAAATGACGGGCTCTCAGAAAGCTCTCAAGGTTATTTGTATTGTTTTGATCGTAATCTCTATTTTGGCTATTCTTGCTGGTTTTGTTGCATTTGCAGGTGGTATGGCAATTGCTGGTGCAGGGTATGCTGGTGCAGCTGCTGATCAGGAATATTATGCGCTCGGTGCAGGACTCCTTTTTATTCTTGCGGTAATTTCTATTATCAGTGGCGTTGTTGATCTTATTATTGGCATTCTTGGAGTACGTGGAGCTAACAATCCAGAAAAGATAGGTTCATTCTTTGTTATTGCGATTATTGGTTTGGTTCTTTGTGCTTTGGGGGTAATTTTTACTCTTTCTTCAGGAGTAACTGACCTTTCAGCTCTTTCAAGCTCGTTAGTGCAGTTGGTTCTCTTGGTTTGCTGTGTAGTTTTGGCAAATAACATTAGAAAGCTTCGCCAGTAAAGATTTGCATTAATAGCAAAACATTGCTTATGGCTTTATGATTTTGAGGGTTATAGCAATGCATTTTCCTATATGCTCGAAATTGAGAGAATGAAAAAACGGCAGGTATAAACCTGCCGTTAATTTTTACTGGTGGAGATGATGGGGATCGAACCCACGACCTCAGCATTGCGAACGCTGCGCTCTCCCAACTGAGCTACATCCCCAGTGCGTTTTGATATTCTACGACTTGCCGTATTCTTGTCAAGAGATTAGGGACTTTATCACTCTCTTTATAAGAAAGCATATCCTTTTCGGCGCTATTTGCTAAGATTAGTACGCTTTGATCGTATTGAAAGGATTTCAATGAAAGCTTTAATTCCTGCTGCCGGCTTGGGTAGTCGTTTTCTTCCTGCAACTAAGGCTCAGCCAAAGGAAATGCTTTTGGTGGTGGACCGTCCCGCTATTCAATATGTTGTAGAAGAGGGTCTTGCATCTGCTGCTGATGAGGTAATCATTATTAATAGCCACGATAAAAAGTCTATTGAGGAACATTTTTCTCCGAATCCTGCTCTTGAAGCGGAACTTCGTAGTCGTGGTAAAGATAAGTACGCTGATAAAGTTGTGCATGCGGGTAACTTGAATGTTTCGTACGTTTATCAAGAGGAACCTCTGGGGCTGGGACACGCAGTTCATTGCGCAGCTGATTGTATCGAAGGGGAGCCATTCTTTGTGCTGTTAGGCGATGTGCTGGTTCCTGACAATCAGATGCTTATTCGTATGAAGGAAGTATCGGATGCTCATGGTGGCGCCAGTGTTATTGCGGTGTTGCCCGTCGCACCTGAAGAAGTGGATCGATTTGGTGTAATAGCAGGATTCGAGGTTGAAGAGGGCGTATGGAAGGTTAATTCGCTCGTGGAAAAGCCTGCAATGGATGAAGCTCCTTCAAACTTAGCCGTATTTGGTCGTTATTTGCTTACGCCTCGTGTTATGGATTTACTTGCTGAAGTGAAACCAGGTGCTGGCGGTGAAATTCAATTAACCGATGCTCTTGATGCGCTTCTGAAGGAAGAGGAAATGTATGCTTTGGTGATTGATCCTGAAGAGGGATTTGATACAGGTACGATTGAAAGCTGGCTGGATACCAACAATCGTCTTTATAAGCGTATGTTTGGCTAGCGAGTCTGACGTATCAGTCTTTCATCTGAATAGTCGGTATTGACTGAAAAACAGAGTTCAATATTGGGACTCTATTGCATGATGCTGGTGACGTTCGATCTTCGTAATTCGGATCAGACGCTAGTAATACAATTTTTTAATAATCCATAATTTGCTGTTAACCCTAAAAAGAACTTCACTTTGGGAATTCCGTTAAAAGAATAACCGAGCTTATCTAGGTTTAGGTAGGGTTAACAGCATCGCACTTTCCTATAACTCAAGTTCTAGTATGCCTTTAAAAAATATCTATAACTTTTTTGCGATTTATGGCGTACCCCTACAGATTTTGCAAGAAATGGGTAAATACAATCTTAGATTATTTATCACTGTGTTTATTCAATTTAGCAATTTACTGAATAATTACAAATATTGTTTAGGTAATTACTTCAAAAGACGTGATGTAAAAATTGCTTTTATTGCAAAGCATACATTTCTTGCAAAATCCGCAGGGGTAATGCATTTTCGGAAAAAATTATTGAAATTAGTTAAAGGAACTTAGTTAAAGGGTTATGTCTAGAAAAGAGGAGGGGCCCGAGAGAGGGGATCTCTGCAGGCCCACAAGGAGGGAGTTCCGGTGCCTTTTATGTTTGGGGATCTGGCACCGACTGCTTTTGGGGAAAGCAGTTGCAAATTTGGGAGGGGACCACATTTGCTGTTTGGAAATATACGACCTTCTGCTGTGGTATACAAGAGGAAAATGCAGATAACACGTTCAAATGGCTAAAAAATGTAGGTTGAACGGGTTCACGTTTTATTTCTCCGCATTTCCTTCATTCTTTGGTAAGAAATCGGTAATATTTCAGCGCTTAATTTAGGGCTATTCTTTTTCGAAACTTCTTCAAAAATGCCATGCAAGATTGCTCTACAATGACAGTCAGCTTACGTGAATTGAAAGGAATTCCATGCCTGATATTGCTCTGCGTTTCAATAAAGACATGCTTGTTCTCTCGACACCGATTGACTATCAGTTAAAAGCGCAAGGCTTTACGAATCCTGGTGATAGAGAATACGTGGCTCTTTGCGAACCCGATCTTATTGAAGAAGTGTATAAGGTCGAAAAGATCATGGATACTCCTTGTCTTGTTACGGCAACTGAGGGTATTACGCGGGCAAGGCTTGCCTATTCTCGTTTCGAAAAACAAGCAGACGATATGGCACGTATTGCTTATGAGGTCGGCTCGTCATTTATGCCACAACACCTTATTGCAGCGGTTGGTCCAACCGGTCTTCCGTTTGATGTAACCATGGCATCATCTGTTAAGCAATCTATTCAACAGTACCGAGATGCTGCTTTAACGCTTTCACAGTATCCTTTCGATGCTCTCTATTTTTCTGGGTTTTCAGTGTTGGGGGATGCTCAGTGTGCCTTAAAGGGGGCACGCGAAGTATTTGAAGGTCCTCTTTTTATTTCGTTGGTTACATCCTCTGAAAGTGATTTTTCTTCTGATGTGGCTCTTGTTGAAGGCGTGCACGTATGTGAACAGGCGGGTGCTGATGTGATTGGTATTGTTTCAGCTGCTAAGCCTGAAGTGCTTGTGCATTTGGCTTCTTTGGTACGTAAAACGACCACAAAACCTGTTTTATGTGAGGTGTATATCAACAAGAAGGACGCGCGTCAGTTTGAGCCAACTGACGAAAATCCGTATCCTACTCCCGATGAGCTGTTTAGTGCGGCGTGCGCTCTTCAGAAAGTGGGGGTTCAGTTTCTTCGTGCGTCAGGAGCGGCAACACCTGCATATACAGGTGCCTTAAATGCTGCGGTGCAAGGCACGGATGTAGTTGAACAGCGCATTGATTCTGAGGTGAGCGAATAATGGCCGCTCTTCAAAAAAGCGATGATTTTGGGGTATTGCAAGAATTTGTTGAAGGACTTTTTGCTTCTGACCCGGATGTAGAATATAGCCGCTTAGAGGTAATTATGGAAGCGGAAGCTTTTGGGCTTAACGAAGATTTGCTCGAAGTGGTTAACCTTTTGCCGCCGATTGCGCTTACGCGCGATAAGCTTTGCTCTCAGCTTAATTCTTCGCTTTCATCGCATGGATGGGGTTATGTTTACGGGGCGGTACATTAAGCGGTGTCTTGTTTGTACCAGATTTGTACCAGAAAGATTTAATTGAAAATGAAAAATACGCTCTGAACGGCAGAAAACCACCCCCGCTAATTGGATGAACCCACCTTCACTAGGTGGGTGCCCGCAACGACTTTCCTGGCTTTCGTATCAACGGATACGAATCTCCATTTCACCCGTAATCTGAGGCTCCCAATTAAAATTCATCGGTCCATCGCGACACGCGGAAGTGGCTTACCTTTAGTATACGATTCGAATTATGAAATTAAAGTCTTGACACATCGTCTTATCTCAGGGAGCGTTAAAGGTGTGTAGCTAATATGAAAGGAGCATTGCGTAGTGCGAAGAAAAGTCATCTTATTTCCTACCTACGAACAGGCTCTTTCCTATAGAAAACACTATGCCAGAACACATTCTGAAGGATTGCTGGGGGTAAGCGTTGAAACTCCGTTTACTTGGCTTAGCGATGCTTGGGAAAGGTTTGGATCTGGTGCTAAGCTTGTTTCTGCCCTTGAACGTGCGTTTGCGGTTAAGCAACTTTTAGATTCTCATGCGGAACAACTTTCATCGTTTTCGGTAACTGAAGGCACGGTTTCTTTATGTTGTCGCTTTTTTTCTGAGGTTCTGGGTTCCAAGGAATTGGAGCAGGCAAAATCTAATCCTTTAGCGTTTTCAGTTGCCGAACAGCAATTGTTTTCTTTAATCAAACCATACAGAACGCTTTTGTCAGACCGTGGTCTTATTGAAACAGGGGATGCACTTACCTATCTGTCTCAGTTGGATTTGCCCTTTAATTTTGAGCTTGGATCGGCCTTTGATATGCCGGTTGCTTTTCAGCGATACTTTAACGCGGTAGTTCCAGAGCTGTTTCAGGATAATTCAACGCCCGTTCAAATTTCGAAGACTCCAACAGGGGTAGAACCTTATCTGCTTCTTGCATCGGGGCCTTCTGCTCAAAACGCGCTTATTATGAGAACGATTGCGAAATTTGTTTTGGAGCCCTCCTTAAACACGCAAACTCTCTCGATGTTGATAGTTTCAGCTGATCCTATACAATTGTTCAGCTTTGTTACCCATGCTTTTGCTACTTGGAATAACAGTAAAGATTCATCCCGTATTTCTTTACCTCAAATTACCTGTGACCTTCGGGCAAATCGTTCTTTTAAACAAACAGATTTTGGGTGTTGCTTCATTGCGCTTAAAACTTTTTTGCTCGATGATTCACATGATTTAGAGGCGCTTCTCGATTACGTGCATTCACCATTTTCAGGCATTAATTCTGTTCAGGCATCACAAATAACGTCTGCAATTCAGGGGAATCGACTGTTTTCGTTCGAAGAAGCTCATGCCATGATTCGGCTCGTTTCTCCTCATTTCGACATGTTTGAAGAACTGCTTCAGGATAGTGATGCCTCGCTTGTCCTTGATTATTTTTATGATGTAGCAGCAGAAATTTCTGGCAGAGATGCGGCGTATAGAAGCGAACAGGGCAGTGCTATTTCTGCTTTACGTAGTGTCTATGAGCAGGCGCGTTTCTGGCATATGAAACCAGCTGAATTCGATTTTGCTCTTGAGGGAATAACCGTTGATTGTTCTTCTGAAGTAACGTTCGATTTTAATGATAATTCGAACCTGGGTCATGATTATTCAATTACTATAACCGATTCAGCCCATACCCAAGATCTTGGCAGGGATGCGTTCGATTGTGTTTTGCTTTGCGATATGGATAGTCGCATCTATGCAGCAGGAGAGAGACACGATGCGTTAACGACCTTAGAGAAAAAGCTGGGTATTACACTCCTGCAGTCAAATCTTCAAACAAAGCGTAGGTGGTTTGAGTCTGTTAAGGCACTGGCATCTTCAGCATTTTTATGCGAACGTGTTTTGAATTCAGGGGGAGACGAGGATGTGTATCCTTCGTTTTTATGGGAAGAATTTGTAGCATGTTATTTGGAGCCTGGAGACACGCTTGATGATTTAGGAATGCCGCCGTTTTTTGCTAAAGAATCACTTCAGGATCCCCATACGTTTTTGGTGGATGAATCCTCTTTTGATGAAAATGCAAACTGGTGTTTTAAAGGAAAAGATCCTTTATCCCTTATGCAAGCTAGGGCAGGAAAGCTGTCAGATACCACTGATGCACCAAGAAGCGACTTATTTTTGTCGCGCGTGGGAACCTACGATTCTGATACCTTACTGTTGTCCCCTTCAGCAATTGAAGCTTATATTAATTGTCCCTATTATTGGTTTGTTTCGAATAGGCTTCGTCCTGAATCTCCAAAAGAAGAATTAGGGCCACTTGAACAAGGTACTTTTGTTCATGGGGTGTTTGAAGCGTTTTACAAGGCTCTTCCCGCTGAAATAGGGCAAACGCGTTTAACAAAAGACAATATAAAACTTGCACGCGAGTGTTTTTCGAAGGTATTCGACGAGCAGCTTGCCTTACAGCCCGATTTGCCATCAACGCGTTATGTGCCTGAAACTCCTGTCGAGCAGGCGCAAGCTCAAAAATTAAAGCAGACGTTATTGAAGAATATCGTGGTTCAATCTCACTTAATGCCTGAATTTAGTCCAACTTATGGTGAATTTGAAATTAAGCCAGAAAACGGCCTAAGGTATGCAGGAGTATTAATTCGCGGTCGTGTAGATCGTATTGATATTAATGCTGCAACAAATCAGATGGTAGTGCTTGACTATAAAGGGGGCATTGCCGGTCATGATGCAGGGTATGATCCAGATTCTTCGGATTCGTTTGAGCTTCCCCATAAAATTCAAGCACTTATTTATGCTCAAGTTCTCAAACAGGTTTTACCTGAACGTCCAATAGGTGCACTCTATCTTAGTTATCGTGCACAAGAAAAAGCACATTCCGTTGCAGGGTCTTACGATGATGCCTTTTTGCCTTTGAATGGATTTGCGCGAGGGGCTTCTGCCGTAAAGGGAAATTTTGATCGTTTTCTTTCCTTAGTGGAAGAAGCAGTTGCTTGCCGTATGGAAGAAATGAAGCAAGGCGTAATTGATCAACGACCGCTCTGTCCTGATTCATGCAAGTATTGTCCGGTAACGACCTGTCCAAGGAGGCTTTCGTGAATTTAGATTCTTGTACACCTGGTCAGCGTCAGATTATTACCACTCTCGATAAACCCTTGATGGTTTCTGCTGGGGCGGGGAGTGGCAAAACATTTACGCTTACGCAGCGTATTGCTTATGCACTTACTGAACCCGGTTCAGATAACAATCCCTTTGTTTCACATATCGATCAAATTCTAGCTATCACTTTCACTAAGAAAGCTGCAGCAGAACTAAAGTCTCGTATTAAGGCCAAGCTCTTGGAACTTGGTTTAACTGACGAAGCGCTTAAAGTTGACGATGCTTGGATTTCTACCATTCATGGCATGTGTTCTCGGGTATTACGCGAACATGCCTTAGAACTTGGCGTTGATTCTTCTTTTGAAGTTCTATCTGAAACCGATGCCAATCGCTTAAAGGATGAAGCTTTCGATCGTGTACTATTTGCCTTAGATCAATCCGATGATGAAGCTCTTAAAAGCTATGTGCATACGGTTGGTATTACTTCAAGTGGTGCTTCTGCGAAAAGCATTCAATCATATGTCTCTGTTCTTTCGAATAAAGTATTGGCTCTCCCTGGTGGATTTGACGCACTGTATATTCCGGAAGTTGAAGGAAATCCTGCAGCACTTATGCGAGAAATGGTGGAATTAGGCCAAGAATTTGTTGCGGTATCTTCTGTCCTTACTAAACCAACTAAAACAGATGCGAAACACCTTGAAGCTTGTGAAGCTGCCCTCGAAAAGGCTTTTGCTTATCTTGAAAAAGGGATACCTACTTCGTTTACGGATCCATCGCTGGATGTGCACAAGTTTGCTAAGGTGTTGTTTTCTTTCCCGAAAACAAGTCCAAAATACCGCGTAAAGGACAGCGATCCAACATTTTTTGCTGATTATCGATCAACCTACGCACATATAACGTGCACGGTAGAATCTGCTTTGAGTGCGATGGAACTTCGTTATGTGGCAGAAATTGCTCGCAGGGTACATGAAGAATTTCAGGAGCTTAAAGGCCCTCGTAGGCTTGATAATGTCGATTTATTGCGGGCTACCTATGATGCCTTTGTTAACCATCCTGACCTGGCGCATGCTTATCAGCAGCAGTTCCGCATGATTATGATTGACGAATTTCAAGATACCGATGAATTACAGGTAGCGCTGCTTTCGCATATTGCAAAGCCAGGATTTACCAATGTGTGTACGGTGGGTGATGCCCAACAAAGTATTTATCGTTTCCGTGGTGCTGATGTAAGTGTTTTTTACGCTTATCAAAGCATGCTGGAAGCAAAGACTGAACAACCTCAGTTCGTGAATTTACCTGACAATTTCCGCAGCCATGCAGACGTGCTTTCATTTGTTGATACAGTTTTTTCACAACCACGGGTGTTTGGAGAGCGCTTTTTATCGCTTCAGCCAAAAGGTCACGTCAATGAAGAACCGGACGCAACTTTTAATGAACGTTCCCGTATTGCAATGGCTCTTTATGATTGCCCCTCTACGGGCCCTGGGGTAAGTGAGGGACGTAAAGCTTGTGCACTGCGCATTGCGCAGCATTTTGCTGAACTTTATGACGCGGGCGTATCTCCTGCGGACATGACTTTGCTACTGGGCAGTATGAGTAATGTTGAGGTATATGCTCAGGCATTGCGTGATTTAGGTTTTGAATGCCTTGTTGCGGGCGGATCTACCTTTTCTGAGGCATATGAAGTGGGGCTGGTACAAGCCCTGTTAGAGTATTTTGCAAATTCGCTTGATAGTGCAGCTTTGTATCAAGTTCTTTCGTCTCCTTTATTTTCTCTCAGTGACGAAGCGCTTCTTTCTTTGGCTACTACTTACGATCGTGAAGGAAAACCTCACCGTAGAAGCTTGAGTGAAGGTTTTATATCGCTCAACCGTGAAATCGGACTCTTGGAATTACCTGAACAAGATAAGGATATGCTTGATTTTGCCTATCGTTGTTTGAGTGCAGGCCGTATTGTTATTGAGCGGGTTGGTTTAGCAGCTGGTGTGCAAGAAGTACTTCGTACCAGCGGTTGGTATATTCGTCTTGAAGCTCGTGGTAGTGCTGAAGCGCAGGCTATAGTAGGTAATCTGTATAAAGCTCTGCGCATGATCGAAGACATTGAAGCTCTTGGATTGGGCTTATCTCGTTCAGTTAAACGATTTATCGATGATTGCAAAACATTAAAACTAACACCTGGTACGCTTTCAACAGCATCTTCTGAATTTGTGAAGATTATGACTATTCATTCCAGCAAAGGTTTGGAGTTTCCTCATGTAGCGGTAGCGGAAATTCGTCTTGATGCAAAACCAGAAGCTCTTCTTGCTGAAAATATTCAGGGCACTACCTATGCCTGCCTTAAACCTCAGGTGCTTGATTCGTTTCGTCCTGTCGTAAACGCGCTCAAAGAATACAAGGAGCCTTTCGAAGGCGTTGCTGATGAAGTTCTTGATGCAGCACCTGAAAATTTACCGCGCGCAGTGGAGTCACTTATTACTGCCCAGGAGCTTTCAGAAGCGCGACGTTTGTTATATGTTGCACTTACCAGAGCAAGCAAGTCTCTTTTCTTGGGAATAACTTATAGAGGAAAGAAAGAACCTGACTACACGGGTAAAGGGGTATTGGAGGATTTGTATTCAGCTCTGCAGTGGCAACCTTGCCCTCAGGCTCCTTATCAATATATAGACTATGGCGGAACGTTGCCGCTACGGCTTGAATATCAGGTTGTGGATAATGAATTTAAGGCTAATCATCCCAAAGAATCGTTTTTTGTGTTGGGAGAGTATGCTAAAGCTTTTGCTCTTACGCAAACAGCATCCGATTTACAAAAACAATTTCAGGTTTTGAATAGTGGCAACTCTGAGCAAACCTACCAACAAAAGCGCCTGTGTCGAATGAAACGTGCGTTGAGTGTTTCGAACCATTCATCTGAAGATTTTCTTATTCCCGGTTTTCCGCCACAGTTGCCCGTGTTTACTTATCCTTTAGAGCGCCAGCATAAAGAAGTGTGTTCGTATTCTTCGCTGCCTAATGTTCATAAGGATACATTGGCTGGTCATCATAAGGATGAATTAGATAACTTCCAAGATAAGGATTCGCTTGATAGTTTACCGACTGTTGAATTTGGTCTTGAATCGTCATTTGAAATAGAAGTTTCTCCCGATGACGATGCTACTGCCCTAGGAAGTGCTTTTCACCGAATTGCTCAGTACGCTATTGATAGTTCTTATGAAGGTAATCTTGCGTGTCCAGACCATAAAATTGTTGATGCTCAAATATCCTTGCATCAACTTTCAACTTCGCAAAAGGCTCGATTAAAACGATCGTTAGACTTGTGGTTCAACAGTACAACCGCGCAAAACTTTGCTACTCATGCGTTTCGGTATGCGGAAGTTCCCTTTATGGTTACGTTTGGTGAAAACTCCGAAGTGTATCTTGAGGGAGAAATTGATGGACTCGCCTGTGATTTTCCGCTGGAGGCAGTGGATAAGCAACCTAAAGCTTCGCGTATTGCCTATCTTGTTGACTATAAAACAGGGGGGAATCCTGCTGAAACAGAAAGTGAACTTTATCATAAGCACCTTCTTCAGGCGCAGTGTTATGCCTATGCTTTGCTTAAGCAAGGCTTTAGCCGAATCGAAGCGCGTTTTGTGCGGGTTGAGCAACTAGATTCTTCATGTGATGGTGAACCTCAGATTCAGGAATATCAGTTTGAGGCATGCGAATTGCCCTCATTAGAATCTATAATTTATCAGGCTAATAAAAAGCGCCCTCGTAAGAGCTGAAAATCGTGAAAGAGGGAAATCGTAAGGATTGAGGTAATGGATACCTTATTTAGCGACATAGAAAACACTACTCGTAAGGCTCATGCGCCTTTAGCGGTTCGTATGCGTCCTCGCGTTTTGGATGATCTTATTGGGCAGGAAGAAGCGGTAGGGCCCGGCACCTGGCTTCGTAGCGCTATTGAAAACGATTCGCTTTCTTCTGTTATTTTGTATGGTCCTGCAGGTACTGGCAAAACATCTCTTGCTCATGTTATTGCGGAAAGTACCCATGCTCATTTTGTTGAGGTATCAGCAATTGGTGGTACCGTTTCCGATTTACGTCGTGAAATCAACGAGGCCGATAAGCGCCTTGTTCATCTGGGAATTCGTACCATTTTATTCGTGGATGAAATTCATCGTTTCAATCGGGCTCAGCAGGATGCCCTTTTGCATGCGGTTGAAGACGGGGTAGTGGTTCTTATTGGGGCTACGACTGAAAATCCTTTTTTTGAAGTAAATTCTGCTCTTATTTCTCGTTCGCGCATTGTGGAACTACATCGTTTAAGTGATGAAGCTCTTTCGCGTATTGTTGATCATGCTCTAACTAGTGAAGAGGGCCTAAAAGGAAAATTTACCTTAAGCGATTCAGCGCGTGAAGCTTTGCTTATCCTTGCCGGTGGTGATGCACGCAGCGTGTTAAACACCCTAGCGCTTAGTGCTGATTTAGCTCGTGCACAAGAAGAAACAGAAATCACTGATGAAATGGTGCACGCAGCACTTCCGCAGCGCGCTTTGCCTTATGACAAAAATCAAGATATGCACTATGACGTTATATCTGCGTTTATTAAATCTATGCGTGGTTCTGATCCCGATGCAGCTCTGTATTGGTTAGCACGTATGATCGATGGCGGGGAAGATCCTAAATTTATTGCACGACGTATTTTTATTTTTGCTGCTGAAGATATTGGAAATGCCGATCCTCAGGCTGTTCTTGTAGGCGAAGCAGCTTTTCGTGCAGCGGAGGTTATAGGATATCCGGAATGTCGCATTAACCTTGCCCAAGCGGCAGTGTATATGGCGCTTGCACCAAAATCGAATGCATCATATGCGGGACTCGCTCGTGCGATGGAAGAAGTACGGAAAGGCCCGCTTCGTGCGGTGCCCGATCATTTGCGGGATCGTCATCGTCCTGGCTCAGATACGTATGGCGATTATCTATATCCTCATGAATATCCTGCCGGGTATGTTGCACAACAATATCTTCCTGATGGGCTTGAACCGGGAATATTTTTTACAGCTGGCGAACGAGGTTGGGAGCGTTATCGCATAGATAGCACTTTGCGTGATAGGATGGATAGGTAACGAAAATTATTCGATTCCTAACAAAAAGGAGGATCGATGGAGTTCTTTGAATCATTAGTACCAGCAGGAGTGGTATTGCTGTGCTTGGCAGGAATTATTGCCCTTATTGCACTGACGTATTTCTTGGTTTCTTTGGTGAAAACCATCTCGGGCACCATGACTAAGGTGGAGCCCTTAATCGATGAAACTAAGGAAGTATTAACAGAAGCAAAGGTTACGTTAGGCCAAGCGCGTGATGCATTAGAAAAGGTAGCACCTGCGCTTGATCGTGTTGATCCTTTGATGGAGCGACTAACGCTTACGGTTGATGCCGCTAATTTAGAAATCATGCGGGTTGATCAAATTCTTGACGATGTAAATACAATCTCTGGCAACGTTTCTAAGGCTACGGAATCGCTTGACAGCATCACTTCGGTTCCGCTGGATGCTCTTTCTTCCGTAACGGGTAAGATTCGTCAGAAAATTGCTCCCTTTATGCAAAAAGAAGATTGCGTAGGAACCGTTGCAACAACGGTAGATCAGAAGCTGGATTGTGTGGAAGATAAGGTTGCCGATGCGCAGGCACGCGCTGATGAAAAACGTGCTGAACGCGATGTTACCTTTGCTCAGCGCAGTGCTGCTCAGGATCATTCGAATCGCATGTCTTCAAGCTTAAAAGATGCGTTTTCTGTTCATATTTCAGCTGATACCGAAGTGCATAAGTAGTGAAATTCAAAAGTAAAGCACGATAGTCGTGTATGGTGGTCGTATAGAGGGCAGGCTATATCCAAACCTGCTTTCTGTACGATTTGTTGTTTAAGGGTTTATTGGGTGCCATCCAAGGAGCTAAAGTTTATTTATGTCTTTTAATGATCATGATACGAATACCCTTTTACGTGACGAAGAAATCAAAACACTCAAGTCGCGTCGTAGGCTCTATACGGGTGTTTTCATCATTATTCTGGCTGTTTTGTTTTACTTAGCTGGGCAAGTGCTTAATATTTTGGCAAGCCCTATTGCTATTGTAGTTTGGACAACCATTATTGTTTTCTGCTTAAAGGGTCCTGTTAATAACTTAGAGAAAAAAGGGATTTCTCGTGTTTGGGGTTCATGCGTTTCATTTTTGCTCTTACTCGTGGCGCTTATCTTGCTATGTTGGCTCTTGTTTTCTCCTTCTTTGGGATTAGGTGGGCAGTTTGCCTCTCTTATTGAAACAATTCCCGGACAAATAAATGATTTAACTCACTGGCTAAATCAGATGTACGATCAATATTCCTACATTTTTCAGGATGATCGGGTTAATTCCTGGATCAACGACACTTTGAAGTCTATCGGAGGATGGTTTTCTTCCGTTGCAAGCGTTAGTGCTGAAGGGGTAATGGTGGCAGGTTCAAGCGTTGCTAATACCGCTTTGATTTTAGGTTTTTCGCTTGTAGTTTCCTTTTGGGTACTTATTGAACTTCCTGCACTTGGACGCGAAATTAAGCGTTTGTTTGGTCCTCGTTTTCAAGATGATTTGAATATCATCTACCTTACGGGTACGCGCGTAATGGGCGGTTACATTAAGGGTACCTTACTGCAATGTTTGCTGATTGGCGTAGGATGTGGCGTTGGTTATGCGGTTATGGGTATACCAAGCGCAGCTGCTCTTGGGGTAATAACAGGCCTGTTGAATATTATCCCCGTAATTGGGCCTTGGTTAGGTGGTGCGGTAGCTGCGCTCATCAGTCTATTTGTTAGTCCGTTAATTGCCCTTATTGCTCTGATTTATACCATCGTGGTACAACAGGTGGTCTACACCTTTATTTCCCCTAAAATTATGGGTAATTCGGTAGATATTCATCCAGCACTCGTTATCCTTGCGCTGATGACGGGTTCTGCTTTGGGCTTTGCCGTAAGCGGATTCTTGGGAAGCATTGTTGGTATGTTGGTTTCCATTCCTGCGGTAGCGGCAGCTAAATCACTGTTTGTGTATTACTTTGAAAAGAAAACAGGTCGCATTATTGTCTCTGAAGATGGGGTTATCTTTAAGGGTGAACCATCTGGTACGGAAGCAAATCCTGTTGCCGATGCGACAGGTGAATTTTATGTACCTGAAATAACTCCTGTGCAGGGTAAGCACCGTAAATGATATGATGTTTCGTTGCGTATGAGATACGAATTGCAAGAGCTGGATAACGAATAGGATTTTGCACATGAAATATATGACTTCTGCTGAAATTCGAGAGAAGTATTTATCCTTTTTTGAAGAAAAGGGCATGAAGCGTATGCCTTCTTCTTCACTTATTCCCGATGATCCCTCACTGCTTCTTACCAGTGCAGGTATGGTGCAATTTAAGCCTTACTTTCTGCATCAAAAAGAACTGGATCCTGCCTATATTGGCACTACGACCGTACAGAAGTGCGTGCGTACTAACGATATTGACATTATTGGCACCACCGGTCGTCATCAAAGCTTCTTTGAAATGCTGGGCAACTTCAGTTTTGGCAAGTATTTCAAAAAAGAAATGTGCGCGTGGGCTTATGAATTTTCAACTGAGGTTTTAGAGCTTCCTGCGGAAAAGTTGTATTTCACCGTTTTTGAAGATGACGATGAAACTATCGAAATTTGGAAAAGTTTAGGAGTGCCAGAAGACCATATTTCTAAATTGGGTGAAGAGGATAACTTCTGGCGTGCTGGCCCTACCGGTCCTTGCGGTCCCTGCTCGGAGCTGTATTTTGACCAAGGTCCTGAAGTGGGTTGCGGAAGGCCTGATTGTAAGCCAGGTTGCGATTGTGACCGTTTCTTGGAGTATTGGAACTTGGTATTTACCCAGTTTGATGGCCAGGAAGATGGCACACTGGCACCTCTTAAGACTAAGAATATTGATACGGGTATGGGTCTTGAGCGTATTGCAGGCATTATGCAGGGTGTTACCAACAACTACGATACGGATGTATTGCGTTCTCTTGTTGCGGTGGGCGAACGTTTATCGGGTATTGAATATGGAACCCGCGCCGATGCCGACCTTTCTTTGCGTATTATTGCCGACCACAGCCGTGCTATTACCTTCATGATCGCTGATGGCATTTTGCCTTCAAACGAAGGTCGCGGTTATGTACTGCGTCGTTTACTTCGCCGTGCCATTATGAAAGCTCATCTTATTGGCATTGAAGGTAACTTCTTAAACGAATACGTTGATGAAATTGTGCGTTTAATGGGCCATGTATACCCTGAAATCGTTGAAAACCGTGAACTTGAACGTCGTTTGATCACTGCTGAAGAAGATCGTTTTGGCTCCACGTTGCGTCAGGGTCGTACGTTCTTAGAAGAAGAGCTCAAAGCGCTTGATGGCTCTATTCTTCCCGGCGAAAAAGCCTTTACCCTTCATGATACCTACGGCTTCCCGGTAGAAATTACCAGCGAGATTTGTGCTGAAGCAGGAGTCAGCGTTGATATGGAAGGCTTCGAGAAGTGCATGGAAGAACAGCGACAGCGCGCTCGTGCTGCTGGTGCCAAGGATGCCGAAGCTGCCTGGTCAACCTATGGGGGTGTCCATGCTGAGGTATTGAAGGAAGTTGGCGCTACTACCTTTGTAGGTTACAACACCTTAAATACTGAAGCACAGGTTGTTGCTCTTATTAAAGACGGTGCTTCGATTGCTAAAGTATCGGTTGGTGATTCGGTTGAAATTGTGCTTGATACCACTTCCTTCTATGCAGAAATGGGTGGTGAAGTAGGCGATAGTGGCACTATCTTCTCTAACACTGGTGTGATCGCTGAAGTTACCGACACCAAAGCACCCGAAAAGGGCTTGGTATGTCACTATGCCACGATGGTTAAGGGCGATCTTTCAGTCGGAGATACCGTTACCGCATCGGTTGATGCAAAACGTCGTGCAGCTATTACGCGCAATCATACGGCAACGCATATCTTGCACGCTTCCTTGCGCAAGGTATTGGGAGATCATGTAACGCAGGCAGGCAGCTATGTTGGACCTGATCGTTTGCGCTTTGACTTTACTCATTTCGAAGCGGTTACTCCAGAACAGCTTGAAGAAATTGAACAGCTTGCCAATGAGGAAATCATGAAAGCTGTTCCAATGAATATTTATGAAACCTCTTTGGATGAAGCACGTGCCTCCGGCGTTATGGCATTGTTTGGCGAAAAATATGGCGAAACGGTTCGCGTGGTTGAAGCTGGAGAATTTTCTCGTGAATTATGTGGTGGTTGTCATGTGGGCAATACCGCTGAAATTGGTTTCATAAAGATTGTGGGCGAATCAAGTATTGGTTCTAACACTCGTCGTATTGAAGCGGTTACCAGCTACGGTGCTCTTGAATATGTGAACAGCATGGAGCGAGAATTAAAATCTGCAGCAGCAGAACTAAAGGTTCCCCTGTTTGAGGTAGCCACCCGTGCTGCTTCCAACCTTAAATCCTTAAAGGAAATGCAGCATAAGGCAAAGCATGCACAAGAAGTGGTGTCGGATGACGGTATTACAGCATTGCTGGAAAGCGCGGTTATAGCCAAGGATGGCTATCCGGTAATTATTGGTCGTACCGATATTAAAGATGGCGGCCAGATGCGAAACCTGTGGGACGTTATTCGTTCTCGCATGACTCAGCCAGGTGCCTTGGTTCTTGCAGGCGTTAAGGATAATCGTCCATTACTTATGGCTGCAGGTACCGATGAAGCGGTAGCGGCAGGATTTAATGCAGGTGCCGTTATTAAGGCTATTGCCCCTTGTGTTAAGGGCGGTGGCGGCGGAAAACCCACCATGGCTCAAGCGGGCGGTAAGGATGCTTCGGGTATCGATGCTGCACTCGATGCGGCACGTGCAATGCTTCTTGGATAGGCAATTGCTTCGGTGGAATACCTGTAAAACATTCCTAGTTAGCGGAATTTTGACGAAGCATGTGATGTGACATAAAGATTGTCTTGATAGGGGGAGGTTAGCGCTCTTGAGAATAATGGCGCTTGATATAGGTCAGGTACGCTGCGGAATCGCAATCAGTGATCCGCAAGAGCGCATCGCTTCTCCTTTATGTGTTTTGCCTACGAACGAAGTTAAGGCCAACGCCGCTTCGTTTCGACGTCTCTGCCAGGATTGGGAACCAGAACTAATCGTTTCAGGTTTACCCCTTTCGCTCAGTGGGCAGGAGGGATTACAGGCACAAGCTTGTAAGGAAGTGGCCTTGCAAGTGGGTAAAAATCTTAAGGTACCGGTAGAGTTTTCCGATGAACGCTTAAGTTCATCGCAAGCTAAGCGCGTATTGCGTGAAGAAGGATTGTCGGAAAAACAAATGCGGGGAAAAGTTGATATGATTGCAGCGTCGTTATTCTTGCAATCATGGCTTGATGCAAGGCACCATGATACCGATGAAAGGAATAAGGAATGACGCCTCGTAAGGTTACTTATTCTCGAAGGCCAACTCATGCAGCTCGTGCTGCCCATGCAAGAGGTGAAAAGGCGTTCAGAACTTATGATACTTCAGCAATTCGTCCTAAAAAGTCTAAAGCACCTCTTATTGCTGCGGTGGTGGTTCTGCTTATCATTGTTATAGCGGCAATTGCTTTGTTTGTTAATGCGAGTTGCGCCCAGGCAAATCCTAATATGGTAGAAGAAGGAACTCAGGTAACGGTTGAAATCGAAGACGGTTCAACCGTTTCTTCTATTTCGCAGAAGCTCTATGATGCGGGTCTTATTGCTCGTACGAGTGATTTTGAAGCAGCGGTTAATGCACAAGGAGCCGCTTCATCATTAAAATCCGGTATTTACAACTTTACGGGTGGGGCCAGCAACGATGAAATCGTGAACGCTTTAGTTGCAGGTCCTGCATCCACAAACGCGGGCCTCACTGTTCCTGAAGGTGCCACACTTGATGCAATAGCATCTTTGGTGGAACAGGCCTACGGTGGTTCTATTACGGCCGACCAATTTAAGGATGCTGCTAGTTCAACAGAGGCCTACGTGGATGATTATCCCTTTTTAAGTGAATCATCTACTGGTTCGTTGGAAGGTTTTCTGTTTCCTAAAACCTATGAACTTATCATTGATGCTACCCCTGAAGATGTGGTTCGTCAGATGCTAACGCAGTATCAAAATGAAGTTAATTCACTTGATTATTCCTATGTGGATAGTCAGAACATGACGCACTACGATGCGCTTATTTTAGCTTCGATTGTAGAAAAAGAAGCTACTGATGATACCCGCAGCAAAGTTGCAGCCGTTTTCTATAACCGACTTTCCAATCAGGGCGATCCTTCGTATGGTACGTTGGGGAGCGATGCTACAACAGCCTATGAGGTGGGTGATAATTTGGATTCGTATGATTGGTCAACCGATAGCCCCTACAACACCCGCGTAACAAAGGGGCTTCCGCCAACTCCTATCTGTTCGCCTAGTTTACAATCACTTCAAGCAGTTTGTTCTCCTGAGCCTAACTTTCAGGACTACTATTTCTTCTCGTTCTGGCCTAACGATCAGGGACAGATTGAATACTTCTTCGACAAAACCTATGACGAGCATCAACAAACCATTGCTAATCATTCGTAAGTGAATAGGTTTGATGACGCATGTCTTTGCTTAAACCCGACAGATATTTTTCACGTATAAGCGCAATTGACGTGCAATCAGATTTGGTTGTTGAAGGGTTTTCGGCTGTTTTGCTTGATGTGGATAATACTATTTTGTCGAGGCGTGACCATCAGGTTCCTCCTGATGTGTTGCAATGGCTTGCAAAGCTGCGTCGTGCTCAAATTTCTGCCTGTCTGCTTTCCAATAATTTTCATGCCCATGTATTTGATTTAGCAGAAGAGCTCGATTTACCTATTGTAGCTAAAGCCTTAAAGCCGCTTCCACAAGGGTTTTTGCTGGCTTGCCGCAAACTTGGAGTGTCGCGAAATCAAATCGTTATGATCGGTGATCAACTTTCTACCGATATTGTGGGTGCTCATTTAGTAGGTATAAAAGGCTATCTTGTTTGTCCGCTTGTGGAAGAGGATTTGAAGCATACGGTTTTTGTTCGTAATATTGAACGTATTATTATTGCCGATCAAGAACCTGAGGGGGCTCAAGCGTGCGAAACCTCACCTTTATCGCAACGCCGGACGTCGTAAATCAAGCAGCTTGTTTTAGACGGTCTTTCATGAAAAAGACTGCGGTGTGGAGTGTGGCAATTCAGGAATGTTCTACGCGTGAAGAAGCTCAAAAGCTGCTTAGTCAAAATGATCATGCGTTTGTGGTGGCTCCCGCTTTTCGTACTTTGTTGTTTGAAACCTCTACTGCAAAAGGTGCTTCATCTAAGCTTTCTCTTGGAGCCGATGTGCGTTACCGAGGGGGATCAAATACGATTACCTTGTCTCAGTTGGCTCGGAGTGTGGTTGATTGCTTGGAAGAAACTTTTATTCCGCTTTATGGTGCCAAGGTGGTAATTTTTGGATCAGGTAGTGCGGCACTTGACATGGCCTACGAATGCGCCCGAGCAGGAGTCGATCACATTACCTTGCTTGATGAAGATAAACAGCGTGCTCAAGCAAATCTCGATGCGTTTTTGGAGGCTTTTGCCAAAAATCGTATGGCTATTCTTGATACCGAACAATCTCGCACCGGGCATGTCACTGCTACCAAAGCCTATGAACACACCAATTTTTCGTATGGTTCTCTGCAAGCGCTAGGTTCTATTCAGCAAGCAGACCTTATTCTTTCCTTCCTTCCGCAGACAACTGTTTTGCCCGATTATCGTGAAGTATTTCGCTCGTCTCAGATTGTGTGTGATCCTTGGGGAAGAAGTGCTTCTCTGATTGAGCAAGCCCTTGCTTGTGATTGCGATGTGGTGCCAAGCGAAGAGATTATGAATCAATGGGGCACCGCTTGCGCAAATCTTCTCATTGAATTTGGCAACGCCGGTTTAGGCTCTTAATACTTTGATACAATTTATACGTTTTAAGAACTAAAGGATAAAGGTTTATTCGCATATGGAATACATTACTGCAGGAGAAAGTCACGGTCCTCAATTAACCGCTGTAGTAACGGGGGTACCTGCGGGACTTACCATTTCTGAAAAGGGGATTAACGCCGATTTAGCACGTAGGCAAAGCGGCTATGGTCGTGGTGGTCGTCAGGCAATTGAAAAAGACACGATTCAAATTACTTCTGGTGTTCGATTTGGCACGACACTTGGTTCGCCCATTACGCTTACGGTGGTTAATCGTGATTGGCAAAACTGGACTGATCGAATGGCGGTATTTGGGGAAGCTCCTCAAGACTTGGTTCGTGAAGTAACTCCTCGTCCAGGTCATGCTGATTTGCTGGGCGTTTTGAAAAACGACTTTGATGACTGCCGAAATGTGCTGGAGCGTTCCAGTGCGCGTGAAACCACTATGCGCGTTGCAGCAGCGGGTATTGCGCGTGAATTTCTTGCTGAAGTAGGGGTAGAAATTTATTCTTACGTTACCTCAATTGGCGGGGAATCTATGCAGGAGACCGATCCGATGCAGGATGCGCTGTTCTATAGCCCTCTTGATATTGAGATGAGTGAGGTTCGCTGCCCTGATGAAGCTGCATCTCAGCGCATGATGGATGCCATTGATACGGCAAAAGAAAAGGGCGATTCTTTGGGGGGCACGTACCGCATCGTCGTTACTGGTCTTTTGCCTACGCTGGGTGGTTATGAAACACCTTCGAAACGTTTGACTTCTAGACTGGGGGCTGCTCTATTTTCAATTCCTGCCATGAAAGGGGTTGAATTTGGGCTTGGTTTTGAGGCTGCTCGTCGTCCAGGCAGCAAGGTTCATGACGAAATTGTGCTGGATGAAAAGATTGGCTTTGTACGTAAAACCAACAATGCAGGAGGGCTTGAAGGCGGTATGACCACTGGCATGCCCCTTATCATAACGGTAGCTATGAAGCCCATTCCTACGCTTACGATGCCGCTTAAGACGGTAAATCTTGATACGTTAGAAGTAGCTGAAGCTTCTAAGGAACGCAGCGATACCTGTGCGGTTCCTGCAGCAGCGGTTGTGGGTGAATCGGAAGTTGCGTTGGTACTCGCTAATGCCTATATGGAAAAGTTTGGGTGCGACAACATGACTGATATTAAGGCTAATATTGCAGCCTTTAAAGAACGCATTAAAACTATGTCACGATAAGTTTGGTTCATAAAAAACAAGGAGTTCCTATGACACAACACCATGCAGGACGTTACGTGCTGAATAAACCAGTTTTCTTTATTGGTTTTATGGGTGCTGGTAAAACAAGTGTTTCTCAGCAAATTGCTGTTACCTGTGGCGTTGCTTCTATTGACGCCGATGAATATCTGGAATTCCGCGAGGATAGAATTATTGCCGATATTTTTGCCGAAGATGGCGAAGAGGCATTTCGCGATATTGAAACTGACGTATTGCGTGACCTTACCCAGCGATCCCCTCGTTTAATTGGGTGTGGCGGTGGCGTTGTTTCTAAGCGCCCTGAAAACGCTCAAATCATGAAAGATGCGGGTTTTGTAGTGTACTTAAAGGTTTCCGCTGATGCGGCGGCAGCGCGTATTCCTAATACCGAATCGCGTCCCATGTTCAAAAACCTTGATACGGCTCGTAAAACTATTGTTGAACGTGCTCCTCAATATGAAGCTGCGGCGGACGTGGAAATTGAAACCGAAAATCGTTCTATTCGCGAAGTTGCTGAAGAAGTGGTAGCGGTGTTGCTTGAGCGTGGTATTATGACCGATCAAACTAAGGCTTAAGCTTTTATGGATCGCATTGAACTGAGTATTCCTGGTGAAACTCCCTATGAGGTGGTGTTGGGACAGGGCATTCTTCCGTTTTTAGCAGAAGAACTCCTTAATCTGTGTCCTTCGTCATCGTTGATGGTAATTACTGATACGGAAGTGGCTAAACGCTATCTTCCTACGTTAAAAAACGCCCTTGATAAGGCCGGTTTTCAGGTATCGGTAGTAAAAGTTCCTTCGGGTGAAGAAGCTAAATCGGTAACATGCGCCGCTGAAGTATGGCGTGCTATGGCTGATTGCAAACTTTCTCGTGATAGCGTTGTGTTGGCACTCGGCGGTGGTGTTGTGGGAGATTTAGCGGGCTTTTGTGCCTCTACGTTTATGCGTGGACTTCGTGTGGTACAGATTCCTACCACATTACTTTCTATGGTTGATTCTTCGGTAGGGGGCAAAACTGCCCTTAATCTTGATCTTGGCAAGAATTTGGTTGGCAGCTTTTGGCAGCCTTCGTTGGTTTATGCCGATATATCCCTGTTGCAATCATTGCCCGATCGCGAATGGGCCTGTGGTTGCGGGGAGGTGGTAAAATCTGCCGTTATTGATTCTGGTGACTTTGCTGAGTGGCTTATTCTCCATGCTCAGGAGATACAACAGCGCAATCCTGGGGTGACTCAAGAAGCAATTAAGCGTTGTATTACTTTTAAGGCTCGTGTAGTTATACAGGATAAGCACGAAACATCTGGCATTCGCGAATGCCTTAACTACGGTCATACGCTTGCGCATGCTATTGAAGCATATGCCGGTTATGGTACCTATTCTCATGGCCATGCGGTAGCACAGGGCATGCGCTTTGCTTCCCGTTTGGCGGCAGGTTTAGGACTTTGCGATATAGGTTTTGTTGTATCGCAAGATTCCCTCCTTGATAGTTTTGATCTTTCCGAGATTTCCCTTAATGCAAGCGCTCAGGAACTGTTGGCGCTTATGAAGGTAGACAAAAAAGTTCGCCACGGGGTTTTGCGTTTTGTTCTTCCTTGCGGCTACGGATCGTGGGAAGTGCGAGAGTTAACCGATGAGGTAGTATTGCGTTATCTTGAAGCTTGGCTTGTGGCGCAGTAATACTACTGTGCGCAGTATTACTCCTATGAGTAGTAATACCACTCTGTAGTTTGGTTCATAAGCTTTTAAAAGAAGAATAGGGCTAAGGTATGGCGTTTCAATTGGCTAGAATTTCTTATATACGCAAGGCAATGAAGCAGCGCAATCTTGATGTGCTCTATATTCGCGGCCTTTCAAATATAGCTTGGGCGACTGGGTTTGAACGGGTGTTTGATACCGAATCTGCTCATGCTCTTATTGTTACGCAGGAACGTGCGATTCTTCATAGTGATTCTCGTTATGTAGAAGCCCTTGAGAGGGAAGCGCAAAACACAGAAATTACCATTGATGCCCGTAGGATGTCTCATCAAGCTGTTTTGGCAGAAGTTGTTACGTCACTTGATTCGGATCATAGGCTTCAGGTCGGTATTGAAGATACGCTTATGCTTGTTGAATTTCGTGTGCTTGAAAAGATGGCTGCTGAAAAACAGGATGATACAGCGCCTCTCGAATGGGTGGAACTTAACCGCTTTATCGAAGTACTGCGTGAAGTAAAGGATGAAACTGAAATTGCTGCAATGAAGCATGCTCAGGGTATTACCGATAAAGCTTTTGAGCGCATTCTTTCGTTTATGAAGCCTGGAATGACAGAACGACAGGTGCAAAGAGAGCTTGATCGGTATATGTTTGAAGAAGGTGCCGAAGGGTTGGCCTTCGATACGATAGTTGCAACAGGTGCTCATGCTTCATCCCCTCATGCAATTCCGGGCGATACGCCGCTTGCAGTAGGTGATGCGGTTGTTATGGATTTTGGGGCGCGGTATGCAGGGTATTGCTCTGATATGACCCGCACGGTATTTGTAGGCGAGCCAACTTCCACTCTTCGTCATGCGTGGGATACGCTTTGTGCGGTAAACGAAGAATGTGAATCACTTCTTGCTTCAGGTAAAAAGGCATGTGATATTCATCATCGCGCTGAAGTGATGCTTGCAGAAGCGGGCTATGAAAATAAAATGGGCCATTCTTTAGGACACAGTGTAGGAATTGATATTCACGAGGCTCCTAACTTGTCTCCCTTAAATGAAAATATTCTCAAAGAGGGGAATGTGGTTACGGTTGAGCCTGGTATCTATATTCCAGGAAAATTTGGTATGCGTCTTGAAGATTTTGGGGTGATAACCTCAGATGGCTTTAACGTTTTTACGCAAACCCCGCATAAGATGTTTATAATAGAAAAGCTAAACTAAAAAATTACTTACACGGTAAAAGGAGTTAACGTGGCAATCTCTACTGCAGATTTTCGTAATGGTATGTGCATTGAATACAACGGAAAACTTTGCACCATCGTTGAGTTTCAGCATGTAAAGCCTGGTAAGGGTGGTGCGTTTGTACGCACGAAGCTTCGTGACATCAAAACTGGTCGCGTGGTTGATTACACCTTTAACTCTGGTACGAAGTTCGATTCCGTTCGTCTTGAAACCAAGAAAATGCAGTTCCTGTATAGCGACGGTTCCGATTTCAACTTCATGGACATGAACACTTTCGAACAGCTTGCTATTCCTGCTGAAGTAGTAGGTGATGTTGCAAACTGGCTGAAGGAAAATGACGAGGCAACCTTGATGTATGCAGGGGATGAACTTATTAGCGTCGAGCCTCAGATGTTTGTAGAGCTTGAAGTTACCGAAACCGAACCTGGCTTCAAGGGTGATACTGCTACGAATACTACTAAGCCTGCTACGCTTGAAACGGGTGTTACGGTTCAGGTTCCTACCTTTGTAGAAATCGGTGACGTACTGCAGATGGATACGCGCGACGGTCGCTTCATTAAGCGTGTGTAAAAAGTAAGTTACCAAACTTTACCGATTGCATAGGAGTTGGGGTGCGTTTGCGCCCCAATGTTCTATACTTATCGTTTAACAATTACGTTCACAAAACCAGTAAGCATGTTACTGAGACATAAGGAGGTGCGAAACACTTGGGAAAGCTTCAAATCATGGATACCACCATTCGTGATGGTCAGCAAAGCCTGTGGGCTACCAGAATGTCAATTGGCGATATGCTTCCGATCTTACCTAAGATGGATCGCGTAGGTTATTGGGCAATTGAAGCATGGGGTGGCGCAACGTTTGATACGTGTTTGCGCTTCTTGGATGAAAATCCTTGGGATCGTCTCCGCTCTATTAAGGCTAAAACCCCCAATACCCGCCTTTCTATGCTTTCGCGTGGTCAGAACTTAGTTGGCTATAAACATTATTCCAAGGAAATTGTTCATCGCTTCATTGAGGCCGCTCATCGCAATGGCATCGATGTATTTCGCGTATTTGACGCGTTGAACGATATTCGTAATGTGGTTGACAACGCTGAAGCGATTAAGGAATGTGGTGGTCATTTTGAAGGCGCCATTTCCTATACCATGTCTCCGGTACATACGCTTGATAGTTTCTTGGAATACGGTCAACAGCTTAAAGATTTAGGCGCCGATTCTATTGCGATTAAGGATATGGCTGGCATGCTTACTCCTTATCGCACTGAACGCATGGTAAAAGCCTTTAATGCAGAAATCGGACTTCCTGTTCATATTCATTGCCATTATGTGGGCGGCATGGCCCCTGCTAACATTATTAAAGCAACCGAAGCGGGCGCTGCCATTGCCGATACCGCAAGTGCGCCTCTTGCGTTTGGTAACTCTCATCCTGCAGTCGAAATGATTGTTGCGGCACTCCAAGAAAGTCGTTACGATACGCAGCTTGACCTTGGCTTGCTTTTTGAAATTTCTGAATACTGGGAAGAAGTTCGCAAGCGTGGTCATTACAAGCGTGGCGTTTCTTCGCTTACTCACATGAAGGTATATTCTCATCAGGTACCTGGTGGCATGATGTCTAACCTTATGTCTCAGCTTGAAATTCAAAATGCTACCGATCGCTTAGATGAAGTAATGGCTGAAATTCCGGTGGTACGTGCTGAAGTTGGCTATCCACCTTTGGTAACCCCACTTTCACAGATTGTTGGCACTCAGGCGGTATTTAATGTACTTACCGGTAAGCGTTGGAGTGTCGTTTCTAAGGAAATGAAGGACTACATTTGTGGTTACTACGGTAAGGCTCCTGGTCCTATGAGCCCTGAAATTGTGAAGAAGGTTGTCGGGGATGATACCGATAAAATTCTTCCTCCTGATGTGGCACCAGGATCATTGGTAACTACCACCTTCGCTGAACTTGAAGAAGAGATTGGCGATTTAGCTAAGTCTGAAGAAGACGTTTTGATGTACGCATTGTTCCCGAATGAGGCACGTACGTACTTAAGTAAACACCGCACATCTGAAAAGGTCGATTTCCTTCTTGAGCAGGAATCGAGCATGACCAAGGAGGACGATTACGTGGATATTAATCAGATTCGTGAATTGGTACGCGTTGCTGAAGAAAGCGGCGTTGGTGAAATTGTCGTAGAAGAAGAAGGCGCTCGCATTGCAGTACGTATGCCCAGCGCAGTTGCGGCTGCTCCTGCTCCTGCAGCTCCTGTGGTCGCTGCCCCTGCTGCCGATGCTGCACCTGCAGCTCCCGCTGCAGCGGCTCCTGCTGCTCCTGCAGCTGGTTCTCGTCCTGCAAGCTGGCACTGCGTTACGGCACCTATGGTAGGTACCTTCTATGTTGCTCCTGCTCCTGGCGAGCCTCCTTTTGTTCAGGTAGGCGATGAAGTAGCGGCAAATCAAACGCTTTGCATTGTTGAGGCAATGAAGCTTATGAATGAAATTACCGCTGAAGAGATGGGCACCATTCGTGAGGTTTGCTTAGAAGACGCAACTCCCGTTGAATTTGGAACCCCACTGTTCTATATCGAGCCTCATGTAAATCATGATGCCATTGGTCCGGAGAGTGCATAAATGTTTGACAAAGTATTAATCGCTAATCGTGGTGAAGTTGCACTGCGTATTATGCGTGCCTGCAAAGAACTGGGTATTAAAACCGTAGCGGTATATTCAACCGAAGATGCCGATACATACCCTGTTCAGTATGCAGATGAAAAAGTATGTATTGGTCCTGCACAGGCCAATAAAAGCTATCTGGTCATGTCTTCGATTATTGCGGCAGCCATCAACACGGGCGCGCAAGCAATTCATCCAGGCTATGGCTTCCTAGCAGAAAATTCTGATTTTGCTCGTGCGTGTGCCGATAACAATATTGTGTTTATTGGTCCTTCTCCTGAATGCATTGATGCCATGGGAAATAAGGCTGCTGCGCGTGAGACCATGAAAGCGTGTGGTGTTCCTACGGTTCCTGGTTCTGATGGTGTTGTAGAAACAGTTGAAGAGGCGCGTGCGTTTGCGGAAAAAGCTGGTTATCCTGTTTTAGTTAAAGCTTCTGCAGGCGGTGGCGGTAAAGGTATGCGTGAGGTGCATGATCCTGCTGATCTGGAAGCGCAGTTTTTAGCGGCAAAGAACGAAGCACAGGCTGCTTTTGGTAATGGCGATGTATATCTGGAAAAGCTTGTTTTGCGCCCTCGTCATGTTGAAGTACAAGTTTTAGCGGATAAACACGGAAACCGTATTTCGCTGTGCGAGCGTGACTGTTCTTTGCAGCGTAGGCATCAGAAACTGCTCGAAGAAGCGCCTTCTCCTGCTTTGACTGATGAAATTCGTCGTGCCATGGGTGTTGCTGCTGTTAAAGCAGTTCGTGCAACGGGTTACGAAAATGCAGGAACTATTGAATTCTTGCTTGATCAGGACGGTAATTTCTACTTCATGGAAATGAATACGCGTGTTCAGGTAGAACATCCTGTTACGGAAATGATTACCGGCACCGATATCATCAAAGAACAGCTGCGCATTGCTGCGGGCGAACCTATTTCTTGCATGGATAAAGTACCGTTTAGTCCCAATGGTCATGCAATGGAATTCCGTATTAACGCAGAAGATCCCGATATGGATTTCCGTCCTTGTCCTGGTAATATTACCCGCTTTGAAACACCTGCAGGTCCTGGCGTTCGCGTTGAAACCTACATTAAGGAAGGTTCACGCATTTCTCCTTACTACGACTCAATGGTTGCAAAGCTTATTGTATGGGGTAACGATCGCGAAGAATGTATTGCTCGTGGTAAGCGTGCTTTGGCGGAATTCCATATTGAGGGTATTAAAACCACCATTCCTTTCCATCAAAAGGTCCTAGAAATGGACGCGTTTGTTGAAGGTAGGGTTTATACTGACTTCATTGAAACCGAAATGGGGGATAACTAAGATGTCTGATATCAATACTGAAGGCATGGCAATTGCTCCCGGTGTAATGGAGACTATTGTTATTCTTGCGGTCCGCGAAGTTCCTGGTGTTGCTTCGGTTGGTGCTGCTCCTAGTGGCATTCGCTCACTTTTAGCTTTTAAGCAATCCACTCAGGGTGTGGTTGTTTCGGTAGCAGAGGACGATACGGTAGCTGTTGATGTAACCCTTCGTATTCAATCGGGTCATTCGGTTGAGGAAGTTGCAGCAGCTGTTCGTAGGGTGGTAGCTGATGCGGTATTGGCACAAGTAGGCCTTGTTGTTTCTCGTGTCGATATTACGGTTGATGGTATTCAATTCCAGGATTAGGTTTTGCTTCTATGTCAAAAGCTATGCAACATGAAGAAAGGGTAACTGCGCGCAAAAATGCGCTCCAGTTGCTATACCAAGGGGAAATTTTAGAAAAAACCCCGCGTACTTTAATTGATGACCGTCTGTTGGTTCCTGAAACGCAAGGCTTAGATGAATATGCGGTTATGCTTCTCGACTTGGTTCAGCAACATGTTGACGAAGTGGATAAGCGAATTGTTTCAGCCAGCGAAAACTGGACGATGGATCGTATGCCGGTGGTTGACCGCTCTCTTTTGCGCCTTGCTGCCTGCGAGATGTGCTATGTCGATGATGTTCCTGTTTCGGTATCGATTAATGAAGCGGTAAATCTTGCTAAGGAATTTGGTGGAGACAATTCTCCTCGTTTCGTTAATGGAATTTTGGGACGTATTGCTATTCAACTTGAAGAGGAGCAGGCATAAATGACTGCCGAAGATGCCCGTTCCTTCGAAGAGCTGAAGATGCGTCTCGATGAAATAGTAAGTTTGGTAAGCGATGATTCATTGCCTCTTGATGAAGCGCTTGATTTATACGAAGAAGCAGTAGGTATAGGGCTTAGTGCTTCACGTATTATGGAAGAAGGTATTGCTTCAGCGGATTCTTCGAATCAGAATGCCGTAAGCGAAGGTGTTTTATCAAGCGCAGCTGAGACGGAATCTGCAACGGATACGGATGCCCTACATGAAGGGAATAAGTAATACGTTTCTGTAGGGGTTTAGTGTTTTGCATGTTAGGGTAGCGGCTTTGTGGTAACTTTGAGCGCCTAACCTTTGAAGCTAACCTAAGGGGAGGGAGGTGTGCGCATGGCTCGCATTCTTGATTCAATAGATGCTCCTGATAAACTCAAACTATTAACCGACGAAGAACTTGGTATTCTCGCTGGTGAAATACGTGAAGAAATTATTCAGGTTACCTCTCAAACAGGTGGTCATGTAGCCTCTAGTTTAGGAGCGGTTGAAATCATTCTTGCCGTTCATTCCTTGATTGATTCTCCTCGTGATCGTTTTTTGTTTGATGTTGGTCACCAGTCATATGCTCATATGCTGGTTACGGGACGCTTAAAGGAATTTTCTACCCTTCGTCAATACAAAGGTCTTTCGGGATTTCCTAAACCTCAAAGTAATGTGCATGATGTTCATCCTTCTGGTCATGCTTCCGATTCTCTTTCGGTAGCGTGTGGGTTAGCTCGTGCCCGCGATTTGCGCGGAACCAATGAAAAAATTGTTACCTTAATTGGTGATGCATCTCTTGCGGGCGGTATGGCTTTTGAGGCCCTCAATGATTTAGGGCAGGCTCAAACGCCAATGGTCATTATCTTGAACGATAACGAAATGTCCATTTCTCGCAATGTGGGAGCCATGGCAAAGCATTTAGGCGCTTTGCGGGTAAACAACAACTATCGTAAAAGTCGCGATTCAATGCAGGACTTTGTTGAATCTTCCTTTGGTCCTGCGGGTAAAGCGTTTATTAAATTTGGCAAATCCGCTAAGGATTCGCTCAAACAGTTTGTTATTCCCGATACGATGTTGTTTGAACAGCTTGGCATCATATGCACTCCTCCGGTAGATGGACATAATATCCCCGCTTTAAAAACAACTCTTCGTCGGGCTCTTGCTTCTGATGTTCCGGTTTTGGTGCATGTAGTTACGAAGAAGGGTGCAGGTTACGCACCTGCTGAAGCGGATCCTTCTCGTTTTCATGGGGTTGGCCCGTACGATATAGCTACGGGAAAATCTACAAAGCGCTCTTCTTCGACTATGACCTATACTCAGGCGTTTACTCACGCCTTTGAACAAGAAGCGGCGAAAGATTCTTCTATTTGTGCCATTTCTGCTGCCATGGTAGACGGTACGGGTCTTCGCCATTTTGCCAATGAACATCCCGATCGCGTTTTTGATGTAGGAATTGCAGAAGCTCATGCGGTTGGTATGGCAAGTGGTTTGGCGCTCGGTGGCCAAAAACCTGTTGTCGCATTGTATTCCACCTTCCTTCAGCGTGCCATTGATCAGGTAATTATCAATGTTGCTCTCTGCAACTTAGATGTAGTATTTGCGATAGATCGTGCTGGTTTAGTGGGGGATGATGGCCCCACCCATCACGGTATGTTTGACATGGCGCTTTTGCGTAGCGTTCCTAATATGAAGATAATTGCGCCTTCCAACGAAGCCGAATTAGTCCATGCTCTCCATACGGCTCTTATGTTGCCTGGTCCCGTGGCATTGCGCTATCCACGTGGCTCTGCTCAAGGGGTTTCAATGCCTCAGGATGCGCTTTATATGAAACCAGGCTGTGCTCGTGTCGTTCGTGAAGGCAACGATGCTGCTATTCTTGCCTTTGGTCGCATGGTTTCGTATGCACTTGATGCTGCTGAGCTTCTTGAAGCACAGGGCAAGTCGGTTCGAGTGGTTGATATGCGTTGGGTAAAACCGCTTGATGTTTCTGCTATTCAGCAAGCAGCACAAACTGGCGTAGTTCTCACGGTTGAGGATGGCGTCATTTGTGGCGGTGCGGGTGAAGGTGTAATGGAAATCTTGCAGGAACAGGGCCTGAATCCCACAAGTAAAGTGCTTGGTATTCCCGACACTTTTGTAGAACAGGGAAATGTAGATCAACTTTTTGCTGACTTAGGGTTGGATGCTTCGGGTATTGCAAACACCATTCGTGAACTCTTTGTTCAGGAATAATTCATTCCACTCACGCTTTTATTGTTTCTGGGCCCTAGCTGCATTTAACAAACAACGTAATTGAATATCGGAATACCTAAAGATGCATCGAGTTATTGTTGCTAGACCCTTTGCGTTATATTTCCTGTTCCTTTATGGGCGCTTTTGAAATGGCTCACAAGCTACTGTAATTATTCTTTCTGCTTGTCGTGTTTTGTTATCTTCCTTCTTATTAAAAGGGCTCAAGACGGTATTGTTTCTAGCAGATGTCGAAAAATCCTTTCTTGTTTCTATTCTGTGTCATGGCTGCTTCCTTAATGTTTCAAACTTTTTGATAGATCGTAAACAACGAATAACCTGGGGAAATGAACAGGTTCAGCATGTCACGATAGCAGTGTCGAAAACGTGCCAAGTATAAGTAGGAGGTAAGCACGATGTATGACACTGGAGCAACCGCATTCATGCTAGTGTGTGCAATGTTGGTTCTAATCATGACCCCCGGTGTTGCATTTTTTTACGGCGGACTTGCGCGTCGTAAAAATGTAGTCAATACCATGTTTATGTCGTTTGCCATAATTGGGGTAGTTGGAATTGTTTGGATTTTGGCAGGATGGAGCATTGCCTACGGTGGAGACGGATCAAATCCATTTTTGGGTGGATTTGACCAGCTAGGCTGTTTAAGTTCGGTCACCGACATGCTCGCTGAAGCGCAAGCGCCTGAAGATGGAACGTATCCCACCATTATCAATATCTTATTCCAAGCTGCGTTTGCCATGATTACTGCAGCCATTGTTGGTGGTGCGGTAGCAGGTCGTATGAAGTTTGGTGCCTTTATTGCCTTTATTACTATCTGGGTGCTGGTAATTTATGCTCCATTAGCCCATATGGTTTGGGGTGGCGAAGGGAGCTTTATTGGCGATATGATTGGCGCCCTAGACTTTGCGGGTGGCGATGTTGTTCATATCAGTTCTGGTTTAACCGGTTTAGTGCTCTGTATTCTTTTAGGTAAACGTCGTGGCTTTGGTGCTATTGCGCACCGGCCGCATAATGTTCCTTTTGTAGTACTGGGTGCAAGTTTACTGTGGTTCGGCTGGTTTGGTTTTAACGGCGGTTCTGAATTTGCAGCCGATGGTGTTGCAGCTCTTGCGGTATTAAATACGGTTGTTGCTTCTGGTGCAGCCATGATTTCTTGGATGATTGTTGAAGCAGCCAAAACCGGAAAACCAACTTTGGTTGGTGCGGCTACTGGTTTGGTAGCAGGCTTGGTAGTTATTACCCCTGCTGCAGGTTTTGTAGAGCCTTGGGCAGCTTTGATTATGGGGCTGATTGTTTCTCCTGTTTGTTACTTTGCTATTTCCTATTTGAAGGCAAAGCTCGGTTACGACGACGCTCTTGACGCCTTTGGTTGCCACTGCGTGGGTGGTATTACGGGTGGCATTTTAACTGGTATCTTCTGCGTGCCAAGCCTTTCCTGGACTGAATTTGGTGGCCTGCTATACACCGGTGATCCCACTCTGTTGGGTGCTCAGGTTCTTGGCATCTTGGTAACTATCGTTTTTGTAGCTGTTGGTGCTCTGGTAATCGGGCTTGTGGTGAAGGCGGTCTTCAAGGGCTTGCGTGTTACGAAAGACGAAGAAGCATACGGCATGGATATGACTGCACATAATGAATCTGCCTATCCTGCTTTCATTGGTCTTGACTAGTAGTGCTCAACAAGGAAGGAGTGATCATGAAACGTATAGCTGCGGTGGTTCGTCCAGAAAAACTAGAGCCATTAAAAGAAGCCTTGTTTGAAGCAAAAATTTGCGGAATGACTATCTACCAAGTTCACGGATGCGGTAATCAGCATGGATGGAAAGAATATTTTCGTGGCAGTGAAGTATTCCTGAACATGATTCCCAAGGTGAAGTTTGAAATTGTAGTAACCGATGATCAGGTAGATGAATTGGTAGATCTTATCGCCCGTATTGCACGAACGGGTGAAGTAGGCGACGGCAAGATATTTGTTTCTGATATTGAACGAGTTATTCGTGTTCGCACGGGTGAAGAAAACCAAGATGCCGTCTAAGAATTCTTTGAAGACTAAGCATCGATGCTTTGCGAACTTCCTCGTTTAGCACTCAACACTTAAAGCATACGGTGCTTTGTCGATAGGGGCCCAAGGACAACGTTCCTGGGCCCCTTATTGGTATTTAAGGGTTTTGATGAAAACCCTTAAGAGTGCATAAACTTTTAAGCAATTGTTTGCGGTATAAGAATAATTGGTTCAAAATAAGCTATATTCTTTTAGTTAGCTAATCGACGTAGAGAAAGGATGTTTTAAGATGACACGCAAGATTGCTATCTTCGATACCACTTTGCGCGACGGCGAACAGTCGCCTGGTGCTTCTATGAATTCCGAAGAGAAACTGGTAATCACGCGTCAGCTACTACGTCTGAATGTTGATGTTATTGAGGCAGGTTTCCCTGTATCTTCACCGGGTGACTTTAAATCGGTTCAGCAAATTGCTGCAGAAGTGGGAGATCGCGCTGTGGTGTGTGCTTTGACCCGTGCTGTTGAAAAAGATATCGACTCAGCAGCTGATGCTTTGAAGGATTGCGCACGTCCTCGTATTCATACGGGCATTGGTGTATCTCATAGTCACATTTATGACAAGCTTCGCACTACTCCAGAAAAGATTATTGAACGCGCGGTAAATGCGGTTAAGTACGCTAAAAAATACGTTGAAGATGTTGAGTTTTATGCAGAAGACGCAGGCCGCAGTGATTACGAATTCCTTGCTAAGGTAGTTCAGGCGGTTATTGAAGCGGGCGCAACCGTTGTAAATATTCCTGATACCACGGGCTATTCAATGCCTGATGAATTCGGGCGCCGCATTCGTTTCCTTATGGAAAACGTTACCAACGTAGACAAGGCTTCCATTTCTGTTCATTGCCACAATGACCTCGGTATGGCAACGGCGCTTTCGTTGGCTGGTGTACAAAACGGGGCTACGCAGGTTGAATGTACCATCAATGGCTTGGGCGAACGTGCGGGTAATACTGCCATGGAAGAAGTGGTCATGGCTATGAAGATGCACGGTGAAGAACTTGATGGTCATACTGACATCAACACCCGCGAATTTATTCGCGCTTCTCGTCTTGTTTCTTCTATCACTGGCTTTGTGGTACAGCCTAACAAGGCAATTGTAGGTGCCAACGCGTTTGCTCATTCTTCTGGTATTCACCAGGATGGTGTTATTAAGTCTCGTACCACCTATGAAATTATTGATCCTGCTGAAGTTGGTGCAGGCCAAAGCGCTATTATTCTTTCTGCTCGTTCTGGTCGTGCTGCGCTTCGTCATCGTCTTGAAGCTTTGGGCTTCCATATTGAAGGCCAGGCTTTCGAAGACTTGTACAACGCCTTCCTTGATTTGGCAGACAAGAAGAAGGAAGTATATGACGAGGATCTTGAATCCTTGGTTGGCGAACATAATCGTAATCAGACGGCAACCTACACCTTAAAGTCGGTTCAGATTTCTTGTGGTCAGCCTTTGATTCCTACGGCAACGGTAACGCTGGCCGATTCTGAGGATCGTGAATTTGTTGCATGTGCAACGGGTACGGGTCCAGTCGATGCTTTGTATAAGGCTGTCAATGAAATTGTTGATATTGAAAACGATTTGACCGAATTTGCGGTACAAAGTGTTACCCGCGGTATTGATGCGTTAGGTGAAGTTACGATTCGCGTTACCGATAGTGATGGCATGGTATTCTCTGGCCGTGGCGCCGATGGTGACATCATTGTTTCTTCGGCTAAGGCTTATTTGAACGCCCTTAATCGTCTTATTTCTCACAGGCAAGAAAAGGCTAAGTAATTGTACTGTCTTAATTGCGGAACAAAGATAGCTGATGACGAGCTGCAGTGTCCCCACTGCGGCTCGTCTGTTGCTTCTATGAAAGAACGTATTGCTAAAGCTGAAGAGATCGTAACCTACACTGATGCGGTAGGTCCTGAAGCAACCACTAAAATGCCCTTAGTTGCTGATCGTTCTTATGTAGACAAGGATGGAAATCCGTTGGATCCTTCCAAGGAAGTTGATGTGAATAAACTTAAAACCAGCGAAGCAGATTTGCGCGCTATTCCCGAAATTGGCGATGCGGATCCTTATGTGACAAAACCTATGCAAAAAATTGTGTCCGATTCAGGCAAGGTAGTGGCCGACGAGGATAGAGATCCTAAGGCCTATTTACAAGATGTACCTGAAATTAAAACATGGCACAGGATAGTAGGTATTATCATTTGCTTATTTTTGGCGTTCTGCTTTATGTGGGTAAATGGATCTACGTGGCTTCGCATTTTTAATATAATTTAGAACTATTATGGTAGAGTAATACCTTACTTGTATTCCGTGTGTAAAGTATGATATAAATACTTTTACATGTGAAAACATGATAGCTTTCGTTGTTGTTGAGGAAGTGGGCTTGTTCCCGCTTCTTTTGTTTGTTAAGGGTTGAAGGAGGGATAAGGATGCTTACTGGTAAGGCGCGCATGCTCCTTGAAGCACTTGAGCCTCATGCACGTGCTCATAATATGGAAATAGTTACGGTTGAACTGGTCGGATCGCGAAAAGCTCCCACCATTCGGGTGTTTCTTGACTGCGAAGGTGGCGTAGGATTTGACGAACTATCTTCGGCGCAAGAATGGGTTAATGCCGTAATGGATGAATTGGATCCTTTCCCTGGAGCCTACACCTTAGAAGTTTCTTCTCCTGGTATCGATCGGCCTTTGCGCACCCTTGAACACTTTACTCGTTTCGAGGGAGAAAAAGCGCAAATTGTGTTGCGTGAACCTCATGAAGGTCGTGCGAAATGGGTTGGTATTTTGTCAGGTGTGGAAGATGGCTTCGTTTTATTAAGTGTGGATGGCTTGGTAGAACGGCTCCCTTATGACGACATTAAGAAAGCTCATATCATTGGCAGAATAGATTTCAGCGGGTAGAAAGGACTTTTCCATGGCAGCCTCTGAATTAATTGAAGCACTTCAGGCTTTAGCGCACGAACGTAAAATCGATGAATTTTACTTGATTGATCGATTGGAAGCTTCGCTTGCTAAAAGCTATCAACATATTTTGGACTTGGACTACGATGCCCGTGTAACTATCGATCGTAATACGGGAAAAATTTACGTGTACGAGCTTGTTCCGGTAGGAGAACCAGATCCTGAAACGGGCGAATATACTGAATTCGAAGAACGCGATGTAACCCCCGATGATGTAAGTCGTATTGCTGCACTCAATGCGAAAAATGTTATCGGTTCTATTGTGCGTGATGCAGGTCGTCAGTCGATTTACGAAGAGTTTTCCTCTCGTGTGGGCGATTTGGTTACGGGTACCGTTTTGCAGGGTACGCCCGATTTCACCATTATTAAGATCCGCGATGGGGTGGAAGCAGAACTGCCTCATTATGATTTAAAGCGTTATCCCGATGAACGTAACGAGCGTCCTCGCAACGAACGCTATCGTCATAATCAGCGCTTGAAGACCCTTATCGTGGAAGTTCGTGATCCAAATTCGGACGCTCCTAAGATGCGTGGCGAACATACTCGTCCGTCCATTGTGGTTTCTCGTACTCATCCTGACCTTATTCGTCGTCTGTTTGAAATTGAAGTACCTGAAATTTACGATGGTTTGGTAGAAATTAAATCTATTGCTCGTGAACCTGGTGAGCGTTCCAAGATCGCGGTAGCTTCTCGTGAGCCTAACCTTGATCCGGTGGGCGCCTGCGTAGGACCTAAGGGTTCTCGTGTTCGTATGGTGGTTGAAGGCCTTCGCAACGAACGCGTGGATGTTATTCAGTGGAATGAAGATCCTGCCATTTATGTGGCTAATGCGCTTTCGCCTGCTCGCGTAACACGCGTCGATATCGACGAAGAAAACAACTACGCCACCGTTATCGTGCCTGACGATCAGCTTTCTTTGGCAATTGGCAAAGAAGGCCAGAATGCTCGTTTGGCAGCCCGTTTGACAGGTTGGCATATCGATATCAAATCAACCTCATTTGCAGGTGAATCACTGTTTAATGAACCTGATTTGATTGATGATGTTGAAGACGAAGAAGATGACGGCTTGTGCGCCTACGTTGCGGAAGACGGAACCCGCTGCCGTAACCATGCGCGTGAAGGATATCGCTACTGCGGTATCCATGCTGAATTTGAAGACGAAGAGTAACGTGAACTATCTATGGCAGAACGCAAACGACAAAGAACTTGCATAGTATGTAGAGCGACTGATACAAAAAATTCGCTTTTACGTATAGTTCGTAGCCCTGAAGGTGAGATTTGTTTTGACCCAACAGGTAAAATGAATGGTCGAGGTGCTTACGTTTGTAGTGTTGCTTGCCTAGAGAAAGCACTTTCTTCTAAGAAGCTTGATCAAGCTCTTAGAATTGCCGTAACCGACGAAGATCGTGAACGCATAGCTGAACAGCTTCGCGATTTACTATCTTATGAAGAGAAATAGACGAGGAGACTATATGCCTGGCATGCGTGTACATGAATTGGCAAAAGAATTTGATATGACCAGCAAGGAGCTGCTCGATCGTCTTGCGGAAATGAAAATTCCCGCTAAGAGTCATGCCAGCATTCTCCAGGACGCCTATGTTCAGAAGGTTCGTAAGAATCTAGAACCTGAAATTAAGCAGCGTGCAGGGGAGCTGGAGGACGAAGAGGCAAAACAGCTCGCTGAAAAGAAAGCCGAAGAGGCTCAGCGCAAGGCTGACGAAGAGGCCGAACGCCGTGCGGCGGTAGAGGCTGAACGAGAAGCGCGTGAAGCAGAGCGTGCTCGTCGTGAAGCGAAGCAGGCAGCAAAACAAGAAAAAACTCAAAGCGATGCTGCTCCTAAGAAGAAGATTTCTAATTCTCCTTTTGAGAGCCTTGCTTCACAGATTGAACGTGAACGTGAGCGTGTAGAGCGCGAAGCGGCCGAAGCGCGCGAGCGTAAGCGTGCAGCTGCTCGTGCGGCAGAGGTGGCTAAAAAGCAGGCGGTTGAAGAAGCTCTTCATAATCGTGGCCGAAAAAACGCTAAACATAGCACCACCCAGCAACCCAAGCAGCCTCCTAAGGCAGCACCAGTTACGACGAAGTCGAACTTTTCTTCGCTGCTCGATCAAATTAATAATGAACGTGAACGCTTGGAGCACCAAAAGCAGGAAAAGGCTCAGGCTAAAAAGAATCAGCGTAACAATAATGCTCGTGGGGATCAGAAAAATGATCAGCGCGGCAATAACAAGAAGAATAAAAAGCAGCGCAAGGGTTTTGAACCTTCCGTTCCTGAATTGGAGCAGAACGACACGCCTAAGGGTGAAGATCGTTATGCTCAAATGGCGGTTCAGGCTGAAAAACTCCAGCGCGATAAAGTGTTAGCGGAAGCCCGTGCTGCAGTAGAGGCAGCCAGCCATGATGGCGAAGGTCGTCGTAAAAAGCGTAAGGAAAAGCGTGAGGCTCAGGCTCGCGAACGTGCCGAAATGGAAGCATTGGAAAAGGGCTTAGATCCTTCGTTGGTATTGGACGATTCCGTTGTAGAAATTCCTCAGGGTTCAACGGTTGCTCAATTTGCTGAATTGGTAGACGTTTCTCCAAACGACGTGGTAAAGCGTCTGTTCATGTTGGGCCAGGCACTTACCCTTACGCAGTCTATGAGTGATGAGTTAATTGAGCTTATTGCTGATGACTTGGGTCGTAAGGTTCGCGTGGTTTCTCCTGAGGAAGAATTTGCAGTGGTATACCACGATTCCGAAGAGGATTTAAAGCCTCGTCCTCCCGTTGTTACGGTTATGGGTCATGTTGACCACGGTAAAACTTCTTTGCTTGACGCTATTCGTTCAACCGGCGTTGCAAGTCACGAGGCGGGTGGTATTACCCAGCACATTGGCGCATCAGTGGTAAATATCAATGGTCGTCAGATTACCTTTATCGATACTCCTGGTCACGAAGCATTTACCGCTATGCGTGCTCGTGGTGCACAGGTTACCGACGTTATTGTTCTGGTTGTTGCGGCTGATGACGGTGTTATGCCTCAAACGGTTGAAGCAATCAACCATGCAAAGGCAGCTGATGTTCCTATCGTGGTAGCGGTTAATAAGATTGATAAGCCAGGTGCTACTCCCGATCGTGTTCGTCAGGAACTTACTGAATATGGCATCATCCCTGAAGAATGGGGTGGCCAGAATATGTTTGTGGATGTTTCTGCAAAACAACACCTTCATATTGATGACTTACTGGAAACTATTTTGCTTCAGGCAGATGTATTGGAACTAAAGGCCAACCCTAATGCGCTTGCTTCGGGCTACGTTATTGAGGCAAACCTGGATAAGGGTCGTGGTTCTGTTGCAACGATGCTTATCGCACGTGGTACGCTTCATCCAGGTGACGTGGTAGTTGCGGGTACGTCCTACGGTAAGGTTCGTGCGTTGATTAATCCTCGCGGTGAACATGTGGACCATGCAGCCCCGGCAGACCCAGTTGAGGTTTTGGGCTTGAATTCCGTACCTACGGCAGGCGATGAGTTCCGTGTATTTGAAGACGAACGCGATGCGCGTCGCTTAGCTGAAGAACGTGCTTTACGTGCTCGTTTAGCCAAGCAAGAATCTCGTTCCCATATGAATTTGGACGATTTGTTTGCTCGTATTGAAGAAGGCGAAACGACCGACCTGAACTTGGTTGTTAAGGCTGACGTTATGGGCTCCATTGAAGCTTTGCGCGATGCCTTCTCTAAGATGGATCAATCTGAAGTTAAGATCAATATCATTCATGCAGCAGTTGGTGGCATTACCGAAACTGATGTTACCTTGGCTGCGGCATCTGATGCTATCATCATTGGCTTTAACGTGCGTCCTACGGGTAAGACTCGCGAAGTTGCTGAACGCGAAAAGGTTGATATTCGTCTGTATCGTGTTATTTATCAGGCAATTGAAGATATTAATGCTGCTCGTGTTGGCTTGCTGTCTCCCGATATTGTTGAAGAAGATACCGGTATCGCTGAAGTTCGAGAAACCTTTAAGGTACCTAAGGTGGGCACCATTGCTGGTTGCTACATCACCGAAGGTGAAATTTCTCGCGACGACAAGGTCCGTATCGTTCGTGATGGTACGGTTATCTTTGAAGGAACTATCCATAGCTTACGTCGCTTCAAGGATGACGTTAAGAGTGTTGCTCGAGGATACGAATGCGGTATTGGCATTGATGGTTATCAGGATATCAAGGTGGGCGACACCATTGAGGGTTATCGCATCGTTGAAAAGGAAAGGGTTGAATAGCCATGAAACAGGGTTCTTCAAGCCGTAAAGTCAACGAACAAGCCCGTGAGGTCATAGCTAATATTTTACTTTTTGAAATGACTGATCCTCGTCTGGCTATGGTAACCATCACTTCGTGTGAGGTAAGCTTCGATCGCAGTGTTGCCAATGTGTTTTACACGACTGAACCTTCGCGCTATGTTGAAGTTGCTAACGCCTTTCAGGCAGCAGCGGGGCGCATTCGTTCATTGATGGCAAAGAAGCTTTCCTGGCGTGTTGCTCCCGAATTACGTTTTATGTTGGATTCAAGTGTTGACCAGGCCGAACGTATTGCTGAAGCACTTGCTCGCGATGCGGAGCGTAATTCATCTACCCAAGAAGAGTAAGGAGTTTGTACGTGGTTACTCCTCAAACCAATACCACGCTCTACGAAATCGCCGAGCAATTAAAAGTGCTCGACGATTTCGTTATTTGTGGTCATGTTAATCCCGATGGTGATTGTTTAGGCTCTCAGCTAGGGCTGTATTTTGCACTCCGCAATCTCGGCAAACGTGCTACCTGTGTGCTTGCACGTAATGAACCTATTGAGGTAGGTCTTCAGTTTTTACCGGGAAGTGACGCGCTTATTCCCGCTTCGCTGTATACCGAGAAGCCCCAGGTTTTTATTGGGGTTGACGTTCCTACAACCGAGCGCATCGGAGATGCAGCAGCGCTTCATGATAGGGCTTCAGTTCGTTTTACCGTTGATCATCATGCGGTTGAAAGCTGTATGGCAGAATTTAACTATGTTGATCCCGATGCAAGTGCTACCTGCCTTTTAATTTGGGAATTGTCCGGGTATTTAGGCTCTCGTAGTCGTGAAGTGGCGCATTGCTGTTTAACAGGTCTTATTACTGATACGGGACGCTTTGCCTACCAAAACACCGATGCGGCATCCTTTAATGGTGCGGCTGAGATGATGGAGTGGGGGGCGGATCCTACGGAAGTGAACAGGGAATTTTTCCAGAGTCGCTCCTTGGCTTCCATAGAACTAGAAAAACTCACGTTAGAACATATGGAATTTTACGAAGATAACCAATTCGTGCTTTCGTATCTTTCCCAGGAAGATTTTGCTCAGTGTGGCGCTGTCAAAGCGGATGCCGAACCCTTGATTGATACACTTCGTTCCATTCGAGGAATAAAAGTAGCGTTAATTCTGCGCGAAAACGATCGCAACACTATTCGCGGGAGCTTACGTGCTAAAGACGATGAAACCGATGTTTCCGCAGTTGCCCGTCAATTTGACGGAGGTGGCCATAAGGCTGCAGCAGGATTTACGTTTCACGGGACCTTAGAAGAAGCACGCGTGGCTGCTCTTAATGCTATTCAAACAACGTGTTTTGTAGATAAACCATCTGTTCCTTTAAAAGAAGGAGTTACGGGTGAGTAAACGAGGCTCTTCAGGAAGAAGTTGTCTTCTTGCGATTAATAAACCTGTGGGCATGTCTTCTCATGATGTGGTGAATGTGGTCAGGCGGGTATTTAACGAACGACGGGTAGGCCATGCAGGCACCTTGGACCCGCAAGCTTCAGGAGTTTTGCTGGTATGTGTTGGTCCCGCTACGCGCTTGGATGCGTATTTGGTAGGCCATGGAAAACGTTACCGCATGGGGGTAACGTTCGGTCTTTCCACGACTACCGACGATTGCGAAGGAGATATCTTACGCCAGCTCCCCGTTCCCGAATGTGTGGGGGATACTGACTATGCTCATAAATTTATTGAGGGCATGGTAGGAAAGGGAATGCAAGTTCCTCCTATCTATTCTGCTATCAAGGTGAAAGGGAAAAAGGCTTATGAGCAAGCTCGTGCGGGTAAGGTGATTGATCTTGCTCCACGCCCGTTTGAAATTTATGACGCTCAGTTATGTGATGTGCACGAATCTCGTCGTTTAGACGGCTGTGAAGCCGTTGAATGGATCTGTGAAATGAGTGTATCAAAGGGTACCTATATGCGCTCCATTGCTCGAGATATGGGACGTGAAGTGGGATCTTGTGCCTATGTAAGTTCGCTTGCACGCGTAAGGTCTGGCTCGGTACTGCTTGATGATTGCTTGGATCTTTCCGATTTAGAGCAGCATAAAGAAGAAGCGGTAATTGACCCTTTGCTAGCCCTTGGTTGTCGGTTTGCTTTTGCAAGGGATTGTTCTTCTAAGATAGAACACGGAGCTTGGCTTAATGATTCCGATCTTTCGCTGAATGAGCCTCTCATGACTGAGTTGTACGCTCCTTGTACCTGCACTACGAGTGTTATCCCTTCTACTAAACCTCCGAAGCCTAACGAGGTGGTAGGTGTTATAGTAAATAATCGCTTAAAAGCACTGTATGAATATCATGAGTCCGAGCATCGCTATCAACCACGATGCGTGTTTTCGATAGGTGTAGAACGTGGCAGAACTGTATAAAGTAGATGAATCTTTCGATCATTCAATGTTTAAGAATGCTTCTTGTGCCTTCGGCGTTTTTGACGGTGTGCATTTAGGTCATCAATACCTGCTTGAATGCGCACAAAAGACTGCTCAGTATAACGGCGGGAAATCCATTGCGCTTACCTTTGATATTGATCCGGATGAAATTTTTCACCCCGATCGTCTGCGCAAACTGATGAGCAATGAACGTCGTTTAGAAACACTCTTGGCTAGTGGCGTCGATGCGGTAGTAGCCCTTCCTTTTACGCGCAGTTTTGCAAGTTTATCTCCTGCAGAATTTTTGTTGGAAACCTTTAATGGTCATGCTCCTTCAAATCTTCACGTTGGTCTTGATTTCCATTTTGGTGCTAAAGCTGCCGGCAGTGTGGCAGACCTCGCTGAATGGGGCGCTGCGGTTGGTACCCATATTGATGCTCATAATTTACGCAGTTCAGAAGGTGCTCCCATTACGGCAACCCGCATTCGTTTGCTTTTGATGGAACATGATTTGCAAGAAGCTGAACGCTTGCTTGGCAGGCGCTTTTCTATGGTTGAAAAAGTTCGTCCCGGTCGTGGCGAAGGTAGCGATATGGGCTTTTCAACAGCCAATTTATACATTGAGCCCAATCGCCGGGTGCTGGCTGAAGGCGTCTATTCGGCCTACGCCATTGTTGAGGGACAACGTTATCGTGCTGCGGTATCGATGGGGGTATCACCGGTATTTGCCGATAAAACCGATGCAAGTTGTGAAGTTCACATTCTTGATTTCGATAAGAATATTTACGGCGAATATATTGAAGTGGAATTCGTGGAATACTTACGTCCCATGATTAAATTTGACAGCACCGAAGAACTTATCAAAACTGTTATGGGCAACATTGCCTATTGTCGTGATTCGCTACCTTTGTAGTGATGATGGGGTAGTAGGGAGTTTTCTATTATTAGCGAAGAGGACATACGTCGAGTAAGGCAAGCCAATGATCTAGTAGAACTTTTTGCCGAACGATCTACTATGCGTCAGCGAGGAAGAGATTTTTGGTGTTGTTGTCCTTTTCACCAGGAAAAAACTCCTTCCTGCAAAGTGGATCCTTCAACGCAAACCTGGCATTGTTTTGGATGTGGTGAAGGTGGCGATATTATCACCTACGTCCAAAAACTCGATGGGGTAGATTTTTTAGATGCTGTTCGATTTTTGGCTCGTCGAGCGGGCATTGAACTTCATGAATCACCGCAGGCTCAAAAGGCACGCAGCAAGAAAGCGCGTTTAAAGGCCGTTTGTGAAGAAACTGCCTCGTATTATCATCTGCTGCTTATGCGCTCAAGCGATGACGATGCTAATCAAGCGCGCTTATATCTTTCTTCTCGCAACTTGGGAGGACAAGTTCCTACTACGTGGAAATTGGGATTTGCACCAGGGAAACGACGTCTTGTTACCCATTTGCGCTCGCTTGGGTTTAGTGATGCGGAAATGGTTGAAGCCAACGTTGCCGTTAAGGGAAGCAGTGGAGTAAACGATCGCTTCTTTAATCGCGTTATGTTTCCCATTGCCGATACAAGGGGCGATATTATCGCCTTTGGAGGACGCGTTATCGGCACGGGTGAACCAAAGTATCTTAATACTGGGGATACTCCTTTATTTCATAAATCTGAAGTGTTGTATGGACTTGATAAAGCTAAAGCAACCATGGCAAGTACGGGTATTGCTATTGTGGTGGAAGGGTATACCGATGTTATTGTCCTTCATGAAGCGGGCTTTACCAATGTGGTAGCAACCTTGGGAACTTCTCTGACTCGCCAACATATTCGTATTTTGTCGCATCATGCCAAATCAAAAATTATTTATCTGTTTGACGGCGATGAAGCGGGACAGCGTGCTGCGGACCGTGCCCTTGGGTTTATTGATTCTTCGGTAACACCCGAAGCGGGATCTTCGAAGGTAGATCTGTGTGCCGTTACGTTGCCTGATAATCTTGATCCGGCTGATTTTATTGCCGAACGTGGCGCTGAAGCCTTTTCTGCTGTGCTTGATCAGGCTATTCCTCTTATTCGTTTCGGTATTGATAGGCGCCTTGCTCGCCATGATCTTACGACACCAGAAGGAAGAAGTCGTGCCACTACCGATGCGCTTTCGGTATTAGCTCCTATTAAAACGTCCCTTTTGGCAAAGGATTATGCGGTTTACATTGCAAGTAAGGTTCATGTACGGGAACAGGATGTACTCGAACGGCTTGCACAGCTTAAAGCGCCCCTTCAGCACGATTATGATCTTTCTCAGGGTAATAACGCCCAAGCGGCATCTCAAAAGCAGGCTCCCAGGCGAATCTTAAGCCCTCTAGAAAAAAATCGCTTACGGACCGAACGAGAGTTCTTGAGTTTATGTGCCAATAATCCTGCTATGATCCCAGATTTTGTAAACGAGCTTGGTCAAACCGAGTGGCACGATAGTGTCCATCGTGATTTGGCATTGGTATTGCTTGATATTTCTCTCAGTGATAATTCGCTTACGGTGGCTGATCTTATCCACAAGGCGCAAGAGCAGTGCCCTTATGCCCAGCGGATTCTTACCTCATCTTCAGTTCCTGCTACCTCTTCTGCTCATGACGCATTACGCTTTATGGCGGATGAGTTAAAAATTGGCGATATGGAGCAAGCCATTGCTACTATGCGCGATCAGATGGAATCTGCAACTACCATCGAGGAAGCTGATTTAGCTTTCCAATCCATTGTGGTGTTGCAATCAGAGCTTAACGCCTTGCGAAATCGTCACGTAAAAAGCAATTAGCGTGATAATTTAGCCGTATTATTTTGCTATCAACAAAGTAGCATTATTCGCTGGTATACTACCTTACGAAAAACAATGAAGCACCTACGAAAGGTATTCTATGAAAACCTTAAAGATAGTTCTTTCTCCCGATCCGGGTTTGCGTTCAGTGTGCGAGGAGTGCACGGTAGGGGATAAGTCGCTCGTTAAATTAAGCAAGCAAATGCTCAAGACCATGTATGCCAATAATGGCTGTGGTCTTGCCGCACCCCAGGTTGGTATTAATAAGCGATTTGTAGTAATCGACTGTCTCGATGAAGAGGGAAATGCTGATCCCTATGTGTTGGTAAATCCTGTCATTGAATGGGCTAGTGCTGATTCGGTTACCGAAGAGGAGGGTTGTTTGTCGCTTCCGGGTATTTCGGTACCTATTGCGCGCCCATCCAAGGTTCGTGTTCGCTATTATGATCTTGAGGGCAACGAATGCAAGGTGGTTAGCGATGGCCTTTTAGGGCGTTGCTTACAGCATGAAATTGATCATCTCGACGGAAAAACACTTTTCGAAACGTGTTCCCCTATGGATAAGATAAAAGCCCTCCATGACTATAATCTCGCTCTTGAAATGGGTGCAAAACCAGGAGAGGTAGGATAGTTTTTCTATGCGCATTGTTTTTATGGGTACGCCTCAGTTTGCTGAATTGGTACTTGAAAAACTTATTGCTTCCAAACATGACGTGGCGGCTGTAGTTACCAGGCCTGATGCTATTCGTGGTCGTGGAAAGAAACTGGTAAGTTCACCTGTGAAAGCATGCGCCCAACGCTTTTCTATTCCTGTTTTAGAATATGCTTCGCTCAAAACCGACGAAGCTTATGAAGCACTGAAGTCCTATTCTCCTGATGCTATCTGTGTAGCTGCTTATGGCGCTTTATTACCTAAGCGTGTTTTAGAACTGCCCCGTTTTGGATGCTTGAATGTTCATGGGTCTCTTTTACCGCGATGGCGTGGAGCAGCTCCAATAGAGCGGGCTATTTTGGCGGGGGATACCAAAACAGGAATTGGCATTATGCGCATGGAAGAGGGGCTTGATACCGGCGATGTTGCCCAAACCTATGAGGTCACAATCGCTGAAAAATGCGCTGATGAACTTTCGTGCGAACTTGCTGAAGCAGGCGGACGTTGTCTGGTTTCAGTTTTAGATAAGCTCGATTCCGGTGAGTCTGTTGAATGGGCGCCGCAGCCAGAATCGGGTGTCACCTATGCAGAGAAACTAAGCAAAGGGGAACTTGATATTTCTCCTGAATTATCTGCTCGTCAGGCGCTTGCTTACATTCAAGCATCAAGCGAAAACCATCCCTGCCGCTGTGTTGTTGCCGGAAAACCGCTTACTATTCTTGGTGCTCAAGCAACAGGAAAAGAGGTATCGGTTATGTGTGGGGAAGTGCGCTTTTTAGCGAAGCGCTTATACCTTGGTTTTACTGACGGTGCTCTTGAACTGACAAACGTCAAACCCGATGGAAAAAAGGCCATGGAAGCTCGTGCATTTGCGGCGGGTATCCAAGGGATAAAGCAAGGCGGCATTACGTGGGGTAGCATCCATGTCTAATTCTTCCAGCCCTCATTCACGTCGTTCTTTCTCTAAACAAAGTCGATCTTCGCGTTCTTCACGGGTTACTCCTGCCCGAAGGCTTGCCTTTGAGGTCTTGGAGGATATCCGTATCCACCGTATCTTTTTGGACCAAGCGTGGAATACCGCATCACGTAAGGTATCCCTTCCTCCTGCCGAAAAGGCTTTTGCGCGCCTGTTGGCTACTGAGGTAACCTCCCGCAAAGGAAGTCTTGATTATCTTATAAACCGAGTGCTGAAAAGCCCTGACGATATCAATGACGATGTTCGCAGCGCGTTGCGTATTTCCTTTGCTGAATTGTTTTATTTAGGAAAAGCCCCTCATATCGTTTCTAACGAAGGGGTTGAATTAGTTCGCAGCTTTGCTCCTAAAGCGGTTGGAGTTGCTAATTTTGTTTTGCGTCGAGCATGCGAATTGCAAAATGATTTTCCTTTTGGTGATATACAAACAGACGATGAAGCTGCTGGTTTGTTCTATGGCTTTCCTACCTGGTTAGTCTCAAGGCTTGTAGATGAATTTGGTAGGGATGCGGCATTTCAGTTTATGAAGCATTCCAACTGTTCGGCACCTTTGTTTTTTGTAATTAATCAAGCTCATGCCAATGGCCCTCAAACACTCAAGGCCCTAGTGAATCAAGGGGTAAAACTTGCCCCGGTTCCTCGTCTACAACAGCATGAATGTGGCTTATCGTGTTTTGTTTTTGCAAGCCGCAGCGACGTGGCCCACGATTTAGTAAGCGAACTGCTTCGAAAGGGATCCCTTGTTATCAGTGACGGTGCGGCACAGCTGGTAGCAACCAAAGCGGTTCCTTCTACCTATCCTGAACGGTTTTTAGAAATTGGTGCAGGGCGTGGGACAAAATCGGTGTTGCTACAGAATGTTTCGCTGGCGCGTTTTGGAAAGCAAATGACCCTTGATATGATTGATGCTGATGAGACTCGCACCAAAGAGCGCATTGTCAGGCTAAAACAAGCAGAAATTTCCCAAAATGAAGTGTTTTGCCAGGACGCAAGAGATTTATCGCAGTTTGGCACTGAAACCTATGATGCCATATTTATTGATACACCTTGTACGGGTGTAGGTACTTTGCGCAGGCATGCCGATATTCGGTGGCGCGTTACCGCTGACGAAATTTCTTCCATGGCTCATACAGGATTTAAGCTTCTTTGTCAGGCGGCTCGTTTGGTGAAACCTGGTGGAGCTCTTACCTATGCCACCTGTACGGTATTTAAGGAAGAAAACGAAGAGGTTATTCGGGCATTTCTTAAAAGCGAACAGGGAAGTTCTTTTGAGGTTACCTATCAACGTTTAATCGATGATCTTTTTTCAAGCGATGAATCAAATCCTTTGTTCGATGCACATTTTGTTTGCGTGTTATCAAAACGTGTTTCGTAATGGTGACACGTTATATTTTTTCTAGACCCCATGCCTGCTTGGTTCTATAATCAAGAAAACCTTTAATGGCGGTACAGAGAGACCGATAAGGTGCAAACATATTGCGGTGGGCTTCTGGGACTACGATAAATGGATGTCGTACTATTGTAAGCTTCAACGCCAGATTGATTGCCCCTCTCTGCTCTGGGGCTTTTTTCTTATCAGGGCAGGGTAGCAAGGAAAAGAAAAACTTCGTTTTTGGTGATATTGACCATACGATTGCGTCAGTTTACCAATGAACTGGACGAGGTATCTTCTTCTTGTCAGCGGCTTTGTCTGTACGCACGTTAGTTTTAAGAAAGGAGCGTGCATGCAAGACAACGGAATTGAAGAATCTGTCGTTATGGAAGAGTCTGAAATTGATCGGACATTAGTGCGTATGGCACATCAGATTCTTGAACAAAACAAAGGATGCCAAGATCTTGCAATTGTTGGCATCGTAACGAGGGGCGATGTACTAGCCCGAAGAATTGCTCGTCTTATTGAAGACATTGAGGGAACGAAGCTTCCCGTTGGGTCATTGGATATCAGTTTTTATCGCGATGATTCCATCATGAATTTATCTCCTGTGGTACAAGGTACCGAAATCTTTTTCCCTGTTGATGGTAAAACCATCGTCCTTGTTGATGATGTGCTCTATACCGGTCGCACTATTCGTGCAGCACTTGATGCTTTGATGGATTTAGGCAGGCCTGCTCGCATTCAGCTAGCAACTTTGATTGATCGTGGTCATCGCGAACTTCCCATCAGGGCTGATTTTGTTGGAAAAAATGTTCCTTCTGCCTCGAATGAAAGCGTGCGATTGTATCTTAAAGAAATTGATGGGCAATCAAGCGTACGTATTAAACGCTTAGAACCAGGTCAGCATGTTGGTTCAGCTCCAGTGAAGGGAGCTTAACTATGTTTAATCACAAACATCTTTTATTCATTGATGATTTATCAGCCGACGATATTATGACGGTGTTAGAACAGGCACGAAAATTCGAAGAAGTTAACGAACGTGCTATCAAAAAAGTTCCTGCTCTCCGTGGCAAAACGGTGTGCAACCTGTTTTTTGAACCTTCCACCAGAACGCGGGGGTCTTTTGAACTAGCAGAAAAACGCCTTTCTTGCGATTCTCTTAATGCTGGTGGGAGTGCGTCATCTACTGTTAAAGGTGAAAGCTTAGTCGACACGGTGCGCACCCTTGATGCTATGAAAGTAGATATGTTTATCGTGCGCCACAAGTGTGCAGGCGCACCTTATATGGTCTCACAAAACACCAACGCTAGTGTTATTGATGCCGGCGATGGTAAACATCAGCATCCTACGCAGGCACTTCTCGATCTGTATACCATCTGGAAGGAAAAAGGCTCGTTTGAAGGTTTGCGTGTGGGAATTGTAGGAGATATTGCTCATTCCCGTGTTTGCGGATCCTTGGTTCCTGCCTTAAAGAAAATGGGAGCCCAGGTTGTTCTTATTGCACCGGCAACCCTTTTACCTGCACGACCCGATGTTCTTGGGGCTGATGAAGTAACTCCTTATTTGGACGAAGTGCTGCCCAGTCTTGATGTGGTATATATGTTGCGTATCCAGATGGAACGTTTGGAAAATGCGCCTTTCCCAAGTTTGCGCGAATATCATCTGTTATACGGCCTAAATGAACAACGTTCTTATCTTATGAAAGATGATGCCATTATCTGCCATCCTGGACCCATTAATCGTGGGGTTGAACTGGATAGTTTCATGGCAGATGGTCATAAATCGGTCATTGTTGAACAGGTATTTTCAGGTGTTTGTGTTCGTATGGCGCTGATCTATTTGCTGTTAGGGGGAGCAAACGATGAAATCGCTCATTAAAAACGTTCGAGTAATTGATCCTTCTTTATCGCTTGATACCGTTGCTGATATTTTGATTGACGGGCAAACTATCGTTGAAGTTGGTCCCTCTCTTGAATGTCCCGATGCTGAAGTGTATGACCGCAGTGGTTGTATTGCGGTTCCTGGATTAGTTGATATTCATGTTCACCTTCGTGATCCAGGTCAAGAATATAAAGAAACTATCGAAACTGGAACGGCGGCTGCAGCTCATGGCGGATTTACGGGTATTTGTTCTATGCCGAATACCAATCCTACGACCGATAACGCCACCACTATCGATTATGTGCTTGATAAAGCAGCTCAGGCAGGCCATTGCCGTGTGTATCCTTCGGGCGCTTGTACAAAAGGCTTAAAGGGTGAATCGCTCTCTGAAATGGGAGATATGGTTGCTCATGGTGCGGTTGCTTTTACTGATGATGGACGAGGCGTTCAAAACGCTGGCATGATGCGCCGCGTGATGGACTACGCAAAAATGTTCAACAAGGTGGTAATGAGCCATTGTCAAGATGAAGGTTTGGTTGGCCCGGGTCAGGTGAACGAAGGTGTGGTTTCGACGCGCTTGGGTCTTGCGGGATGGCCTGCAACAGGAGAAGAATTGCAAATTCAGCGTGATATTGCGCTTTCTGAATTAACGGGCTGTCCTATTCATATTCAACACATTACTTCAGCTCGTGGCGTTGAATTGGTGCGCGAAGGTAAGGCTCGCGGTGTAGCGGTAACTTGTGAGGTTACTCCCCATCATTTAGTGTTAAATGAGGACGATATTACTACTACGTATAACACCAATTTGAAGATGAATCCTCCTTTGCGAACTAGAGAGGATAATGCAGCCTTACTTGAAGCGCTTGCCGATGGCACGATCGATTGTATTGTGACCGATCACGCACCTCATGCAGAACACGAAAAAGCGCGTGAATTTGAATTAGCACCTTTCGGTATGACCGGATTAGAAACTTCCTTGGGTGTAGTTCTTACGTACTTGGTTGCTCCAGGACATATTACCTACAACCAGCTGGTTGAACTTATGGCAATTAAGCCTCGTAAAATCCTTCGCCTAGACCAGGTGAAACTTGAAGCGGGAAATGTGGCTGATATTACTATTTTCGATCCTGCTGTTACTTGGACGGTTACGGCAGATGATATGTATTCTAAATCGAAAAATTCCGGTTTCTTAGGATACGAATTAACAGGTCGTGCAACCGATGTTTTGGTAGGTGGCACCTTTACATGTAAGGATGGTGTCGTAGTTGAGTAAGTTATTGGACAACACCAGTTATGGACAGCACGCCAAGGCTAAATTGGTTTTGGAAGACGGTACGGTCTATGAAGGTTATTCCTGCGGTACGGAAGGTGAGGTGTTTGGCGAAGTTTGCTTCAATACTTCTTTGGAAGGTTACCTAGAGGTAATTTCTGATCCTTCCTATGCGGGACAGATTATTACGATGACCTATCCCCAGATAGGTAACTATGGAGTAAATCGTGATGATCTGCAGGCGGATAGTCTTGCCCTGCGTGGTTTGGTGGTGCACGAAATGTGCTTTACTCCTTCAAATTGGCGCAGCGAAATTTCTTTGCCTGATTTTCTTAAAGATCAGCAAGTTGTGGCTCTTGGCGGCATTGATACACGTTCGCTTACTATGCATCTGCGTGACCATGGGGCACAACGTGGTGTTTTGTCCACCATTGATCTTGATACGGATAGCTTATTGGCAAAAGTCCGCGCTTCGGAAAGCATCGTGGGAGTAAATCTGGCTAAAACGGTTAGTCGCGATGAAATTACTTCATTTACTGAACTGCCTGAAAGCCAAGCTTTTGCGCTTGCTGCACCTGCTGAGCCTTACTATCATGTGGTTGCCTATGACTGTGGTGTAAAAAAGTCTATCTTGCAGGGCCTGATTCGTGTGGGCTGCAAGCTTACCGTTGTTCCTTGGAATACTTCAGCGGATAAGGTGCTTTCTCTTAATCCCGATGGCGTTTTCTTGAGTAATGGTCCGGGCGATCCTGAAGCGGTGCGAGAAACCTACGTGCAGGTAGAGCAGCTCATTGGTAAAGTTCCGCTTTTTGGAATTTGCCTCGGTCACCAGATGATTTCACTTGCATCAGGCGCTGAAATGGAAAAACTTAAGTTTGGCCATCGTGGGGGCAATCAGCCAGTTATGAATTTACGTACGGGTAGGGTTGAAATAACCGCCCAAAACCATGGCTTTGGATTACTCTTTGATTCCCTTGGCCCCTTGGTACCTGAACTATCTGACGGTATGAGCGCTCATGTGGATGATCTTCGTTTCTGGTGTGAAAAGAAGTGCGCACCGGTTGTCATGAACGAAAAGTTTGGACGCATTCAGCTTACGCACGTAAATCTTAATGATGGCACTGCGGAAGGTATTGCCTTTTTGGATAAGCCGGTCTTTTCGGTACAGTACCATCCTGAAGCTAGTCCTGGTCCTACTGATGCACACTATCTGTTTACTGCGTTTACACGCTTAATGGACGGTAGGTCTGATTATCTGGATATCGATATTGCACATGATCGCCTTGCAGGGTGGAATTTTGCTGCAAGGGAAGGAGAGGTTCATGCCTAAAAGAGAAGATATAAAACGAATCTTGGTAATTGGATCTGGTCCTATCGTCATTGGTCAAGCATGTGAATTCGACTATTCGGGTGCCCAAGCGTGCAAGGTATTAAAGGAGGATGGTTATGAGGTGGTATTGGTTAATTCCAATCCTGCCACCATCATGACAGACCCTCAGTTGGTTGATCGCACCTACGTAGAACCAATTACCAAGGAATTTATTGAAAAAATCATAGCCAAAGAACGCCCTGATGCGCTGTTACCCACCCTAGGGGGGCAGACCGCACTTAATGCCGCTGTTGAATTGGCGAAGGCCGGCGTATTGGAAAAATATGGCGTGGAGATGATTGGATGCGATTTAGACGCTATCGAGCGTGGTGAAGATCGCAAGCAATTTAATGAAGCCATGTCAGAAATTGGTCTTGAAGTTGCACGCAGTGGCTATGCCTATTCGATTGATGATGCGCTGTCTTTGGCTGAAAGCTTAGGATACCCGCTGGTTATTCGTCCATCGTTTACGCTTGGCGGTGCTGGTGGTGGCATTGCGCATAATCAAGAAGAACTTGAACTTATTGTGTCTCAAGGTCTTGATCTCTCTCCGGTAAGCGAAGTACTGGTAGAAGAAAGCATTGAGGGTTGGAAAGAATACGAAATGGAGGTTATGCGCGATAAAGCGGGTAACGGCATTATTATTTGCTCCATAGAAAATTTTGACCCTATGGGTGTTCATACGGGCGATTCTATTACGGTTGCTCCTGCACAAACTTTATCGGATGTTGAATACCAACGCATGAGGGTTGCCTCTCTTGCAATTTTGGAAAAGATTGGTGTAGAAACCGGCGGCTCTAACGTGCAGTTTGCGGTTAATCCAAAAAATGGACGCCTCATTGTAATTGAAATGAACCCTCGTGTTTCTCGTTCTTCCGCACTTGCTTCTAAGGCTACTGGTTTTCCAATTGCTAAGGCAGCAGCAAAGTTAGCGGTAGGATATACGCTTGATGAAATTACCAATGACATTACCAAAGCAACGCCGGCTTGTTTCGAACCTTCTATTGACTACTGTGTCGTAAAGGTTCCTCGTTTTGCTTTTGAGAAGTTTAAAGGTACCGATACTACGCTTTCTACCCGCATGAAAGCAGTTGGAGAAATTATGGCTATCGGTCGTACCTTTGAAGAAGCATTTGGTAAAGCGATGCGTTCATTGGAAAACGGACGTGCCGGTTTAGGTGCCGATGGCAAGGACAGCTTTGATGAAGAGCACTTTGATGAATTGGTAGGTAAGCCTACTGAAGATCGTATGTTCTATATCGCAGAAGCTTTTCGCCGTGGATGGAGTATCGATCAGGTATTTGAAGCTTCCAAAATCGATCGCTGGTTCTTATCACGTCTCTATGACATTATTCAAGTTGAACAGGCAATTGGTAAGTACGCTCTTGAAGATTTGGATGCTCAGGACTTATTGCAGGCTAAGCGTTTTGGCTTATCTGATATACAGATTGCCTATCTTACCGGCAGTGAAGAACATGCGGTTCGCGCTCGCCGTAAAGAGCTTGGGGTAGTTCCTGTATTTAAAACGGTTGATACCTGTGCGGCTGAATTTGAAAGTCGAACTGAATATCATTACAAAACTTATGAACTTGGTGAAAGCGAAATTCGTCCTTCCACTAAAAAACGTGCCATGATTTTAGGCGCAGGTCCTAACCGCATTGGGCAGGGTATTGAATTTGACTACTGTTGTGTTCATGCAAGCTATGCCTTACATGATGCAGGCTACGAAACCATCATGGTAAATTGCAATCCAGAAACGGTATCGACCGACTACGATACATCTGATCGCTTGTACTTCGAGCCGTTAACTTACGAAGACGTGATGGATATTGTCGAAGTGGAACAGCCTGATGGGGTAGTAGTAACACTCGGTGGACAAACGCCTCTTAAATTGGCGCGCGACTTGGAGAATTCTGGCATGGTGGTAATGGGCACCAAGCCAGAGGCTATTGATTTAGCTGAAGATCGTGATCGATTCTCTGAAATTTTGGACGAACTTCATATTACCTATCCGGCAGCAGGTATGGCTTCTTCGTTTGAAGAGGCTTGTCAGGTTGCTGATCGTATCGGTTTTCCGCTTTTGGTGCGTCCTAGCTACGTACTGGGCGGACGTGGCATGGTTATTGCGTATGATGCCAAGTATCTTGAAAAATACATGGCAGAAGCTGCTCGTATTACGCCTGACCATCCTGTGTATTTAGACCGCTTTTTGGAAGGCGCAATTGAATGTGATGTTGATGCGTTGTGTGATGGTAAGCAAGTGTATATCGGTGGTGTTTTAGAGCACATCGAAGAAGCTGGCGTCCATTCGGGAGACTCTGCTTGTTGCATTCCTCCGTTTACGCTTTCGGAATCACAGGTTTCACAATTGCGTTCTATTACCAGAAGGTTGGCTCTTCGCTTAGGGGTAGTAGGCCTTCTGAATGTACAGTTTGCTATCAAAGATTCGGTTGTCTATGTTATTGAGGCTAACCCTCGTGCATCCCGTACGGTTCCCTTTATTTCGAAGGCAACTGGTGTTCCTTTGGCTAAACTGGCTGCTCGCATTATGGCGGGAGAAACCATCGCAAGCTTCAATTTGCCTGACGATGAACGTAGGCAGTCTCATTTCTGCGTGAAGGAAGCTGTTATGCCTTTCGGACGCTTCCCTGGTGCTGATGTAGTATTAGGCCCAGAAATGAAATCAACAGGCGAAGTTATGGGCATTGCTAATAATTTCCCCGCTGCCTACGCTAAAACCCAGGCTGCCGTCAATATGGAACTGCCCAAATCGGGAACCTGTTTTCTTTCGGTGTGCGATCGCGATAAGCGTGCCATTGTGCCACTTGCACGCGATTTGGCTCGTATGGGCTTTAAGCTTATTTGTACTTCAGGTACGGCTCGTGCGTTGAAATCAGCAAATATTCCTTGTGAAGAAATTGGTCGTGTAAGCGATCCGGAACCCAATATTGGAACCCTTATTAGTGACGGGAAAATTGATCTGATGATCAATACGCCATTTGGTCAAGAAACACGTTCTGATGGATACGTATTGCGCACCATGGCGGTTCGACAGAATCTTTGTTACGTTACTACTTTGGCAGGTGCTCAAGCGTTTGTTTCTGCAATTGATAACCTTCGAGATGACAATCTCCCCATTATTGCCTTGCAGGATTTAGAGCAGTGGGAAGAGAAGTGATTTAGCTGTGAGTACGGTATTGGAAAAACCGGGTATTGTACGGCAAAACATTGCATTAACTGACACACTTTGGCTTATGAAGGTTGAAGTGGAAGAAATTGGTGTGCAGTTACAGCCTGGTCAATTTGTTCATGTGCAGTTACCTGGCATGGAAGGCCATATTTTGCGTCGCCCCTTTTCAGTCTATTACACCGAAGATAATAACAAGGTACTTGCCATACTTTATCAGGTGGTGGGATATGGCAGTGCTCATATGACTACTTTAAACCCAGGTGCTGTGGTATCTGTGATGGGTCCTATTGGTCAGGGCTGGAGTGTGCCTAGCAATGCGTCTAAGGTTCTTTTGGTAGCTGGTGGAGTAGGAGGGGCACCGCTTTATCTTCATGCGGAAGCCCTTAAGGCGGCACATGTTGATATGGATGTGGTGCTTGGTGCTCAAACGGAAAAAGCTTTGGTGGTGGAAGATCGCTACAAAACACTTTTGGGTAAAGATCTTCTTATTGCCACTGATGATGGCTCTAAAGGACGCAAAGGCTTTTGTACTGAAGTCGTGAAAGATTGTATTCAAGCTCAGAATTATGACTATGTGTACTGCTGTGGTCCTGAGCCTATGATGCGTATTGTTTCTGAACTCTGTTTGGAAGCAGGATTACCTACGTTTATTTCTCTTGAAAAACGTATGGCTTGTGGAATTGGTGCTTGTCTTTCTTGCATTGTTGAAACTAAACAAGGACGAAAGCGCTCTTGCGTTGATGGTCCAGTTTTTGATGCTTCGGAGGTGATCTGGTAATGAGCGTAACTATGCAGGTTAATCTTGGCGGTCTTTTAATGAAGAACCCTGTTACTACCGCTTCCGGTACGTTTGCATCAGGTCATGAATATGCCGATTTTATTGATGTTTCTGCGTTGGGTGCGGTAACCACAAAAGGTGTTTCTCTGCATGGATGGGCAGGTAACGATGCCCCTCGTATCGCTGAAACTCCTTCGGGTATGTTGAATTCTATTGGGCTTCAAAACCCTGGGGTAGAAGTACTGAAACAGCGTGATTTACCTTGGCTAAAAAATGAACAGGCTACCGTTATTGTTAATGTTTCAGGGCATAGCCTTGAAGAATATGTTGCGGTAGTAGAAGCGCTGGAAGCCTCACCAGAAGTGGATGCCTATGAGCTGAACATTTCCTGCCCCAATGTTGATTGTGGCGGTATGACCTTTGGGACCGATCCAGCGATGGCATCTTCGGTTGTTGCGGAATGCCGCAAACGCACTAAGCGACCTTTGATTGTTAAGCTAACTCCTAACGTTACCGATATAACCGAAATTGCAAAAGCGGTAGAAGCGGCTGGTGCTGACGCGGTTTCCCTTATTAATACACTGTTGGGTATGGCTATTGATACGAAAACAAGAAAGCCTATTCTTGCGCGTGTGGTCGGAGGTCTTTCGGGTCCTGCAGTAAAACCGGTTGCTCTTCGTATGGTTTGGCAGGTTCATAACGCCATTAACGTTCCTATTCTTGGTATGGGTGGCATTACTACAGGCCTTGATGCGGTTGAGTTTATGCTGGCAGGCGCTACTGCGGTTGCTGTTGGTACGGCAAACTTCATGAATCCTCGTGCTACCATTGAGGTAATTAAAGGCATTGAAAGCTATTGCCAAGAACAGGGTATCGATGATGTTAATCAGTTGATTGGAGCTCTAGAATGCTAGATTTTTCTTCTGTTCCGCGAAAAGACAGGGTCATTGTTGCCCTTGATTGCGATCGTGCGCGTGCGCTTGAATTAGCCGATCAGCTTCACGGAAAAGCAAAGTGGCTTAAAGTGGGCATGACCTTGTTTTATCAAGAAGGACCCTATTTTATTACCGCGCTTCAGAAGCGTGGCTTTAAGGTATTTCTTGATTTAAAGTTTCATGATATTCCCCATCAGGTAAAAGGAGCTGCAAAGGCTGCCGCAGAAGCGGGTGCCGATATGCTTACCATGCATGCGGTAGGCGGTATTGCCATGATGGAAGCCGCAAAAGCCGGTTTGTTAGAAGCGCGTTGGGTTGAACAGGAGCCTATTTCGTTAGGTATTACTGTTCTTACCAGCATGAGTGAAGAAGACTTACAGCGAACCGGTGTTACCCGAACAGTTAAAGATCAGGTTGTTGCATTGGCAACTCAAGCAAAGCAAGCAGGCCTTTCTGGCGTAGTTGCCTCTCCTCAAGAAGCTGCTATGCTTCGTGAGGTACTTGGTCCAGAGGCTTATATCGTCACCCCTGGTGTAAGACCAGCCGGAGCTGCTTTGGGCGATCAAAGCCGTGTGGCTACTCCTCAACAAGCTTTTGATAACGGAGCTTCTCATATTGTTATTGGACGCCCAATAACCGAACAGGCAGACCCTGCTGCAGCATTTGAAGCCATTGCAAAGGAGTTATAACGAATGGAAACAACTGAAATTCAAGAGTTGCTAAAAAAAATGAAGGTGCTTGTTCGAGATGAGCAGGGTACTTCGATTAATTCTGAAGCCTTGATGGTAGATCCTATTGTTTCAAATAAGCTAGCGGTAGAACTTTTACAACAAGTCGATCGTGAAGCAAAACCTGAAGTTGTACTATCGCTTCCTGGTGTTGATTCTTACTTTGCTTACAACGTTGCTTTGTCTGCTTGGATGAAGTTTGGTATTGGGGAAGAAACTAGTGAGGGTATTTCTTCTTCGCTTGCCTTAAAGAAGAAGGATAAGGTAATTGTGGTGCTTGACACCTTTGATGAAGCACTTGCTCAGAAGTTTATCGATTTCGTTGAATCGTATGAGGCTAAGGTTGTTGCGGTTTTGTCTCTTGTAGGAAATTCTTCTTCTCTTGGTGCTATTCCCTGCCATTCGCTGCTGTAATGGGGAAACTTTTTTGTTCTACATTTGTTCATTTTTTACTCAAAAAGTGGTCTTTGCGGTAGTGCAGAGACCACTTTTTATCCAAAGGGTATGGAAAAATACGATAAATGATTTATAAAATAGTGCAAAATTGTTAAAGAAATGGTACAAATATGCTGTTAAGTTACGCAATCACGCACTAAGAATATTAGGGGACAATTTTAAGGGATTGTGTAATTGAAAATGTGTATACTATAAAAGAAGTTATGATTGCCGAAAAGACGATGCGTGGTGCATCGATTAAGAAAAGGAGCGACCATGCCGGTTCCACAACTCACCCCAGAAGAAAGGCAGCAGGCACTCGAAAAGGCTAAGGCTGCACGTATTAAGCGAGCTCAGGTTCGTGAAGATTTAAAAAATGGGGTATTAAGTCTTGCGGATGTTCTTGCAATGAAGGATGATCCTATTGTTGGTCGTATGAAGGCTTCTACCTTGATTGAAACTCTCCCTGGGTACGGTAAGGCAAAAGCTGAAAAGATCATGAAGGAATTGGATATCGCTGAATCCCGTCGTTTGAAGGGTTTGGGCGAGCGTCAACAGAAAGCGTTGCTTGATCGTCTTGGAAAATAATTCCCGCGTAGGTAATCTCTTTGTTATCTCTGGTCCTTCTGGGGCCGGTAAAGGTACGTTGTTATCTAAGGTGTTAGAACGGATACCCGATGCTTGGGTATCCGTTTCTGCTACTACTCGCAATCCTCGTCCTGGTGAGGTTGAAGGAAAGCACTATTACTTTTTAGATCCTGAACGGTTTAAATCGTTAGTAGACCAAGAGGGTTTTCTTGAATGGGCGCAGGTTCACGATAATTACTATGGAACTTTAAAACAAAGCGTACTTGATCATATGCGCTCAGGTGACCAAGTTATTTTAGAAATCGATGTGCAAGGAGCATTTCAGGTTCGAAAAGCTCTTCCTGAAGCACATTTGGTGTTTATTGAGCCTCCGTCGCTTGAGGAACTTGAACGAAGGCTTCGCCAGCGTGGCACTGAAACTGATGAGGTAATTTCTTCAAGAATGAAAACCGCAGAGGTAGAGCTTGCGCAAAAAATGGAGTATGATATTCAAGTTGTCAACGATGACCTGGAGCGAGCTGTTAATGAATTGGTTGACATTATCAACTCGTATGCAAATGATACGAAAGGGATCTAAATAAGATGAGCCTTATTGAACCAAAGATTGATGTGTTATTAGATCAGACTGATGACGATCGTTTTCTGTTGTGCGCTCTTGCTTCAAAGCGTGCTCATGATATCAATGAAATGATGCGTGGTCAGCGCAATCGTGCGATTCAGCTTCAGACTGCAGTAGATATTGCCAAGGCTAATAATCGTCGTCCACTTTCTATTGCATTTGATGAAATTGCTCGTGGTGACGTTTCCTACGATCCTGCAACGATTGATGTACATAACCACTAAAGTCTACTATCAGCGCTTTTGTGTGTAGCCTTTGTAGTACTTCGTCGAATATGCAAAAGGATAAATTTACTACGATGACTGAAATAACTCATGCTGAAGAAAGGCAGACACGACATCGTGTCTGCCTTGTTCATTATCACGAAATAGGGCTTAAAGGCCATAATCGAAAAAAATTCGAGCAACAACTTATTGCGAATATAGAAGCAATCATACAAAACTCTTCTGTTCGTATTAGACGTATTTCGGGAAGAATTTGTTTGTTTTTGCCCGATACTACTACCTATGGTGAATCGTGTGCACTTGCTGATCAAATTGCGGGCGTTCCGGGTATTGCACGAGTTTCGTGCGGGTATCGTTGCGCTCAAGAGCTTGAAGAAATGTATGAAACTGCGTGTATGGCTTTAAGGGATGCAGGGGATTTTACTACGTTTAAAGTACAAGCACGTCGTAACCACACTGATTTTTCCATTGATTCTATGCAGTTAAATCAACTGGTTGGCGCTGCACTTTGTCGTGCTTTCCCTGACAAAAAAGTTGCTATGAAAAATCCCGATGTGGAAGTTCGTGTAGAAGTAATCCAGGGTTCCACTTATATTTATGGACGTAGTATTCACGGCATTGGTGGATTGCCGGTTGGAAGTGCGGGTAAAGCGGTGTGTCTGCTTTCATCTGGCATCGACTCTCCGGTTGCTACGTGGCGTATTGCTAGACGTGGCGCAACATGCATTGGCGTGCATTTTTCTGGTAGACCGGAAACTTCTGCAACCAGTGAATATCTGGTTCAAGACATCGCCGAAGTGCTTGAGCGTACGGGCTGTTTTGCGCGTCTGTATATAGTTCCCATTGGCACGTATCAACGAGAAATATCTGCAATAGCCCCTCCAGAGCTTCGCGTTATTTTGTACCGCCGTTTGATGTTTCGTATTGCCGAGCGTATTGCGCGTCGTGAAGGTGCTAAGGCAATTGTAACGGGTGAGAGCTTAGGCCAAGTAGCATCTCAGACTATGGATAATATGTTGGTGGTTAACGAAAGTGTGTCGTTGCCTGTGTACCGTCCTTTAGTAGGCTTTGACAAAGTTGAAATAATTAACGAAGCACAAAAGTTGGGTACCTTTGAAATATCCTCTCAGGATGCTCCCGATTGCTGCACGCTTTTCATGCCCCGTAATCCCGAGACTCACGCAAAGCTTCCAAAGGTGTTAGCAGCTGAAGAAGACTTATCTATGGATCAGTGGGCCGACGAAGCGCTTGATTCGGTAGAAATCCATACCTATGCGTGTCCTTCCTATAAAATCCCACGTCAGGAACGCAAAGCAAAGAAGAACATTACCGAAGTACAATAAGACAAAGTGACAAGATAACTTTCGCATGAGAAACAGTGTTGCTTTATGTGAGCGGCTTAATTCTTTTTTATGAGATAGATGATAGATAAATTGTAGCCCTCTGTGAATTTCGCCCCCTAAGCTTTAAGGAGAAGAGCTTAGGGGGATTTTTATGTCATTTCTTGATGAGGTAAATTCACTTAAACAAAAAACAGGAATTACAAAACCAAAAATTCCCATTGCACTTGGGTTGGGGGTATGCCTACTTGCTATAGTGGCGTTCTGTGGTTTTCAACTATGGAATGCTTTTAGTACGCCTGCAGTAAGCGTTTCCCATGATTCCGAACAACAGACATCTGCACAGGGAGAGCAAACCGAAGGAACCGAGTCATCCTCGACTGCCGAAACCAAAGTGTTCGTTCACGTAACAGGGCAGGTTGCTTCTCCGGGAATGTATGAATTACCTGCCGGTTCTCGCGTTTCAGAAGCGATAGAAGCTGCAGGTGGACTAACTGAAAAGGCGGATGACACAAGCATAAACTTGGCACGACAACTTACTGACGGAGAGCAAATCATTGTAATTTCGCGTCAGGAAGCAGGTTCGCAAACTACATCCACTCAAAATAAAACCGGAACAGATTATTCTGCTTCAAATTCTCGTCCAAGAAAAATAAATATTAATACCGCTTCAGCTGATGAGCTTATGGAGCTTGATGGTGTTGGGGAAGCTACCGCTGAAAAAATCATTGCCTACCGTCAGGAACATGGCTCATTTTCAACCATCGAAGAAATTAAAGAAGTCTCAGGCATTGGTGATAAAAAGTTTGAAGCAATGAAAGATTCCATTACGGTATGAACGCCACGGAGGAAAACAAGTCACGGCGACCAACGCTGCCGTTAGTACTTTGGTGCGGTTTGTCACTGTGGTGTGGTTGTTGGCTTGCTTGTGTAGTAGGTGGAATACCAGAAGGATATATCCCTCTTATTCTTGAGGGTGTTGCTTTTGTTTTAAGCGGTGTCTTTGCGGTAATTCTGCGAAAAAGATCGAACTATTCAGGCATAGCTTTCTGTGTAACCTTTCTATTCCTTGGCGGCATGCTTTGGAGCGTTCACTGTGTGAATCTTGACCATCAGCGTCTGGTATTAGAACAATATGAATCGAAAGACGTATTGCTTCGCATCGAAGAAGATCCTAGTCAAGGCACCTTTGGAACCTATGCTCATGTGCAGGTGTTTGATTTTGATACACGCGCATCTCTTGCAACCGTTAGTCTTACATTTGATTCAGATGATTATCACTACGGCGATGAGCTTATTGCGCAACTCCAGTATTCGTTGCCACGCGCAGAATCACAATTAAGGTATTACCAGCAAGGAGTAGTGGGTTTTGCACGTATAATCGAATCCGAACAAAACTTTTCCTCTTCGTTTGGTGTCCTATCTCAGTATCGAAGTAACTTTGTACATGCAATCAATAGTTTCATACAAGAAGGAAAAGCTTGTGCTGAAGCAGGTTCGCTAGTTCAAGCCCTTATAGTGGGAGACCGAACGAACCTTTTCATGCTTGATTTATATCAAGAGGTTAAAGTACTGGGATTAGCACATATCGTTGCGGTATCAGGTGCTCATCTTGTTATCGTTATGAGTTTTCTTTCTCTATTGTTTCGAAAAATTCCGCTTTCGTTTCGGGCACGAATTGCGTGTCAGCTTTGCATTCTTTTCATATATCTTGCCATGGTGGGGTTCCCGATTTCCTGTATTCGGGCAGCTTGTATGAGTGCAATTAGCTTATTCGCGCTTGGAGGAGTACACAGGTCGCATGCACTTTCTTCACTTGGCGTTGTCATTATTGGTATGGTTTGTCTTATACCGAGCAGCGCCTTTTCTCTTTCATTTCTTCTTTCGGCCTTTTCAACACTCGGAATTTTGCTATTTATGCCTTTAATTCTTTCGTGGTTTTCGTCTTGTTCTCGCGGGGTAAAGACATGGTTGCTTGAGCCTTTTTCTATGACGTGTTCCGCACTCCTTCTTACGTTGCCTTTTTCTATAAGTTCTTTTTCTGTGGTGTCTTTACTTGCGCCATTGGCAAATGTGCTTGCTACTCCTTTGGTGACTGCGATGTGTGTGCTAGGACTTCTAGCTTTTATGACCATGCCTCTAGGGTTTGTAGGAAATATTTTTCTTCAGATAACACTATGGATTGCTGAGATGTTTAGCAAAGGTTGTTCCTTATTGGCTAGTATCCCTTTTGCTTCTATTCCGTTTTATGCACCCGAAGTTCTTTTGATAACTTGTATGGTCATAGCGGTGATAGCGCTCTGGACTGTGTGGCCTCAATCGTTTTCTTACGCACTTAAAGGCATATTCGTATGTCTTATTCTTGTGGGTGCGTTAAGTTTGATACCCAAGCAAGGAACAAGCGTAACTATGCTTGATGTTGGACAGGGTGATGCCTTTCTTCTCCAAAGCAATAATGCTTCAATCTTGATTGATACCGGAGAAAATGAGCAAAAGCTTTATGCGGCACTTGCACGCCTTGGGTGTACTCATCTTGATGCAGTGTTAATTACTCATGCCGATAGCGATCATGCAGGATGTCTTGCCGCCCTTAAGGGTGTAGTTCCATCCGATAAGGTATTTCTTGCTGAAGGTATGAATGCTCTTGACGATGACAAGGCACAGGAAGTTGTGGAAGATGCTCGCTATTTGGTTGGAGAAGAAAATGTTATCTATGTAAATGCAGGAGATTATATTTCATGTAACGCTTTTACGCTTGAAGTGGTATGGCCAGAGTCCCTGCAAGAAGAAGGTGGAAACCAAGACAGCATTTGCTTTGTGCTCAAAACAGATCTTAACTTCGATAATAACGTTGAATGGACTGCGTTTTTCTGTGGTGATGCAGAAGCGCAGACGGTTAGTCAATTGGTGAAACGCGGTACAGTAGGGAAGGTGGATATTCTTAAGGTTGCCCATCATGGCGCAAAGGCGGCTCTTACAAAGAATCTTGCTCAAACACTTCATCCTTCGCTTTCTTTAATTAGTGTAGGGAATCAGAATCGGTATGGTCATCCCTCTGCCGAAACTTTGTCTTATTTAGAGGAAGCAGATTCTATCGTTATGAGAAGTGATCGCGATGGTGATGTTGTATGTAGTTTTACTCCTGAAGAAATTCAGGTTCAATCACTGCGATAAACTAGCTTCATGGCAACTAAGAATGACAAACCATTGCTCCCCGTTTATTTAGTGGTAGGCGAAGACGAACTTAAGCGCGAAACTGTTATGAAGCGTCTTCATACACGCTTAGAAAAAATGGGGGATTTATCTTTTAATTCTGAAACGTTTTCAGGGGCTACCTGCACCGGGGAAGAGGTAGTCAACGCATGTAATACGCTTCCCTTTGCCAGTGCGGTTCGTTTGGTTGAAGTTTACGAAGTTGATAAATTAAAAAAAGCCGATGCAGAATTGCTCGTAACGTATTTAGCGAAACCTTGTAATACCACTGTTTTAGCTCTTATCGGCAATAAACTTGATAAACGATCCCGACTTTACAAAGCAGTTACAGCGCACGGTAAGACCGCCGTGATAGATTGTACGCCTTTTGAACGTCGTGATATGGGTAAAGTGGTTCGTTCAATGGCGGTTGGGCATGGCATAACCTTTACTGAAGGCGCTGCTTCTGCGCTATTGGATCTTGCGGGTACTAATACCGTATCACTTGATGCAGAAATTCGTAAACTTGCTCTTTCTCATCGTGGTAGCGATCCTGTGAATGAAAATGAAGTTCTTTCAATGGTTTCGTTTACCAAAGAGATTAAACCTTGGGAATTCATAGATGCGTTTGCTGCTCGTAATGCTCAACGGTGCGTGTACTTACTTCATCGTATGGAAGACACTTCGCCCTTTGGTCTTCTAACTATGTGTACCACAAGGCTGCGTGAATTGTTATCGGTAAAAGCGCTTATAAGACGTGGGGAAGCGGCGCGCATTGCTTCGGTTCTTAAAATTCCTGAATGGAAAGTAAAGTTTTATCGAACGTGGATAAAAGAATTTTCCACCAACGAGCTTATTGGTGCGCTTCGTATGGCACGTGATACGGAAGCAGCCATGAAAAGTGGATCCGATAAAGACGAAGAATTTCTTCGCTGGATGCTGCAAGTCTGCAAAAAATCATACTAGTACTATTTCGAATATTCTCTTCTTACACAGGGTCAGCTATTCAGATGCGAATAAAGCTAAGAGCGAAGCGAAAATTTCGTATCCCTAAAATTTACGAAGCTAATCTGGGGCTTCGCTTTTAACGCTTTATTCTTCATCTAGCTTCGCAATGCGCATTCAGACAATATTCTAAACAGCCCAAGCTATTGGTTTTGAGGCTTATTGTTTTGGAGCTGTCTATCGCGATGCCGAACAAAGAACAAAGCTTTTAAAGAGCATGGCCCCTGATTAGCAACCATTGAGTTAGGGACTGCATAAAGCAAGCGTGCGCTGTTTTTGCCATGCTTATAGCTTTGTTCGATTCGATAAGCAGAGCCTAGACAGAAACGAAATAATAAGCCTCAAAGCAAATAACAGATGGATAACTAAATATCAGTTATTCTTTATAGCAACTAGTAGGGTGGCTAAAAGCACAAAAATAAGAACCCGTGATACGGGTTCTTATTTTCTTGATATGCGAATGGAATCCGAGCTGGATACCGCGAATCGCTGAAAGAAAAATACTTAGAGAAAAGTATTTATTCAGCAGCCTCTTCAGCTTCTTCCTCTGCAGCGGCAGCGGCCTCTTCTTCAGCCTTGCGCTTTGCAGCAGCAGCCTGAAGCTTTTCGGTTTCAGCACGACGAGCTGCCTTTTCTTCAGAAGCCTTAGCCATTGCTTCCTTGCGAGCTGCCTTAGCTGCAGCCTTCTTATTGCCAGTAGCTGCCTGTTCCTTCTTAGGAGCTGGAGTGTAAGCAGCAACAATCTCAGGGGTGACAATCGTATTGGCAAGCTTCATAACGCCACTCTTGCGGTTAGCAGCCTGGCGCTTGTGGATAACACCCTTGGAGGCTGCACGGTCAAGCAGGCGGCAAGCATCAAGAGCAGCAGCGTAAGCTTTAGCACCATCCTGGGCTTCTACTGCTTCACGTACAACACGAACGGCAGTTTTTAATTCAGAACGGACAGCACGATTACGCATGCGTGCTTTTTCGTTGGTAATAATTCGCTTCTTTTGACTTTTAATGTTCGCCACGTTTTATCCTCCATATAATTACTTTTCTGTAGACGAAAGCTTTAGAATCGTATCACAATATAGATGTTGTGCACAGACGCATATTATAAATTATGCGCAAATTATCAGAGCTTTCGCACAAGTAGGGTAGAATCTACCCACACTTTATTCTAAAACCGTATTATATACGTTTATTTATAGAGTAAGAAAAGCTTCGTTTACTACGTACTGAAGAACAGGAAATTATGGCTCTCGACCCACAATACATACGAAATTTTTCCATTATTGCTCATATCGATCATGGTAAATCCACTCTTTCTGATCGCATTTTGGAAATGACCGAAACTGTTTCAAAGCGCGATATGAAAGAACAAGTTCTTGACTCTATGGATATTGAGCGTGAACGTGGAATCACCATCAAAAGTCAGACAGTGCGCGTTGACTATCGAGCTGATGATGGACAACTGTACCATTTCAACTTAATTGATACTCCTGGTCATGTTGACTTTACCTATGAGGTTTCCCGTTCACTTGCAGCCTGTGAAGGTGCAGTTTTGGTAGTTGATGCTACACAGGGCATTGAAGCGCAAACGGTTGCTAATGCCATGATGGCCATGAATGCCAACTTGGAAATTGTTCCTCTTATCAACAAGATTGACCTACCAGCAGCTGAACCAGAACGGGTTCGTCAGGAAATAGAAGATGGTCTTGCTATTCCTGCTGATGATGCTGTTTTGGCAAGCGGCAAAACGGGGGAAGGGGTTCATGATTTACTTGAATCCATTGTGTACAACATTCCCCACCCTGAAGGAGACCCTGATGCTCCTTTGTCTGCTCTCATTTTCGACTCGTATTTTGACGCCTATCGTGGGGTAGTAGCACTTGTACGTATCGTGAATGGTTCTATGCGTAAAGGGCAGTCTATTCGCATGATGGCAACTGACACGGTAACGCTTGTTGAAGAAGTAGGAGTTCGTAGACCTACCGAAGTTCCTGCGGAAGAATTAGGAGTTGGCGAAGTAGGGTATTTGGTTACTGGCTTAAAGGATCCTTCTCAGGTAAAAGTGGGTGACACCATAACGCTTGCCAAAGGTGGTTGTAGCGAACCTTTGCCTGGTTATCGTGATGTAAAGCCAATGGTATATACAGGTTTATTCCCCATTGATGGCGACCAGTATGAAGAGCTAAAAGATGCGCTGGATAAACTTTCACTAAACGACCCTGCTCTTATTTATGAAGCAGAAAACAGCCATGCACTGGGTTTTGGCTTTAGAGTTGGTTTTTTGGGGCTTCTTCATATGGAGGTTATTAAGGAGCGTTTAGAGCGTGAATTTGGCTTAGATTTATTAGCTACGGCACCTTCGGTTGAATATCATGTATTTAAAACCGATGGAACCATGATTTCGCTTCATTCGCCACAGGATATGCCCGATGCCAGCGAGATTGAGCATATTGAAGAGCCCTATCTTAAAGCCAAAATTCTTATTCCGCCGGATTATGTGGGTGCGGTTATGGAATTAACGGTATCCCGTCGCGGTGAATTCAAAACTATGAATTACCTCAACACCACCACGGTTGAAATGCTTTGGGAAATTCCGCTTTCAGAACTGATTATGGACTATTTTGATCAACTGAAAAGCCGCACTAAAGGATATGCGTCTCTTGATTATGATTTTGATGAATATAAGCCATCTAAATTGGTGAAACTTGACATTTTGTTAGCAGGTAAGCCCATTGACGCTTTATCGTTTATTGTTCATACCGATAAGGCTTACGATCGTGGCAGAGTCCTTACTGAAAAACTAAAGGAAATAATCCCACGTCAAATGTTTGAAGTACCTATTCAGGCTGCTGTTGGGTCAAGAGTTTTATCAAGACAAACCGTACGCGCCCTGCGTAAGGATGTTTTGGCGAAATGTTATGGAGGTGACATTTCCCGTAAACGTAAACTGCTAGAAAAGCAGAAAAAGGGTAAAAAGCGTATGAAGAGTATTGGTAATGTCGAGGTTCCTCAGGAAGCATTCATGGCTATTCTGAAGGTGGATGAATAGGATTTTCTATGGCTCGAAACCATAATAAAGAAGAATACGATTGGTTAAACGATCCGTTTGATGAAAAGAAAATAGCTCAGGAACAACAGCAAGCACGCATGTCTTCTGGTAGTAAAGTTGGAATTGGCTGCGGGTGTGCGGTGGCAGTTGTTCTTGCTTTGGGCGTTTTGATTTATTTTTTCTTCGGCCTTGCCGGATTATCAAGTGGTCTGTAGGAAGTTTTGTGATAACAAAATGACCAATTCATTATTCGAAAACCGTCGCATTATTCTTGCACCTATGGCAGGGGTAGGGGATGAAGTTTTTCGTGAACTGTGTCGTGAACAAGGCGCGCAGCTTACCTATACAGAGATGGTATCGGCTAAAGCACTAAGCTACGCCAATGAAAAAACAGCGCACTTGTTAGATTTGTCTCCCCTTGAAGACAAAGTAAGTGTACAAATTTTTGGTCACGAACCTGACACTATGGCGTCCCAAGCTGCCGCCATTGAAGATAACTTACAGGATAGACTGTTTGCTATAGACATTAATATGGGCTGTCCTGCAAAGAAAATTGCGGGTAAAGGTGATGGTTCAGCCTTAATGAAGGATCCAGAACTTGCTCAAAACATTGTTAAGCAGGTAGTAAGCGCTGTTCAGTGTCCTGTAACCGTGAAATTCCGGCGCGGCTTTGAAATGGAACACGAAACTGCAGTGGAATTTGGTAAACGTATGGAAGCAGCGGGAGCTTCCGCAGTAGCGGTTCATGGGCGCTTTGCTATGCAGTTTTATCGAGGTCAGGCAGACTGGACTATTATCAAAAAGGTAAAAGATGCTTTGTCTATTCCTGTTATAGGCAATGGCGATATTACCAACGGTCAGCGCGCGGTAGATATGATAAATACTACCGGCTGTGACGCCATTATGGTGGGTCGTGGTGCTCAGGGTTATCCCTGGATATTTCGCGATATTGCATCGCGCTTAGCGGGTGGTCCGGGATACGTAGGTCCTTCAGTTCGGGAAAAAATGGCGCTTGCTACCCGTCATGCCAAAATGCTTTCCGAACGTGAAGGACGAAACATTGTCCGTATGCGCAAACATGCCATGTGGTATGTTGCGCGTACCACTGATGCATCGGGCACGCGCCGCCTCATTAACAATGCGGTTACCTTTGAAGATTTTGCCGCCATTTTTGAATTAGCTCGCAAGAAAACCGAAGAGGCGCACGTCTAATGGAGTGGCAGCCCTATAAGGCACTCTATCTCCATGTGCCCTTCTGCAAACAGCGTTGTAAGTACTGCGACTTTGTAACGCAGGCAATAGCTTGTGACAGCCCAGAATTAGATGCTTATACTGAACGTCTTATACACTCAATTCGCACTTACTCTAACAATGATGTTTTGGGTTCCCTAGAAACCGTCTATCTTGGTGGAGGGACGCCTAGTTATTTAGGGAATAGGCGTTTGTCTTCACTGTTGTATGCTCTTTCTATTTCCATGCACTTAACCCCCGAAGTGGAATGTACCCTAGAAGCTAATCCGGATAGTTTAACTGAATCTATGGTGAAAGATTTGTATGCACTGGGGGTAAACAGGTTATCCATTGGGGTTCAGTCTTTTAATGATTCATTATTGAAAACCTTAGGGCGCGTTCATAGCACTGATCAAGCTAAAAAAGCTATTGAAACTGCTCAAATGCGTTTTGAAAACATAAGCATTGATCTAATGTGTGGACTCCCGGGACAAACCTTAGAACAATTTGAAAAAGATCTTGAACAGGCCTGTACGTTGGGGGTGACCCATATAAGCGTGTACCCTTTGATGGTAGAAGAAGGAACCCCCTTTGCTTCTATGGTGGATGCAGGAACTTTAGTAGTAGATGAAGATGCGGGCGCTGAAGGTATGGAACTAGCACATGAATACCTAACCAAACAGGGATTCGTTCATTATGAAGTTGCCAGTTATGCCAAGCCTGGGTTTGAGTCTCGCCATAATTCTGCGTATTGGACTGGCGTTCCGTATCTAGGAATTGGCCAAGGGGCCGTTAGTATGCGCCAAAACGAGTTAGAGCGTATTCGTTTTTCTGAAAATAATGACTGCATTGAACAGCTTGATGTGTTTCAGATGGCCGCAGAAGATATCATGCTCGGTATGCGTATGAGCAAGGGTGTTTCCAATGAAGAGGTAGAAATAGCTACGTTGCTTCTACCAGATTTACCCGAAACCTTGCAACAATTAAAAAATGACGGATTTGTGATCCAGGTTAATGAACGTTGGCAACCCACCCATAAAGGTTGGCTTTTTGGAAATCAGTTATACGGGCGAATACTTAATTTAGCACCGTAACTTAATACTGAAAGAAAAAGTCCCAATCAAAAGAATAAGTAACGTTTACGTCAAGGATATTAGCACTCGGTTGCTTAGGCTGCTAAAATACGGTTACAGTATTGAGTGTAGGCCAAAACTAAAAGGGGGTGACCATGCTTTCAGATAGAAGAAGGCTTGTTCTTCGAGCATTGATTGAAGAATATATTGCACGTGCTTTGCCGGTAGGTTCACGCACTTTGGTAGAACGCTACAACTTGGGTATTAGTTCTGCTACGGTACGCAATGAATTGTCGCTCTTGGAAGATATGGGATATCTTATTCAGCCCCATACTTCTGCTGGTCGAATTCCTACTGATTATGGGTATCGTGCTTTTGTTGACGATTTATTGGAAAACGGCAACGTTACGGCGAGCGATGAAACCCTTCATGAATTGCGTGAAAGTGCAAGCGATTTAGATGATTTACTTGATAAAACATCTCAGGCGCTTGCTCGTTTGACGGATTGTATGACTATGCTGGTTCCTCCACGTTTTCTGTCAGTGGATATTCGTTTTGTTAACTTAGTTTTGCTGCCTAATCAGCGTTTACTTATCGTTATTGTGACTGATGATGGTCAAGTGTTTGATCGACAGATGGATATTCCTGCTACCTGCACAGAGGAGTATATACATCATACTCAAGATCTTATTAATAAAGTTCTTGCGGGAAAAAATGTTTCGTTTGAGGCGGATTCGCTGCCTTTTGATATGAACGATATTCACGATGATCTGTTTCAGCTTGTCATCAGCGAAATTCTTACCTGTTTAAAGGAAAAGAATGCTATTAAAGCACATCCTTTAGGAATGTCGCATTTGTTGGGAAAACCTGAATTTAGTGATCCTGCATGCTTGATGCCTATCCTTGATGAACTGGAAGATGATACACTGCTTCTTCGCGTGTTTGATGATGCAGTGCATTCAGAAAACCCGGTTGTTCGAATTGGACATGAAAACGATTCAGAAGCACTTTCGGGCGTTTCAGTTATCGCGAATAGATTCGGGCAGGATTCCCATCGGGGGCTCATTGTTATTGTGGGTCCCACGAGAATGAATTACTCCACGGTAATTACTGCGGTTCGTGCCGCCCAAGATATATTAAAAGACCTGTAATTGTGTGAAAGGTAAGACTGACTTCTTATGGCCAAAGACCTCTATGAGATTCTCGGTGTAAGTAAAACTGCGAGTGATGATGAAATAAAAAAGGCGTTTCGCAAGAAAGCACGCCAACTTCATCCTGATGTTAATAAAGCACCTGATGCAGAAGATCGTTTCAAGGAACTTAATGAAGCCTACGATGTGTTAAGTGACCCTGCTAAACGCGCTCAGTATGATCGCTTTGGTACGATACCTGGTGCGGCAGGTGCTGCAGGTCCTCAAGCTGTTGATTTTGAAGATTTATTTGGCGGCTTTGGCATGGGTGATATTTTCAGCTCCTTCTTTGGCGGCGGTGGCGGACGAGCTACCGTTCGACGCGAAGGGCGCGATATGGGTGTTGGTCTGCGTATTACGCTTGAAGAAGCCGCAGCAGGTGTGCATAAAGAAATCGTATACGACCGTCTTGCTCCCTGTCCAGATTGTAAAGGCAGTGGCTTAGCCGAAGGCGGCAGTGAAGTAACCTGTCCTGATTGTAATGGTCAAGGCAGGGTAGTTACCGTTCAGCATACTATTTTGGGTGATATGCAAGCCGCTTCTACCTGCCCTCGTTGTTCTGGTTCAGGCAAGATTATCGAAAACCCCTGCCCAGAATGCGATGGCCAAGGTCGTGTGCCTGATAGACAGCGTATTTCGGTTGATATCCCGGTGGGCATTCAGGATGGGCAGCAACTGCGTTTGTCAGGCTACGGCGAAGCAGGAATTCGAGGCGCAGCCGCAGGCGATTTAATTGTTACGGTACGTATTGAAGATCATGAATTCTTTGAACGTCAGGGAAGTGATCTTCATTGCTCAACCGCTATCAGTATGGTTCAAGCTGCCTTGGGTACGCAGATTGAAATCGATGGCATTTTTAAAGACGAAAAAGTTAAGGTAACTATTCCTGAAGGATGTCAGTATGGACAGGTAGTTCATGTTAAGGGCTACGGTATGCCTAAGTTCCGCAGTGAGGCACGAGGCGATTTGCATGTCCATGTGGAAGTAAAAATTCCTTCACGTCTCTCTAAGGCAGAGCGAGGCATTCTAGAAAAGCTTGCTGAAGAAATGGGAGAAAATGTTTCGGAAGCACGCAGCCCCTTACAAAAACTTCGTGATGCTTTTAACGGCTAAGTAAGGCTTATCGCATGTCGTTACCTCATTTCTTTCTGGAAAACCAGGTGTTGTCAAGCGAAACAGAACCATCTTTTGAACTGCGTTTATCTGGTGATGATGCAAAGCATGCACGGGTTTTACGCCTGAAGCCTGGCGAGCACATTGCCGTTATAGATGCTGCCTCTGATTATTTTGAATGCGAAGTTGAATTGTTTGAGAGCAATTCTCTTCGCGTTCATATCGCACAGCATCTTGAAACCATTCATCGTCCTACCGTTGTTCTTGCGCAAGGTCTTGCGAAGGGCGACAAGATGGACACTATTATTCGGCATGCCACCGAACTAGGGGTAGCTGCTTTTGTTCCGCTTTTGTGTGAACGAAGCATCGTTAAGCTTGATGCAAAGAAAACCACTCATCGCATGCAACGATGGGAAATGCTGGCTAAAAGCGCTGCAATGCAAAGCGGTCAATCACATATTCCAGAAATAGCTTCTCCTACAACCATTGAAGGCCTCATTGAATACTGCAGTGGCGCTACCGCTGTCTTGGTATGCTGGGAAGAAGCTCAGCTTACCCAAACGCTCTCGCAGGCACTGAGCATTGCTTTGTTAGAAACGGGTATGCCTGCTCTTGATGCACGGGTTGTAGTAGTGGTTGGCCCTGAAGGGGGACTAACTTCGCATGAGGTGTCTCTTCTCCTTTCATCTCATCCGCGTAGCTATGCTATTTCGCTGGGTCCCAGTATTTTGCGTACGGAAACTGCGGGTATTGTAGCTCCTGCCCTAACTCTCTATGAACTGGAGCGCGGCGCATGAATGTTTCCGTTGTTAACTTAGGCTGCAAGGTAAATCGAGTCGAATCCGATACGATTGCGGCTGCCTATCTACAGAAAGGATCCACCTTAACAGGAGTTGCTGAAGCTGATCTTGTGGTCGTTAATACCTGCACGGTTACCGAAGAAGCAGAAAAGAAAACGCGCAAAACTATTCGGAAAATCCTTCGCGAAAACGAATCAGCTCCGGTTTTAGTAACCGGTTGTGCCGCAGCTATCAATCCTGATTTTTATACCTCTCTTGATAAACGAATTTCACTTATAGATAAACATGAACTCTTAAGTGAAGAAACCCACGGCATTGAACAGCTAGAAGAACATCCCTTATTGCGTGTTGGTTCGTATTTTCCCACGCGCGTGGGGGTTAAAGTACAGGATGGCTGCAATCATTCCTGCTCGTATTGCATTGTGCATGTAGCCCGCGGTAAGGCGTGGTCGCGTCCTGTTCACTTGATAGAGGAAGAAGTTTGTGAACTGGCCCAACAAGGAGTGGCAGAACTGGTACTTTCTGGCATCGATCTGGGTTCCTATAGCTATGTGGATGAAATAACCGATAAACGTATTACTCTGGCACATCTTATAACAAAGCTCTTTGAATCACTTGATGCTTGCGGGTGCAGCGAAACGCGCTTGCGTATTTCTTCTATTGAACCTCGCTCGGTAAAGCCCGATTTTATTCAGGTACTCGCTCAATCGAACGGCCGTGTTTGTCGCCACTTGCATTTACCCCTTCAATCGGGATCTTCGCGAGTTCTTCAAGAAATGAATCGTCCTTATTCGGCAGAAGATTACCTTTCTCTGGTTTCGTCTTTGAAGGATTCCGTAGGTGATCTTTCTCTTACCACCGATATCATTGTAGGATTTCCTGGCGAAACGGATCAAGATTTTGAACAAACATGCCGTGTTGCGCGTGAGGTCGGTTTTTCGAAAATACATGTATTCCGCTACTCCAAGCGTACAGGAACTCCTGCTGCCATGCGAAGTGACCAAATAGAACCTCGAATAAAAGAACAGCGCGCACATACCTTGCTGGCTCTTTCTGATGACTTAAGGAAATCGTATGCCATGCGCAATATTGATCGCATCGAGCGTGTTGTTGTTGAAAAGCAAGGTTGGGGTATGAGCGAATCCTATTATAAAATTCACGTAGACGATACACAGGAACCTGGTTCGGTTGTTGCGTCTACGTTAGCTTCGAGCATCGAATTAGAGGAGAAGTAATCATGAGTGAAGCAATAGAGGTAACTCTTCCTATTCCGTCCGATGTGTCTCCTGCCTTACTTGTAGGCCCTCAAGATGAATATTTGCATCTTATTGAAGATTCGTTTACTGCCCGTATTACTATTCGAGGGGAATCTATTGTGCTTCATGGGCAGCCTTTAGAAGTACAATCGCTTACCACGTTATTTTCTGATCTCATCAAAACTCTTGAAGCGGGTCATTCGGTTGGAAGGGACGAGGTAAAACGTTCTCTTGCGCTTCTTAAAACGGGAGAATTTGCACCGGCCCCCATGAAGAATGATGTCATTATTTCGTTTAGAGGTCGTAGCGTGCGTCCTAAAACGCCCACTCAAAAAGAATACGTTGATGCTATTCGAAACAACACTATTACCTTTGGTATTGGTCCTGCAGGTACCGGCAAAACCTATTTAGCTATGGCAATGGCTGTTGCTGCATTAAATGACAAACAGGTAAGTCGTATCGTGCTCACGCGTCCTGTGGTTGAAGCGGGTGAAAATTTAGGCTTTTTACCGGGCACCTTAACGGAAAAGATTGATCCTTACATTCGTCCTTTGTATGACGCTCTCTACGAATTGATGGATCCTGCTCGAGCAACGCGTTACATCAACGACAACACCATAGAAATAGCTCCCTTGGCATTTATGCGCGGCAGAACGCTCAACGATGCCTTTATTATTTTGGATGAAGCCCAAAACACTACGCCGCAGCAGATGAAAATGTTCCTTACTCGTTTAGGTTTAGGTTCGAAAATGGTAGTAACGGGCGACATCACCCAGACGGACTTACCGAAGGGAATTTCTGGGTTAAAGACGGTTCGTCAGGTGCTTGACGGTCTTGAAGATATTGCCTTTTGTGAATTTAAAAATGTGGATGTGGTTCGCCATTCTTTGGTGGCAAAAATTGTTGCTGCTTATGCTCGCGCTGAGCAAATGAATTTGCGTTTGTAAAAGTTAGGCATACTTACAATTGGGCCATAGGTTAGGGGAAACTATGCAAATAAATGTGCTGATTGAACACGGCGAGGACTTGGTAAAAGATCTTGATATTGAAGGTCTGGCTACCTTTGTGCTTTCTAAGATGAAGTGTCCCTCTACCACCGATGTGACCATTTCATTTGTTACTAACGAGCGCATTCATGAATTAAACCGTGATTATCGAGGTATTGATCGTCCTACCGATGTGTTGTCGTTTGAATGCGATAACGTTCCCTTTGAAGATGAAGATATTTCAGCGGGGGCTGAATATGAATTAGGCGATGTCATTATTGCACCTGACGTCGCTCTTGATCAGACCAAAGAATATGGCACCACTTTCGAGCAGGAAGTTTCTTTGCTCGTAGTACATGGACTTCTTCATCTTTGCGGATACGATCATATTGAAGATGACGAAGCAGAAATTATGGAAGCGCTTGAACGGAAGCTTTTACACGCTTGGAATGAGCAGCGCTCATGAAACCTTCTTCAAATAATCAACCCAAAGCCGATCGTTTTACCCTTGGTAAAGCATTTGGTTGTGCGTGGCATGGCATTTGCGATACCGCAAAAGAACGAAATTTCCGCATAGAACTGGGTGCTATGGTGGTGTGTATAGCACTGGGTCTTTTCTTTTGCATCTCGCTTTCCGAATGGCTGGTGGTCATTCTTTGCTTTGGGCTTGTTCTTGGCGGGGAATGCTTCAATACCGCGCTTGAGGCTATCGTGGATTTAGCAAGCCCGGAGTATCATGATCTTGCTCGCATAGCAAAAGATGCGGCAGCAGGGGGAGTACTACTCTTTTCAATTGCCTCTTTTGTTATTGGGTTTATTATCTTTTTCCCTCGAATTCTTTCCCTATTGGGTGTTGGGTAACTTACGTAAAGGAGCACACGCTCGTGAATGATATTTTGACTGATAATTCACCTGAAGACTTCAAGTCTGGTTTTGTTACCTTAATTGGGCGACCAAGTGCCGGAAAATCAAGCCTTCTTAATGCTTTGATGGGGAAGAAACTTGCAATTGCTTCCCCTACGGCACAAACTACCCGCCATCGCTTTAGGGCAGTTCATACCACTGATACCCATCAAATGGTTATCGTGGATACTCCTGGAGTACATAAGCCTCATGATACCTTGGGTGAAGAACTTAACACTACTGCACTAAAGTCCTTGGAAGGAATTGATGTTGCTGCCTTTGTGTTGGATGCTTCGGCACCGTTTGGCACGGGTGATGAATGGGTAATCAAGCAGTTATCGCAGTGTCGTATGCCTAAAATTTTAGTGCTATCCAAAATCGATTTAGTCACTGAAGAAGAACTAGAACAGCAACGTAATGTCGCCCTTGCCGCAGGTACCTGGGATGAAGTGGTAGAGCTTTCGGCACTTACCGGAAAGAATATTAATACCTTTATAACGGTCGTAGAGAAATTTCTACCCGAAGGCCCCCTATGGTTTCCCAAGGATATGGAAACCGATCAGCCTATAGAAGTAATAATTGCAGAATTTATTCGTGAAAAAATTCTTCTTACGGCACATGATGAAGTACCTCATGCAGTAGGTGTCGTTGTTGAGGATATGGAATATAATCGCCGCAAGAATTTAGAGAAAATATATGCTTCGGTATATGTGGAGCGTGATAGCCAAAAGGGCATCATTATTGGAAAAGGTGGTGCCGCCATTAAAGAGGTCGGCACGCAAGCGCGTAAAGACCTCGAAATTCTGCTAGGTAAAAAGGTATTTCTTGATTTGCAGGTAAAAGTTCGTAAAAACTGGAGACGTGATCTTAACCAAATTCGTCGTTTTGGATATGGAGAAGGCGCATAGGGGTTATGGCATCTGCTACCTACCAAGCACGGGTTCTGGTGCTTAAGCGCACCAAACTGGGAGAAACCGATTGTATTTGTACGCTCTTGGCTGAAGATGGTTCCCAAATTCGTGCCGTTGCTAAAGGTGCACGAAAACCAACGTCCGCTTTTACTTCTCGGTTAGAACTCTTTTCGGTCTGTGATGTCTTATTAGCTCGAGGAAAAACGCTTGACATCATAAAAGAAGCCCGCTTGATAGAAGGTTACCCGCGATTACGTCAACATCTTGAGCTTACTGAAGCGGCTAGCCCTTTGGTTGAATTATTAGAAAAAGCTACAGTGGACAATTTAGAGAACACCCACTTATTTCCGCTTACCACCAAAGCTCTTTCTTATTTGAACAGTGAAACGCTCTCACAAGAAACCATACTCACGCTTACCTGTGCGCATCTGCTTAAAGCGGTAAGTTTCCTTGGCTTTAAGCCTCAGTGTCGCTACTGTATTGGCTGCGGTAGGGAAGTGTTTGACAATCAGGCGCCTTCTCAACAATTTCTTTCGTTTTCGTATCTTGAAGGCGGAGTTACCTGTTCGAACTGTAGTGCAGAATTTGAAACTCAGAAAATTGAATCAAGCATCCTGCAGTGGGGTGAAACGCTGCTGTATTCCACCTTTGAAGAAATAGTAACGTTTACCTTAACCCCTTACCTCCAGCAGGGATTACTACGGTTTTTGCAATCGTGGATAAAAATTCATGTGGGCTATTCCCTTAAATCCCTTACCTATATTTTTTCGTATGGATTACAAACTTCTTCTTGTGAGGACACTGAAAAAGCCCTATACTAAATCGGCTGCAAAAAGCAGTTGTAGACTTAATGCTTAGCTTCTATGCTCCACCGCTTAGTGGCTCAGCATTAAACGAAGATAAGTAATGAAAGGTGGAACATGGCTAACAAAGATAGCATTTCCAAAGAACGTGTAGCAGAACTTATTGCCGAATTCGGCAAAAACGAGAAGGACTCCGGTAGCGCTGAGGTTCAGGTAGCAATCCTTTCCGAGCGTATTCGCAACCTTACCGAGCACTTGAAGGCCCATCCTAAGGATCACCACACTCGTCGTGGTTTGCTTATGCTCGTAGGTAAGCGTCGTCGCCTTCTGGTTTACATTAAGAATCGTGACGTTCTTGAATATCGCGAACTTATCAAGAAGCTTGGTATTCGCGACAACATTCAGTAGCAGACAGCCCGCTTCATGCGGGCTTTTGCATATAAGGCGGTCGGTGCATTAGGGAAATGCACTGCTCGCGCGTTTGAACGGAAAACGCGAAGAGGCTTTGCGCAATAGGGCGCAAGGGAAGAGGAAAGTAAGATTTATGGAACAAATCACTGAATCATTCGAACTGTATGGAAAGCAGTACACGCTTTCAACGGGTGAACTTGCCAAGCAGGCAAGTGGTGCCGTAAAGGTAACTCAGGGTGATACCACGGTATTGGTTACCGCGGTAATTTCTGAGCAGGAAAAAGACTATGACTTTTTCCCTCTTACCGTAGACTTTATGGAAAAGATGTATGCGGTTGGCCGCATCCCTGGTGGCTATTTAAAGCGTGAAGCTAAGCCTACTGATAAGGCAACCTTAACTGCTCGTATGATTGACCGTCCAATCCGTCCCGGATTTGCAGACGGTTTCAAACAAGAAGTACACATTGTAGCAACCACCTTTGTGGTGGATGGTGAAAACCCACCTGATTGCATGAGTGTTATGGGTGCCAGTGCTGCTCTTATGTGCGCAAGCGCTCCTTTTGATGGTCCTGCTGCTTGTGTGCGTATTGGTCGCGACAAAGAAACCCGCGAATTCATTGTTAACCCTACCTATGCGGAACAGGAAAATTCAGACCTTGAATTAACCATTGCTGGTACTGCTGACTATATTTCTATGGTTGAAGCCGGTGCTGAAGAAATTTCAGAAGAAGATATGCTCTCCGCAATGACCTTCGGTCAGGAAGCTATTGCTGCTTTCTGTGAAAAGCAGAAGGCATTCTTGGAAAAGGTTAATCCTCAGCCTAAGGAATGGCCTATTCATGTTGCTGATCCTTCCATTGCTGAACGTGTTGATAAGCATTTCGATGAAATGTCTGCTGCACTTAAGGATGCTGATAAGCAGGCACGTATTGGTAAGGTTGAAGAACTTAAGGCTTCCATTAAAGAATCTGACTTTACCGAAGAAGAATTACTTGCTTGGGGAAGCGATATTGCAGCAGCACTGAAATCGCTCGAAAAGCATGCTATGCGCCAAATGGTAATTGAAACAGGCGAACGTGCCGATGGCCGTACCAACACCGAGATTCGACCTCTCTACATTAAGGCTGGATATTTACCTCGTGTTCATGGTTCTGGTTTATTCCAGCGTGGTCAAACGCAGGCGCTTTCGGTATGCACTCTTGGTATGTTAAGCGAATGGCAGCGCCTTGATTCTATCGACCCAGAAGATCACAAGCGTTATATGCACCAGTACAATTTCCCTCCTTACTGCACCGGCGAAGTAGGTCGTATGGGCGCTCCTAAGCGTCGTGAAATTGGTCATGGCGCTCTTGCAGAACGCGCTCTTATCCCAGTTTTACCTGATGAAGATGAATTCCCTTACGCAATTCGCGTTGTATCTGAAATTCTTGAATCTAATGGTTCTTCTTCCATGGCTTCCACCTGTGGTTCAACTTTGGCTTTGATGGATGCAGGTGTGCCCATTAAAGCTCCTGTTGCTGGTATTGCGATGGGCCTTATCAAGGAAGGCGACGATATCGTTATCCTTTCTGACATTCAGGGGCTTGAAGACTTTTTAGGCGACATGGACTTTAAAGTTTGCGGTACCGAACACGGCATCACTGCTCTTCAGATGGATAACAAAGCAAAGGGTCTTTCGGTAGACATTCTTGCTCGTGCATTGGCGCAGGCAAAAGAAGGTCGCGCTTTCATTATGCAGAATATGCTTGAAGCTATTGCTGCGCCTCGTGCAGAAATTAGCCCCTATGCGCCCCACATTGAAACCATTCATATTCCGGTTGATAAAATCCGTGATGTCATTGGTTCAGGCGGCAAGGTAATTCGTGGCCTTCAGGATGAAACTGGTGCAACGATTGAAATCGAAGAAGACGGCACCGTTCGCATTGCTTCAGTTGAAGCAGCATCTGGTCAGGCAGCCAAAGAAGCCATCCTTGGCATTGTAAAAGTTCCTGAAGTTGGCGAAATATATGAAGGCGAAGTAGTAGGCATTAAAGACTTCGGCGCGTTTGTTCGCTTGACTCCTGGTAAAGACGGTCTTTTGCATATATCACGTATGGCAAACGGTCGTGTGGGTAAGGTTGAAGATGTGCTTAACATTGGCGACACCGTTAAGGTTGAAGTAATCGAGGTAAGCGATAACGGCAAGATTAATCTTGATCGCGTTGATAAGCCCGATGTGGCAGGTGGCTCTAAGCGTCACGAAGGCCATCATCATGACGGTAACGGTGGACGTAAGCCTCGTCGTCGACACAACGATCACTAGGATGTATCGATAGCGTATACTTATCGAAAGTGTTCTCGTGTACAGAAACCCTCTGTTCCTGGATGGGAGCAGAGGGTTTATTTATAGAAAGGATGTAGGTGTGCCAGTCTATACCACTCAAGGAACGTGTTCTCGCAAGATTTCTTTCGATATTGTTGATGGTAAAGTTCACAACGTTGCCTTTATGGGCGGATGTAACGGTAACCTAAAAGGAATTTCAGCTTTGATTGAAGGACGTCCAGCTCAAGAGGTTATTGCTACCCTGCAGGGTATTACCTGTGGGCCTCGTCCAACCAGCTGTCCCGACCAGCTTGCTCGTGCACTACAACTCGCTCTTGATCAGCAGTAACGTTTCTCCTAAGTAAGGTACCTTCCATTATGTCAATTTCTAAAACAACCCTTTCCAACGGTCTTACGGTTATTACCTATGCCATGCCTTCCGTTCGATCTGTTTCTTTTGGCCTCTGGTTTAATGTTGGCTCTCGCGATGAATCAACCAATCAAGCAGGGCTTACTCATTTTATGGAACATATGATGTTTAAAGGCACTTCTACCAAAGGTCCTCTTGATATCTCGATGCATTTCGACAAACTGGGAGCTGAATTTAATGCGTTCACTTCAAAGGAATACACTTGTTATTATGCACGGTTTGTGGATGACAAACTAGAAGATGCGCTTTCTATGCTTGCCGAAATGGTTATTGATTCTACCTTCTCAAATGAAGCAATACAGACCGAACGGGAAGTAGTAATTGAAGAAATCGCACGAAGCGAAGATACCCCCGATGATTACGTCTTTGAACTGTATAATTCCTCAACCTTTTCGGGTCATGCGCTTGGTTTACCCGTGTTAGGTACGCGGGAGCGCGTAGGTTCTTACACCCATGATGATTGTCAAAACTTCCATGACGCGTTTTACCATACGGGTAATCTTGTTATAGCTGCAGCGGGCAATTTAGACCATAATGCTTTGGTTAACATGGTTGAACGTCATTTCTCTTCCATGAACGAAGGTACTAAGAACACTCGAACTCTCAGTGTCCCTTCTTTTACGAGCGGTCTTCATTGTGCTCAGCGTGAAACCGAGCAAGCTCATTTGCTGTACGGGTTTCCCTGGTATGGCGTAGGGGATCCAAGACGTTATGCAGGATCAGTTCTTACTACTCTTTTGGGCGGATCTATGTCGTCGCGTCTTTTCCAGGAAATCCGTGAAAAACGCGGTTTGGCATATTCGGTCTATGCAACACAAGGGTGCTACCAAGGCGCAGGCCAGTGGTGTGTGTATGCGGGTACGCGTAAAGATAATATTGGTGAGGTATTACACCTTATTGAGACTGAACTTGACACTTTGCGTAATACTGCTGTAGGTTCAGAAGAACTTCAACGAACTATTGACTATATGTGTGGTCAACTTTTACTGGGGCTCGAAACCACGAATTCTCACATGGCGCGTTTAGGAAAACGTGAAGTGTTAGGCTTAGAGCAAATTAGTCCCGAAGAACAGGTAGAAGGATACCGAAGTGTTACTGCTGTACAAATTTGTGACCTTGCAAATGAATTGTTAAGCGGCAAACCTGGTATCGCATTAGTATCATCATACTCTGAAGATGAATTAAAAACCATGATACCTAAGGTATTTGAATAAGTTTGTACTAAGTATTCGAGAAAGGAATTTCCATGATAACGGTTGCAGTAGCAGGGTGCGGTGGCAGGATGGGATCCGCGGTGGTGGATGCAGTGCAAGCCGCCGATGATCTTTCTTTAGTATGTGGTATCGATCCTTTTGCGCAGAATACTAACTATCCTGTTTATGCTTCAATTGATGAAGCTCTTCAGGCAGAATCCTTTGAGGTACTAGTTGATTTTACCCAGCCTGATGTTGTTGCTCAAACGCTTTCTGTTGCACTTCCTGCAGGCGTTGATTGTGTGGTAGGTACTACGGGCTTATCCGATGACACGCTTCAATCGCTTGCTGCATCTGCAAAAGAGGACACCTGTTTGTTCTACGCACCCAACTTTACGACAGGCGCGGTACTCATGATGGAATTTGCAAAAGCAGCGGCTCCGTATTTTCCTGAAGCCGAGGTAATGGAATTCCATCATTGCAATAAGAAGGATGCTCCAAGTGGTACTGCGGTGCGAACCGCACAAATTATTGCGGATGCGCGCGATTTTGAAAGCACCGCTCCCGGTAAAGAGACTGAAATTGAGGGCGCAGAAGGAGCACGAGGAGCGTTGATTCAGGGTGTTCCGGTGCATTCAGTTCGTTCTATGGGCTATGTTGCTAGCCAGGAAGTAGTGTTTGGATCCATGGGGCAGACCCTCACCATTCGTCACGACTCGTGGGATCGTACCTCTTACATGCCTGGTGTTTTACTTGGAATCCGTTCAGTTCAAAATTGCGACGGTCTAGTGGTTGGATTAGAGAACTTCATGGATTAGTGCCTCATTACGTGCCATAATAACAAACGTTTACGAATTCAAATGAAGGAGAAAACATGAACACCGTAACTGAACCTCGCTTTGGGCGCATGATTCCTGCAATGGTAACTCCCTTTGATGAAAATCTTGATTTGGACTTAAAGCAAGCTCGTGCCTTAGCTCGTCGTTTAGTTGACGGTGGCAGTGATGCTCTTGTTATTAATGGCACCACTGGCGAAAGTCCTACGGTGTTTTATCCTCAGAAAATGAAACTGTTTGAAGCGGTTGTTGCTGAAGTTGGAGGAGAGGTTCCTATTATTGCCAACGTGGGCGATAACTGCACGGCTGATACCGTAGATTTCGCACGTGATGTGCAGAAACTGGGTGTCGATGCCTTCATGCTGGTAGTTCCTTATTACAACAAACCTCCCCAAGAAGGCTTGTACCAACACTTTAAGACCATTGCTAACGCAGTAGATCTCCCTTGTATTCTGTATAATATTCCAGGTCGTTGCGTTATCTATATGACGGCAG
>CATYOF010000008.1 GCA_958410215.1 uncultured Cryptobacterium sp. | reverse complement strand
TAGATAGTTAACGATTCTAAAGACGACCTTTACACCACTTTTTGAGACGCGACCTAGTTCATTCATACATTGCATAGGTAAAGTAAAAGTAGCAACCCGATAAGGCAGGTTTTTGCCAAAAACGGGCGTATAAACACCGAATTCCCTTATCTAAAGCAAAATAGCCGTTACAGAGACGGCTATCGAAGCTAAATCATTTCAAGACTTGAAATAGGAGAGTCGTAATAGAAAAGTTGCAAGCTTGTTGATCGGTAATGTTGATCACTAAATTATATATCGATAGGCATGATAGGATAAACCAGCCTTAAACTAGCCTATCTGTTGGGGCATTAGGCACCGCCATAGCGAATTGCCTGACAAGGGCATAAGCGCATACAGCCAAAGCACATGAAGCACTCGTGTTTTACCCATGTTGGCATGCCCTCTTCATTGAGTTTAATAGCGTATGCAGGGCAGATATCTTCGCAATGGCCGCACGAAATGCAGGCATCTGTTACTTCGAAATTGTCGGTATACAGACATTCTTCTATATTAACGCGGTGATAAAACTCAGCTGCGCTTTGGGTTGCACCTTTTACGGGCTGTGTTTTGGGTAGGTTGGTTGGCTTTTTTGGCGTATTTTCAGCGTTCATAATTATTTCCCCAAAAGCAAAATTATTACTAAGCTTGTAGTGTGTCGTAGCGCGCTATCTCAGTGCTTTGCTGGTGTTTTGCCGCTTGCTTATTCGCTTGCTGATGCTACGTCTATCACTAAGCTTGTACTTTTCTTGTACCTAGCTATTGTACTGGCTTAAGGTAAACGGTAAGGAGCCAATTTTTGTATCGTGATGAAATCTGAACATGCTTTCTAGGCTATTGATGAGCTCATTTAATAGATAGGTTAGTTTAAAAGTTTGGCCTAAATAGATTTGTTTGAGGATGTAGATTTGCTTGGAGTTTTAGATTTGCTTGGGGTTTTAAAAAAGAGTAGTGAAGCGTAGGTAGCAAAGCATAAGTGATGGACTGTGAGCAACGAAGTGTAAGTGGTGAGGCATGAGCAGTAAAGCGAAAGCAATGAAGTGTAAGTAGTAAAGTGTGAACGGTGAAGCGAAAGTAGTGAACCGTAAGCGGTGAGGCATGCGTAGCAAAGCACGCATAAATCTTTCGTTTGAGCTTATTTAATGAAGGTAATACTTCCATTATCCGTAGAATATGCATTCTTTGTTTCTTTGTGAGTAAGTTTGAGTATAATTTTTGAGTTACACCGTTATTGGCTTACCTGCGCTCTTTATATCAGCGTTTAAGTTTACCTTTGGTATACGGAGATCCTTATATAAGTCTAGGCTAGGCAACCAAAAACGGATGATATAAAACGAAAAGACCAACAGAGGAAGAAAGGTCGCACCGTGGCCAATAGCTACAAGCAAACCATGAACTTGCCGCGCACCGACTTTGCGATGCGTGCAAATCTGCCCGAAAACGAACCAAAGCGCCTTCAATTCTGGAACGATATTGATATTTATCACAAGGTGCTTGAAAAGAATAAGGACAATGCTCCTTTTGTTTTGCATGACGGTCCTCCGTATGCAAATGGTCCTATTCATGTTGGTCATGCGTTCAATAAAATTCTAAAAGACTTTGTGAACAAAAGTCATGCACAGCGTGGTTACTACACTCCCTATATTCCTGGTTGGGACTGCCATGGTCAGCCTATTGAGCACATGGTGGAAAAAACATTAGGCCCAAAGAAAATGGCTGAAACTAGTCAGCCGGACTTGCGCAAACTGTGCCGCGAATGGGCAGAAGAACACATTGATATTCAGCGTGAAGGTTTTAAGCGTTTGGGTGTTAATGCCGATTGGGAGCACCCTTACCTTACCTTTATTCCTGATTATGAAGCGGGCAACGTGGAAATCTTTAAGACCATGTATCTGAATGGCTCCATCTATCGTGGTCGTAAGCCAATCCACTGGTGTAAGCGTTGTCATACCGCTTTGGCGGAAGCGGAAATTGAATATGGTGATGAAGTTTCGCCTTCAATTTTTGTTAACTTCAAGTTGGATGCGGTGCCTCCTGTTTTTGAGGCGGCAGGTGTTCCTAATCCTGCTTACGTTTTGATTTGGACTACTACACCATGGACGCTTCCTGCTAACACGGGTGTTTGCCTAGCTCCTAATGCAGATTACATCATGGTTCATGCCGATGGCATGTACACCATCATGGCGTATGATCTTTTGGAAGAGGTTGCTCAAACTGCTGGTTGGCAGTCTTATGAACCGGTAAAAGATTCCGAAGGCAACGTGATTACGGTTAAGGGTCGCGAGCTTGCAGGCACTTCATACACATGTCCTATTCGTCAAGACTTAAAGGGCATGTTTGTTTACGGCGATCACGTAACGCTTGATTCTGGTACGGGCGCGGTACATACCGCTCCTGGTCATGGCCAGGAAGACTATGCGGTTGGTCTTGAATTCGATCTGCCTATTCTTATGCCGGTAGACGACAATGGAGTATTAACCGATGAAGCAGGACGTTTTGCGGGCTTGGATGTAGATGAAGCAAACCCTGAGATTATCAAATGGCTTGATGAACAGGGAGTTTTGGTTGCTCATGTAGACATTACCCATAGCTATCCTCACTGTTGGCGCTGCCATCAGCCCGTAATTTTCCGTGCAACCGATCAGTGGTTTGTCTCCATGGAAAAGAACGACCTGCGCAAGAACGCTCTTGATGCTATTGAAAATAAGGTGAAGTGGGTTCCCGCATGGTCTTCTCGTCGTATTGGTTCAATGGTGGAAGACCGTCCTGACTGGTGCATTTCGCGTCAGCGTTCATGGGGTGTTCCTATCCCAGTGTTTAAGTGCGCTAAGTGCGGCTCTACGGTAGCTACGGAAGAAACCTTCGATGCGGTAATTGAACTGTTCCGCACTGAAGGAGCTGATGCCTGGTTTACCAAGGAGCCAAAGGAATACTTGCCCCATGGAACCGCTTGCGAAAAGTGCGGATGCACTGATCTTCTTCCTGAAAAGGACATCTTGGATGTTTGGTGGGAGTCGGGTGTATCTCATACCAGTGTTTGCAAGCATCGCAGCAGTGAAGGCTTGCGTTTCCCCGCAGATTTGTATCTGGAAGGTTCCGACCAGCATCGCGGTTGGTTCCAGTCTTCTTTGCTTACCAGTGTGGGCGCTTATGGAGTTCCTCCTTATAAGACGGTTATGCACTGCGGCTTTACGGTAGACGAACAGGGTCGCAAGATGTCTAAGTCGCTTGGTAACGGCATCGATCCTGCAGAAGTGTGTAACAAGTACGGTGCTGATGTTTTGCGTCTGTGGGCTGCGAGTGTTGATTTTTCTCAGGATGTAAGCATTTCTGAAAACATTTTGAAGCAGGTATCGGATGCATATCGTCGTTTCCGCAATACGTTCCGTTTCTTGTTGGGCAATTTGGACGACTTCAATCCTGCAACTGATGCGGTTTCCTGGGATACGCTCGAGCCAATTGATGCGTACATGATGGCTAAAACCGTTTCTGTTCTGAAGGACATTGAAACTGCTTATGCCGAATATCGTTTCAAGGATGTGTATCGCAGCGCTTATGATTTCGTGAATGATTTGTCTGCGGTATACATGGACGTAACCAAGGATCGTTTGTATTCTGAAGCTCCTGCTTCAACTCGTCGTCGTGCTGTTCAAATGGTGCTGATGAATATCTTGGAAGTATTGGTGCGCGTATTGTCGCCAATTCTTTCCTTTACCTGCGAAGAAGTATGGGCTCATTACCCCTCAACCGTTCGCGATGAGGAAGGTCGCGAGATTAGCGTTCAGCTTGCTGGTTGGCCAAAGGTTGAAGACTTTACTCCTGCTTTGCCTAGCGAAGAAGAGCTGGCAAAGGTTCTAGCTGACTTCGGCGAAGTTATTGCGGTTCGCGATGTGGTTACCAAGGCATTGGAAGATGCTCGTGGTGAAAAGGTAATTAACAAGAGCCAAGAGGCAATGGTTACGGTAGCTGCTCCTCAGGCGTTGCTTGATCATTTAGCTCGTTATGATGCTGCGGTATTTGAAGAGTTGTTTATTGTGTCAAGCGTTGCCTTTGTTGAAGGGGGAGAACTTGCTGCTACGGTTGAACCCGCAACGGGTGAAAAATGTCCTCGTTGTTGGAACTTCCGTGAATTGGGCGGCAATGCAAACCATCCTCAGGTATGTAAACGCTGTGGCGATGCTTTAGATGCAATTGGTTTTACCGAAGCAGAATAAGTAGTTACGTAGTTCGCGCTGGTGGGACAAATTTGAAGAGGTACAACTGAGTACACGGTATGCAGAGTAATACTGATCAAAATACTGAACCAAATAAAGGGGGCACAAAGCCCCCTTTAGAAAACCATGAAGGATCCTCTCTTTCTTCTTTAAACGAAAGAAAAAAGGGTGGGATCCTTTCTCGTGTATCAATAGGTAAGTGTGCGCTGTTTATAGGTGTTGCACTGATATGGTTCGCGTTGGATATGGCAACTAAGGCTTACGCTAATTCCTTTGAGCGTGGTGAAGTGTTTGCGGGTCCTTTTGCAGGATTATTCCAATTTCGCCTTGCTCATAATACCGGTGCGGCATGGAGCATGTTCAGTGGTTCTACGTTCGCCTTAGCGATACTTGCCCTTGTGGTACTTGTCGTTCTCGTGGCAATAGTGGCGTTATTTTCTCGGCGGATAACGTGGCTTGAGGCGTTTTCTCTTGGCCTGGTTTTTGCAGGTGGCATAGGTAACGCTCTCGACCGATTTACCTTAGGGTATGTAGTTGATTTTATTCAGACACTCTTTATTAGTTTCCCTACGTTTAATGTGGCGGATATTGGGGTAACGTGTGGCGTACTTATATTTGCGCTTTCATTTGTTTTACGTACATTTAGTCAAAAGTCTTAAGGTATGTTTCGTATGCTTTAGGAGTTACTCGTAAGAGATTTACCAGTATGAAGGTATTCTACGGAAGCTTTTGTGTACTCTATCTCGTGACAAAACGCTTCTACCAGGTTTAGACTTTAGACTCACGCTTGAGCGAGATTCAATTGAGAAAGGAAACTAGCAAATATGGCTCGTAGTCTTTCAACGACTGTAACGCAAGCTTATGACAACATGCGTCTCGATTCATTTTTATTCGAATCGGGTTTGTATGAATCTCGCAGTAAGGCTGTTAAGCAAATTGAAGCAGGAAAAGTGTTTGTTGGCGGGCAAACTCCTACCAAAAAGACCATTGTCCATGCGGGCGACTTTATTGTGTATGAAGAATATGAAGCCAATGATCGTATTTTCTTAGAGCCGCAAAATATTCCTCTAGATGTGTATTACGACGATGATGATCTTGCAGTTATTAATAAACAGGCAGGACTTATTTGTCATCCTTCTCCTGGGCATCCTGATGGAACGCTTTCCAATGCGCTTATCGCTCGTTATGGACGCGATAACTTAGCTCATATTCAAGGTGATGATCGTCCCGGTATTGTGCATCGTTTAGATGGCGATACCAGCGGGTTGATGCTCATTGCAAAAAATGACGAAGTTGGGTTTGAACTTCAAGATGAAATTCGCTCGCGTAATGTGAATAGGCGTTATTTGTGTCTGGTTCATGGAAATATTGCCAGCGATACGGGTTTGATTGATGCTCCTATTTTCCGTAGTGATAAAAATCGCCTGCGTATGCAAGTGTCTGACAAGCCGCAGGCTCGTTCTTCCGTTACCACATTCAAAGTGCTTGAACGATTTGAATCGGGCAACAAAGATAATGGTTTTTCTTTGATTGAGTGTAAGTTGTATTCGGGGCGAACTCATCAGATTCGTGTGCACATGGAATATATTAAGCATTGGTGCGTGGGTGATCCAACTTACGGCACTCCTGGTAAGGCAGATAATTTAGGACTTCATCGACAGTTCTTGCATTCTTACTTTATTGAGTTCACTCATCCTAAAACACAAGAGACGCTTAATTTTTTGGCACCGTTCCCGCAGGATTTGCGTGAAGTAATGCATAAGTTGCGTGATCGTCGCATCGGCCTTACCGATGCTGGCAAAGAAGTGCTGCAGCAGTATTGCGAGCAAGGACGAGGGGTTGCCGATACGATTGATATTTCCAAGGTGGAATCGTTTAGTCACCTGTAGATTAAGGGACGGGTATGGCTGCTAATAACAAATCAAAGCTCAAACTTCTTTCTATTCAACGCATGCTAGAAGAAGAAACCGATGCTGAACATGGTCTTTCAATGACAGAAATAATTCGACGTTTAGCAGAAGAAGGTATAGCAGCTGAGCGTAAAAGTATCTATCGCGATTTGGAAATTCTTCGCGAATTTGGCCTAGATATTAAAACGTACCAACGCAACCCTGTTGAATATGCCATAGATCATCGTGATTTTACCCTTTCGGAATTAATGCTTATGGTTGATGCGGTTGCATCAAGTAAATTTCTTACGGTGCGTCAAGCTAACGTGCTTTTGGCAAATATCAAATCGCTTGCTAGTTTAAGTCAGCAAGAAAAGCTTGATCGCTCCATTCATGTAGAAGGACGCATTCGCTCTAAAACCGATTGTGTATTTGAAGCAGTGGATGGCATTCATGAGGCCATTAGGTCACGAAAAAAGATTGCCTTCCGCTATATGCACTATGGGATTGACGGAAAGCGTCATCCCGCGCGTGATGGTGAGTTTTATGTCCTCACGCCTGTGGGAGTTTCATATGATGGCGGTTTTTATTACGCTACGTGCTGGAGCGACAAATATCAGGCGTTCAATGAATACCGTATCGACCGTATGGATAAGCTTTGCATAACGGACGAAAAAACGACAAGAAACGAAGAAATTGCCCAGTATTCCTTTACCAAGGATTCTCATGAATACTTTGGTCGCTTTGATGGACCACAAGTAACGGCCATTCTTTCGGTTCGGGGAGATAAGGTAGAAATTATTACCGATCGATTTGGTAAGCATGCTGAATTAATTCCCGATGGGGACAATGCCAAAGCATTGGTTTCAGTACGGGTAAGCCCGCAATTTTTTGGCTGGATTGCGGGCTTAGAAGGCGCGGTGAAAATTATTGGTCCTCATACCTTGCTTGAAGAATATAAGGCGTATTTACAGTCACTGCTTGATAATTGTTAATTCTTGAATCTATGAGGTGCTGATCACCAAATTTCCTTGTTTGTTGATGAAGGTATAGGTGCGATTATCTTCTAAGGTAAGGCTAAAAATTGATCGTGAAACCACAGGCTGCAAGGAATTTGTTGCTTCACTTTGTGACAGTTCGCTGGTTTGCACGAGTGAAAGAAGATGCACGTTGGCGACCTGCTTTCCTACCAAGTTCGCATTGCGGCGGTAAGCGAGCCACTGAAGACAGGATTGCTCATTAGCTTCTTTTCCTGCTTCAGAATCGTTTCGTTGTAAGAAAATAGGTGCATTGGTGTCCAAAAATCCTGTCCAAACGTTTAGGGAGGATCCGTTTGAGTGGGGCGCCAGTACAACATCAATAGTTTCAAAGCGCAACAAAAGCGGGGCATCTTGTATCCAACGACCATCGTATCCCTCCCAAATTCGTTGGATATCAACCAGATAAGTGCCGGGAAGTCTTTTGAATATTCGGCCGTTCCAAACATCAGACGTTACGTCATTAGGTCTATTAAAAGAATTAGCAAGTATTAAATGGCCATCCTGATAGCAGGGCCCGCTATTAAGGGCGCTGTTGAAGGCTTGTTTGCGAAGGGAAAACGTGTGTGGATTCGCGAAAGCTTCAAGTGCACTGGAAAGTCTTTGTGGGATAGGGAATGAATCATTGGTGCCAGAATCCTTTTGAGAAAATTCTAAGGCATTACAGAAACAGGAGGAGGTAGGTAGATAGTCGGGGATGGTAGAAGCATTATTGGTGCTGCCATAGAGCGTTTTGATAGGGGATTCTTTAAGGGCTAACATACCGCGCTCCTTTCTGCGTTGTAAGGGAAAAGACAAAGTAAACAGACGATAGCTCGGCCTTGCAGTATCTTGCAATGTTTACTGCGAGGTATCTTGCTGTTTGACGGATAGAAGTGTACGAAAAAGATTTTTTAGTCCTGTCCCTAATTGGGGACATGCTTGTTTTGTAAAAGACTCATACTAGGCACTGTTAGTTACAAGGTATTTGTTAAGTACTGTCAGTAAGAAATGCAGGTTTAGTCCTTTTATTTACTCTCTAATCTCGCGAGTAAAAGGCCGTATTGGATAAGGAGTTATCATGAAACGCAGTCGTTTGTTTGATTCATTTCATATTGCTGGCTTTCAGCGCTATGATGGTGCGTTTGTATTCAACCAACTCGGGGTAGGAACAACGCTTAGTCTGGTTCCTGAATTTGATAATCCTTACGACCCAGAGGCAATTGCCTTGTATTTTGGAAATACTATGCTTGGTTATGTTCCGCGCGATCGTAATGAAGTATTGTCGCAGCTTTTGTATTATGGTCACAACGATGTTTTTGAATGCCGTGTTTTACAGGTTAACCCCGAAGAAAACCCATGGAAGCAGGTGCGGGTTGGGGTGTATGTAACAGATAAATCGGGCAGCTAATACTTCCTTTTGTTCGTTTTTTTCTTCTGTTCTTTTGGGGATTCGATCATGTTAGGAGTAGGGCTTTGGTTCTGCTCCTCATCTATAGTTAGACAACGTTTACAAATGGTTTTCTAGTTAGACAGACCCGAACCGCAAAGCTTCGCTACAATAGGGCACGAACATAGTAAAGGAGGCTTTGCGTGCAAAGCGGTGTGTGTGCATGGTAAAAGAAGATACACAAGCAAATAAGCTAAATTGGGAAAATTCAAAACGAAAAGCGCAAAGGCTCGAAACGCTTGATGCGCTAGAACCAGGAAAAGATGCGGTTATTTCAGCGGTTAATTGTGCCGATGTTTCCCTTCGAAAGCATATTTTAGATATGGGTCTTACTCCTGGCACGGAGGTTACACTGGTGAAACGTGCCCCTATGGGGGATCCTATTGAGCTTCGTCTTCGCGGGTACGAACTTACCTTACGTAGTGATGATGCTTCTCATATTGAAGTCAACAATGTGCACGAAGCTCACAACACTCCACGTCCTAATCCTACATTTTCTTCTACCCCTCATCCAGGTACCGGTGAAGCAGGTATTTTTCATCCTCGAGGTGAAGGTAATCCGCTTCCTGCTAACAAAACGCTTACCTTTGCACTGGCGGGTAATCAAAACTGCGGTAAGACCACGTTGTTTAACCAGTTGACTGGTTCCAATCAGCACGTGGGTAATTTCCCTGGCGTTACGGTTGGCAGAAAAGACGGGGTTATTCGTGGACACGAAAACACGCTTATTACCGATCTTCCGGGTATTTATTCCTTGTCACCCTATACCGGCGAAGAAGTGGTTACGCGGGAATTCATTCTTCAGGAAAAACCAAATGCCATCATAAACATTGTTGATGCCACCAATATCGAACGCAATATGTACCTTACGCTTCAGTTAATGGAGCTGGATATTCCTATGGTGTTGGCGCTCAATATGATGGATGAGGTTGCTGCTAATGGGGGATCGATTGATATCAATGGATTGGAACGCCAGCTGGGTATTCCGGTTGTTCCTATTTCGGCTGCCAAAAACGAAGGCATTACCGAATTAGTGGAACATGCACTCCATATAGCACGCTATCAAGAACGTCCAGGGCGCGTAGATTTTTGTCCTGCGGATGGCCCTGATAAAGGCGCACTTCATCGTTGTATTCACGGCATTTCTCGTTTGATAGAAGATCATGCGCAGCGCGCTGATATTCCTCTTCGCTTTGCGGCAACCAAGTTGGTTGAAGATGATAATTTGGTGCGTGATGCGCTTGGCTTGGATGAAAACGAAAAAGACGCCATTGAACACGTGGTTTCTCAGATGGAAGAAGAATCGGGGACCGATCGTATGGCGGCGCTTGCCGACATGCGTTTTAGTTTTATTGAATCGGTTTGCGCTTCTACGGTAGTGAAGCCTCGCGAGAGCAAAGAACACAAGCGAAGCCAATCGGCAGACCGCATTTTAACGGGAAAGTACACGGCACTTCCGGTATTTATTGGCATTATGGCAGTGGTGTTCTGGCTTACCTTTGGTGTTATTGGTCAGGGGCTTTCCGATTTGCTCGATCAGGGTATTGGCTGGATAACTGATTTAGTAGACCAAGGTCTTACTCTTTGGGAGGTAAACCCGGTAATTCATTCACTGATTGTTGATGGAGTATTTGCAGGTGTAGGAAGCGTTTTGAGCTTCTTGCCTATTATCGTGGTGCTGTTCTTCTTTTTGTCGTTGTTAGAAGATTCTGGCTATATGGCTCGTGTCGCCTTCGTAATGGATAAGCTTCTTCGCAAACTCGGCCTTTCAGGACGGAGTTTTGTACCTATGCTTATTGGATTTGGGTGTTCGGTTCCCGCTATTATGGCAACGCGCACCTTACCATCCGAACGCGATCGTACCATGACAGTAATGCTTACTCCGTTTATGAGTTGTTCGGCTAAGTTACCTATTTATGCGCTTTTTACGGCAGCGTTTTTCCCTGAACAGGGTGCGTTGGTGATGATTTCGCTTTATGTGCTTGGTATGGCGGTTGGCATAGTGGTGGCATTGCTTTTAAAACATACCATGTTTAAGGGGGAACCAGTTCCTTTTGTAATGGAGTTACCCAATTATCGTTTGCCTTCCATGGGAAATATGCTTCGATTGGTATGGGAAAAAGCGAAAGACTTTCTAACCCGTGCATTTACCATTATTTTCTTAGCTTCGGTTGCTATTTGGTTTTTGCAAACCTTTGATATTCGTTTTAATGTAGTGGCAGATTCTGCTGATAGCTTGTTGGCGCTTCTTGGTGGTTTAATTGCTCCTGTGTTTGCACCTCTAGGCTTTGGTGATTGGCAGGCATCTACTGCATTAATTACTGGTTTTGCAGCTAAGGAAAGCGTGGTAAGTACCCTTACCGTACTGCTGGGTGGATCGGCGGCAGCTTTGGCAAGCATGTTTACTCCTTTGACTGCTTTCACTTTCCTGGTGTTTGCGTTGTTGTATACGCCCTGTGTTGCCGCTATTGCTGCTGTGAGAAACGAACTAGGCGGCAGGCGCGCAATTGGTGTAGTGGTAATGCAGTGCGTGGTTGCATGGATCGTTGCCTTCATCGTGCATTCCATCGGCCTAGCACTCGGACTGGGCTAGCGCGTGACAAGTGCCTTGTCCACTTGTCACGCGTCCTGCTTTAGAGCGGGAAATTCTCGGGTTGTATAGATCCAGGTTTCTGCGATTTTAAATGCTCTTTGTATTTTTGGTAGTTCGACTCGCAGGGAAACAAATCATAGGGCATGCATCGTTTAACCAGGTAGAATAGTGCCAATACGGGCAGTGCGACAAAGCTGAAATAAAGAGCAGCAGCAATGGTGGCAATTCTTAGTACATAAAATGTTCCGCGTAATAATCCTGATCTTGGGGCAGTTTCGAAAGACATGCGAACAAATTTACCACCTGGAGTGCTGCCGTGGTTAACCCAAGGAATAACTGCTTGCACCAGAACAAAGGTAACAATGCCAGCAACGAAAGAAGCATTGGTGGCGGCAGCTACACCATCGTTTCCGTCAAAGCCAAAGAGGGCATAAAGTAGCTGAGTAGCAACTCCAATAATGCTTGAACAGAGCACCACTATGGTCATATCTAGACAAAATGCAGTTACTCGACGGATAAACCCTGGATTGTGGGTAAGGGTTGCTTCACCTAGGTTTTTAGAGGGAACAACTTTTTCCAAAACGGAGTATAATGCCCATCCTAGTGCTGTTCCGGAAGTGTTCCACATAAGATCGCAAACATCGAAGGTGCGATACGAATAGGGGTATAGGAAGAAAAGACCGGTAAGCTGTGCTATTTCAATAAACAAGGAAACAATAAGCCCTAAAAATAGTGAATGAAATAAAGGTGCACGGAATAACCTGCCTGCTATAAAGCCCAATGGAACAAAGAAGACAATATTGGCAAGAATTTGAGGGATGGCACTTAGGCCGTCTTTTGCAAGGTCGTGTATAAAACCAAGGGGATTAAGCTGGGGTGCAATGCCGTAGGTAATTCCCAAGCCACTATTTCCGGTTGGCAGAGGGTAGAGGGTAAAACACACTAACGATAGAGCATAGAGCACGGTTAGATAGGCACTTATAACCCTTGTTATACGCATGCAGCCATCGCGATGGTATAAAAACGCGACAATAGGCACGCTTAAAAAGGCTGAAGCTAAAGGCCAAAGGGTAAGGGCAACAAGGAAATTTTCGCTGTAATTACTGATGAAATGCGCTATCAAGTTCATGGTTCATCTTCCTTTTGCTTTGCACGACGAATGCTTGGCTTGTTCTACTTTCAATTATTCAGATGAACCTGTCAGTAACCTGACGGACGCATAAAGCTTTTCCAACAATCGGGGGAGGTTACTTAAACTTTAATCTGAAACGCGCGGCTTGATGAGGTTTATTAAGTTTGGATAGGTATACTCAGAAAAGCTATGCGTTAGTTTTCAAGGATTTGTAATGGATATTCGTCAACTTACCTATTTTGTTTCTACTTGCAAACATAATTCCTTTTCAGCTGCCGCTAAGGAATGTTGCGTTACAGTGCAAACCATTTCTAAAGCTATAAGTAACTTAGAGCAGGATCTTAATAATGAGCTTCTTTTTATCCGTAAGAATAATGGGGTAGTGCCAACGGAGTTTGGTCGTACCTTTTATCCTAAGGCTCTTGAAGCATTGCAGTCATTCGATTCTGCGGTAAGTTATATTGACGAATACCATGAGCAAAAGCAGCCTCATGATACGTTGTCTATAAAGTTGTGCGTTCCGGATTTTCCGCGAAGTGACAGGATTTGTTCAAACATTAATAAGCTTTTAAAAGTTGCAACGCATGATATAGAGGTCACACAGAAATTGCTTCGTTTGTTGAAGGTATCAAGGCGCTTGATAGTCTTGAAGCAGATATGCTTGTTACGTTAGGTGAACCAGAAACATCAGCCTACGATATGGTTCGTGTGGGGGTTATGCCTACTGCAGTAGTAATTGCGGAAAACCATCCAGCACTACAAAAGGATTCCATAGATAGACAGGATTTAGAAACGTACCCCGTAATTTTTGCGAACGATTTCGATATGCCTCGTTCTGGTTCTATAGTCAACAAGTATCAGGCTGAAGGGTTTAATCTTCATTTGCATTCTCCCAAAAATCCTTTTTCGTTTGCGCTTACCTTATTCAAAGACAAAGCAATGTGTTTGGTTATTGCAATACCTGCTATTGTTCCTAATGGAATGGGACTAACCATGAAGCAGATCAAAGCGGATGATATGTTGCCCGTTCCTATTTGTTTGATAACCAGAAAAGGTACAAAGCCTCAAGGATATAAAGCGGTAGAAGCGTTTTTACTCAACGACGGTCATATGAAGGGATTTTCCGCCTTTAATAAATAGAGGTTTTTAGAAGAGCGGTTAACACTCATGCTTTCCTGCTTAATGGCGGTCGCAATGCAGGTGGCTTTCAAAGGTATTCGTATACAATATAAAAGAATAAAAGCACGTCTTAGTAACGCAGACTGTTGCTTGGTAAAGGTTTGCGTGGTAGGCGTTATAGATCAGCTGGTATAACGTAGCATTGCGGGAGCGATAAAAGATTTTATTCGAAACGCGAGCTGCAGTGTTAGAGCGTGAGCTGTAGTGCTAAAGCGTGTGCTGTTGATGATTGTTGCCAACAACGCTATTGTGGCTGAATTGAATGAGGTAGAAATGGTTAAGGATTCAAAAGATAAACAGGCATCTTTTGGTTATTGTACGCAATGCGGAAAACCACTTCAGGCAGGTGCAAAGTTTTGCACGAATTGTGGCAGTCCCGTATTACCTGTTCCAGATGACGAAATAAAGCTTGAAGAGGCAGCTTTAGATGCTGATTTACCTACTGTGCCTCAAGATTCATTGGTAGATTCATTGGCGCAGGATGAAACGGCTCCGCTTAATAATCAAGCTGCCCAATTAGAAAACGAAGCCACGCAGCAAATACCTATTTCTGAACAGCCAACCATAAGTTCAGCTGTTCCTTTTGCGGCTCCTGTTGAAAACACTTCGAATACTTTTACTCCAGGAAATACTGCAGAATTACCGGTTGCAGAAACATTGCGCCAAACAGCGCATCAAGGTGTTTCTTATTCAGCGGAAGATCCAGCAGCTAAAAAATCGGTTAATGGAAAAACTATAGCCATTATTGTTGGCGTGGTAGTTGTGCTTATAGCGGCAGCAATTGCTGTTGCCGTCTTGGTATTTGGTGTGGGTCAGCCCACTCAGGAAACCAATCCTGCACCAGCAGAGCAAACGCAATCACAACAAGAAATTGTAGTGGAATTAACGGATACCTATTCTACCAAGTTTGCGTCTGAAAATTCGGTTACCTACCCAACATTTACGTTCAAATATCCTAGTTCTTGGTCAGTAACAGATGAATTGGTTACCGCGCGTGGAGAAACGGTAGAACTTACCAGTAGTGATGGAGCGGTAGTTAAGTACGAACAGCGCGCTCAAAGCACGAGTTCTGCCGATTCAGTGTCGCTTAACAATATGGAAAAAGTTGCTGATGCGGCGTTTGTTCCTACCGCAGTTCAGGGAAGCGATTATTCCGATTTGGGCGACTTTATGGTGGCGAAAGGAACGTTAAGCATCAATGGCAGCGATGAAGGGATCTGCTATGCGTTAGTTCCTGCTTCTGCTATGCACAGCACCATGGATCTAGATCTACGTTGTGGGGTTCCAGGGTTTTGGTACGCTTCCACTATTACCTTTACCTGTCAGCCAGCTGAGGGAATAAGCGATCAAACCGAGCAAGAAATTATTGCTATTTTGGCAAGTTTTAAGGAATCGAAGGCGGCCGCAGAACCTGAAGATAAAAATGCCGACAATAATGAGGTAGCCACCATTACTGATGATTATGTTTTGCCCGATAGCAGTTCACGTACGTATTCGGAAAGCGAACTTAAGGAACTAACGAACTACGAGCTCTATATTGCACGCAATGAAATTTTTGCTCGTCATGGGCGCATGTTTAACAATGAAGATTTGAAAGAATACTTCAGTTCGAAGGATTGGTACAAACCTACAGTGCCTGCTGATGAATTTGATGAATCCGTTTTCAATTCTGCTGAAAAGAAAAACATTGAAACCATGGCAAAAATTGAAAACGAACGCGGATCGAAGTTTATTAGTTAGGATTTCTTATTAGGTGGGATCACCTGGGTGTTTGAGTATCTTTAAGGTGCTGCATAAGTTTTTAGCTGTTTAGTAAAAGCTGTTTGCGTTTTGTAGAAGCGCTTGCAAAACAATGGGGCTTTTATGCTGGAGTATTTCGAGGTGGCATGCGTGGATTGCAAAATGTCATATATTTCTCCTTTTGGAAAAATGCTTCTTTCGGCTGATGCTGAAGGTCTTACGGGTGTGTGGTTTGTAGGGCAGAAGTATTTTGCTTCAAGGTTGCAGGATGCCCAAGATGTTTCTGTTTTAAATGCGGCAGACAATCCTGATGCTTCGACGGTCGCTCATTTTCCTGCTGTTTTGAGCGATTTCGACGATACGGCGAGCAACTTGGTAAATGTATCAAGCAACTTTGGCGATGCATCGAACAGCGTAGTTCAGACTAGCTCAATACAAGCTAACGCTACTCAATCTAGTGCAGTTCAGGCTCTTCGTATGGCGAAGCGCTGGCTTGACGAATACTTTACAGGCATAGAGCCCACTGTTCAGGTGCCTCTTCATTTGGTGGGAACAGATTTCCAAAATGAAGTGTGGGAAATTTTGCAAACCATTCCTTATGGAAAAACGATTACGTATGGTGATATTGCAAAACAAATTGCTGCTAAACGGGGTATTGCACGCATGTCTTCGCAGGCAGTTGGGGGAGCGGTAGGACATAATCCTGTTTCTATTATCGTACCCTGCCATAGGGTTGTGGGATCGAATGGCAACCTGACAGGCTATGCCGGTGGCATAGATAAGAAAGTGGCTTTACTCACGTTAGAAGGACTGGATATGTCTGCTTTTTCTATGCCTACAAAAGGAACCGTATCGTAAGAGGTTTTAATTAGTGCTGTACAAGTGGCAGCGATTTTGTCTGCGTTTCGCACTCGTATTTCGGAAAAATGCAAGTAGTACGTACCGCAATGGTTGCTACACCCGATGCCGTGCGACGTGGTTTCATTTGAAGCGTGCATTCAATGCGGCGCTGTACAAAAGCTAGCTTAAACACCACACCAGCATAGCGAAAAACATTAGAGCGAATACCATTTGATTCCATCCGTTTAGTATTGTTTTGCTGAAATGCAGTGGAATATATTTCCAAATAAAGCCTATCAAACTTGTAATGAACGGGGTAAACAACATGAACCATGAAGGGAACACGGTTTGTTTCGTCAAAATAACAAGCGCAAGAACAATAGTTCCTACGTAAAGGGGTATTAAAACCACCCGAGAGCACGATGTAGAATTGCTGATGAGCTTTGCAAATGCTGAACCAATAGTATTTGAAGAAACAAAAGACTGGTGAGGCAAGTATGAATGATGGGTTGCACTGTAAATTAAGGCAAAAGCAAGAAGAACTGCTACTACGAAAAGAAGATAAAACCCTATTTCAGTAGTAGCTGTTAAAGGTAAGATTGCAAAGGCAACAGCATAGAAAAGTGCGCCAACTGTACAGAGTGTATTGGAAAAATGAGTGTCGAATAGTTGATCGCGCTTTGTTGGTAAATCTCGCATGACGATACTATACGATTCAGTATCGTCGTTTACTACAAGCTTTTCGGCTGTGAATCGAAGTAACAAATCACTTGCGAACATAACTAAAGACCCGAAAAGACCAATTGTCATCCCAATAAGTAGGATGCTTCCCGTTTCTATCATGGGCGCTCCTTTCGTTCGTTGTTTTGTCAACAAACGCCTTGACCCCTCTTTGCGCCTACCGAAAGTATATAAAAGTGCTGATAGCAGTGAAATTAGGATGCTGGATTCTCAGCGAACGGTGTGAAAGAGCCAGCTTATTGGCTGGCGTGTTCAGCGAACAGCGCAATCTTGTTCGTTGACCTACAGCTCAGCGAACTACGCAATATCCTGCTCATTGATCTGTAACTTAGGGAACTACGCAATATCTTGCTCACTGACCTGCGCATGGTAGTGCACGCCATTCAGTTTATAAAGTCTTACATCCATGCTTTCTGCTGCTTGTTTCAGTATGAGATGTCTAATTCATTTGAGCTATAAAGTTATGCAAAGGTTGCAGCGATTGTGTTGAACTGCGGCGTTACAATACGCCTTGGAGTGAGTTTGCTCAAAATGAGTTTGCTTAAAGGGGGAATTCTACGTCTCTATGTGAATTGCTTTACTGCTTTTATATGGAGCGTACTTGATTAAAGGGGGGTATTGTGAACGATTTTACGTTTTATTCGCCAACCGAATTCGTTTTTGGTCGAAGTATGACTGACCGCGTGGGCGAAAAGCTTTCCGAGAAAGGCTATCAACGCGTATTACTGGTATACGGCAAAGGGTCGGTTATTCGTTCTGGCACGCTTGATCGTGTTAAAAAATCGCTTGACGCGCAGGGGATTGCGTATGCCGAGCTAGCGGGTGTTCGTCCTAATCCTGAGGTAAATCAGGTGCGTGAAGGGATCGATATTGCACGTGCTTTTGATACTGATTGCTTGTTGGCAGTTGGTGGTGGAAGCACGATTGACTGCGCTAAAGCAATTTCTATTGGCGTGCCGTATGATGGTGATGTATGGGATTTCTTTAGTGGAAAAGCAACGGCAACTACCTGCTTGCCTGTATGTTGTGTGCTTACTATTCCTGCAGCTGGATCTGAAGGTTCAAATTCCTGTGTTATCAGTAATGATGAAATTAATGAAAAGAACGGCCTTGGCAATGAATTGTTCCGTCCTGTGATTTCTATCATGGATCCGGAACTTACGTTCACTTTGCCTCAGTATCAAACTGCTGCTGGTGTTACCGATATGATTGCGCATATTTGTGAGCGTTATTTCAGTGGCGCTCCTGCAGTTCCAGTGACCGATAACATTGCTACGGGGCTTATACGTGCCATTATGCAGGCTGCACAAATTGTAAAGGATGATCCTTCTAATTTTGATGCTCGTGCCAATATTATGTGGGCAGGTACCTTGGCCCATAACGATTTGGCAGGCTGCGGTCGTGCTAAAGGTGGCCGTGCGGGTGGATGGGAAAGCCATGCTTTAGAGCATGCTCTTTCTGCTGTTAATCCAAAGGTTGCTCACGGTGCTGGCTTAGCAGTTATTATGCCTGCTTGGATGCGCTATGTGTGGCGCGAAGATCAGTCTCGTTTTGCGAGCTTTGCTCATGAGGTATTCGGAATAGATCCCAAGGATGATTCCGATGCAGCTATTGAAGAAGTAGCCTTGACGGCGATCGATAGGTTACAGGATTTCTTTAAGAGTCTAGGCATGCCTTCTACCTTAGGTGAGCTTGGCTTTACTGAAGCTGAGGTAGACAAGCTGGTGGAAATTGTTATTGCAGCAAAAGGTAATCCTTTTGGCGTGTTTAAGCCTTTATCGGCAGAAGATGCTAAAGCTATATACCTATCAGCCTTTTAAACAATCAAGCAGCTTCTAAGTAGTCCTCTAGAGCTAGCAACTCTTCGGAAACCTTGGAGTTTTTAATAACTAACTACATTTATAAACTAGTGACTTTCTTAAATTCTGCAGCCTTTTAAAAGTAGTGCCTGAAAAGCAGTACTTGAGAAACTAGTAGTTTTCATTGTTGGTTTTTGAAACTAGTGGAATTTTAAAACAAGCAGCCTCCTAAAGCTTGCAACTATCGAAAAGTTGCCGACATTTAGGCGGCTGCTCTCATTTGAGTGACCTCAGGGGGGTAGTTAAAGGCTGCCCCAGATAGGTAACTGCTGGGCATATAGGACGAATGCTGCATTTTGTTTGCTGCTTATACTTGGATAAGAGCCTCGCATCAAAAATGTACGTTAAGAAGGGCTATTTTGGCAAAAAGTGTCCTTATCGGGTTGGAACTTACTTTCTATATATACGATTTATGAATATTTAGGAATGTATTATCGGGATAGTGAATACAATTTGACAAAAACGTGTCCTATCGGGCAGCTAAAGTGATGAGAAATCAGGAGAAACCAGGAACAAGCAACCCGATATGCGGTGTTTTTGCCATTTTTGGCGCTTTAGAAACCTAATTTCCTTTCTATAGCAATTAATCGTTTGGAATAAAAAGACGAAACGTAGTAATTCCGTGTTCACTTGTAGCGGTAATGTTCCCTCCATGGGCAAGCATTATTTCTTTAGCAATTGCAAGACCAAGTCCCGCGCCACCTTGTTTTGAACCTCGAGAAGAATCCTCACGGAAGAATTTTTCAAAAATGCTTTGCAGATGGGTTGGGGAAATTTCTTTCCCTTTATTGCGAATAGCAATCACACTTCCTTTGGGCGTTGGGATAAGTTCTATCGTAATAGTGCTTTGAGGTTCTGCGTAGGCTAGCGCATTGCGCATAACATTTGATACAGCTCGTGCAAGTTTTTCGGAGTCGGCAAAGATTTGAAATTCATTATCGTATGATGCATTTGCAAGTACAGGACTCGTGTTGTTTGTTTTGTCTGGTTCGGACGATTCGAATGATTGAGCTGGCTTTTGTGGTTCGGAACGCCTGGACGGTTGAAATGGCTTTTGTGGTTCGGAAGGCCTGGACGATTGAAATGGCGTATGCACATTGGTTGCTTGGAGTGGCTTATGTGGCTCGGCTGACAGGAGTGGCTTTTGTGGTTCGGTTGGTTGAAACGGCTTACGTGGTTCAGTTGATTGGAACGATTTAGCTTGAACCGCCTTATATGGCTCGGTTGCTTGGAGTGGCTTTACCTCGATTGAGAGCTGTTTACGTTTTGCCTCGGGGTAAAAGTCGTCGGCTATCTGTTGACAGAAAAGTTCAAGGTTAAACGTTTCCCGTTCAATGGGAATTGACTGTAAATTGTAGCGAGTTATTTCAAAGAATTCGTCAATTAAACCCTCTAAGTGTTCAGCTTTGCTTAATGCGATTTCGGCATAGTGGCGCCGTTGCCCATCAGGAAGCGTAACGGTTTCTTTTAGCAATGTTAAATATCCAAGGATGGAAGTGAGAGGCGTTTTGATGTCGTGCGCCAGGTAAGCGACCAATTCATTCTTGCGTTTTTCAGCATTTATTGCATGGCGTTCAGCTTCTATTGATTGCGCTTTAATGTTGACCAGTTCACTTTTTATGATGGAAAGGTCGTCGGGAAGATCTACATGGGTATCTTTGCTGTTCAATAATTTTCTAACAGAAGACGAGAGAATGTCGAAGTACTGAAGTGATTTATTAAGGACAATAAACGCAATAACAAGCGTGCCAATGAAGTAGAGGCAAAGTGCCACTGGTAGTTTTAAGGACTTAATAAAATGATAGGTAGTTAAATCACGTACCGCATATTGTGTAGACCCGGCGTCTGCAGTTCCCGAGTAAACATCCATGTTTGAAAGCTGTTCCGCAGAAGATTCGGTTACAAAGGCATCGTATTGCTCGGGCGTAAAGTACTGCCATTCAGATGTTCTGTCTGCGACTAGGTTAGCAAAATCGGGAACCCAGTAAGTGTTTGCCCATAGCGCAATTATCCCAAAGCAAAGGGTATAGATAGTTAAGTAAACGAGTGTTTTTCGAAAGAGTATCCCTCGAAGTATTCGCGCTTGGGGGCTTTTGGGGTTTTTGGAAGAATTCATGAGGTGTTGTTCCATATCATTGGTTAAATCTAATTGATTGTGGACAGCGTAGCTGCGGGTGGTTGGGCTGGTTAGTGTAATTGCAAGCGGTTGGGTGGCAGGTTGTAGTTTACCTGGCTGTGGGTTGGGGTTCAGACTACTAAATGTTCTGGTTCTAGTGGTCGGCAATTTTATAGCCCACACCCCAGGCGGTATCGATAAAGGACTCGGAGCTATCAATTTCAGCGATCTTTTTTCTTAAGTGTCGTACATGGACCATAACTGTATTTGCATCGGAAGCGTTGTAAGGGCTTTGCCATACTGCTTCAAAGAGATCCTTGGTAGAAACAGGGCTTCCTTTGGCTTTGAGAAGAAGTTCAAGGATAGAAAATTCTTTGGGGGTAAGATGAAGTGGCTCATCGTGCAAGGAGGCACTATGGGACTGAGTGTCTATACAAAGATCTTTTGCCTGCAGCATTGTTTGAGACGCATCGCGGGATGTGGCGTGACTGCGACGAAGTCGTGCTTTTACACGAGCAACTAATTCACGGGGTTTAAAGGGCTTTGATACATAGTCATCAGCACCTAGCATAAAGCCAATTACTTTGTCAGTTTCTTCGTCTTTTGCCGAAAGAAAAATAAGGGGAATATCGGTTGTTTCGCGAAGCTTCCGACAGAGTTCAAATCCATCCATACCAGGCATCATTATGTCGAGTATGGCAAGGTCAAACGACTGGTTGCGAAAAGCAGTAAGGGCTTCTTCCCCAGAATAGCAAGCATAAACATTCATACCTTCTTGGGATAAGAGGGTAGCAACCAGCTGTGCAATTTCGATTTCATCATCAACGACAAGTATGTGCGGAGTGGTATTCATGGACTTAATTCTAGTATGGGAGAAACAAAGCAAAAGCGAAAACGTTAATCTTTAAGGAAATCTTAAGCCTTCTTAAGGAACTTGTTGATTGGCCTCAAGAGACATTTAAGGTGGGTTCGAATTAGTGTTTTGGCAGACCAAGAGAAAGGTTGTCAAAATGGCTGATCGTTACAATAACTATTCGCGCTTTACCTATTCTGTTACTCCGTATAGGGCCAGCGCCTATCGAGCTAATCATGTAAGGAAGCCTTTAAGAACAATTCTATTTGGCGTTATAGCCCTTCTATTTGTTTCATTTTTCGCCTGGAGTCTTATTAATGGTCTTCCAAGTTCAATGCTAACGCGCGATATTATGCCGCCTTCAAGTACCCCTCAAAGTGAATGGCAGGCAGGACAGGTGCCATATTTGTATCAAACAGACCCTCAGTGGGCTGATGAATCTTATTCGGGCGGAACGGTAGCAGAAAATGCATGTGGTCCTATGAGTTTGGCAATGGTGTATGCCTATTTCAAGGGTTCTGATGCTTATAGCCCACTAGATATGTGTGCCTTTGCGGAAAAGAATGGCTATGCCGTTGATGGGGCAACGTCGTGGAGTTTTATGAGCGAAGGTGCCGAAATGTTAGGGTTGAATGGCAAACAGCTCGCGTTAGACAAGGGAAGGGTAGTAAACGAGTTGCAGGCAGGACATCCCATTATTTGCATTATGGGACCGGGGGATTTTACTCGATCGGGACACTTTATTGTCCTTGCGGGAATAAACGATGACGGAACCATTCAAGTACACGATTCGAATAGTTCCGTTCGTTCAAATACGAAGTGGGATTTAGAGACCATATTAGGTCAATGTCAAGGTCTTTGGGTGTATTCCTGGTAAGTGTCAGCAATAAGGATCATCGATAGCGCGGCAGCTTTTGTAGTAGCGCCGTAATAATAGCAGCTCTATTGTGGTGCTGGAACGATTGCAACTCTAAAGTAGCGCCCATCGATTGCAGCTTTTATAGCAGCGCCGGAACGATATAAAGTGCCAATGCAATTACTACAGCAATTGCAGTAACAACCGACCATATCTTAAATTCTTTGTCCATCTTTGTTTTTTCTTCAGGACTAGGATCGGGTGTTTCGATTGCGGCAAGAATAGGGCTTTTGGCTGTTTTGTATTTTGCACGACAGCAAGCAAAAATGATAAGACCAATAACACACCATGCAACGCCAGTAATTATGGCTTCAGGAACTAATTGGGTCATCATAATAACGTAGATAATAACGCTGATAGGAGCACCAATAAGGAGCCCTGGTACTTTGAAAGGGCGCTTAAGATCGGGCAATTTTTTTCGAAGTCCAAATGCCGCCGCAATGCCGATAACGTAATAGAACAAGTCGGCGAAAAGACTTAGGTTCGAAATGTATATAAGCGAATTAGTAGCCACAAGTCCAACCGTAATAATACCGAGGACGCAAATTGCCACATAAGGCGTTTGGAAACGAGGATGCAATTTAGCAAACACCTTAGGAAACGCGCCATCGCGTGCCATGGTGTACAGATAGCGGGGTGGTACGGCAAGACTTGCGTTCATGGTAGAAAAGTCGCCGCCGAAAGCAATACCAGCTGCGAGTAATAAAAGAGGAAATCCTAAAATACCGGCGCTCATCATAGCTTCGGCGTAAGGGGCAGAAGATTCCGCAACTGCACTTAATCCTTCGGGCGGAACGAGGCCCACTAAAAACCACTGGAACAAAGCGTTTACGGCAAAAATGATAAACGGAGCAAGAATCAATGCGCGAGGAATATTGATATGGGGGTATTTAATTTCTTCACCCATCGCGCAACAAGTTTCAAACCCTGCAAAGCACCACCAAATCATAGCTACTGCAGCAATGAATCCGCCAGCTCCCATGCCAGATAAGAAATCGGGAGTTTCTACAAAGTTAGGTAGAGAAACATTGGGAATCATGGTTAGGAACCAGATAACCGCAACACCCCAGAAGAAGAACATAAAACCGTTTTGCAAACGACCTGTAACTTGAACGCCTCGCACATTGGTAATGATAAAAAATATTAGGACGATACATGCCAAGAGGGCATCATCTATGGGAAGTTCTACGCCAAAGGCGGCAAACATAGTTTTGAAGTAGTAACTAAAGGCAAGCGATTCGCCTGCGGTTACCGAGACAAGCGAAATAACGAAGTTCCATCCTGCTAAAAAGCCAAAGGGACGCCCAATACCAAGGGAAGCATAGCGATAGGTGCCGCCCGCATAGGGAAGAGACGCACCCATTTCACCGTAAAGAAGGGCTGGGTAAACACTGATTACCATGGCGATAAACGTAGCAAGAATAACTGCTGCTCCCATTTGGCCAACGATGTTGCCGCCAGTGGTGAACAAGCCAACGCCAATAACGGTACCGGCAGTTATAGTAATAGCCTCACGTAAACCGAAGATTCTACGAAGTGTTACGGTTTCGCTTGTTTGCTCGCTCATAGTTTCCTTTCCTGGATTCTTTTATTAGCTACGCTTCTAGACGATTCTTGTCGAAGCACGCTGTGGTTTGGCCTTTGGTGGCAAAGTGCTAAACACTCTAGGCAGCTATCTGGCATTCGCCTGTACTTTACTACAGTAAAGCGATAAAGCGATGTCCGTTAGTGTAGTTATTTGCAAAGACTTCAGCAACAAAATTTTGTAACAGGACTCGGTAAATGGCTTTTCGCGAAATGATTTAAACTGTTGGAAACAAAAGTACCTAAGCACCTATGGGTTGTTCGAAGAGATAAAGCGAGCATAAAGATACAAGCAAAAAGATGCAAACGAAAAGCATCTATAGGTTTATCCGAAAGCATAATACGGAATAGGAAAGCTGGCATTATGGGAAACCGTGTCATTCAAGAACCGACGCACATTGAAGTTCGTGGGGCGCGAGCACATAATCTTAAAAACGTGTCGGTGGATATCCCGCTTCATAAACTAGTTGGTATCGCAGGCGTTTCCGGGTCAGGGAAAAGCTCACTTGCCCTAGGAACTTTGTATGCGGAAGGTTCTCGTCGCTATTTGGACGCGCTTTCCACCTATACACGCCGCCGCATTTCGCAAACGGGGCGCTCCCAGGTAGATGAGGTGCTTCATGTTCCCGCGGCTCTTGCCTTGCGTCAGAGGCCTGGCGTTCCGGGAGTTCATTCAACCTTTGGTACTTCCACCGAGTTGCTTAACATGCTTCGTCTTCTTTTTTCGCGAGTGGGTAGTCATTGTTGCCCGAATGGGCATCAGGTTCCTCCCGGAATGAATGTTGCCCTTGACCAGCCTTTTGTTTGTCCAGAATGTGGTGTTGAATTCTACGGCAAAGGTGCTGAAGACATGGCCTTTAATAGCGCGGGCGCTTGTGAAACGTGTGGAGGCACAGGTATTGTACGCAAGGTAAACGAGGCTGCATTGGTACCCGACGAATCGCTTTCTATTGATGAGGGCGCAGTATTGCCGTGGGGTAACTTAATGTGGGATTTGATGAAACAGGTGTGTGGTGCCATGGGGGTGCGCACCAATGTTCCGTTTTCAGAACTTACCCCCGAAGAACGCGATATTGTGTTTCATGGTCCGGCAGAAAAGAAGCATATTTTATATAAACCCAAAAAAGGCGATGGCTTTGCTGAATTAGATTTCACGTATTACAACGCAGTTTATACCGTAGAAAACGCATTGTCGAAGGTGCATGATGAAAAAGGGTTGGCGCGTGTTTCGAAATATCTAATTGAAGATGTTTGTCCTGATTGCGAAGGTACCCGTTTTTCAAAAAGCGTTCGTTCCGTGCTTATTGACGGCTTATCTATTGCGGATGTATGTAAGTTTTCTTTGGATGAATTTGGCGTGTGGGTAAAGGCGGTTCCTGGTCAATGCTCTGAAGTAGTGCGTGCTATGGCTCAAACAATTGCAGATGAAATGATTGAACCCATTATGCGTTTGCAGCAGTTGGGGCTAGGCTATCTTGCCCTTGATCGAGCCAGTTCTACGCTTTCGACAGGAGAACGACAGCGGGTTCAGCTGGCACGAGCGGTTCGTAATCGTACAACGGGCGTTCTCTATGTACTTGATGAGCCTTCAATTGGTTTGCACCCTTCCAATGTGGTTGGTCTTTTGGGTGTTATGGATGATTTGCTGTGTGATGGCAATTCAGTAGTGGTGGTTGATCATGATGTGCAGGTACTTCGACATGTGGATCATCTTATAGAAATGGGTCCTCGTTCAGGTGCTCAGGGTGGAGAAGTGGTAGCTCAGGGCTCATTGGAAGAAGTGCTGGATAATCCTCGCTCATGTACGGCGCCTTTTATTTCAGGAGAAGCTCACGTAAGAGTTCGTGACCGTGTAGCGGCAGAGCATCTGTTTGACGACGGAGAAATATATTTGCGAACCGATGCCTTACACACGGTAAAGCCGCTTGAGGTTCATATTCCCAAGGGTAGGTTAACCGCTGTGACGGGGGTATCGGGATCGGGAAAAACCACCCTGGTGCTTGAAAGTTTGATTCCTGCTTTAAAGGCAGTTGCGGCAAATGCTGCTCAAACGTCTGGTGCAATGCCTGCTTCTGGTGCTATGTTCGCTACTAAGACCAAAAACAATCAAGATGCTCACAAAAGCAATCAAACCGCCTATGTTAGTACGATGCGTTTTCCTTCCCATATCTTGGAAATTCATGCTAACGGAATTGAGCGCGCGAACCTTATTGATGCAAATCCTATTGGTACAAATGTGCGATCTACCGTTGCCACCTATTCAGGAGTTTTGGATGATTTGCGCAAAGAGTTTGCAAAGCTACCCGAAGCAAGGGCTAAAGGATTAAAAGCAGGCGCATTTTCGTATAACACTGGATTGCTTCGTTGCCCTACGTGTGACGGCACAGGGCAAATATCGCTTGATGTTCAATTTTTGCCCGATGTGGACATACCTTGTCCTGATTGTATGGGGTCGCGCTATGGCAAAGAAGCGTATGAAATAAAACGCTTCGTGGAAGAAGTTGCCCTAAATGCCTATTCCTTACCTGAAATTCTTTCTTTAACGATAGATGAAGCGCTTAAGGTAACGGCAGGTCTAAAGCGCGTGGTTGCAAAATTGCAGGTTTTGCACGATTTGGGGCTTGGGTATTTAACGCTGGGGGAAGCAACACCAGCACTTTCTGGTGGGGAAGCACAACGCTTGAAACTTGCTAGTGAACTAAATCGTTCGCAAAACACTTCACTTTTTGTGTTTGATGAACCTACGATTGGCTTACATCCTCTTGATGTTCAAGTGCTTTTGCAGGTGTTGCAGCGCTTGATTGAAAATGGCGCTACGGTTGTAGTAATTGAGCATGATTTGGGTGTTATTGCCAACGCCGATTATGTGATAGACCTGGGTCCCGGTGGTGGTGAAGCAGGTGGTACAGTCGTTTGTGCGGGTACGCCCGAAGAAGTATGTGCCTGCAGGGCTAGCGTAACAGGAAAATATCTCAAAACTGTTTTATAAAGGCAGCTTTTTGATAACGGCCATCATTCGCATGACATATAAACTGCTTCTGGTCTTGTTTTGTAAAGGTAACTTTTTGATAGCGGCCATCATTCGCGAAAACCATGAAGGCAGTTTTCTGATAGCTGGCGTCTAGAAGCTAATCAAAGTTTGGTATATAGAAAAAGCTTTTAAAAGCGGCTTTCTGCGATGGTTGATGTCTTTGCGAAAGAGGAATCGTGTGCACAAAAATCCGCCCTGCGTTTCCTTGCAGGGCGGATTAGGGTTTAGTATCGGTAATTGATATGGGCTAAGACTGAAATAAACGTTGGCTTCTAGGGTTTAGGCATTCTTCTTTTTAAAGATCATATAAATGCCCGCAGCAATTGCTGCACCTACCAAAGGAGCTACGATGAATACCTAAACCTGGGAAAGTGCAGTCATATCACCATTTAAGACCATCATCAAAGCAGGTCCAAAGCTGCGTGCTGGGTTTACGGAAGTGCCCGTCAGCGGGATGCCTACCAGGTGAACAAAGGTTAAAGAAAGACCAATAATAATGCCTGCAAAGGGTGCAGAAGATTCATTGTCGGTAGAGCCAAGCACTACGAGTACGAAGATTGTGGTAAGAATTACCTCAACTACCAGTGCACCAACCATGGAAAGACCCACAGAAGACTGGGCATCAAAGCCATTGCAACCAAGACCAGTTTCAAGTACGCCACCAAGTTGGCAAGAAATAATAACAAAAGCTAAAACAACTGCTGCTACAAAGCCGCCGATGAATTGAGCGATCCAATAGCAGATTAAATCTTTTGCGGACAAGCGTTTATCAAGGAAAAGACCTAAAGAAACAGCTGGGTTAATATGGCAGCCAGAGATATTGCCAATAACAAATGCCATTGCAACAATAGAAAGACCGAACGTCAAAGCAATAACAACGTTGCCTAAAACGGCGCCTGCCACTGCAGCAGAACCGCAGCCGAAGAAAGTCAGTACAAAAGTGCCAAGAGCTTCAGCGATAAATTTTTGAGAAGTTGTTGCTTCCATTAATCTCCTTTCAAAAAGTGATACATGCTGTTGTTTTGAACATGAGGACCTTTTGAACAACGTTAAAGGTAGGTACGCAAATTCAATTCAAGGGGTAATGTAAACGACCTGTTCAAAACAACCTGAACGAGTATGAAGAGATTAAAACTGCACGTCAACAGGTTAAAAATCTAGTTGAAGCAGAAGGTATGAGGGTGTATTTAAGCTGAGTTTATGCGTGTGTATGAGCGCGGCAAGTTACGTAACAACTGCATAGGATATGGCGAGAAACGCAGGAGGAATTAAAAGTGGATTAGGGCGGATTAAAAGTAAAGTAAGGGGAAAAGTAAAAGTAAATTTGCTTGCTTCGATTCTCTTTTAGCTTTCTGAAAACGCATATTATCTCGCTAGATTCGCCCCTTAGCTGTGCAAAGTAATCTTTAATAAAGTGCTGACATATTCTTTACATCTTTCTTACAGCTGTTTAACGAGAAACGAATATGCTAGGTGTTGGTGTCGATTACAGGTAGGGTGGAACTATAAGCTTTCCTGCTTAGGTGTTGCTAATCGGTACAAAGCAGTGAAAATGCTACTTTTGCTACCTGTAGGGAATTGCTTACCTAGGGTAAAGGTTACTACCTATAGAGGAGTTATCATGTCTTCTCAAACAACACAAACTGCAACGATGGTTTTACCAAGGGAACACGAAAAAAGTTGTAGGTCTGAAGCCTTGGTTGAAGACGTGCGTATAGGTAGGACTTGTGAGGCAAGTACTTCTATGGGACACGAAATTGGACGAAGATTTCAGAGTGGAAAGCAGAAGCCTGTGACGGGATATCTTATCCGTGAAGCTACCAGTGCTGATTGTCAGGTAGTGTATGACCTTATTTGCGAAATGGAAGAAACAGAACTTCCTTTTAAAGCTTTTCGCTGCATTTACTTCAAGCAGGTAACTAATCCTCGTTATGAGTGTTTGGTGTATGAAGAAGCAGGCAGGGTCCTTGGTATGATAAATATTCGTTACGAAAGCCAGCTTCATCATGCAGCAAATATCGCAGAGATTATGGAATGCGCCGTAGATGCGTCGGTTCGTAGTAAGGGAATTGGCAAGCTTTTATTTAATGCAGCGTGCGAACATGCACGAAACTCGGGCTGCATTCAAATAGAGGTAGCTTGTAATCAACTTCGCGAAAAGGCGCATCACTTCTATGAGCGTGAAGGTATGAATAACTTCCACTTTAAGTTTTCCAAGCAGCTTACGGGTAAAGTGGCAATGCAGAACGCTATTGGGCTGTAGTGAGCTGGCATAATCTGACATAATAAATGTCCATACCATCAAAACAGTAATCCAAAACGATAGGGCTTTAATTGTTTGTCGAGGTTAGGAGGCGAATATGCCTTTACAAGATTTGTTTGGATCGTTGAATGATCTTACTGGTGGCGCTTTAGACGATGCTCTTTCTGGCGCTAGTAACGCTGCTTCTGGTGCGGGCGATTTGCTTTCTAATTTAGGTGTAAATCCTAGCGCAATTACAAATGGTGCTGGAGAAATTCTTTCTGGTTTAGGCGTTAATCCTGAAGATATAGCAGCTGGTTTAGGCGACGCTGCGGCTACTGGTGCAGAAGATATAACTGCGGCTGCTGAAGAAGGATTTGCTGTTGGAGCACAGGATGCAATGACTGGCGTTGAAGAAGCCGCAACAGGCATTCAGGATACAGCGGCTGGGATTGCGGATGTTGCAGCGGGAGACTTCAGTGGCGTTACGGAACAGGTAACTGCGGCTACTGAAGAAGGATTTGCTGGCATGCAAGATGCGGCTACTGGTTTAGAAGATGTAGCCCAGGGATCAGTTGATCAGGCACAAGAAGGACTGAATGGAATTATTGATGGCCTGCAGGGCAACGTTAGTGATCTAACTGACGCAATTCCCAACGGCATCGGTGATTTTCTGGGTGGACTGTTCAATAGATAGCTTGTTCTTAAATTTGCTATTTGTGCATACCTAACTTACCGCTTTCCCTACATTCCACAATTTTACCGTATTGTTTACCAAGGCTAATTTTATTGTTTCCCATGTGAAACTTTTGTTGTATATCTATAAGTGTTAGCCATGGCTTACCCAATTATCTCATGATGATTGGGTTCTTTATGCGTTGTTATGCGTTAGCTTAGTGCGCTTTGATTTGTTTTCCATGGCTAATAAGGTATTAGTTTCATTGTAGGAGGCAAGATGAATCCGGGATTATTGGTTGGCGCAGGCTTTTTGTTGGGTAGTGTTGGGGTTAAAGCACTTACGAGTAAACAAGCAAAAAAGGTCTATGTAAAAGGTATTGTTCAGGGTATGCGTGCAAAAGAAGAAGTCGAAACGATGGTTGATGAAGCACGTGCAGAATTCGATGATCTTTTGGCGGAAGCGGGGTATGTTAAAAAATCAGAGGATGGTGAAGAAGCACTCGCACCTGCTGAAGATGACGATAGTAATAAGGCTTCAGAAACAAGTGATGCAGATTCTCGTATTGCTAAAAGCACTTCTACATCAACGAGTTCCAGCGATGACGTAGTAAAGCAAGTTGCCAAATTAGTGAATACTGCCACAAGAGCAACCGGTAAGGGTTCAGGCAAGGGCGGCCATGGTCATGGCCGTGGCGGAAAGTAGGAATCGGTGAACTTCGAAATTGTGCATGAGGTTCCTGGGCGTATTCGTGTTTCTTTAGGTGGAAAACTTCCTGAATCTTATGCATATGCACTAGAAGAACGCTTTCTTTCGTTTCCGGTCGTAACTAAATGTGTAGCTTATCCTAAGGCTGGGTCGTTGGCAGTATCTTTTTGTGGGTCAGATAGCTTTACTCTTGAAGAAAGTCGTACCTTAGTTGTTCAAGAGCTAAGAAGTATTGATATATCTCAACTTGCAAAAATATCAGAATCCAGTTCCCAACAGGCCCTGGTTCGAACCCCACGGTTTCGCCATTTGTTTACACAGTTAGCAAACATGACTATTGCTCACTATGCTCGACGTATGATGTTACCCCTTCCTATACGTTTTATTTGGACTATTTGCCGTGCTATTCCTTTTTGGAAAAACGCGATCAAAAGCTTAAAAGCTTACCGGCTTGATGTTCCGGTTCTTGATGCTGCGGCAATTTCTATGGGACTTGTGCAAGGCAAGCCATCGACCTCGGGCAGCACCATGTTTTTGCTTCATGTTGGCGAAGCATTGGAAGATTACACGCAAAGAAGGACAGAAAGCGGTCTTATTCGTTCGTTATTAACCTTGCCTGAAACGGTTCGTGTTGTTCGTGGTGATGTTGAATGCGAAGTTGAGTTATCGGCCTTGCAGCAGGATGACTGCGTAGTGGTTCGCACAGGACATCAAATTCCCGTTGATGGTACGGTACGCCGTGGTGAAGCAGCGGTTAATCAAGCTTCCTTAACAGGGGAGCCTCTTTCCATTGTTCGCAACGAGGGTGATTCGGTGTATGCCGGTACCGTGGTAGATGAAGGTGAATTGTTTATTGAGGTTTCAGGGTCTCCCGAAGAAAGCAAGCTGCGATCTATCGTGGCGATGGTTGAACAATCTGAGGAACTTAAATCAAGCGATCAACGTCATATTGAAAGCATGGCGGATAAATTGGTTCCTTGGAATTTCCTTCTTGCGGGACTTGTTGCTGCAATAACTCGCAATATGCAAAAAACATCTGCAGCTCTAATGGTCGACTATTCCTGCGCTCTTCGTCTTTCAGGATCCATTGCGGTAATGGCCGCACAACGAGAAGGAGCCCAAGCGGGTTTTATGGTTAAGGGGTCTAAATACTTTAACCATATGGCGCAGGCGGATACGATTGTTTTTGACAAAACAGGTACGCTTACTCAGGCAGTTCCTTCGGTTCGCGAAGTTGTGGCTTATGGTGGCTGGCAGCGAAATGAAGTTCTTCGTTTAGCTGCATGTTTGGAGGAACATTTTCCTCATCCTGTTGCTCGCGCGGTGGTAAAACAAGCTCAAGTAGAAGGACTGGAACATCGCGAACGGCATGCTGCAGTTGATTACATTGTTGCCCATGGTATTGTGTCTACGCTTGAGGGAGCACGCGTGTTAATAGGGAGTGAACATTTCGTTATCGAAGATGAGCATATTCCTATAAGTGAAGAAGAACTTAACCAAATTCATGAGCAATCGGAAGGATCATCTCCGTTGTTCTTGGCGGTTGATGGAGAACTCAAGGGTGTTATTTACATAGACGATCCCTTGAAAGAAAACATCCAAGAAGTGTTTGGGCAACTTCGTGATTTGGGCTTTAAGCGCATCATTATGCTAACAGGCGACAACGAACGAAGTGCTTCGCGTATCGCACGCATAGCTGGCGTTGATGAATATCAGGCAGAATTATTACCAGAAGATAAATGCCGCATTATTGATGAACTTCAAGCAGCTGGTAACAAAGTAGTAATGGTTGGGGATGGTGTTAACGATTCGCCCGCACTGTCTCGTGCTTATGTGAGCGTTGCAATGGGTGCCGGAAGTGCGATTGCGCGCGAGGCGGCAGATATTGCGTTGATAGCCGATGACCTTGCTTCTTTGGTTGATTTGCGTAGATTGAGCTGCAGCTTAGAAAAGCGCATGAAACAAGGGTATTTCTTTACGGTGGTATTTAATTCGTTGCTTCTTGCGTTAGGCATTTCAGGAATTGTTACCCCTCAGGCATCATCTGTTTTGCATAATTCTGCAACGGTAGGAATATCTGCGATTAATGCAAGGCGCTATCTACCTGTAAAAACCTTTTCAAGCGAACTTTCAAGCGGAGGCGAGTAATAAGGTTTACAAGCCAGGAGTGTAGCTACCTAACTTAAAAAAGGGAAAATTTATAGACCAAAAAGGGAGGATATCCTCCCTTTTTTCTAACCGTTTGGCTTATAACCCGCCGTTTGCCAATTGTTCTCCAAGACGTATACAAGCGTCTGCTTCTTCGTCTAAGGGGTAATCTTTTGCAATGGTAGTTGCTATAACGTTAAGGCCCGCTTCGTCTGCTCGTTCTTTCCAGTAGTCCATCCATTCGCCATTATTCCAATCATAGGATCCAAATAATGCCACAGGCTTATTGCCGAGCAAGGGCTCAACTTCATCGTACATGGGAAGAAATTCCATGTCTTCCAGCTCTTCGTCTCCCATAGCGGGACATCCAAAAGCGATGGCATCAAATATATCTATTTGATCGGTTGAAAATGAAGAACATTGAATAATTTCTGCAGTTGCGCCAGCTGATTCAACTCCTTCTGCAACAAGGTCTGCCATTGCCTCAGTGTTTCCTGTACCGCTCCAATACACAATTGCTACTGAACTCATATGCGTCTCCTTAAGCATCGTAACAAGTTTACCAAGGCTAACTTATAGAAGATAGATGCGTGTTGGTCAAGGCATCACTGAATATAAGTCGGTGATTAAATGTATTGTTCTGGCTTGATTATTTTTCTAACCATTATTTATTGACTGATACAGGTAAGAGAAAATCTTTTTTGGTAGGCAACACATATTATGAATCTTTGCGCGTTGATCTATATTCTCTTGGTGTTTGTCTTTTTTCACGAAGAAATGTTTCAGTAAAACTTGAAGCGCGTGAGTAACCTACTAGCTTTCCAATATCGGAAATAGCGAGATTAGTATGCAAAAGAAGATCGCATGCTTGATTAATCCGCTGTTTACGTAAATAAGTTCCAAGGCCAATACCAGTTTCTTCTTGAAAAACCGTACAGAGTTTTGATCTGCTTACATAGAGAAGCTTTGCTAGGGTATCAAGCGTAAGGTGATGCGAAAGGTTGTTGGCGATATAGGCTTTCGCTTCTTCAACGAGTCGATGATCTTCAAGGGTGCAGTGTTTCTTGGAAGTACGCGCTTTGATTGACTTCTCTATGTCTCGTTCGTTGATGTCGTAAGGCATTCTTGAATCAGTAAAGTCTTTTACATGCTGGGACGACGTAAGTTCAGAGATCTTTGGCATAAGTAGACTGAGTGCCTCTAGGGCTTTCGCCTGAAAAAACAGTTCGGCTCCAGGTTGAAGCGCTTGCTGGGGGTTAAAAACTCGCATTATCATACGTAAGCTATCAGGTAATAGTTCCGGTGGCAGACAGTCCATGCCTTCTTCAATACGTTCGAAGGTGTTGGGATATTGTGCTTTTAATTTACGAAAAAACTGAGGCGTATAACTTAAGCTCACCGAATCGTAGGGAACGTTTGCTTTAAGCAGGCAAGATACATCACCGCCGTTTGATGAAAAAGTGCAAAGGTTTTCGAATTTTTGAGGATGATTGATTTTAAGCAGTTCTTCTGACGATTCAATGGTTGCTTCTGAAGAGGAAGCAATACAGCAATACTTATCGGGGTGTTCGTCTAGTACGGTAGGTTCATGAAGTACAAGATGATGATAGGCAATAAGACAATCATCGTTTAAAGAGGTTGCCCATAAAAATCCCGTAGCCAATTCATTATTGAGTGAACCGTATATTCCGCAGCGGATAGGCTTCATATCAAGGTGTAGTTGTTCAATTTGCGGCTCAATAAAGGTAAGTAATGGGGCCGCGATATGTTGTGTTAAAACGCTCATAGGGCAATACTTCGGCATAGTTTGGTTTATCTAGGTTCTAAGTTAGCGTTGGTATTCACTTTTTTTCTGCTGTACGGATTTCTTTTTCGTATTTAGTAACTTTCGAAATCGTCCATGTTTGCAACACGGTATTTCACCTTTGTTAATTTGCATGGTAAGTTATCCACGGCTAACAATCAAGATTCATTTCTAAGAAGTGAATTTACTAATGAAAAAGCAAAGGAGGTGGACTAAGAAATGACAGAAAAAGAAAAGGAACGGGGAGCGCTTGCTCAGTTGCTAGACTTTGCAGGAAGTAGAAAAGTGCTTACCTATTTCGGTTGTACACTTTCGGCAATTTCGATGCTTATTAGTTTTGTTCCTTATATCTGCATTTTCTTGGTAGCACGAGATTTATTGGAAGTTGCACCGAACTGGAGCGAAGCAACTTCGATTGCTCAATATGGGTGGGTAGCTTTAATTTTTGCGGTTATTTCAATTGTGTTTTATTTTGCTGCGCTTATGTGTACTCACCTGGCTGCATTTCGTTGTGCATCAAATATGCGCAAAGAGACGACAAAGCATTTGATGAATACCTCATTGGGTTATTTCGATAGCCATGCATCAGGGGCTCTTCGTCGCGTGGTAGATGGGTGCGCTTCAGAAACGGAAGGCTTGCTTGCTCATAAGCTGCCTGATACCGCTGGATCGCTAGCTATGATTGCAGGTATGCTCGTCATATTCTTCATTTTTGATTGGCGTCTTGGACTTGCTTGTTTAATTCCTGTTGTCATTTCGATTTTATGCATGGCATACATGATGAGCGGTCGTGGTATGGAGTTTATGAAGAAATATCAAGATGCGCTGGTTCGTATGAATGAAACAGGCACTGAATATGTGCGTGGAATTCCGGTTGTAAAAGTATTCCAACAAACGGTGTATTCGTTTAAGGCGTTTTACGACGCAATTCAGGATTTCAGTCAAATGGCAAAAGACTATGCAGTGAAATGGTGTCAGATTCCGCAATCTCTTTCCTTGGCGGTAATTAATGGTGCAGTGGTTTTCGTAATTCCTGTTATGTTGTTGCTTCTTCCAGGTGAGGCGGATACAGCTACATTTATTGCAAATATTGCCTTCTATTCCATTTTTATGGCAATCATTCCAACTGCGATGACGCGCGTCATGTTTATGTCTGAAGCGGTTCAAGTGGCAGCGGATTCACTCCAGCGCGTTAAAGGCATTCTTGCGGCTCCGGAAATACGGAAGGCAAAGGTTTGCGAGACACCAGCAGATGCTTCTGTCGAGTTTGAAAATGTTACGTTTACCTACGAAGGGGCAGAGCACAATGCGCTAGAGAACGTAAGCTTCTCCGTTCCTTCGGGTTCTACGGTTGCTTTGGTGGGGCCTTCGGGTGGTGGTAAATCCACTGCTGCAGCATTGGTGCCACGATTTTGGGATGCTACTTCGGGCACCGTGCGAGTCGGTGGTGTAGATGTGCGCGCTATTGATCCATCTGTTTTAATGGATAAGGTCGCGTTTGTATTCCAGGCAAATCGTTTGTTTAAACAGAGCATTTTAGAAAATGTTCGTGCCGCCAGGCCCGAAGCAACACGTGAAGAGGTTATGGCAGCTTTGCATGCTGCGCAATGTGACGACATTTTGGCTAAATGTCCTGAAGGGGTTAACACCGTTTATGGCACTAAGGGAGTGTATTTTTCTGGCGGTGAAATTCAACGTTTAATGCTTGCTCGCGCTATTTTGAAGCAAGCAGATATTGTGGTATTGGATGAAGCAACGGCATTTGCAGATCCAGAAAACGAAGTACTTATTCAAAAAGCGTTTAGTGAATTAACGCAGAACTGCACGGTGTTAATGATTGCTCATCGCCTGTCAACTGTGCGCAATGCCGATATCATTGTTGTTCTTTCCGAAGGAAAAGTGGTAGAGCAGGGAAATCACGATGAATTACGTTCTCATGGTGGTTTGTACGCAAAAATGTGGGCGAATTACGAACGAGCAGCTTCGTGGAAAATTGAGCGAAGTGATGTTTCAGATCTTCGAAAGAATACAGAAACCTATACCGATCGCTATAAACAACCCGGCGATGAGATTGTTGCAGAAAAGGCGGTGAACTAAATGCTGAAAGAAAAATATGCGCTGACAGACGAAGGTGTGCGCAACGTAAAACTTGGTACGGTATGGACCGCTTTGGCAAATCTTATTACTTTTATGGGTATTGGCTTATTGTATTTACTCATGGACGCTTTGGTAGCGGGGTATACCCAGGGAGTTTCTATGCCATCTCTTTTTGTCGGTTTGCCTCAGTTGGCTTCACTTGGATTTAACGTTCCGTTTGTTGTTCTTTTAGTTGTGTTTTTCGTTTTGCTTTGTGTTGCGGAATATTTTGCCTACTACTACCAATATGGCGTAATTTATAACGAAAGTGGCAGACAGCGTATTGGTTTAGCGGAGCGCTTACGTAAGTTGCCGTTGTCGTTTTTTGGTAAGCGTGACTTAGCGGATTTGACGGAAACCATTATGGGTGATGTCAAAATTACCGAGCATGCCTATAGCCATGTGCTACCCGAGCTTTATGGTGCGTATGTGACGTTAGGTATTGCGGCAGTTGGTTTGTTTATTTTTGATTGGCGCCTAGCGTTCGCTGCACTATGGAGTGTGCCTGTAGCGTTTGTTTTGCTATTTGCGAGCCGAAAACTGTTAGCTCCCCTTTCACGTGCGACTCGTGAAAAGAATTTGCAGGTATCTGATGATATTCAAGAAGCACTTGAATGCGTGCGTGAGGTACGTGCAACGAATCAGGTTGAGCGTTACTTGGAGGGTATTAATACCGATATCGACGTTTCAGAAAAGCAGACCATTAAAGGAGAGCTTCTAACGGGGATTTTTGTTAATGGTGCTCAGATAGTGTTGCGTTTGGGAATCGCAAGTACAATTATTGCTGGTGCCATGTTTATTCTTGAAGGCAGTTGTTCGTTTATGGTGCTCTTTTGCTTTTTGCTGGTGGTGTCTCGCATTTATGCGCCATTCGATCAGGCGCTCATGCTTATTGCTGAGCTTTTCCATGCAAGGACGGCGGCTGGTCGCATGAAGTCTTTCTACGAAGAACCGCTGGCGACTGGTAGCGAAACCTTCAATCCACAAGGCCATTCAGTTGAATTTAGGGATGTTTCTTTTTCCTATAACGAATCAGACGAAACGCCAGTTCTTTCCAAGGTAAGCTTCACGGCGCAAGAAGGCGAGGTTACTGCTTTGGTTGGTCCTTCTGGCTCAGGAAAATCTACCTGTTCGAAGTTGGCTGCTCGTTTTTGGGATCCAAGTTCAGGATCTGTTTTGGTTGGTGGCGTAAATGTAGCCGACGTAGATCCAGAAGTTTTGTTGCGTGATTATGCTGTAGTGTTCCAGGACGTATTGCTCTTTGATGATACGGTTATAAATAATATTCGTTTAGGCAGACGTGATGCAACTGATGAAGAAGTGTTAGCTGCGGCGAAAGCAGCAAACTGTGATGAGTTTGCGCTTCGTATGCCACAGGGTTACCACACCCCAATTGGCGAAAATGGAACGAAACTTTCTGGTGGTGAACGTCAGCGAATTTCTATTGCGCGTGCGTTATTGAAAGATGCGCCTATTGTTTTACTTGACGAAGCTACAGCAAGTTTGGACGTTGAAAATGAAACGCAAGTACAGGAGGCTTTAAGCCGATTGCTCGTTGGTAAGACGGTTATTGTTATTGCGCATCGTATGCGTACTGTTATGAATGCAGACAAGATTGTGGTACTTGAAGAGGGTTGTGTTGTTGAACAAGGTAAACCTCAGGATTTGATGAAACAGGAGGGTGGATTGTTCCAGAAAATGGTAGCTCTTCAAAATGAAAGTGCTCAGTGGGCGGTTTAATGGCTGTGCAATCGTTTGTTATCAACGAATATATCCTGCCGTCGTGTCCCGAAACGGTTACAATAATTGGTTAGTGTATTGTCCGTACTTCGATCAGGAAGGACGTCGCATGGGAAAGCGAACCGACGTTCACAAGATTCTTATTATTGGTTCTGGTCCTATCATTATTGGTCAGGCTTGTGAGTTTGACTATTCGGGAACTCAAGCTTGCAAGGCGCTTCGCCAACTTGGATACGAAATCGTTCTGGTAAATTCCAATCCTGCAACCATTATGACCGACCCTGGCACGGCCGATGTTACCTATATCGAGCCTCTTAATGCCAAGCGTATTGAAGCTATTATTGCTAAAGAACGTCCCGATGCCTTGCTGCCAAATTTGGGCGGACAGTCAGCTTTGAATTTGTGCGCCGAGCTTTCTAAACTTGGGGTGCTTGATAAGTACGGAGTAAAAGTAATTGGTGTTCAGGTAGACGCGATTGAGCGCGGCGAAGACCGCCAAGCATTCAAGGACACCATGGCAGAGCTTGGTATTGAAATGGCTCGCTCTGAAGTTTCCCATACGGTTGAAGAAGCAGTAGAAATTGCTTCTCGTTTGGGTTATCCCTGTGTTTTGCGCCCTGCTTATACCATGGGCGGTACAGGCGGCGGTTTGGTCTACAACGTTGATGAATTGCGCACCGTTGTTGCACGTGGTTTAGCGGCATCTCCCGTAACCGAAGTACTGGTTGAAGAAAGTGTTCTTGGCTGGGAAGAACTTGAATTTGAGGTTGTTCGTGACGCCAAGGGCCAGATGATCACTGTTTGTACCATTGAAAACATTGACCCCATGGGTGTTCATACGGGCGACTCTTTCTGTGCGGCTCCTATGCAAACCATTGCGCAGGAAACTATCGATCGCTTGCAGGAAAAAAGCTACAAGATTGTCGATAAGGTTGAAGTAATTGGTGGTTGTAACGTGCAATGGGCACACGACCCCAAGACCGATCGCGACATTATTATCGAAATCAATCCTCGTACCAGCCGTTCTTCTGCTTTGGCCTCTAAGGCAACTGGTTTCCCGATTGCTTTTGTTTCTGCAATGTTGGCAACAGGATTAACGCTTGACGAAATTCCTTGCGGAAAGCATGGTACGCTTGATAAATATGTTCCCGGTGGCGACTATGTGGTACTGAAGTTTGCTCGTTGGGCTTTCGAAAAGTTCAAGGGTGTAGAAGATAAGCTCGGTACCCAGATGCGTGCAGTGGGCGAGGTAATGTCTATTGGAAAAACTTACAAAGAAGCATTTCAAAAGGCTGTTCGCTCCCTTGAAAAAGATCGCTATGGTTTAGGGTTTGTAAAGGATTTCCACGAAAAATCGCTCGATGATTTGTTGGGTATGCTTCACACCGCAACTTCTGAGCGCCAATTTATTATGTATGAAGCACTTCGCAAGGGTGCAACGGTTGATCAGCTTCACGAGCTTACCAAGATTAAAGTTCACTTTATTCAGGAAATGAAGGAACTAGTTGAAGAAGAGCAGGCTATTTTGGCTTATGCATCTGAACACCCTGGTGAGCAGTTGCCGGAAGACCAGTTTGCAGCTGCTAAGAAGGATGGTTTCTCTGATCGTTATTTGGGTCAGTTGCTTAACATTCCTGAAGATGATATTCGCGCCTATCGTTTGGGCCTTGGTATTACTGAGGCTTGGGAAGGCGTACATGTATCTGGTACACAGGATAGTGCCTACTATTATTCAACCTATAATGCGCCAGATCATTCCACTGCATCCGATAATCGCAAGATTATGATTTTGGGTGGCGGTCCTAACCGTATTGGTCAGGGTATTGAATTTGACTACTGCTGTGTGCATGCGGCTCTTGCGTTGAAGAAGCTGGGCTTTGAAACCATTATTGTTAATTGCAACCCTGAAACGGTTTCTACCGACTACGATACGTCTGACAAATTGTATTTCGAGCCACTGACTGCAGAAGATGTTTTGAGCATCTATGAAAAGGAAAAGCCTTTGGGCGTTATCGCTCAGTTTGGTGGTCAGACACCGCTTAACTTGGCAAGCCAACTTGAACGTGCCGGCGTTAAGATTTTGGGTACCAGCCCAGAGATTATCGACTTAGCAGAAGATCGTGATCGTTTCCGTGAAGTTATGGACAAGCTTGGTATCCCCATGCCTGAAGCGGGTATGGCAGTAACGGTTGAAGAAGCTCTTGAAACCGCTCATAAGATTGGGTATCCCGTGATGGTTCGTCCAAGCTATGTTTTGGGCGGTCGCGGTATGGAAGTGGTATACGATGATGATGCGCTGCGTAGCTATATGGCAGCAGCAATTGGCGTAACGCCTGATCGTCCTATTTTGATTGACCGCTTTTTACAGCATGCACTTGAGTGTGAGGCTGATGCAATTTGCGACGGTGCTCATGCTTTTGTTCCTGCGGTTATGGAGCATATTGAGCTTGCGGGTATTCACTCGGGCGATTCCGCTTGCATTTTGCCTTCGGTTAATATTGATGCCCAGCATCTTGAAACCATCAAGGATTACACCCGTAAGATTGCCGAAGCTATGCATGTGTGTGGCTTGATGAATATTCAGTATGCTATTGAAAATGGCACCGTGTATGTTTTGGAAGCTAATCCTCGCGCATCGCGTACGGTTCCTTTAGTTTCCAAGGTATGCAATATTCAAATGGTTCAGGTTGCAACTGATGTTATTACGCGTGAATTTACGGGCCGTCCTTCTCCTGTTGCCGATTTGCATGAGAGTGTTTTCTCGCACTTTGGTGTAAAGGAAGCAGTATTCCCGTTCAATATGTTCCCCGAAGTTGACCCAGTTCTTGGTCCTGAAATGCGCTCTACTGGTGAGGTGCTTGGTCTTGCAAGTACCGTTGGGGAAGCGTTCTTGAAGGCACAGGAAGCAACTCAGACTGCTATCCCTTCTGAAGGTACCGTTTTGATGAGCGTCAGTGACCGCGATAAGGATGATGCAGCTAAGGTTGCACAGGAATTTACGGATGCTGGTTTTGCAATTGTGGCAACTAAGGGCACCTGTGAGCTGCTTAACGAAGCAGGTATTAAAGCTGAACATATTAATAAGCTAGGCGAAGGTCGTCCTAACATCTTGGATGCACTTGCAAATGGCGAAATTGCTATCGTAGTTAATACTCCTGCTTCAAGCACTGAAAGCCACGAGGACGATAGCTACATTCGTAAGGCTGCTATCAAGAATCATGTACCGTATATGACTACCTTGGCAGCTGCCTATGTAACAGCTATGGGTGTTAAGGAATCCAAGACACGCGAAGGATCCGATGTTCGTTCGCTTCAGGAGATTCACGCAACTATTAAGTAGGGCAGTTACGTATAAGCTGGTTAGCTACTTATAAGTAAGCAGCTATTAAGTAAATTGCTTTATGTAGTGGGTATATTTTCATCTGCCCACTACTTTTTTGCAATTTTTAGCATACCCCTGCAGAAAATCCCGTTAGTGTGAGATTTTTTCTTACGAGAAAGTATTGAATGGCGTATTTTTTCTTCTGAATACTGGTTCGATACAAAAAATGATGCGTACATTACGCTGATTCTTTTAAATGGGTTCATCCTAAGAAAGGCAGTAACTCATTTTTGGAAAAATCTGCAGGGGTAGTGCACATTTTGCAGTAAAAAGCCGAGATCAAAAATGATCTCGGCCTAGATTGCGTTTGGTTACTGAACGCAGCGCTTGACCAAGTGATTGTATTGCTATTGAGCCTCTTGTCAAAATCAATATTTACTCAGCTACAAAAGGAACTACATCAGCGACCGCATCTTGAGCAGTAATTACCTTATCGTCGTTATCGATATCGATAAGCTTATAGCGATTGTTACCCATGCCAAGTTCATGCATATAGGTAAGCTGGCGTAAACCGTGACGGCTTTCCATGCGCTCAACCAAAGCTTTGCGGTCTTCTTCTTTCATAGCGTATATCAAATCAACGCAGGCAGTATCAATTGCGCAGATATCCGTGGATGCCAAAATACCAACGTTTGGTGTTACTACAGGTTCTGCGGCAGTACCTTCGCAGTCACACGAAACAGACATGTTGCGCATTACGTTTACAAACGTAATATTCTCGCCGAAATGATCCACGACTGCCTTGGCGGATTCCATCATGCGTTCCATGAATTCTTCGTCGGATATATCCCACATGTCATCCGATGAAGGGGTAGTGTGGATCATGGCTTTGCCAATACGACTATCAGCGCAGCCAATACCTATGTTCTTGGCGGATCCACCAAAACCGCCTTTAGTATGTCCTTTGAAATGGGTAAGTACAAATAAGGAATCGTAGTTCAAAATGTTTTTACCCATAGCCATATAGGTAAACCATTTGCCGTCTTTAACGGGAAGATTTACGGTTCCTTCTTCATCCATAATATCTACAGGACAGAAGGTCCATCCGTTTACTTCAAGGGTTTTGCGATGCTGTTCGGTGGTATAACGATCGCCTTCGTAATAGGTATTGGTTTCCACGATGGTGGCATCAGGTAAATCGGTCTTGATAAGGTTTTCAACCCAAAGGCGAGGAATAATGTTAGGGCCATGCTGTTCGCCTGTGTGCAACTTAATGGCAATATTGCCCGTCATGGTAGCGTTTACGCGCTCGTATATGTTCTTTAAACCTTCTGCTGAAAGGTCGCGTGTGAAGTATACTACCGATTCTTTGCCACCACGTTCTTCGTGAGGTATGTATTGGTTGCCATCAGTTCCAGGAACAATGAGATCAGACATAAGAACCTCCTTTTATATGCTGTTACTAATTGTATCTTTAGATGGGATTAAAATACACCATGTCACTATGCAATTCTTGCATGGTTAGCTATAACCAACAGAGATGGTCCTGCTTTAGGATACTGTTCCTGGTGATTTCGAAGGATATATTGCGGTTGGCGGGTACCCGTGTTAGGTAAGAAAGATTACGGGTTGCAGGTACCCGCGTAAGGTAAGAAAGATTACGGGTTGCAGGCACCGCATGGCTCATAACCTTCATTTACTAGGTCTTCACGCGTTCCATAGAAGGTTTCCTTGTTGCGGTTGCTCATAGTTGTAACAGAATCGCACCAAGGATAGTGGAACTTCTTCGAATTGGTGTTCAGGACGTAGTCTTGTGCCTGATTTGCGCTACTGCTTTGGTTCTGATCTTTATTTTGGCCCTTGTTGATTGAGTTGTATTGGCTAGGCTTGTTGTCGAAATGTGCAGTTGAAGGGTCTTCCCAGTTATTGCCCGTTTCGTAATCTATTCCTACGCCTGGTTGTACGTTGTAGCAATATACGTTGAAACTGACACCTGCGCCTTCGTCTTCAACCGAATAGGCTTCCATATGAACTCCCCTTGCTACCAGGTCGTCCTCGTAAAAGAGGGGAGTAACACGATAGAGCACATGATTGTTGGTTTCGTCTACGTATGAATCTATCTCATCCTCGAAAGGCAGCATGCCTTCAGTATTAAGATAACGCGTGCCAGTAATTAGGTTTTCCTCGTTGGCATTTTCGCCCGTCAGCTGAAAGCCTAAAAGATGACAGCGGTTATAGAGGCTTTCTCCTTCCACGAAATCATAGCGAACACTCTGCCATCCAGTAGGTTTTACTTCACTGATACTTTCGCGTTTTTCGGTTGGCATGGTTTCTTCACCAACAAGAGCAAATGCGGTACCACAACGACCTTCGTAATCCAGATCAGAATAGCTTTCAAAGGAGCTGGAGCTTTTTTCTTCTTCAGTGAAAGAGGGCTCGTTGTAGTTTACTTCGATATAGGGTTCGCCTTCGAATTCTGGTATTTCAGCTAGGGAGGGTTGTTCTCCCTGTTCAGCACTAACAGAAACAGCACCTTCTGTTGTTGAAGATGATGCGGAAGCAGATGAATTGGATGAATTGGTTGCTGAGCCAGACGAAGAGGAGGAAGCAGATGAAGACTCTGAATCGGCGGAATCATTTTGTGCCGTCTGATATTCGCTTCCGGGTTCTGCGGTGTATTGGCCGTAGTCAGTTTTGCTTGTGCAGCCAGCTAAAGGGGTAACACACAAAAATGCAAGTAGGACCGCCAAAAGAGCAGATAAAAGTTTGTTAGGCAGCGATGGGTACCTTACCAGACTTGCCAGAGAAGAAGAATCGCTTAGGTCGCGGTTGGCGCTAGTTTCCGTCGTGTCATAGTTGGCGCTTTTTTCTATCGTGCCATTGTTGGTGATGTGTACATTCATCATGTTGTTCTTGGCGATGCGTATGCTCATTATCACAGGTCTTTCGCGAGTAATTTTCAGTCATCCGCCTAGTATATGGGCAGCTTGACGGTAGACAAGACATAAATGTCCTACACTCAATAAAAGTTCAACACATTGTTGAAATACCCAAGTGGAAAGGGGTTGTTATGAACTTGAATTTGCTCGAAGGGAAAACCGCTATCATCACTGGTGGAACACGTGGCATTGGCTTTGCTATCGTAAAGAAGTACCTAGAAAACGGGGCGAAAGTTGCATTGTGTGGATCCCGTCAGGAAACGGTAGATAGAGCACTGGCGAAGCTTCGTGAAATCAACCCTGATTATCCCGTAATGGGAATTACTCCTAATCTTTCCGATCCGGAATCTATTGCTTCTGAATTCGCGAAGGTAAAAGAAGCATTTGGTCGTATTGATATTTTGGGCAACAACGCTGGCGTTTCTGCTCGCGAATCAATTTATGAATACGATCCTGCTGATTTTAAGAAGACCATGGAACTGAATGTTAATGCGATGTTCTATTGCTGCCGTGCGGTTGCGCCAATTATGAAAGAACAGGGTGGCGGCGTCATTATTAATACTTCATCGATGGTAAGTATTTATGGGCAGCCTTCAGGATGCGCGTACCCTACCTCTAAGTTTGCGGTTAACGGTCTTACCAAATCACTCGGTCGCGAATTGGCACCTGATAATATTCGTGTTAATGCAGTAGCGCCGGGTATTACTCATACCGATATGGTAGATGTTCTTCCTGAAGAAATGATTAAGCCTTTGATTGCGTCTATTCCGCTTGGCCGTATGGGAGAGCCGGAAGACATCGCAAATGCCTATTTGTTCTTAGCATCTGATTTGGCAAGCTATGTAACGGGTGTAGTACTTTCTGTAGATGGTTTGGCTCGCGCGTAATTTTGGCTAGTTTGGTTACTGGTTACTAGTCGCTGGTTGCTTGTGCGATTTTGTAATTGCGCTTTTGACTATTAACTTCGTTAGTCCTATTGATCCCATGTTTTCATATGGATTGAAAGGTAGCCGCCCTTCCCGTAGGAAGGGCGGCTACTTCTATAAGGAGAAAGTAATACGGGTTAGTAAAACTTGTCGTATACGCCAGCATTTTTCTGTAATTCACATATCGGCCGCTAACTCTAACTTGCGGTAGGGGTATTTGCCCGCTAGTTAGCTTACTATTTATATCGATAGAATCCTTCGCCAGCATTTACGCCAAGTTTCCCTTCGTCGATATAGGACCGAAGCATGGCTTGAATTTTCCCCGCTACGGTGTTGGGGTCCTGCGCTTCAGGGTTTAAAGCATTGACATTATAGGCAGTAGTTAGTCCAACGATATCTAATATTTGGAAGGGTCCCACGGGCGCACCTGTGCCTAAACGCCAGGTTTTATCAATGGTTTCAATATCTGCAACACCTGTTGCCGCAAGCATTTCAGCGGCATTTAATAAGGGAACCAGCATGCTGTTTAAAATATAACCTGGTTGTTCTTTCTTTAAACAAAGCGGAACCATGCCAATGGCTTTTGCAAATTCAACAACTTCATCGTAATAACGCTGTTCGGTGCGGGCATGGCCCATTATTTCGGCAGTATTGTTACGCCATATTTCGTTAGCGAAGTGTAGCGCAAGATACTTTTCAGGACGACCTGTATAATCAGCAAAGGCACTGGGTAGCATGGTGGAAGAATTGGTGCATACTACCGTGCGATCTGGTAAATACTTTGCAGCTTCCGTATAGAATACAATCTTTTGTTTGGGGTCTTCTGCGATTGCTTCAATTACTAGGTCGGCATCTTTAAACGCTTCCTCGTAACTGGTAGTTAAAGTTAAGCTTTCATAAGCGTGTACTGCTTGCTTTTGAAGTTCGTTAATTTCATCTGCTGAGATAGCAGAAGAACTAGCTAAGCCGCGCGCATATGCAGAAGGATTGCTTTTCATTGCTTCAAGGGTAGCAACATAGATGTCGCGAAAACGTTCTAATTTCGGGCGCGCACGATCAATAGAAGCGTCAGTTCTCAACCAAATAGTAACGTCGAATCCTTTATAGGCGGACTGAAGAGCAATTTGACTTCCCAGCACACCGCCGCCAGCTACAACAACTTTCTTGAAGTTCATCATGACCTCCTTAAGGGGGAAGTTTGTGTATGATTAATCTATACTTGAATTGAAATGCTTCTAAATGAGAAACATTTACTTTGATAGAAAACTGTTAGCTGTGCGGCTTGTTTGCTGGCGATACGCAACAAAATATAACAAATGAGGAAAAACCATGAACCTTCCAGGACTTATAACTATTCAGCCTAATCAAACCGATTTGCTTCGTCGTGCTGCCAATATGATGGGCACAAGCTTTTTAGAAGAAAATTGGTTTATTACCTGGCTTAGTGCATTGGATGAACTTGGCACCACTAAAGCACGAAAAGAAGAGCTTATTCATGCGGTATTTTTGGATGATCTTACAGTACATGCTCCTTATCAAGCGGTATACGCGTTGCCTGATATGGCTGCAGCAACAGGTGGATATTTGTTTAGCGAATTAAAAGGTACTACGCATTCTGAACTTGAAGCTCAAACTGGTAAGTATCTAGAGGAAGTAGCAACTCCCGAAGAGCTTTCTTTGTTAAATGATCGAATGCAGAAGATGGAACTCATTTCTGATTTTGATTGGTGTCGTAAATTGGATGAAGGTAAGGACCACTTGTATTTCTATGCGTGGGCAGTAGATCCTGAAGCTCGCGGTACGGGAGCACTGCGTAGATTGCTTACGCCATTTTTTAATTATGCTGATGCCCATGGGTTGAACTGCTATTTGGAATGTTATGCCGATAGACTTCAGCATATGTATAAACATTTAGGGTTTGAACTCTATGACGAAATTCACTCACCAGATTTTGCTATTTATGAACGCAGAATGATTCGCAAACCCCAGTAATTATTGCGGCTGTAAAGCACTTGGCATAGTGGCGACTATGTGAAAGGATCTACTGGGTTTTGTATTGCTTCGCAAAGAAGGCGTTGGATTAGTGCTGAATTGATAAAAGCTCCAAAGGGAGCTTTTTTCTTTTATGAAGGTTGATAGCAAAATGAACTGGGATCTTGATTTCAATTTTTCTAAACAATCTTTCGAATTACATATTTGTCATTTTATTTTTCAATATCAATAATAAGAATTACCAATGAGATAAAGCTTATCTATAGGGAAGATCCACAAAACTTTTGAAAGAAATACACAGGGATATGGAGGAAACAAATTCGAATTTTAAATCCCATTTCTGAAAATATACCAGTATTTTTCATGCTGAGTAGAAAACATTGGTTGCAAATTATGCGCGCGGAGATTGTGACTAGTGGATAGATAAAAGTGAAAGAGGTGAGGGATTCTATGGAAGCAAAAACTCGAAAGCACCTTATTGTAGGTGCTGTTGCTGTAGTTGTTGTTGTCATAGCTATTGTGATAGCGATAGTAATGACAACAAATAACGTCGCAAAACAAAATTCTCCTACCGATTTGGATGAGTATCTTTTGTCTAATACCGAGCAGGTAACCGATGAAAAAACAGGTAAAACCACTCGTAACATAGCAATTGATTACTCTAAGGTTAATGAACATCCAGTAACGGGGTATTACACCTATACTTTGGATTCTGGTCGTACGATAAAACTATACATACCTGAACATGCGGCTTTGCGCAATTATATTAATGTGATTGCCGTTCCCAATGAGACAAAAGATACCTACGCATTCTTACAGGAACAAGGTTGGATAGATCAAGCCGATCAGTATGGTGAATTGCTTTTTGTTTTAGAGCCTGCCGATGGTACATGGGGTACCCCCGACGATGAAGCAGATTATTTAAATACGTGCATTGGCGAAACCATTGGCAACACTGCTTTTGATACCCGTTCTACTTCTAACAGCATATTGCAATCAGGCACAATTCCGTTGAGTGATGGGTCAACCTGTTCAGTATTTACGGGCCATTCTTGCAACTACTACATTGGCTATGGCGAAGGCTGTGCGGTACTGGAATCCTGGACTTCTAACAATCCTTTGTATGTGGCGGGTCAGGCTTTCATAAATGGACAAAGCGTTGGTTCTGATGTGCTAAATGCTTCGGCTGAGCGCGAGTATAACGGTATTAACAATGGTTCTTATTATGCGGGTTATGATGACGAAGACTTTTCCGCCACATTGGCAAAAATGGCCGATGAAGGCGCCGCTCCTAATGGTGACTTCATTACGAATGCCGATATTCCTGCTCCTACCTTATTTGTTGGTTATGCCAACAATGATGAAAGTGTGCAGTACTGGAAAGATGTCAATGATGCCGTTGAAACGGATGAAGCAGGTGTGTATCGTCAGAGTTTAGATTCTGATGCTTGGCAAACTAGGTATGCCAACAGTGTTGCAAAAAATTGGGGAGCAGACTATGGCGTGTCAGAAGTTCGTGTAGCTGATGGGGATAGTATGTCGGCAACTGACATTCATGCTTTCCTTTCTCAGTTTACTCGCTACACAAACTGCTTTGCTTATAGTAACGCGCTTGGTGTACGCACTAATTACTATGAAATCACCAAGGCAGCTCGTGATCAGGCTGAATCGGGTGATGCTATTGAAACCTTTACCTTTAAAGGTGACGATGGATCCGAAAAGACCGTTGAAGAACGCGCGCTGCAATCTACTCGTTTAGAAAATCCTGGTGGTAGTCCTGTTTCTGGCACCTTGTATTCTTGCATGTTCGCATTCAATGACTACGACGGCAATGGAAGTTTGGATCCTCGTGAAACACTTATGTACATCCCTGATAATGCTAAAGAAAATGCTGGCGAAGGTGGGATTCCGGCAGTAATTGTTTGGCCTGGAATGACTCAGGCGGCTTCTACTTTCTTTGATTGTTCTATGTGGTGGACCATTGCCAACGACGAAGGCTGTGCGGTTGTAATCATGGGTGAATATTGTGCCAAAAGTGCTGCTGGTTTGAATTACGGTGATGAAGCTGACAATATTAATTTCTCTCGTTCTGCCTTGACAATGCTTGAAAATGCGGTTGCTTCCGATGCGGGAGTAACAATTGATACATCTCGTGTATATGGCAGCGGTCATTCATTAGGTTGCCACACAATTCAGACTTTAACTCACAATACTGAGGCTGGTTATTATGCAGCAGTTGGTTCTACATCGTTCCCCAATACTGAATTTACTGCCGATGATGTGATGCCTTCCTTCATAACGATCGGTCAAGCTGATATTAGTGAACCAGAAAGGAATCTAGACCTAGTAAAGGATCCATGGGATAATTCAAAAGCTAGTTCAGCTTATAATTGGGTAATGGGAGCTACTAAGCAAGACGGTATCAATCTGAAATTTACCCCTAACGATCATCAGAGTTTCTTGGATGCTTGCTCATCTGCTTCTGAAGAAGGTCGATATTACACCTATACCTGGAATAATGCAGATGATATGCCGCTAGTACAGTTCACCCGTACTTTGGCTCGTGAACATAACTGCTATCCCGAAGAGTTCAGGTTGGTTTGGGACTTTGTGTCGCATTATCAGAAGACCGATGATGGCACCCGCTATTACAGCCCCTCTGCCTTTGAAAAGGATGATGCGGTAGCTATTAATTAAAGTGATAGAAGAGGGAGAAGCTCTTCTCAGTGCAGCTGTGGGATGAAATGCTTTTTGGATTTTGTCCCCGACTACTAGGGGTCGTCCTCAAAGAGGATGACCCTTAGTAATTTATGAACGCAGAATGATTCTTAAATCTCAGCAACTTGGATCTTTATCTAAAGGTGCTTGCTGGTAGGTGCTATAAATATCAGCAAGTTCGAGGGCGGTGATCAAGTACTTGGAGCGCGTTTATCGCATTACGCATATCGTCGTGATATGCGTAATAAGCATAAGTAACTATTTGCTTTAAGCATTTGTTGTAAGCCATATTCCTGCGTACTATATAAGAAACACTACGTTACTTACCTTATCGAAGCGAAACGGTAAGTTATATTAGTATGGAGGAAGTGCATAATGAATTCCTTGCCTTACAGCACCTCAATGCAGGTAATTGAAAATCAAACATTCGATGAAGAGCGCGCACTGTACGGTATTCAAAATGCAGCAATTGATCAATGCATCTTCGATGGACCAGCAGATGGCGAGTCGGCCTTAAAGGAAGCATCTCATATACAACTGCAGCAGTGTGACTTGCGTTTACGTTATCCTATGTGGCACGTTACGAACGCCACTATGCAACACTGCACCATGCCGGAAACTTGTCGAGCAGCGCTATGGTATGACCGTGATCTTGAAATAACTAACAGTACTCTTGCTGGAATTAAGGCGCTTCGCGAATGTGAAGGGGTAAAACTGGACGAATGCAGCGTTCAATCATCTGAATTTGCTTGGCGATGTCGCGATGTAGAAGTGAGCAATAGTTCACTTATTTCTGAATATCCCTTCTTTGAATGCAAGAATGTTCACATTAACAATTTGGACATGACCGCAAAATATTCGTTTCAATATGTAACGGACATGGAAGTAACGAATTCTCATTTCAAGACTAAAGATGCTTTTTGGCACGCTAAGAACGTAACTGTGTATGACAGCGTACTTGAAGGAGAATACCTTGCATGGTATTCAGAAAACTTACGATTAGTTCGTTGTCACATTAAAGGAACTCAGCCATTCTGCTATTGTAAAAATTTAGTGTTGGAAGATTGCACGATGGAGGAATGCGATTTAGCTTTCGAACGTAGCGAAGTACAGGCTGAAGTACATAGCTGTATTGACAGTGTGAAAAACCCGTTGCGTGGAACTATTACTGCTGATTCTATTGGTGAACTTATCATGGAAGAGGACATAGTTAACCCTTCAGATACCGTAATTTCCACTAGTAACGAAAGCGATTCAAATACCTCTTTACCTTTTAATTGTTCTTCTACTGCGGCGTAACTTATATAACTATGCTGCGCGGTATGAGTGATGCGAAAAAAGGCAAGTCATTTTGGCTTGCCTTTTAGCGGTTATAGCAATAAAAATTGGCGGTTATATAAAAAGGGGCTTAGGATATAAGCCCCTTTTTATATAACCCATAATCGCCGGTTGTAAATAAGATTGCAGTCAAATAATTCGTATCTCGTAATGGCTTGAGAGATGGTTTAAGAAAAGTCATTGAAAATCTTCGCGCATAATTCCGGGTTAATATCTTGTGCGGCAGGTAGTCCGCAGGCAGCTTTTGCCGTTGCGACAGCGCGAAGGATGGCATCCTGCATAGCTTCGGTTGTCATAATTGCAACTAAATCGAATGGCGCATCTTGTTTGCCTGATGCCATGGTGAATATTGTGTCGCCATCGGCAGAAGTATGAACAGGCTTTATAGTTCGTGCATAAGCATCGTGGGTAATGGAAGATACCTTTTGGCATTGTGCTTTAGCAAGTTTTGCGTTTGTTAGCACCACGCCAATGGTGGTATTGGTGCATGGGGTGGTGCAACCAGGGGAAGTGGTTGTGCTAAAGCGCGTATCGTTTTCGGGACAGGTCGAATTTTCTTCTTCGGGATGTGAAGATGAGGCTACTTCTGTAGAAGACTGGGGCGCCATAGATAAAAGAACAGGATCAAGTGGATTCATTAAGCAACCATTGGTATCACGATGTCCGGCGAGGGGAGTGCCATCAGGTAAGCAAACGGTGCCAAGTGCGTTAACAGCAACAATTGCTACGACTACTACGTCACCACAACGAACTCCATATATGCCCAAGCCGGATTTGGTTGCTTGCATAGGGTCAAGCATTTTTCCCACGGTGGCACCACAACCAGCACCAACGTTTCCCTCTGCCGTACCCGAAAGAACAGTGAAAGAGGCTTCTTCAGGAACGCATAGAGGCGATTTAGCGGCTTCGTTTTCCATGGCGCCGCTCAACGCAGCTTTGCAGGCGAATGCACCCATTTCGGCAGTAGGATGTTCTGGTTTACCGTAAGGAAGATCAAATAAACAGGCACCCACTACAATAGGTACATGTAAGCCGCACAACTCAAATCCAATTCCTTTTTCGGCAAGTGCTTGCATTACTCCCGTGGATGCTTCGAGGCCAAAAGCGCTGCCACCACTTAAAACTACGGCATGTACGGCTTCAACCATATTTTCTGGCTTAAGGAGATCGGTTTCGCGCGTTGCAGGACCACCACCTCGAACATCTACGCTACAGGTGGCGCCTTCCGGTGATACTACAACGGTACAACCAGTTGCAGCCTCGCTATTTTGCGCGTGTCCAACATGGAATTCTGGAAGATCGGATAAGGTAGCGCGCGAAAACTTCATAGGTACTCCTTTGGAGAAAGAGATTCTTTATCTTCTTTAGTCTAAGGTGGTCGTATTCTTTCTTTAGTGTGGTGGTAAATCTACTGAATTTCAATAACCTCGTCGGTAGTTGCACTCATGAACGCTTCATCGTGACTTACGAGCAATAGCGCACCAGGGAAGTTTGCGAGTGCGTGTTCAAGCGCTTCTATGGAATGCAAATCCAGATGATTGGTTGGTTCGTCCATAATGATTAGTTCAGGAGCTTCCATTATCCCGCGCGCGAGAAATAACTTTCGTGCTTCACCGGGGCTAGTAGATGCACCTTCTAAAATGCGCTTTGGATCGGAGTTTAATTGAGCAACAATGGATAACAAGTGCCCTTTTTCAGTTTTGGGAAGTGCTCTAATTCCGGCAAGGAGCGCTTCACGATCGTTTTCGGCAATTTCTTGAGGAAGATATAGAAGGCGAATAGGGGTTCGCCCCGCTAAAGATTGATTACGACCGTTCTGGCTCTCATTGGAATGCGCGGTTTCTACAAGGTTTATTACGTCACCTTCATTTTGAAGCTGAGTAACAAGTTGGTCCACTAAGGTGGATTTTCCTATGCCATTAGGTCCACGTATTCCGAGGTGTGTGGTGTTTTCCAAAGTGATTGTAGTCACCGTATGTTGGACACCTTGTGGAGTGGTCATAGTGTGTGCTGGCACATGAAGTAAAACTTTACGAGAGCTTGGTTTAGTGTCTAGCCAAAGTGAGCCATTGTATTCTTTAGCGATAAACATTTGTGTAAGTTTATCTTGTTCTTTTGAAAGGCGGGCATCCATGGTGGAAGCAAGTTGTCCTGCTTTGCCATCTTGTCCGGTGTAGATGGCAAGTTTTATTTTTGCGCGACCATCTCGGTCATGTTTATCAAGGTTGCGGGCGCTTCTTCGAGATGCGGTTTGATCTGCTTTGTGAGATCGTTTGGAGTATTCTGCTTGTAGCTTCTGTACCTTTGCCTTTTGCGTTGCTTTTTCTCGCATAGCACTTAAATTGTCTTGTTCGGCTTGGGCTTTGGCTTGACTGTATCCGCCAGGACGCATACGAACAGCACTTCCTTCAAAGCAGAGGCATGCTTGTGCAAGATTGTCCAATAAAGTACGGTCATGCGAAATCAAAAGACCAATTCCTTTGTAGGAAGTAAGCGCGCCTAATATTTCGCTTCGGCATTGAGCGTCAACATGATTGGTTGGTTCGTCTAAAACAAGAAGAGGTGGTTCCATCCAAAGTGCACAAGCAATTTGTATTTTCTTTTGTTCTCCGCAACTTAGTTCGGAAAATCGCCATGGCATATCATCTTCAATATGTAAGGGAAGGCGAAGTTTTTGCGCAATAGGGGAATAATCGCAGGCAAAGTCGTAAAGAGCGGCAGGTTCAATGCCAGCGTCTTGTTCGCAATATGCGTGTGCCAGATGAGGAGAAACTGATCCTCCATCGGGAGTAATAAGCCCGCATGCGATGCGCGCAAGGGTACTTTTGCCGCATCCGTTATTGCCGATAATACCAGTCCATCCCTGCGCAAAGGTAGCCGACACTTTTTGAAGTGCAGGTTTGGAAGATCCTGGGTAGGTATAGGTAATATGAGATAAGGTAAGAACAGAATTCGATTGAGTCATGATGAAGTTCTCCTAAGAGGGGCACCAAAAATAGCTCCAGCCGCATGAATTTGGGTTTCTTAGAAGCGTTGCTTAGTTTTAAATCGCAACGCTTGCAACCGTTATTGGAGCTAAGGTTTGGTGTCAAATCGGATAAACAGATGAATGTCTGTTTAGAACTTCACTGATCAATCTCCTAACACGAACAAAGGCTTGGCATATGGGCCTTTGCGGGGTGAATAGTTTGGTAATCTGGTTTGCGACATCTAAGTTAAACGTCTGAGCGTCAGTAGTCGAAACCAATTATTCAAGGGGACTTTATCACGCATGAATAAGAATGTAAATAAACTAAATGCTGAAGCTGGTTCTAGGCTTAAGCAGCAATCGAGCTCCAATGGGCGACCTTCATGGGAAAAGATAAGTAAACGCTTGCAGAAAAATACGACAAATGACTGGAATAACCAGAAGACAAACGTGCGTACTCAAAAAGGTATGGGCCCGAATAAAGCATCAGGTCATAAAGGTGGAATTAGTAGACAGGGCTCGAAAAGGGGCTAGGTTTAAAAGGGATTGCTTCGGTTGAGCAGCCAAAGATGATGTTAGTACTTAACTGACTCATCGGTTCTACCTGTCAAGTAATCCATGCATACGAAGACGCTCCATTCGAATTTCTGCTTTGGACATTGAATCAATGCGTGAGTCTATTTGTCCAAATCGCGAACACTTTTGAAAGCGTACATTAACACGCCAACAAGTGCGCACAGAATGCCGTCGATTACAAAGAATGGGGCTATGCCCATATATTCGGCAAACACGCCGCCGAGTGCTATGCCAATAGGTCCTGCAAGGGAAGTGCCGGCAGTAACTAAGCCAATTATGCGCCCCATGGTTTCTTCGGAGGTATTCTTCTGAATAAGGGTCATCATGGGGCCATTGAACCAGGCAGAAACTAGTCCCATTCCTGCACATAACGTAGCGAACAGCCAAAACATGGTAGGAGGAATAAGACCCGATACGGTACAGAGTAGGCCAAAAGAAACGCAGGCAATAGAAATTAATGCGGCTAAGCGTTTGCCTCCACCCCAGGTCATGATTAGAGTGGAGCCCACTAATAGGCCCGCAGCGAAGGTTGCTTCTGCGATGGAGGCCATGTAACCATCGCCCTTGAAGTAGTCGTAGGTCATAAGAGGATAGAGCGAGCTCATGGGGCTAAAGCACATCATGCCAAGAATGATTAGTATGATAAGGATAAATAGACCTTGAACAGCGCGCAAAGCAGCCCATCCCTCTTTTAGGTCAGTTAAGGGATGACGCTTTTCAGGGGTGGTTGCCGGATCGCTAGTAGACGAAGAATTACCGCTTTTACTTGTTGAGTTTGTTGAGCTGTTACTCTCTGCGTGCTCGATATTGCTGAGTTTTGAGGGAGCGATATCGTAACTCTCTGAGGAAGTGGTTCCCGAAGAAGCCATTCTACTAGCTACGTTATTGCTTGCTGAAGAAGTACGGCTTTTCGGTGCAGGTGTTTTGGCTAAAAGCATGCCCGCACAAGCAAGCAACGCACCCGCAAAATCCAAAAACATAACCGAATGAAAACCAAGCACGGTATAAAGAAAAATTCCCAGCGCAGGGGCTACCATGCCAGAAACACTTAAAAGTAGCTGGTCAAGGGTATTGATGCGCAGCAGATGTTTGTCAGGCACCATCATAGGCATCAAAGCCATCATGGCAGGGTAGTGGAAGGCTTGCGCCGCACTGCGGATAATGACCATCACCACGATAGCAAGAAGCGAAACTTCGCCAAAAAGAATAATGAAGCCCAGCGCTAGTGAGGCTAACCCACAGAATAAGTCTGCCGCGATAATGATGTATTTACGATTGATGCGGTCCGCCAACACTCCACCCATGGGGGATAGAAGGCCTTGGGGCAGGAAAGCGCAAATACTGAGTGCGGAAAGAGCTAAAGCGCTACCGGTAGTTTCCGTTACATACCAAATAGCTGCAAAGCTGGCAGCATAACTGGTAAACATAGAAACTGCTTGACCAGCCCAAATTATTCCTATTATGGCTAACCAATGTTTGGGTAACTCACGACCCGAAGCACTGAGCATGAATATCCTTTCTTGTATATCGGAAAGGTATTGTACCGAAGGATCGCGGGTGCGTCATCTAATAAGCAATGCGGAAATAGTTGAGTGTTTTGTTGGCAGCTTAAACTTAAGATTGGGCAGGTTTTGTTTTGTTGAATGCAAAATCAAGCAGCTCCTCATATCCTTTGTTACCAGATGCGACATCCATAATAATGCTGTAATAATCTTTGGACTTTGGCTTGAACATAGCTCCACTAGTTCTTAGCAGAACGCCTAGCAGGAGTGCTCCAGTACGCTTATTTCCATCAATAAAAGGATGTTGAGTCACGATTTCAAAACAAAGTCGTGCCGCTTTTTCCTCTATGGTTGGGTAGAGATCTATTCCGTCAAAGGTTTGCCATGGTTGTGCGATGGCAGCTTCAAGCAGCCCTTCGTCTCTAACCCCGGAAGCGCCGCCAAATCTTTCAATTACGTGTTCATGTAAAGCAAGAACTATTTCTTTAGTTACCTGGCTGCTCATTTTGCTAACGCCTCAAAAACATCAACATATTCATCCATGAGATCATCAGCAACTGAAAGGTAGTCCGCCATTTCTTGTGGTGCTTCATTTTCTATAGGAACAATCTTGAATGCAGGCTTGTTGCGCTTGAACACGGTAACGGAAACGTGCTCGTTCATAACGAGGTCGGTGAGTTGAGTGAAGTTTGTTCGTGCATCTGTGAAGCTTGCTGTATAGCCCATAAGGAACTCCTGTTAAACATGAATAACTACATTTTAATAGTATCGTAAACTGTACAAAAAACATATATGTATATTGTAATGTTTAGGTACTGAATTACTGAATTCAAGAACTTGGGGTTTAGAAAATTAGCGCTCAGCTAAGGGAATCCTATTTACTGAGATGGTAATATTTATAAAGTTGGCTTATTACTATTTACGCAGATAAATCTAATCCTAAGTACTTGCAAAGTAATAAACCAATAACTTGCACTCATTAATTAGAAAACATTAGGGGCTTTAATGAACCACTCAGCTATATCGAGTTTTATTTGGGGCACAGCAGACCTTTTACGAAACAGCTTTAAACAACATGAATATGGTGACATTATTCTTCCTTTTACGGTTATGCGCCGTTTGGATATTGTCCTTCTTCCTACCAAACAAAAGGTTTTTGAGGCTGCTCAGCAAAAGCTTCCTGATGCTTTACGCGATGCGGCGCTAAAGCAGGCTTCAGGTTATGACTTTTATAACGAATCAAAGTTCACCATGGAATCATTACTTGATGATGCTGATGATATCAAAGACAACATTCTTAACTACGTTGCTGCGTTTTCTCCTGATGTATTGGATTTGTTTGAAAAGTTCAAAATCTACGATGTTATTAAAGACTTAGATGATGCTGATCTTTTATTCCTAATTGTTGAGCGTTTTTGTGATCCACAAGTTGATTTAAGCCCATCCAGTATTACTAATGCTGAAATGGGAGATATCTATGAAGAGCTTATTCGTAAGTTTAGCGAAGTAAGTAATGAAACTGCTGGTGAACATTTTAGTCCTCGTGATGGTTTGAAGTTGGCAGTTGAACTTGTTGTGGCAGGTGCAGAAGAAGATATTACGCAGCCCAACAGAATTATTAAATGCGCTGATCCATGTGCAGGAACAGGTGGTGCTCTTGCTGTATTTAGCCAACGGGTCCATGAGCTTAATCCCGATGCATCGGTAGTAACGTACGCGCAGGAGATCAATCCCCAGACCTACGCAATCTGTAAATCTGACACTATCCTAAAAGGTGGAAATCCTGTTAACGTTCATCTTGGAGATACTCTTTCTCATGACATGATGGAAGGGGAGACTTTTGGTTATCAGGTAAGTAATCCGCCCTATGGTGTTGAATGGAAAAAATCAAAAGCTGCAGTAACAGCAGAGCATGACACTCTTGGTTTTGCTGGTCGCTTTGGTGCTGGTTTGCCTCGTATTTCTGATGGCCAGCTGCTCTTTGTTCAACATATGGTTTCTAAGATGCGTCCTGTATCAGAAGGCGGCGGACGTATTGCAGTCTTTTTAAATGGAAGTCCTCTTTTTACGGGTGCTGCTGGTTCGGGAGAAAGTGAAATTCGCCGTAATTTACTAGAGCATGATTTAGTTGAAGCAATCGTGGCTATGCCGAACGATTTCTTCTTTAATACGGGCATTGCCACGTATGTTTGGGTATTAACTAATAACAAATCTAAAGAACGCAAAGGCAAAGTTCAGCTAATAAACGCTAATGGCATTTGTTCAAAAATGCGTAAAAATTTAGGCAACAAGCGTAATGAATTCACTGATAAACAAATCGAACAGATTATGGGTGAATTTCGTGCATTTCCTAACGAAAGTAAAATTACCAGGGTTTTTGATAACGAGGATTTTGGCTATATAACCGTTGATGTTCGCCGTCCTTTACGCGATGAAAATGATGAAATTACACGAGACAAGAAAGGCAATCCTAAACCTAATAAGGAACTTAACGATTCAGAAAATATTCCGCTAAAGCAGAATGTTCAGGAGTATATGGAACGTGAAGTTTTACCTTATGCTCCTGATGCGTGGATTGAGCCGCGCAAACAGAAGAAGGGGCAACAATTAGAGCTACGTGATGGTGGTGTTGTGGGCTACGAAATCCCCTTTACCCGTTATTTCTATGAGTACACACCACTTCGTCCTAGTGAAGAGATACTTTTAGAAATTAAAGAACTTGAAGCTAGCATAGCTGAAGACCTTGCAAAGGCAGGGTTGTAAGCATGGAGCGTTACGATAGATATAAAGATTCAGGTATTGAGTGGATTGGTGAGATTCCAAAAAGTTGGAGAATTGTTCGTGCTAAGTCCATCTTTACCCAACGAAAGTCAAAAGGCAATACGGATTTGACTCAACTATCAGCTACACAGGATAAGGGAATGGTTCCACAATCATTACTCGCTAGTGTGGTTCAGGTTTCCGAAGAAGCGGATCTTTCTCAATTCAAAACGGTTCATAAAGGAGATTTCGTAATTAGCCTAAGAAGTTTTCAGGGTGGATTCGAGCTTTCCCAGTATGAAGGAGTGTGTTCACCTGCTTATCAAGTCTTCTTCGGTGATCAATTGGTATCAACTTCGTACTTTAAATATTTGTTTAAATGCGATGGATTTATTAGCAAAATGAATTCCTTAACCGTAGGAATTCGTGAGGGAAAAAAATTCAATATCAAGACTTTGCAAATTCGCTTATTGTTTTGCCGAGTAAACTTGAGCAGAAGAATATAGCTGATTATCTAGATCGGCAAACTCTGATAATTGACTCTCTTGTTCAGAAAACTAAAAAGTCTATTGAGCTGCTCCAAGAGTATCGAAAATCAGTTATTTCGGAGGCTGTTACTAAGGGACTTGACCCAAATGTCCCTATGAAAGATTCAGGTGTTGAGTGGATTGGGGAGATACCTAAAGATTGGGATGTTGCACGTATTAAAAGTATTGTTCGGTCAGTAGATGAAGAGTCGATAGATGTTCCACTTCATGCGATTATGTTGGAAGATATTCAATCCTGGACTGGTAAATTGATATCTGAATCAGACCCAAATAATATAGAGAGCAACTCAAGGTCATTCATTAGGGGAGACATTCTTTTTTCTAAGTTGCGACCTTATCTTGCAAAAGCTATTACTGCACCTTTTGATGGTGTATGTTCTGGAGAGCTATTAGTTTTAAGGTCAACAGTTTTAGTTCATAAATTCCTTTTTTACTTTCTTCTCTCTTTTGGTTTTATTGATGAAATAAATGCTGCAACTTATGGCGCTAAAATGCCGAGAGCAAATTGGAATATAGTTGGATTAACGTTTTTATCTTATCCAGAAAAAGAAGAACAAATCGCAATTGCTGAATACCTTGATGCTAAAACCGTAGAGATAGATTCTCTTATCGAAAAGAAAAAACAGCTTGTTGAAAAACTTCAAGAGTATCGAAAATCTCTTATTTCCGAATGCGTAACAGGAAAAGTCAAAGTTCCAGGAGTGGAATAAATTATGGCTATTGATTTCGTAAAAAAGAATGAAGGTAGTGAATTTCAATACGCTGCCGTAAAAGCCAAAAGTATATCTGAGAAAAAATTCGAAGATTATATTGAGTACATGCTTGGTTCAACGGGTTGGCGAACAACAGTTAACGGTGTTCGCTCATTTCCTGCCTTCAAAGATAACGCAGATGCTCAAAATGACTATGATCGCTCTCTGGCGTTGAAGACTGATTCTCTGATTGGTTTTATTAAAGAGACTCAACCTAAAGAATGGGCAAAAATTGAAGGCATGTATGGCGCTCGGGCTAAAGATCGGTTTTTAAAGCGTGTTTGTGATGTGTTAGAGCCTCATGATGACAGAGATGGTCTAATTAATGTATTGCGTCGTGGCTTCAAAATGGCACCTGGTGCAGATTTTAAACTCTGCTATTTTAAGCCCGCATCAAAGCTTAATCCTGATTTGCAATCAAAGTATGAAGCCAACAGGCTAGAGGTAGTGCGTCAACTTCGTTATGGAACACTACCTGACTATCAAAATAATTCTATTGATACAGTCTTATTCTTAAATGGCATTCCTGTTGTGACCATGGAATTAAAGAATAACTTGTCTGGTCAACGCACTGATCATGCTGTTGAGCAATACAAGCACGACAGAAGCCCTAAAGAGCTACTTTTTAAACCTAATAGAAGGTCTATTGTCCATTTTGCGCTTGATTCAGAAACGGTCGCAATGACAACTTGGCTCGCTAATAGTAAGACGGTTTTTCTGCCGTTCAATAAAGGAAATGGAAAGTTTGGTGGAGGTAATCCTGCTCCTGAAAATGGGGAAGGGTATCGTACTGAATATCTATATCACGAAATCTTAGCTCCTGATTCGTTGTTAGACATTATTCAGCGTTTCGTTCGTGTTGATTATGATTCTAAAACAAAAGCGATGAAGCGTGTTATTTTCCCTCGATATCATCAGCTTGATGTTGTTCGCAAATTGGTCGCGGATGCAAAAGAAAATGGCTCTGGTAAGAGCTATCTCATCCAACATTCAGCAGGTTCTGGTAAATCTAATTCGATTGCATGGTTGGCGCACCATCTTTCAAGTCTGCACGACGCTAACAACAATGCAGTATTTGATACAGTTGTGGTTCTTACTGATCGTAGGAATTTAGATTCTCAGCTTTCTGAAACTATTGAATCGGTCGATCATAAGCGTGGCGTTGTTAAGCGTGTTACTTCAAAAGAAGGATCTGCGGGCCTTCGTGATGCGTTGAATTCAGGCTCTAAAATTATCACGTCAACCATTCAAAAATTCCCTTATATCTGTTCTGAAACTAAAGTTTCTGGAAAAAAGTTTGCCGTCATTATTGACGAGGCTCATTCATCGCAGAGTGGTAAAGCTAATGCAAAAATGAAGATGGCTTTGATTGATAAGGATATTGATCCAGATGAGCCATGGGATTCTGAAGATGAATTAGCAAAAGAAATGGCAGCGCAGGGAACAATCCCAAATCTTTCGTTTTTCGCTTTTACAGCGACACCCAAGGCTTCAACGCTTGAGGTTTTTGGTACGCGTGATGAAAAGTGTCACAAAGATAAAGACGGCATGTTAATCCCACGACCTTTCCATTTGTATTCCATGAAGCAAGCCATTGATGAGAAGTTTATTCTTGATGTATTGGAAAACTATACCTGCTTCCAGACCTACTTTAAGTTGGTCAAGACAATTCAAGATGATCCTCGCTTCAAGGAAATGAAGGCTAATCGTGCGCTAATGGGAATAGTTAATTGGAACCCGCGTATGATTGAAAAGAAGGCTGAAATTATTACGGAACATTTCATGAGCGATGTTGAAGGTCTTCTCGGTCATCGTTCTAAAGCTATGGTGGTAACTAGTTCTCGCCCTATGGCGTATCGTCTGTACTGCGGCATTCGGGACTATATTGCTCAGAATCATTACGACTGCAAGGTGATGATTGCTTTTTCAGGTAGTCTTGAAGTTGACAATAAAGAGGTAACGGAAGCTAGCGTTAATGGTGTTCCTGAATCACAGACGGCAGAAGTGTTTGATGGTGACGATAAGCGCATAATTGTTTGTGCAAACAAGTTTCAAACAGGATTTGACCAGCCCAAACTTTGTGCAATGTATGTAGATAAGATGTTAACGGGTGTCACGGCGGTACAAACGTTGTCGCGTCTGAATAGAACTTGTTCTATTCCTGGTAAGCGTACGTTTGTACTGGACTTCGTAAATGATTGGGAAACAATTCGAGCTTCATTTTCTAGCTATTATGAAGTTACAGAAATTGATGCAGTCACTGATCCCAATGTTATTTACGACTTAAAGGAGCGCCTGGACTCCTTTTATGTTTACGATCAGGTAGATGTTGATGTGGTAGCTAATCTCTACTATACAGAGTTAGATTCGGACAAGGTTCAATCTGAAATCGAAGGTAGACTTGCTCCTGCGGTTGATAAGTGGACAGCTCTTGAAGACAACAGTAAGAAAACTTTTAAAGCGCTGCTCAAGAAGTTTTTGCGTAGCTATTCCTTCATTACACAAATGTGTAAATTGGGCGATAAAGAACTCCATGGATTCTTTGTTTATGCTGGATTTTTGATTAAGAAACTGTTCTTGAATGTTTCAGGTGATGTTGAACTTCGCGATAAGGTTGAGCTTGAATATCTCCGCATTGAAGATAAAGGAACTAAGAGTATCAAGCTTGAATCTGAAGAGCTCCATAATGGTGGCGCGAATGCTGGTATAACCCATGATGATCCTGAAGAGTATTTGTCTGAATTGGTTCGTAAGCTTAATGAAGCTTTTGGTACTGAATGGGAAGACGCCGATAAGGTCATGCGTGCAGTTTCAGATAAGATTTTAGAAAACGAAACGTTCGTTGCTCAGGCTAAGTCTAATTCAATGAACGATTTGAAGGCCATTTTTGGTGACGTTATGATGAATGCGCTTTTAGCTATTCTTTCCGACAGTCAAGATATGGCAGCTGTATTTGGCAAGAATCCTGACAAATATAAGAGCTTCATGGACGACAACATGTTGCCGTATGTGTATAGGCAGATTAATGGGTAATTTCTTTCGGTGATAAGCATGACGTTTAATGAGCTCTTTTTTACAGAACAGATGTTTTTAAAAAACGCTAAAAGCGTACTGGATAATGATGCATTAGTTGAAGATACTGATTCCTATATTTCAGAAGTAGCGATGGGTGTTATATCCTGCGCATTTGCGCTTGAGGCTCTTATTAATTCATTGTATCGGGAGTCGGGCAAATTGCATTCCTATGAAAGAATCGAAATAAGATCAAAAATTGAGATTCTTGGTTATATAGCGAATGTATCAGTTGATTATGGACAAATGCCTTGGCAAGGAATAGCCGAATTAATAAGAGTTAGAAATTGGCTTGTTCATTTTAAAGATCCGTATATAGGCTTGATAGGATCTGACGGACAGTACATATGTGATCAAAATCATTCGATCCCAAAGATTCAACCTAAAGGCGTTTTCAATAAGGCGAAATTGAAAAAATATTATCGGTCGGTTCTATGCGGTGGTAAGCAATTTGCTGAAGCTCTTAATTTGAGAGATTATTTTACTTTCTTATTTGACGAATCATATTCGTTTTACGAATTAGGATAGATAATCATTTGGTATGGATAAGTATTCGTTCTTTGTTGATTAGATTGGTTGAAATCATGGTTTGCCTAATTTTATGGAAGTCCAGATAAAGCGGTAAATTTAAATCGAGATTTTAGATCTACTTTTGTTTTGATTAATATTGAAAGGAAAAGTGTGGCTTCTCCTATTTATGTCTCAAGAAATCTTCCAGTTAACAGCGTTTTAAATGATGTTATGCTTGGACGAATTGGTCTGCCTGATTTACAGCGTCCTTTTGTTTGGAAAAATGATAAGGTGCGCGATCTTCTTGATTCCATGTTACGGGGATATCCTATCGGGTACATTATGCTCTGGGATTCCCCTAATGACACCGCCGATACCAAGACCCAGCATATTGGCACTAATGAAAAAGCTTATATTGCACCTAAATCTTTAGTAATTGATGGACAACAGCGTTTAACTGCGCTTTTAGCATCTTTATATGGGGTTGAGGTTAATGATAAGAATTACAATATTCGTAAAATAAGAATTGCTTATGATCCTGTGGCGCGTGTGTTTAAAAATGCGGATGCAAGCACAGATCGAGATCCTCGTTTTGTTTCTTCTGTTGCCGATGTCTTCTCTGCGAAAAAAGATAATAAATTAAGGTCATTTAGACGCGAATTCGCTAATTTGCTAAACGATTCTAGGAAGAAAAAAGGCGAAGGTCTTTTGACGGATGAAGAACTTGATGCAATTGACGACGGTTTAGATGCATTACTTTCGTTGGAAGGATATCAGTTGCCAATATTGGATATCATGTCAACGGCAGATGAAGAGATGGTTTCCGATATTTTTGTTCGAGTTAATTCTTAGGGGCAAACCTTAAAACAAGACGATTTTATTATGACTTTGCTTTCGGTATACGAACCTGAAATGCGCAATTCAATAGAGAAGTTCTGTGCTAATAGTCATGTCCCAGCAAATGGGACTTCTTATAATCCTTTAGTTGAAGTTTCTCCCACTCACATAATCCGAACTACAGTAGGCGTCGGATTTAAGCGAGGCCGATTAAGGTATGCTTATCAAATTTTACGAGGCAAAGATTTAGAAACGAAAACAACAAGTGAAAAAAAGAGAGAAGAAAACTTTCGCACTTTTGGCGATGCTTTAGACAAAGTTTTAGATTTGAATAATTGGCATTCCTATATTAATACTTTAGGAGAAGCTGGTTATGTTTGTTCAGATCAGGCTACATCATCAAACGCGATTGCGTTTTGCTATGCTTTTTATTTGATAGGTAAGTACGAGTTTCGATTAGAATCTCTTGCGCTGCGACGAGTTATACGTCGATGGTTTTTTGCTAGTGCGATTACTGCGTATTATGTGGGCTCATTTGAGACGAATTTTGAAAGACAGTTAAACGATGTTAAGGCTTTGGATGGCAGTGAATCTTTTGTAAGTTATTTTGAACATGAGATTAACTCTCAACTTACTGATGACTATTTCAGAATTACTTTACCTACAAATCTTGATTCTAATGAGGCGATGGGTCCGTACTGGCAAGGCTTTGTTGCGGCTCAGGTGGTTTTAGGAGCAAAAAGTCTGTTTAGTACTGTACCGCTTTCTCAATTGCTTACGTTGGGTTCCTCTGGTACAAAGAAAGCATTTGATAAGCACCATTTATTTCCAGATAATTACTTAAAGCAAAATGGCTACCTAACGAAGAGAAGCAATAAGGGTAACTTTACGCTAGTCGATTACGCTAATAATATATATATTTCTGACGATGCGCCCGAGATATATGTTCGTCGATTTCGACAAGAATTGGGCGAAGAAGTATATAAACAAAACTGTATAGAGCATGCCCTTCCCTATGATTTTGAGAAAATGGACTACGAATTGTTTCTCGAAGAGCGAAGAAAGCTAATGGCGCAGTTAGTAAAAACAGCGTTTTTAAAGCTATAGATTATTGACTAAACGTGAAACTATTTCTAGACAATGTGAATTTTCTTGTGATTAGGAATTACAAATGCCAAAACCTTTATATTAAAAGCTTGATGAAATTGGTGTTCGAGAATGGGATAAAAAGTATTACGATCCAGATGTTCTAGATGGCATGGAATGGGAACTTGAATTAGATGACTTTAAGTGTTCGGGTATAAATGCTGTGCCGCGTGGATTCGATGAATTGCTTTGGCTTTTAACTGATCTGTTTGAATTTCCTGAACAATCCACTTATGAAGATTTATTTGGGTGCTAGTTTAAGCGTTTCTTTGGAAGCTTGTTATACTTCTTCTTATAGGAGGGTGCGAACCAAGAAATACAACGCATCAGGAGGGAACTATGTTTAAAGATTTATTGTTTCATGTAGCTTTAAGTCCTGCTGAAAATATCGATATTCATATTTATTGTGTTGGTGATAAATATTTTTCAACCGTTGAAGGCGACTCCGATAAGGGCCTTCAGGAACAATCTGTTTCAGAAGAAGTAATCACAGAGTTAAATTCCGGCCTTGAGGCAATTGATTTTTCGTCCTGGTACCATTCTTGGTTCGATAATGAGCTTGGTGATATTAGCTGGTCTTTGTCTATTGATGGCGCAAAGTATTACGGCACGGATTGGTTTCCCAATCAATTTGATGAACTGCTTCGCCTTTTAGAAAATGCTTTAGATTTATGGCTGGATATTTCACTTTCAATTGATAAGTATTCTGGTTATATCGAATTAGCTCATTTCTCGAATTATGCTGAATGTTTGAATAATCTCTTCTGTCAAAGGGAAGAGGAATGCATAAAGCAGGGGTATACCCCAGAAACTGCTGCGAAAATGTGCTCTGCTGAAATTAGCGAAGATCTTCGCAAAGAATTGGTAGATTCATTCCTCCCTTATTATCAGGATTTAGTAGAAGATGTCGCTCTTTTCAAGAAAGACAAGCCTTGGTGCTCTAACTATCTTAAGTATATTGAAGACTTAAGCATTGCTCTGAAACGTGCTGCTAACTTTGAACAGTCTTCCATTTATTTCAATTTACCTATTGTGGGCAAAATTGCAGTTCTTATTGCAATGTGTTCAGGTGAAGATCAGAGCGAATTCCATTTTGATACGTTTGAATCTTTCCAGAAGCTGTGTGTTTTAACTGAGCTTTTGTATGGATTAAATTACCAAGTAATGGGGGATTATCCATATACGCTAACACTCGATAGCATGGTTAATCCTGAATAATTTTTCGTGTGAGCGCAAAGAACAAGTTGTGAACAAGTTGGTTGCGCCAAGCTGTTCACGCGAACTAGTTAGTTTGCCTTACTAGGCGAACCGGCGAAGCTAGCTAGCGCTAGCTAGATGAATTAGTTCCGCGACTTAGCTAGGCGTATGAGCTTGGACTCTTGTCGAGTAGCTTCTAAACGCCTAGCTAAGTGAATAAACAAAGTGAAATTAGCGATTAGAAAAATTCGTTGGGCTTTTCTGGGTTAGCTGTTTTACTCAGGAAGCCCTTTGCTTTTTCTAGTACCGCTTCAGGAGTGTGACGCGCTTCAAAGGGGCACATTTCTACACAGCGCAAGCAAGCAATGCACTTTTCACTATCGGTAGTGTTGGATGCGTCTTCAGGGATAGCGCCAACAGGGCATTCCATTGCGCAAATCCCACATTCGGTGCATTCATCGTTTACTTCTGGGGCAGGGTTGTGGGGTCGTTTGCCATCTAAAACTCCCTTAAATGCAAACGTAGGTGCGTCTTCTATGGATTGCATTTTTTCTAAGCGTTCTGCAATGGTATGCGCAAAGGCGGAAATTTCATTCAGATCTTGTTCGTTTGGTCTATCAGGTGCGATAAAGGTTGCAATAGAGTGACGTGCAACCAAGGCAGCAGCACCTATGGCTACAAATCCTTTTGCTGATAGGCTGGTGTTCATTTCTAAAAGGGCGTTATCGTAGTCGCGCGCACCATATACTGCAAGTAAAACTGCAGGGGTGTTGTTGCCTTTAATGGTTTCAAGTTGCTCCCACACAAAAGGAGGCATGTAACCGCCAAATACGGGACCTGCCAAAACAAGAAGTTCGTTTGCATCAAAAGTCTTTTTAATTGGTTTGTCAAAGCGCAGCATATGAAGGCTCGTTTCAAAAGGAAGCGCTTTAGCGAAGGCTTCTGCATAACGTTTTGTGGTATTAGTTCCTGTGAAGTAAACAACGGTTGCATTAGTTATGTTCATGTGAGCTCCTTGTCTTTGTTAGTTCAAAGCCTTCTTTGCCGGTTATCTTTTCGATTTTTAGCTCAATAACAGCAGTTCTATCAAAGGCGCTTGCGATTTCGTCCTGCATTGCTTCTTCAATACCAGGCGAGTACTTACGTCCGAGCAATTCTAGCCCCAAACGTCGGCATTCGGGATTTTCAATAATACGAGTGGTGCCGAATACTATGACGCTTCGGTAGGCCGTAGTAAATTTTTCTGGTATTACTTCATCGGCATCAATTACACAAAAAGATACGTTTGAACAGTTATGAATCGCATCTATCTTGTGGCCTTCTAAAGCGCTGTGAAAGAAAATACTACCTAGATTATGTTGTGATTCTGGAGACTTAGGTTTTTTATCTTCTAAGTGCTCTGTTTCGTTTTGAGAAGCTTTACTAGGAACAAATACATAGCTTAAGGGCACCGCATAAGGAAACCCTTGTTTATCTAATAAAGCCAGAGTTCCAGAAGATCCCCTCTCCAATATTTCAAAGCATTCTTCTTGGGATAACTGCTGTTTATGTCTTCGCATGGGGTAGGAAGAATGCATGGGAATCCTTTCGTTTTTATGTATTGCGTTAAACCATTTTAAAGATATTTGTTCCCCATTTGAAACAAATACGAAGTAAACTAGAAAGCTGTTGAGTGTACTTTTAAATAATACGAGGAGGAATACAGTGTCCATCCGCATTGGTATTTTAGGTTATGGCAACCTCGGTAAGGGCGTGGAACTTGCCGTCCAGAAGAACGACGACATGGAATTGGTTGCTTTGTTTACTCGTCGCGATCCTAAATCAATTACCACTATTACGGGTGTTCCGGTTTATGCTGCGGCTGATATGGCCCAGTGTACGGATGCTATCGATGTCCTTATTCTGTGCGGGGGCAGCGCAACCGATCTGCCTAAGCAAACTCCTGAAGCAGCTAAGCTGTTCAACGTGGTTGATTCTTTCGATACCCATGCAAATATTCCTACCCACTTTGCTGAAGTTGATGCTGCAGCTAAGGAAAGCGGCAAAATTGGCGTAATTTCTGTAGGCTGGGACCCGGGCATGTTCTCCGTTGCTCGTTTGTATAGCAACTGCATTTTGCCCGATGGCAATGACTACACCTTCTGGGGTCGTGGTGTTTCCCAGGGTCATTCCGATGCAATTCGCCGCATTCCTGGTGTTTTGGATGCTCGTCAGTATACCGTTCCTGTTGAAGCTGCCATGAATGCAGTTCGTGCTGGTGAAAATCCTGAACTTACTACGCGTGAAAAGCACACCCGCGAATGTTTCGTGGTTGCAGAAGAGGGTGCCGATTTGGCAGCAATCGAAAAGCAGATTGTGGAAATGCCTAACTACTTCGCCGATTACGACACCACGGTAACTTTCATTTCCCAAGAAGAACTTGATCGCGATCATGCTGGTATTCCTCATGGTGGATCGGTAATTCGTACGGGTGTAACGGGTGATGGTACCAACAAGCACGTAGTTGAATTTTCTTTGAAGCTTGATTCCAACCCAGAATTTACGGGTAGTGTTTTGGCTGCTTGTGCTCGTGCTGCTTATCGTATGAACCAGGAAGGTCTAAGCGGCTGCAAGACTATCTTCGATATTGCTCCTGCTTATCTTTCACCTAAGAGCGGTGAAGAACTGCGCGCTCACATGCTATAAGCTGCTTGCGCGGCATGCACGTGACAGGTTTCGTATGTTTTGCTGGCTTACGTAATTGCAACATTGCGTTGCCATATAGAAAGATTCTGCGAACAATGTCACGAAGAAAATGAGCAGCATAATACAAGGTTTATTTGAAGGAGAGGCATCGCTTCGGCGGTGCCTCTTTTGTGTTTTACTGACACATATTATGTCAAATAAATCCTGAATAGATGAGGTTTTAGGTGATGGAGTTTCAGGGCGCATGGGTAACTTGAGACCTTGAGTTAAACCTCAATGAGCGAAGCCTTGGTGGGAGGGATATACTTATCAAAGGCTCGTAAAAAGGGGTTTACCATGGGTGTTTCAGAAGATATAAAGCAACTTCGTACGTGGATTCAAGAATGCCCAAAAGATGGCATGGTTTTTTTCGGCGGAGCAGGCGTTTCTACCGAAAGTGGTATTCCTGATTTCCGAAGTTCCAATGGTCTTTTCATGCAGGATTATCAAATTCCGCCTGAGCAAATTGTGTCACACACGTTTTTTGAATTACATCCAGCGGATTTTTATGATTTTTATTTCAATCATATGATTTTCCCCGATGCGCAGCCGAATCAAGCGCATAAGAAACTTGCTCAGCTTGAGCAAGAGGGAATTATATCGGCAGTTGTAACGCAAAATGTAGACGGATTGCATCAAAAAGCAGGTAGTAAGAAGGTGTTTGAATTGCATGGTAGTTCATTAAAGAACTATTGTGATGCGTGCAAGAAGCCTTTTGGTTTTGATGAATTCATGGCTTTGCGTCAAGAAGCATTAATTCGCGAAACGAAAAGCACTAACCCTTATGATCCTCTTAATGGTGTGCCACGCTGTCCTGAATGTGGTGGCATCGTGCGTCCAGATGTTGTGCTATATGAAGAGGGCCTGGATCACGAAGTATTGCAGGGTGCTATCAAGGCGATTTCAGGTGCAGATTTATTGGTAGTAGCGGGAACTTCGCTTGTGGTGTATCCCGCTGCTGGTTTGCTGCAGTTTTTCAAAGGCTCTCATTTGGCAATCGTGAACTTGCAGCCAACAGCAGCCGATAGACAAGCAAACCTTTGTGTAGCTGCAAAGGTTGGGGAAGTGTTTAATTTCTAGCCTAACTCTATAGAATAAAGCGGCTTATATTGGGCACATTCGGGGGTAAGGGTGCTTTTAAAGAATGTCACGGTAGTGGCTAGCGCTGGGGTTGGGAAAGCTAGTTCAGGTAATTTTCCTTTTGGAATTTGAGCGCGACGTGCAAGAGTGATGTGGGGCCTGAACTTCTTTTCATCAAAAGAAATACCGTTAGCTTTTAACTCTTTGCGAAGTAATTCGGCAAGTTGGATTAGTGATTCAGTTGCTTGAATTTGAAGATGCAAGGTTGCATCGTGCGGCTTTCCGAACTTTCCTAACCCGGTAGCGTTAAGGCGAATAGCTTTTACTTGCGGTTGTATCGTATCTAATATTTCTATTATTTTAGCTGCAGTTGCTTCGTTTGTTTCTCCAAGAAAAGCTAGTGTTAAGTGATAGGTCTCGCGTTTCATGAATCTGCCTTCAATTACTCTGGACAGATTGTGGGATAAGAACGCTAGGTCGTCGCAGAATTTTTGTGGAAGTTCAAGGGCAATAAAAGTTCTCATTGATGTGCTCCAATCATGCTAAATCTGAATGGAAGAGTATTTCATATAGGCATTAGTCATACCTGGTTTCTCGTCATAGACTCATAGAGGGATTGTACGAATAGCGTATGAAATGAATACTAAGACAAGGATTCCTTGATGACGGATATTACAAATGCGGTCTTTCAAATGGCGGTATTGCTTATCGTTACGGCAATTGGCTATGTTGCTGCAAAGCTTGGTTATCTTGATATGAACGTTAAAGATAAAATAACCAGCTTGCTTTTGAATATAACACTTCCATGCATGATTATAGCTTCGGCCGGAAATCTTGATGCGTCAACGTTAGGTATACAGGTACCTTTAAGTTTATTGCTGGGGGCTGTGGCGTTTTTCCTTTGGGTTTTAGTTGCCTTTTTGTTCAATGTAGTTTTTCGTGTACCGAAACAACAACGATCGTTGTATTACTTTATGAGTGTCTGCTCAAATACCAGTTTTATTGGAATTCCTGTTGCTGATGCCTTGTATGGTGAAAGTGCGGCATTGTTATGCAGTGTATTTATTATGGCTACAAGCACGTTGATGTATAGCGTTGGTATTGCTTTACTGGTCGGCGGTGATAATGGTCTATTCGAGCAAAAGTCGTTCAAGAGTCAGGTGCTTGTGATTGTTCGTGCAGTAATTTCTCCTCTTACGGTGTCTGCCTTGTTGGCAATAGCGTTGGTTTTTTCAGGGTTTAAAATGCCTTCCTTGATACAAGAGTCAATGGATTTGGTTGGTTCTATTACGCCTCCAGTAGCCATGATGCTCGTGGGAGTCATTATTGCAAACGAGAAGGTTAGCAATGTGCTGCGAGAGTGGCGTTTGTATCCCTATATCTTAATTCGACAATTGTTGGCTTCAGCGGGTGCCTACGTAGTGATGAGTTTCTTTATTGATGATCCGGTTTTACTCGGTATTTTTACCGTAATGTTTGCCATGCCGGTAGGATCAATGGCTCCTATGTTTTGTGCAAGTTATGGCAAAGATGCGGTATTACCAGCTAAGGGAACAATTCTTAGCACTATTGCATCGTTTGCTATTGTTCCGTGCTTAGTTGCGTTTATTTCTGTGTTCTAAGCACAAGAATAAGTTTGTAATGCGATGTGAAAGAAAGGTCCGCTCAATGCGGACAGTACGCCCACGCAATGCCAGAACGTGACAAGGAATGTGCGGCGGTTATTGGTGAGATATTCGAGCGAGTGAAAACGGCTTAAATTTGCTTTAGTCCCCCAGTAGTCCCCTGAGCTTTTAGAAACAAGCCTCAGCATCAAAAAAGGCCGCAAGCAAAACCCGCTTACGACCTGGTGTTATTAAATGGTCGGGACGACAGGATTTGAACCTGCGACCCCTTGACCCCCAGTCAAGTGCGCTACCAAACTGCGCCACGTCCCGACATGCGTTCTTAACGCAAGGCAGTATGTTAGCACCTACGTTAAATTTACGCAATACGCAATTTAATGCTAACTAAAGAAATAGGGTGCAAGCGTAAAAAAGCAAAGGCAGGAAAACAGCAACAAGGCAAGGTGTTATTCCAGCATATCCTTTACTTTATCAAGGATAACCTGCGCCAATTCTGCCTTAGATGCACGATCAAAGTGTTCAGCGCCGTCGGCAGTGACGAGCCAAATTTCATCATGATCTTCACCAAAGGTTTTCTTCGCACCTACTTCATTAGCCACAATCATGTCAGCATTTTTCTTGGTAAGCTTTTTGGTTGCATAGTCAACTACATCATTGGTTTCTGCCGCAAAACCAACTACTACCTGGTTGGTTTTTGCATGACCTAGCGTCGCTAACACATCGGGATTCTCGGTAAGTTCAATATTGGAAAGTTCCTTGTCGTTTACACCTTTTTTGAGCTTCTTTTCAGCTGGATTTGCAGGTCGCATATCGGCAACCGCAGCTGCAAATAAGGCAGCATCAACTTCGGGGAACACCTTTTCACATGCCTCAAGTAGGTCTTGAGCGGTTTCAATGTAAACCATATCCACGTTGTGCGGAGCGGGTAGGGCAACAGGGCCAGAAACAAGTGTTACCTTAGCACCGCGATTAGCGGCTGCTTCAGCAATGGCATAGCCAAACTTTCCGGAAGATCGATTGGTTAAGTAGCGTACCGGGTCTATAGGTTCTACTGTAGGACCTGCGGTAATCATAATATGCTTGCCCGCTAGATCTACTGCCTTTAAAAGGGTAGTGGCAGAATTTTGATAACGTATCGTTTCAAAGGATTGGGTTTCCTGCGGATTTTGGTGGGTGACTTGCGTGTTGCTGCTTTGAAGCTCTTGATAGTCTGAAGCAGAAGAACTTGTCAACATTGGGTTTACCGCAGGAATTTTTTGGGTTGGAGTTTCAGTTACCACGGTGGTTAAGTCGTTTTCCTGAGGGTGATACATGCCTTCAAGCTTTTTAAGGACTGCTGCAACAATAGCCTCAGGTTCTGCCATGCGTCCTTTACCTACATCACCACAAGCCAAATAACCTTCCCCAGCTTCAATAAAGGTGAAACCTCGACGCTTAAGCGTTGCTATGTTTTCCTGGGTTGCAGGGTTTTCGTACATATGAACATTCATAGCAGGAGCAACCATAATAGGAGCAGTGGTTGCCAAAATGGTAGTGGATAGTAAGTCATCCGCAATACCATGGGCCGCTTTAGCAATTACGTTTGCTGTGCAAGGCGCAAGCAGGAACACATCAGCTTCCTGAGCAAGAGAGATGTGATGAATAGGATCTTGCGGGTCATCAAAAAGACCAATTGCTACTGGTTCGTTGGTAAGTGCCCGAAAGGTGAGGGGGTCTACGAAATGAGTGGCGTGTTCGGTCATAACAACCTTTACTCGAACACCCGCTTTTTGGAGTCCGCGTAAAACCTCACATGATTTGTAAGCAGCAACGCCACCACTTATTCCAATAAGAACCGTTTTCTTATCAGAGGTAGTCATAGTAAAACTCCTTTGGTTAAAAGCCCCTGTAATGCATTTTGAAAGTGTCCTCTATTGATCTTGGGTTGTTTGGGATTGCGTACTTTCTTCTTCGCTGCGTTCTTTGTGTACCAAGGGGCCATCAATAATAGTGTCCTTAGGTAAACAAGCAGAAAGAATTACTGCCGCTAAGAAGGTCAGCGCAACACTGTTACCTACAAAGATGTTTTGCAGAAGTTCTGGGAATGCAACAAAGATTTCACTTACCTGGGTAAAGCCGATGCCCATAGCAAGAGAAACTGCTGCAATGGTAATGTTTCGCTGGGTGAAACCAGCGCTTGCGATCATCTGGAAGCCACTTAAGATAATGCTGCCAAACATCATGATGGTGCATCCGCCTAATACCGCATCGGGTAAGGAACTGAACACGGCGCTAATTGCAGGAATAAAACCAGCTAATACCAGAATGGCCGCACCACAAGCAATTGCGCGGCGATTCACTACTTTTGTCATAGCAATGAGGCCAATGTTTTGAGCAAAGCTGGTAAGCGGAGAACAGCCAAATACACCTGCTAGCGAGCTTACAAAACCGTCCGCTGCAACCGCACCAGAAAATTCTCGTTCGGTGGGGTAGCGCTTAAAGCCAATGCTCGAAAGGGCAGCAGTATCGCCTAGTGTTTCTGCGGCGCTTACTAAATAGAGTAGGCATACCGCAATAATAGCGCCAGGTTGAAATTCTGGCGTGAAGGGCATAACGGTAGGAAGAGAAAATATAGCGAGGTTTTGGAATACGCTAAAGTCAACCTTGCCCATGAAGATAGCAAGAATATAGCCAATTGCAAGGCCAAACAAAACAGAAAGTTGCTTCACGCTACCTTTAGCAAGGGCTTGGAACAAAAGGCAGGCAATCAGGGATACAAAGCCAAGAATTAAGTTTTCGGGCGAACCGAAATCCGGTGCTCCGCTGCCTCCGCCAAAGGATTCAGCGCCTACTGAGAGAAGCGAAAATCCAATAGAGGTAACAACCACAGCAGATACGATAGGGGTAATAAACTTTCGCCAATACTTTGCAAACAGACCCAAAACACCTTCAAATATGCCGCCTACAATTACGGCGCCCACAACAGCGCCGTAACCATATTGAGCAGCAATTCCGCAAAGAACGGTTACAAAGGTGAAGCTTACGCCCATAACAATAGGCATGCGGGCACCAACACGCCAAACAGGGAATAGCTGGATAAAGGTGCCAATACCAGCAATAATCATGGCGTTTTGAATAAGAATGGAAGTGGTTACTTCATCGAATCCGGCTGCTGCAGCAATGATGGCAATTGGTGCCAAGTTAGCAACGAACATGGCAAGAACATGCTGAATGCCGTAAGGAAACGCGCGTGCTATAGAAATTTTGCCATTAAAGTTGGCAAGTTGTGCGGCAACGTCACGTTCAGGATAGCTAGGAGCTTTGAATTCAGTTTTTTTCTTCATCATCGGAAAGAAATCACGCCCGTTTCTGGATCCATGGAATCAATAATGGCAAGAGATTCTACCTGGTATCCCTTATCACGCAAGCGCTGACCGCCTCCTTGGAATCCCTTTTCGATGGCAATGCCAATGCCTTCAATGGTGGCGCCTGCATCTTCGCAAATTTCAATAAGGCCAGTCATGGCACATCCATTGGCCATGAAGTCGTCGATCAATAAAAGATGGTCGCCTTCGCCAACAAATTTTTTGGAAACAATAACGTCAAATACTTTGCCATGAGTAAATGATTCAACACGGGTTGCGTAGAGGGTGCCATCCAAATTAATGCTCTGCGCTTTTTTGGCAAATACGACCGGCACATCAAATACCGAACCCGCAATTGCGGCAATACCAATGCCAGATGCTTCAATGGTAAGAATTTTATTGATGGGTTTATCCGCAAAAAGACGTTTCCATTCTTGCGCCATTTCGGTGAAAAGCTGCACATCCATTTGATGGTTTAAGAATGCATCAACCTTTAATACATCTTTGCTTTTTACGTTTCCATCTTTTTGGATACGTTCTTCAAGCAGGCGCATAAAGTGCCGTCCTTTCATGCGGGGCATATGTGGTATTAGGATATCTACCTAAATAACGGTACGGGTACTGCAATGCCACAGGAATGCCTTAAATAATTGTTATTTTTTGTTGCGTTAAAGTCTAACGCACTTCAGGCCATTTCATGCGTTTTTCTGTGTAATCCCTTCTGATATAGTGAAGCACTATGATTACTCTTCGAGATTACATAGTCGATACTAAACTGGTGCGCAGCTTTCGTGCTCAGCTTGCACCCCGTTATTTGGATTTGTCGTTTTTCACCCTGTTTTGGATTTTTGTATCGGCATCCATCTTAGGTCTTGTTCTTGAGGACATTTTTCATTTCGTGGTATATGGCGGTTGGGAAAGCCGTGCGGGTTTTGTATGGGGCCCTTTTTCTCCTATTTATGGAGTGGGAGCAGTGGTTCTTACCTTGTTTCTTAATAGGTTCTATTACACACATGACCTGATTATCTTTCTTGTTGCTATGGTTTTGGGTTCGTGCTTGGAATTTGGTGCGAGTTGGATGATGGAATATTTTTGGAACGCTATTGCGTGGGACTACACAGGTACGTTTGGCTCTATAGCGGGGCGTACCAATTTCTTTTTTGGCGTGATGTGGGGAATTTTAGGCTTGTTTTGGGTGCGTATGGTGCTTCCCATTATTAAACGAGTACAACGTCGTTTTCCTCGTCCGCATAACAAGTTGTATCAGGTTATAACTTGGATGCTTATTGTGTTTATGTGTATCAACGCGTTCGTTACGGTGCTTGCGTTGCATCGTGAAGGACAGCGTTCTGAAGGAATTCCTGCTGCATCGCCTATCGATCATGCACTTGATGAAGTATTTCCCGACGAATGGCTGCAAGAACGTTTTCATAACATGACCGTATCTCCCGATGTGGGGGTAGGGAAGTAAAAGGCTCTCGTTTAGCCTTGTAGATAAGCTCTCTCAACCGCGGTAAACTTAGTAAGAAATGAACGAGGCGAATAGGCTCTTATGTCTAAACATTCTGAAAAACATGCCGATAAAAAGACGAATGCCATGCGCGAACTGGAACGTGTCGAACAACCGTATGAGGCTCATTGGTTTGAATGTCCTGAAGCCTTGTCGGGGGTTGAAGTGGCACATATGTTACATGAAGACCCTGATTGCGTTTTTAAAACGCTCGTTACGGTTGGTAAAAGTGGCGAACATTACGTATTCATGATTCCCGTTGCGTTAGAGCTTGATTTGAAAAAAGCCGCTTCGGTGGTGGGTGAAAAGTCGATTGCTATGGTGAAGTCGAAAGAACTTCTTGGTTTAACGGGTTATGTTCACGGGGGTTGTTCGCCCTTGGGAATGAAAAAGCGCTTTACTACCACTATTGATGAATCAGCAACTCTTTATGACACTATTTTCTTTTCTGGCGGCAAAATTGGATGCCAAATTGAAACAAGTCTGGATTCACTTAAGGCTGCTATTCCTGTTGGTGAAGCAGATTTAACTGCATAAGATCCCGTACTTATCCATTCAAACAAACATATGAACAAATATTCAAATGTATATTGACTTAATGCATAGTCGCTTTATACTTATGAATAGATGCTCATATGTTGAAAGGTTAAAACATGGATGCGAAGGAATTTGAAACGCCCGTGGAAGAGGTTACCAACAGCATGCCTGATGAAGAATTGCTGTATGACTTGGCGGATCTGTTCAAGACCTTTGGCGATACGACGCGCATTAAGATTTTGTATGCTTTGATGGAAAAAGAGCTATGTGTAGCTGATATTGCGGAAGCAATTGGTGCTACTCAAAGCGCGGTTTCTCATCAGCTACGTACGCTTAAGCAATCACGTTTAGTTCGTGCCAAGCGCGATGGTAAGAACGTTATGTATTCACTTTCGGACGATCATGTCCATTCCATGCTTGATCAGGGTATGACTCATATTTGCGAATAGGAGTCATGGATTTTCAGACTTTAGGGAAGCACGCAACCTTACGTATCCCTAGCTGAACAAGAGCAAAACAAAGGTACATTACGAACAGGTGATTTCAATGCGGAAAGTGTTCAAGGTTGAAAATTTGGACTGTGCGAACTGTGCAGCAAAAATGGAAGACGCTATCAAAAAGATTGAGGGCGTACAAAATGCTTCGATGCGCTTTATGACGCAAAAACTGATCATTGAAGCAGACGAGGCGGATATGGAATCTATCCTTGATCAGGCAGTTGTTACCTGCAAAAAAATAGAGCCTGATACCACGATACTCCGATAAAGCGTAAGGACTTTTTATGGCGAAGAATCAAAAAAGAACGCGCATTCGCATAATCATAGCGCTTGTTATTTTTGTAGGCGTATTTGCTTTTGTCGAACTCGCTCCCGTTGAGCAATTAATGGGCGGAGCCATACCTGCGCTGTATTTGGAGTTTGTTCTGTTTTTAATTCCTTATCTTCTTGCGGGCTACGATGTGCTCTATAAAGCAGCGCGCAATATTGGTAACGGTCAGGTGTTTGATGAAAACTTCTTAATGAGTATTGCAACTATTGGCGCTTTTGCTTTGGTGTTATTTCCGGGTTCGGACCCCCATATGGCTGAAGGTGCAGCAGTTATGCTGTTTTATCAGGTAGGGGAACTGTTCCAAGATTATGCCGTAGACAAGTCGCGTGCTTCTATTGCTGAAATGATGGATATTGCACCTGACTTCGCTTATGTTATGAAGGAAGGCCAGCTTACAAAAGTTGATCCCTATGAGCTTTCTCCCGGTGATGAATTTGTAGTAAAACCCGGGGATCGTATTGCGCTTGATGGGGTTATTGTTGAAGGAACTTCCGAGCTAGATACTTCCGCATTAACAGGTGAATCGGTACCACGTCATGTTGAAGAGGGCGCCGAAGTTATTTCGGGTTGTGTGAATATGAGCGGGGTATTAACTATTCGTGCTACCAAGCCCTTTGAAGAATCAACCGTTTCGCGCATTCTTGAGCTTGTTGAAGAAGCAAGTGAAAAAAAGGCTCGTACCGAAAACTTTATTACGCGTTTTGCCCGTTATTACACCCCCGTTGTTACCTTTGGAGCGCTTGCTATAGCGGTTTTACCTCCTTTGATTACGGGACAACCATGGGCAACCTGGGTGGAGCGCGGACTAACGTTCTTGGTTGTTTCCTGCCCCTGTGCGTTGGTTATTTCGGTGCCACTTTCGTTCTTCGGGGGAATTGGTGGTGCATCGCGTCTCGGCATTTTGGTTAAGGGTGGAAACTATTTAGAAGCGCTTGCTAAGGCGGATACCGTGGTATTCGATAAAACAGGAACTCTTACCAATGGTACGTTTGATGTGGTCGCAGTTCATCCTGAAGCGAGTGTAAAAATTGATTCCGATGTTTTGCTTTCGCTTGCAGCTCATGCAGAAGCATATTCTAATCATCCTATCGCGCTTTCTCTTCGTGAAGCGTATAGCGGTGAAATAGACCAATCCCGTATTGAGGAAGTAACCGAAGAAGGCGGTCACGGTGTACGTGCGGTGGTTGACAAGCATGTGGTGCTTATTGGAAACGATAAGCTTATGAATAAGGCTCGTATTTCATACCATGACTGTAACTTGGTGGGAACCATTTTGCACATTGCCCTTGATGGAACGTATGTAGGCCATATTGTTATTGCTGATGTGGTAAAGCCCGAAGCCAAACAGGCTATTGCCGATCTTCATGCTGCGGGTGTTCGTAAAACGGTAATGCTGACCGGTGATAGGGCAGAAGTTGCGCAGGCGGTAGCAAACGAATTAGGCATTGATGAAGTACATGCCCAGCTGCTTCCTCAGGATAAAGTTGCACAAGTTGAAGCACTTTTAAAGAAATCTACCTCTAAAGAAAAGCTTGCTTTCGTGGGTGATGGCATAAACGATGCTCCTGTACTCACAAGGGCTGATATTGGCATAGCAATGGGTGCTATGGGGTCTGATGCTGCTATTGAAGCTGCCGATGTAGTACTAATGGATGACAATCCCCGTAACATCGCAAAAGCAATGCATATTGCGCGTAAGACTATGCGCATCGTATGGGAAAACATCATTTTTGCTCTTGGGGTGAAATTTGCAGTTCTTGTTCTAGCTGCAGTAGGTATTGCAACTATGTGGCTTGCGGTATTTGCCGATGTAGGTGTTGCGGTTTTGGCAATTCTGAATGCAATGCGTTGTATGAAGGTAAAAAGTAGAGCATGGTAAAGGTGAGTATCGCTGCGAAAACGTAGACGGAGCGAATATATTCTCTAAAAGCGAAATACTAGCTTACCTAGCGTGATAAACTACATGGGTTGTGCTTTGTGATGTAAGGTAATTGCATCATTCAAGCACAACCCATTATTCATTTGGTAGGAGAAGCGCCATTAGCCTTTTCTACCACGAAAGTTGTCGCGGCATCATTGGTCGTCTGACACCTAGAAAGAGAGTTTGAATATGAGCAAAGGAACTTATTCGTTCACAACCCCTATTTACTATGTTAATGCTGCTCCTCATTTGGGAACTGCCTATACCACTATTGCAGCAGATGCCGTAGCGCGTTACCAGCGCATGAATGGCTATGATGTTGCGTTTGTAACAGGTATGGATGAGCATGGTCAAAAGGTGGCAGATACCGCAGCAGCAAAGGGTATGACTCCCCAAGACTGGTGCGATTCTATGGAGCCAGCATTTCGTGAGGTATGGGATTTGCTCAATATTACCTATACCGATTTTGTGCGCACTACCGAACCCCGTCATGCAAAAACCGTTCAGGATTTTTGGCAGAAACTCTACGATAAGGGCTATTGCTACAAAGGATCGTACGAGGGTTGGTACTGTGTTCACGAAGAAACGTATTACAACGAAAGCGATCTTTTGAAAAACGAAGAGGGCGAATTGGTATGCCCCGATTGTAAGCGTCCTGTTCAAAAGGCTAGCGGGGAAGAAAACTGGTTCTTTAAGCTTTCGGAATTCCAGGAGCCTCTTCTTAAGTTTTATGAAGAACATCCCGATTTTATTCGTCCTGAAACGCGTCGTAACGAAGTAATTTCGTTTGTTAAAAGTGGTTTGAAGGATTTATCTATTTCGCGTTCCACTTTTGATTGGGGCGTACCTTTGCCTTTCGATGAAGGTCATGTAGCGTATGTGTGGGCAGATGCTCTGTTGGCTTACCTTACCGGTATTGGCTATGGCGACGAAAACCGTGAAGGTGAATTCGAGGCTCGTTGGCCTATGCAGTACCACTTCGTAGGTAAAGACATTACCCGTTTTCACTGCGTAATTTGGCCTGCTATGTTAATGGCGGCTGGCCTGCCAATTACTCATACCGTATTTGGCCACGGCTTTCTGTTGGTTAAGGGCGAAAAAATGTCCAAATCAAAGGGCAATGGGGTAAAGCCCGAAGATTTGGTAAAAGTATTTGGCGTGGATGCCTATCGTTACTATTTCTTGTCTGACGTTCAGTTTGGACACGATGGCTCCATTTCGCTTGAACGTATGGTGCAGGTGTATAACGCTGATTTGGCAAATACCTGGGGCAATTTGTGTAGCCGCGTGTTTAATATGACCAAGAAGTATTTCCAGGGTTCAGTTCCTCAAGCACCTGCCGGAGCAGAGGAAAATCCTTTGCGCGAAATTGCCGATACGCTGTACAAAGAATACGATGCATGCACGAGTGATGTTGATTTCACAGGAGCAGCTGCTGCCGTTCAGAAACTGGCAAGCCGCGTGAATTTGTATGTGGAAGATTCTGCACCGTGGAATTTGGCGAAAAGCGAAGAAACCGCCGATGAATTAGCGGCAGTTATCTACAATGCCCTTGAAGCTATTCGTATTATTGCGCTTTATATGGCACCCTTTATGCCCAATACGTCTGCTGAGGTTTATAAGCGTTTAGGTTTGGGTGATATCTTTGCCATTGACGATATTGAATCGGCAAGTGTTTGGGGTCAGCTTCAGGCTGGTTCTCCCGTTACCGTAGGCGATCCTTTGTATCCTCGCTTGGATGTGGATTCAATCGATCTTTCGCTTGATTAATATCTGCAGGTAAGGTGCTGCATTGCTTAGGATTTTCCTGGGCAATGCAGCGCTAGTATAAAAGGCGCTAGGTAAAGGATGAAGGTATGAGTAACGAATCAGTTGAGCAAACAGAACAAAAATCTGAGGAAACATCTGATCTCATGCCAAGTGATGCACCTTTTGATATGGATGGTTTTTCACCGGTTTTTTTACAGCGCCGTAAAAAGGGTAAGTTTCGTGAGGTCGAAGTTCCTCAACTTTGGCAAACGGGCTCAGACTCTTTTGCTTATCCAGCTCCGGTAGCTGATACGCATGCTCATTTGCAGATGTTGCAAAATCCTGCAGCACGTTTGGCTCGCTGTGCGTTGTACGGCGTTCAGTTTGTGTGTGCCATGACTGATCCTGTTGAAAGCCCTGAAACTACCTATTCTTTATGGGAACAATGGCAGGAACAGGCACGTGATCTGTTGGTTTCTTCAGATTTAGGTAGGTATGCAGATAGGGTACCGAAAGTTCGCATTGCCATTGGCTGCCATCCTCATAACGCAAAGCACTATGACCAATCAGTAGAAGAAACACTAATTCGTTATTTGCACGATCCGAACACGTGCGCGCTAGGCGAAGTTGGTCTAGATTACCACTACGATCTTTCGCCACGTGAAGTTCAGCGTGAGGTATTTCGTGCACAAATTCGCCTTGCGAAGGAAGCGGGAGTTCCGCTTATTTTACATATGAGGGAGGCGCACGATGAAGGATTTGCTATCTTGCAGGAAGAGGATGCATTTTCAATAGATGTGTTGTTGCATTGCTTTAATTTGGATTCCGAAGCACTCAAGCCTTGGGCGAACGCAGGTTGCTATATTGCCTATGGCGGTCCCTTAACTTTCAAAAAAGCCGATGACGTACGCCAAGGAGCTACAAAGGTAGCGTCGGATCGTCTTCTTACCGAAACCGATAGCCCCTACATGACCCCCGAACCTATGCGCGGTATGGAATGCGGGCCTGAACATACCATATTTACTGCAGCTAAAATACTGGAAGAACGTGGATGTATCGAAGAAAAACAGCAAAAAGCGTTACTTGAGCAGCTGTATCGTAATGCGGTAGATCTGCTAGATCGTGAACCTACCGCATGGCAGATTAACGGATAGGAATGATGCCCTATGGCAAAATGGCTCATCATTAATGGCTCTCCTCGTATAAATGGGCAAAGCGCCAAGGTAATTCGTATGCTTACGCTTCTTATTGAAAGCAAGTTGCCTGAGGTTGATGTTGAACTGTTTGAAATTGCGCGTCGTCCCATTGAAGGATGCAATGGTTGTGAGTTTTGTAACACCACTAATGAATGCATTATTGAAGACGAAATGGCAGAAGTACTTGATCTTTTAGAGGAAGCTGATCGAGTTGTTTTGGTGACTCCCACCTATTTTGCAGGAATTCCTTCGCAAACTAAAGCGATGCTCGACCGTTTTCAACAAGTGTATTGGCACTATACTGAATTGCGTAAGGCGAACAACTTGCCGTCTAAACGTCCGCTTTCGCTTTATATCCTAGGTGATGGGGGAGATCCACACGGCTATGAGGGGGTTCTTGCTACGGTTCGCTCTTCGTTTGCCATTGTGGGATTCAAGGTTGAATCGGTGGTTAAGCTTATTGGTATTACACGCCTTAAACCAGATCATTTGCAGTTTGATGAGGTATTCGGCACAGAGTAAGGGGAAGCGGTGTTTAAGCTTTCGTATTTAGCTTCAGTTTCTGAAACACGTTCCGTGCTAGAACAGCACGGCCTTATGACTAAAAAAGCTCTTGGCCAGCATTTTCTTATCAATGATGGGGTGGTTCAGCGCATTTGTGATTTGGCGGAACTTACTCAAGAAGATGCGGTGGTTGAAGTGGGTCCTGGCATTGGTACCCTTTCAGTGGCTTTATTGCAGCGTGCAGGGAAATTAGTTGCTATTGAGCGTGATACCGATTTACCAGAAGTGCTCGCGCAAACCTGCGAACCGTGGAAGGATACATTTACTCTTATTAGTGGTGATGCTCTGGAGGTTTCTCCAGACGATTTGCCTTTTTCTCCCAATAAACTGGTTTCAAATTTGCCTTACGCGGTTGCAGCGACTATCGTGTTGGATTATTTTGAGCGCTTTGATTCGCTGGAGAGTCAAGCCATTATGGTGCAGGCCGAAGTGGCTGATAGAATGTGTGCCAAGGTGGGTACTAAAAACTATGGTGCTTATACGGTAAAGCTTGGTTTATGGGCCGAATATGCGGGAAGGTTTTCGGTATCTGAGGGAAACTTTTTCCCACCACCACGGGTAAAAAGTGCCGTAATTCGACTTGATCGCAAAAAGGATGAACTGCCCAACGAACTGCGCAAGGCAACCATGGTTATGGCTGATGCAGCTTTTGCGACGCGGCGCAAGACCATTTCCAATTCCATGAAAACATATTTCGAAAATCCCCAAACGGCTGATGTAGAAATGAAAAATCGCATTCCGGAACTTTTAGAAAACGCAGGAATTCCTGCCACCGCCCGCGGTGAATCGCTTTCTCGGGAACAGTTTATTGAACTGGGTAAGGCGTATTTAGCTCTACTAAGTTAGTTTACTTTTGCTTGTTTTGCTTAAGGGTGTTTTGGTTCGGTCAACTTTAGATACTGAGCAAAGTATTCTTAATAAGTCCAAGCATGCTGGTTTCAATCAAAAGGGTAGCGTTATTGCTGTATCTATTATTTGTGTCGGGAGAATATCTTGGCATTTTAGCTCGTGATTTTTGCTTCAGTAGTGGAGTTCTAATTATTCAGTAAAACTACTAATGGTTACATCTTTTGTTAATGCCACTACTGTGTTTTCATTAAGTACGCCCATGCAGCGTTTGACAATATATACAGGTTTTGACGCTTTTATAGATGGGCGCATCTGTATTCTCAAGAGTATCATGCTGTTCAAAATTAAAATCTATTATGCAATGAATATTATTGGTAAGAAAAAAATAGATTCACTTTTTATTGGTTTATCGGCATATAGCTAAATAGAGCTTATGGTTATGAAGAGAACGATTAATATTTCTTTTTATATAATACAAAAACTTTTCATCTTTATGGTTAAACGGCAAGATTCCCAGTGAGTTAATACTGATGAGATCATAAAAATGGCTCCTAACTAAATGAGTCAGGAGCCATTGTATTTGTATTGAGTAGCAAACTCTCTACAAATTCTTCAATCGTGCAATATAAGGAATCAAACACCTAAAAGGGCGTTTTTATTCCTTGCCGTCCCAGCAATAGGTGCATACCTTAGTTGGATCAATGCCGATAGCCTCAAGCATGCCAGGAAGTGATTGGAATTCTAACGAATCAAAGCCCATTTGTTCACAGATAGACTTCAGCAAGCACTTACCACGTTCTGTGTGGGCGTTTGCGTATTCTTCGAGATGCTTATCGCCTTCTTCGCCTTCCAGATCACGAACGACGCGACGAGCGATTAAGTCCATATCAGACTTACCACGAGAAAAAGTGAGGTACTTACAGCTAAACATAATAGGCGGGCAAGCAGAGCGCATATGCACTTCTTTAGCACCAGCTTCGTAGAGGAATTCAACGGTTTCGCGCAGCTGAGTACCACGAACGATAGAGTCATCAACAAAAAGAAGCTTCTTGTCTTTAATCAATTCAGGAATATGAATTTGCTTCATTTTCGCAACGTGATTACGTACTTCCTGGTTGCTAGGCATAAAGGAACGTGCCCAAGTTGGGGTGTATTTAATAAAGGGGCGCGCAAACTGCTTACCGCTTTGCGTAGCGTAACCAATAGCATGGGGAGTGCCCGAATCAGGAATACCACCTACGTAATCAACGTCTGGTAAAACCCCACGTGCTGCTTCATCGCGAGCCATAATGGCACCGTTGTTGTAGCGCATTACTTCAACATTAACACCTTCATAGTTGGAGTTCGGGTAGCCGTAGTATACCCACAAAAAGGCGCAAATCTTCATTTCTTCGCCTGGCTCTGCAAGGGTTTTATAGCCTTCAGCATTTACGTGAACAATTTCGCCTGGGCCCAGTTCGTATTCGTCGCTATAGCCAAGCTTGTGATAGGCAAACGATTCAAAAGAAATGCAGTGACCGTCGGCATCTTTGCCAATAAGAACTGGAAGGCGTCCCACTTTGTCACGAGCAGCAATAATAGACCCATCGTCTTTCATGATTAAAAGAGTAAGGGAACCATCAATTACCTCTTGAGCAAATTGAATACCCGATACAAAATCGTCCTTCTGATTAATAAGGGCAGCAACCAGTTCAGTGGAATTAACAGCGCCAGAGCTCATAGACATAAACTGGCGTCCACCAACAGATAAGAAACGATCGACCAAGTCGTCAGCGTTGTTGATAGCGCAAACGGTGGTAATAGCAAAAGTACCAAGGTGCGAGCGAACCAATAAAGGCTGGGGGTCGGTGTCGCTAATACAGCCAATGCCACTTGTTCCATGGAAGGTGTCTAGGTCATCTTCGAATTTTGTACGGAACGGGGTGTTTTCAATCGAATGAATTTCGCGCTGGAAACCATCTTCAGCATCATGAATAATCATACCTGCTCGGCGCGTACCAAGATGAGAATGGTAGTCAACGCCAAAATAAACATCAATGACAACATCGCGTTTCGATGCCGCACCAAAGAATCCGCCCATGGAGTGCCTTTCTTTTCGGTACTTTGTTGTGATTGCAATAATGAAGCTATTGTAGCCGTGGATAAGGCACTATAAGAGCTTCATTTACCAACGTTAAATTATTACATATAAGTAACATTGATCTGATGATAAGTATAAAGCTTGCAGCCTTTCCCTATCCTTTCGTTTCATTAACGGATCTTCAAATGCGCTTTTAGGCCACTTTTAGGCAAATGACTGTTTTTTCATATGACGTAGCGTAGTTTTTTGAGTTAGTAATCAAGCTATTGGGCGATTTTTACCGTTAGTAAGCGTGTGCAGTCGTACAATTCTTAGCGAAAACAAACCGTTAACTTGTTAGCACTTTTCATACTCAATCAAAATGCTATTATTGCGGTAACATTTAGATAAAAGGAGTACGCATGTTAGAACTTAAGAACATTGTTTTCGACGTTCCTGTCGAAGAAGGTTCTTCAAAAACTAAGCGCATCATTGATGATATTTCACTTACCGTTGATGAAAAAAAGTTTGTTGTAATTACTGGTCCTAATGGTGGCGGTAAATCAACGCTTGCCAAAATCATTATGGGCATTGAACAACCAACTTCGGGCAGCATAATTTTTGATGGAACCGATATTACTTCTATGTCTATTACCGAGCGCGCAAAGCTTGGTATTGGGTACGGCTTTCAACAACCTTCTCGTTTTAAGGGAATGAAGGTAAAGAAGCTTTTAGAAATTGCAGCAGGCAAGCGTCTTCCTATGCTTGCTTGTAATGAATATTTAGGCAAAGTTGGTCTTTGTTCTGCGAATTATCTTACTCGTGAAGTTGACAAAAACCTCTCTGGTGGCGAATTGAAGCGTATCGAAATCGCTACCATTTTGGCATCTGATCCGAAGTTAGCAATTTACGACGAACCAGAAGCAGGTATTGACCTGTGGAGTTTTGATCGCTTAACTCAAACGTTTGAAGATATTTACAAGCAAGGCAATGGTCACTCCATCATCATCATTTCTCATCAGGAACGAATTATTTCCTTGGCGGACGAAATTGTGTGTTTGCGCAATGGCAAAATCGAAGCACAAGGTCCCGTAGATGAAATCATGCCAAAACTCGGATTTTCTCAGAAAGACAACAGCTATTGCTCTTTTACCGAGCCTCCTGAGCTTCATCTTACCGAAATTCCTGTTACCTGTTAGGAGATCAAAATGGCAGTAGATCTTTCCCCTATAGATGCTGATTTGTTAAAAACGTTAACGAATGTTCATGGCATTCCTGAAGGTGCCTACAATATTCGTAAAGACGGCGAATTGTTAACGCGTCATAATTCAGCAAACATTGAAATTGCAACCAAGACCGATAATCCTGGCATTGATATTTACATCAAGGATGGAACTAAGGGCGAACGCGTATACATTCCTGTTATTGTTTCCAAAGCAGGATTGAAAGATGTGGTTTATAACACCTTCCACATTGGCGAAAACTGTGATGTGGTAATTATTGCAGGTTGCGGCATTCATAATGACAGTCACAAGGCATCCGAACATGACGGTATTCACACCTTCCATATTGGCAAGAATTCTCGTGTGAAATACGTTGAGAATCACTACGGTGAAGGTTCTGGAGATGGTGCTCGTATTCTGAATCCGGTAACGAAGGTGTACCAGGATGAAAATTCCTTCTGTGAAATGGAAATGGTGCAAATTCGTGGTGTTACTTCTACCGTGCGTGATACCGATGCGGAATTGGGTGCTGGCGCGAAACTTATCCTGACGGAAAAGCTTTTGACCGATGGTGATCAGAAGGCAACCTCAAACATGAACATTCGTCTGGTGGGAGACAATTCAAATGTTCAGGTAATTTCTCGTAGTGTTGCACAGGATAATTCGGTACAAATTTTTAATCCTTTGGTATCGGGCGAAGCCGCTTGTCACGGTCATGTACAGTGTGATGCTATCATCATGGGCAATGCGGTTGTCAAAGCAATTCCAGGTATCGAAGCGGCTCACGAGGATGCGCAGCTTGTTCATGAAGCTGCTATTGGGAAAATTGCGGGGGATCAAATTACTAAGCTAATGACCTTAGGCCTTACTGAAGAAGAAGCCGAAGCAGAAATTTTGGATGACTTTTTAAGCTAGAACGATTCAATACCATACAATGTAATACAACGAAAAATGGTAATACCTCGAGGGATTTCTTCGAGGTATTTTAATGGAAGAGGTCAATATGCGTTTTCAAGTAGCCCGTGAACAGCATTTAGATCAAATAATGGCTATTACTAACGAGGCAAAAGCGCAATTAAAACGCATGGGTGTCGACCAATGGCAAAAAGGGTACCCTTCCTTAGAAGTTTGGCAACAAGACATCGCACGAGAGGATGCTTATGTTGCTCTTGATGATGAATCAAATGCGGTGATGGGTGCCTTTGCTTATTTCACAACAAGGGATGCCTCTTATGACGAAATTGAAGGATCCTGGTTAACGGGAAATCTCTTTGAGGACGGGGCGTACGCTTCGCTCCACCGAGTTTGTGTGGCAGATAGGTGTAAAGGCCAAGGCGTGGTAGGGCGTATGTTTCAGTATGCGTTTGATTTAGCTAAAGCTCAGGGCATCGCTTCTCTGCGCATTGACACGCATCCCGATAACAAACCCATGATTCGCTCGTTAGAAAAAGCAGGGTTTACTCAGTGTGGTTCTATTGCTTTGGTTGGTGGCGTTGAAGATGGTCAACTTCGCAGCGCGTTTGAGAAGGTATGGTAATGGCGGCAAAATCGGGCGTTCCTTCAACCACAAGGCGTACGCTTCATTACTACTGGTTAGTAACCAAGCGGCATAAGGGCTACTTTTTTGGTTTGATGGCGGCAACCTTTGCGTTTGTTGCCTTGTTAACGTATGGCAATCCTTATGTTATGAGTTTGGTGGTAGATAGGGTAAGCGCCGATCCAGTGCCAGCTGATAAGGTATTTGAAGTTTTTGCACCCTACATTGTGGCTTTAATTGCAATTAATGTATTTGGTCAGGCGGCAAGTAAACTGCAAGACTATACCATGTATAAGCTTGAAATTGCCGCTGCCTACGATTTGGCAACGATGTCTTTCGATGCGCTCTGTAACCAGTCTATGTCGTTTCACTCTAATCGTTTCGGGGGAACACTGGTTAGCCAAACGTCTAAGTTTATGAGTGCTTACCAACAGCTTTTAGAAACTATCACGTTTCCCTTTTTGCCCGTTATTTGTTCGGTAATTTTTACCTGTAGTATTCTTGCGCCACGGGTGCCCTTGTATGTGGTCATTTTAATGGTGCTTTTAGCAATCTATGCGTGTGTTTCTTACTATATGTACAAGCGCATTCTTCATTTAAACGAAAAAGCAGCAGGCGCTCAAAATCAACTTTCTGGAGAACTATCCGATTCTGTAGCCAATATCTTATCTGTTAAAACCTATGGGCGAGAAGACTACGAACGGGGCCTTTTTGATAAAGCTAACCGAGAAGTGGTTGCACGCGATTCCAAGCGTATGTGGGCTTCTCTTACGCGCGGCATAATAACGGCATGTATTACGGTGGTAATCATGTCGGTCGTTACCGTCTTTATTGCGGGTGGCAATGCGTGGTACGGCATAACTCCTGGTACGTTGGTGGTAATGTTTACCTACACCTATACCATTACCAACCAATTCAACTTCATCAATAATGGCTTACAGCGTTTTAACCGTGCGTTTGGCGATGCAAGCGGCATGACCACAATTTTGGACGAACCGCGGTTGGTGGCAGATAAGCCGAACGCAAAACCATTGGTGGTATCAAAAGGCGCCATTGATTTTGAGGACATCGGGTTTTCCTATACTGACGGGAACACTAAAACTCAGGTATTCAAGGATTTTGATTTGCATATTCCCGCTGGCCAGCGCGTTGGTTTGGTCGGTATGAGCGGGGCGGGAAAAACCACGTTAACGAAACTTTTGCTACGCTTGTCTGACATTCAAGAAGGCAGAATTTTGGTTGATGGACAAAATGTTGCAGACATAACGCAACAATCGCTTCGCAGACAAATTGCCTATGTTCCTCAGGAAGCTTTGTTGTTCCATCGTTCTATTGCGGAAAACATTTCTTACGGTAAGCCCGGTGCTTCCATGGAAGAAATTAGAGAAGCAGCTCGTCAAGCAAATGCTTTGGAGTTTATTGAAAAGTTACCACAGGGCTTTGATACCGTAACGGGTGAGCGAGGTGTGAAGTTATCGGGTGGGCAGCGACAGCGCATTGCTATTGCGCGCGCTATGCTTGCAGACTGTCCCGTCCTTGTTTTAGATGAAGCGACCAGTGCGTTGGATTCTGAAAGTGAGCATTTAGTACAAGATGCCCTTGAAAAGCTTATGCATGGAAGAACGTCCATTGTGGTGGCTCATCGTTTATCTACCGTGGCAAGCCTCGATCGAATCGTAGTGCTTTCAGAAGGCAAGATTGTTGAAGATGGCCCTCATGCCCAGCTTATTGAGCAGGGTGGCGAATACGCCCATCTTTGGAGTAGGCAAACGGGAGCGTATTTGGAATAGGGTAGTAAGAAAATAAGGCTGTAGGTTTGCATTTAACCTACAGCCAAATCACGGCTTTTGTACACGCTTTTACAGGCCAAACATCATATACAGAAGTTCGGTACCTGTTTCGGTTTTAAATACTTCATTTAATGCTTTTCGCATGCCTTCTTCGTTGATGCCATCTTCGTACAGATTGACGAGCATATCGGCTTCGGTGAGTACCTGGTGGTCGAAGGTTTTAATTTCGTTATAAGAATGGTGATGTGCTACTAACCAGGCAACTCGCTCGGTAGTGTCTTCGGAAAAACCAACTTCATGCAAGAGGGATCGTGCGTACTTTTCGCCTTCTTGTTCTTGTTGCTTTCCATTGCAAGATCCGTATTTACGTAGTGCAGGCAAAATTCCAATATCGTGTACTATAGCTGCTGCTTCAATAATAATCTGTGCTTTGGTGTTGGCGTTTTCCCCCAGCGCAATGGTGCGTGCCAAGCTATGAACTTTAATAAAGTGTTGAATACGTTTAGGATCCCCCGTATCGAAGGAAATCATTTCCATCATAAGGGTTTGAAGTAGTTTTTGTTCTTTTTCTAAGACGTCTGCCATAAAAGGCTCCTTTTTTGTCCTATTTCGATTGATTTAAATATGTGCTATTATAAACAAGTTTTAGTGTACCCAAAATCGGAGAATTATCACTTATGGATTTAGCTAAGCAAGCACAAATTATTACCAACATTCATGATACCTTGAGCGACTTTGTTGGGCAAAAACTTCGTGTTCGTGCCAACATGGGTCGCTCAAAAATTGTAGAAAGCGAAGGCGTGCTTATGCAGGTGCACCCACAGCTTTTTATTATGGAAGTTCAGCGCAAGCGCGGCGCTTCTGCTCGTCAGTCTTATCAGTATGTTGATATTTTGACGGGTATGGTTGAATTGAGTCAAAATGGCGAACCACTTTTCGGCAAGTTTATCGAAGACGATGAAGCCGAAGAGGGCATGGTTGCTGAACACGAGGAAAAAGAAGCAGAAGAATCGCTCGTTTAAGCTTTGTTTTATTTTTCCTAAAGCTAAGAAGGTTTACTTCATATCGCATTGCAAACCATCTTAAGCCAACGTAAGCAAACCATTTTTTACCTTCTGCTTATCCTTTCAAATAAGCCTTATAAAGCTCATCACTACCTAAAACAAAAGAAACGCCCTGAAAATCTGAGCTGTTTTCTTTTTTCTTAGCAGGGACTTAAAAGTCCAAGAAAGAGAAAGCGGTTCAGATTTCGGGGCGTTTTATCTTTGAAAGAAGATTTTGCTGAGAAACCGTTTTCCTGGAACAAGGACAATAATTTCGAAACTACCTTTACTCCATCACAAAAAATTTTAGTCATTTGACAAAATCTGTTGAAACCCTGATACAATATCGAGGTTTCATGGAGGGAGCACTATAGAATGGATACAGATTTCAACGCGTGGCTCATTTCGGTCACCACTGCTTTTGACGACTTTTTATACACCTATATCTTGGTATTCTTGTTGGTGTTTGTCGCAATTTATTTTACTGTTCGTACGCGTTTTGTTCAGATTCGCTATTTTAAGGACATGTTTACTCAGCTGTTTGAGAAAAAGCATGTTCCGGGTAAGAAATCCATTTCATCATTTCAGGCGATGATGGTTTCTACGGCATCGCGTGTTGGTACCGGTAATATTGCTGGTATTGCAACGGCGGTTGCGTTGGGTGGGCCTGGCGCCATTTTTTGGATGTGGCTCATGGCCTTGTTTGGGGCGGCATCTGCATTTGTTGAATCTACCTTGGCGCAGATTTGGAAAGTCCGTGGCAAGAATGGTGAATTTCGCGGTGGTCCTGCTTACTACATCGAACAGGCCTTAGGTCAGCGCTGGCTGGGCATTGTATTTGCGGTACTTTTGATTATTTGTTATGCCTATGGCTTCAATGGTTTGCAGGCTTACAATATGGCAAGTGCTTTGGAATACTATATTCCTGATTACGCTACTAATGGTACGGCAGTTGCTCTAGGTATTGTACTGTGCGTTATGACGGGATTTGTTATTTTTGGTGGCGCTAAACGCATTAGTATCATTTCTTCGGTATTAGTTCCTGTAATGGCCATTGCTTATTTGGGTATGGGTTTGGTTATTACGGTAATGAACTGGTATCTGCTTCCCGATGCGTTTTATTACATTTTCCAATCAGCCTTTGACTTTGAATCCATTTTTGGTGGTTTTGCGGGTTCCGTAATTGTGCTGGGTATTAAGCGCGGCTTGTTCTCTAACGAAGCGGGTATGGGTTCTGCACCAAACGCAGCAGCTACGGCAAGTGTTTCTCATCCTTGTAAGCAGGGCTTAGTTCAGACGCTTTCCGTATATTTAGACACCATGTTGGTGTGCACCTGCTCTGCCTTTATTGTTCTTATTTTCTTTGTACAATCAGGTGGCACGTTTGGCGATTTGAATGGTATGCCTTTAGTGCAGATGGCTATCAATTCTTCTATTGGTGAATTTGGTATCCATGTGGTTACGTTTGCTATCTTCTGCTTTGCGTTCTCAAGCTTAATTGGCAATTACTTCTATGCAGAAGGCAACATTCGCTTTATTACCAAAAATAATGTGGTGTTAAACGTATTCCGCTTCACGTGCTTAATTGCCATTATGGTTGGCTGCTTGAACAACTTTACGCTTGCTTGGAACTTCGCTGACATTACGATGGCGTTCATGGCAATCGTGAACCTTGTTGCTATTTTCCTTCTGGGTAAATGGGCCTTTAAGGCTCTTGAAGACTACACGCGTCAGCGCAATCGTGGTTTAAACCCGGTATTTGTTTCTGATCGCATTGAGGGCATGCCAAGAACAGAATGCTGGCATGTGGAAAGTGATAAGTTAGAAGATGTGGGTCCTGAACCTATGAAAGAATATCTTCAGGATTCTATGGATATCGACGGAGAAGCAACAGGGCTCAAATAGGCTTATACCTCAATATTTACAGAGTAGAAACGCCTTCTGATCTCTTGATCGGAAGGCGTTTTTGTTGATTACGAAGAGCTACTTCGGACTTATCCTTCCATCTGCTTAATTTCTTCTTTGGTAAACACCGGGCCTTCTAAACAAATATAGTGGCTACCAATATTACAGCGTCCGCATTTTCCGACCCCGCATTTCATGCGTTTTTCCAGAGTGGTTACAATTTGTCCGGGGTCAAACCCCATGTTTTCAAGCGCTTCGCTACAGGTTCGATAGAGGGACGGGCCACCACAAAGAACAGCTACGGTGTTTTCCGTTACCGGTAAGTTCAAGCTCTCTAAAAAGGGTGCCGTATAGGCAACCGGGCCGTCCCATTCGTCACTTCCGTGATACACGCTTACGTGCACATCCATATCAGGTACCTTGGGCCAGTTTTCGAAAAGATCTTGCTTGCAAACTAAATCACCGTAATTGCTGGCAGAGTAGACAAAGTCAATGTGGCCATAGTCTTCCCGATGATTGATACAATAGAGCAAGAACGATCGAACAGGCGGCATGCCAATGCCGCCTCCTACGAAGAGCATATCCCGACCTTTGCATGATTCGTAGGGGAACCAGTTGCCATAGGGGCCACGAACACCCACTTCCGCACCAACTTCTAATTCATGCAGAACTTCCGTATTGTGTCCGACGCGTTTAACCGTGAATTCCAGGTAATCGTCCCCCGTACCTGAAATGCAAAACATTGATTCACCTTCAGGAATGGGGGATAACATAGCAAGCTGACCCGGCTTGGAGTCGAACGGTTTTGTTCCGTCGAGCTTCTGCACACGGAAGGTTTTAACGTCGTTTGTTTCTTCGGTTATGGCAATAATTTTACAAATAAGAGGAATGTAGGGTTCTCCGCCGTGGGCGCAGTCGTGAGCAATTTCAATGTTATTCATGCGACAACGCTCCTATCTTGTCTATTAATACGGTTATATCAAGGTTGACGGGGCATTTTTTAACACATCTGCCACACCCAACGCAAAGCTTTTTTCCGTAGCGGTCTTTAAAGTAATTAAGCTTGTGCATGAAGCGATTTCTTACGCGATCGCGCTTGGTTGGACGAGGATTATGTCCACCTGCCATTTCGGTGTATTCACTAAACATACAGCTATCCCAGCACCGAAAACGAATCCCTTCTTTGTACTTGTTTTCCTGTGAAATATCAAAGCAATAACAGGTAGGGCATAAGAAGGTGCAGGTGCCGCAATTTAAGCACTTGATGCTCATTGCATTCCATAGTTCATTGGATTCACTTAAAACATCAAGCTGTTCCTTAACATGGGCTGCATCAACCTGTAAGGTGCAATGCGCCTCGGTGGCTGCTACTTCGCCTTCTTCTAAAAATTCTTCCCATGCCTCAAGTGCGGTGTTTCCTTTTTCGGTTTGGGGGTATACCGCATAACTCTGTTCATCTTCGCGCAAGAAAATATCTGCTGCAGGAGCAGCGTTTGGATCAAGCCCCATAGATTCACAGAAGCA
>CATYOF010000007.1 GCA_958410215.1 uncultured Cryptobacterium sp. | reverse complement strand
CCGTGCCGCCTCGTTGAAAAACGGGGCGGCTTACACCACTTTTCGGGACACGATTCTTAACAAAGCAATATTTGTAACGAATAAACGGCTGCCTGGAAAAATCCAGACAGCCGTTTTTTAAATGTATGCATTTCTCGCAAAATCTGCAGGGGTTATCGAATAAAGGCTAAAAACCCTTATTTGGTTAATCGAGAACCGTTGATAGTTAAGAAGTCGGTCAAGTAAACGTTGATCATGAGAGCGTCGGTTGAGCGTTGTCCGATTACCGATTAACCAATCCTTACACAATAGGCCAAATGCCCGAGAAGTGCAGGTAGAGCGAAAACAGCGCAAAGCCCAAAATGATTACCACGATAATGCGATCGCGCCATTTCGGGAAAATGCGCTCACCATGTTCATACTGGCTGATAGCAAAAATAAGAATACCTGGTGCCAGCAGAATGGAAATAATCATGACACCCTGCAAGCCGCATGACCATACCAGGAAGATGGTATAGAGCACGCACACCGTACCAACTAAGCGCGCAATCCAAAGTTTTGGAGCTCCGGGAGCATCCATGCGTTCATTTTTCCAAGAAATAATGGCGTAATAGAGCGCGGAAGATACATACGCGATCAAAATCATGGATACCGCGCAGGCGTAAAAGAACTGGTAGGTGCTCTCTGAGGCAGCAGATAAAACCAGGAACAGCTGGATAATAGCAACGCTCGTAACGATGGTGACAATAGGCGCGCCATGCTTATTGACGCGCGCAAAAATGCGGGGGAATGCTCCCCAACGTGCTGCCTGAAAAGGTGTTTCGGAAGCGATAATAACGTAGCCAAGCATTGCGCCAACAAGCGAAAGAACCACGCCAAGGTTAACAATAATGGCACCTACGGGGCCAATGGCAACTTCTAAAATGCCAGCCATAGAAGGAGTGGCAAGTTCTGCCATTTCTGCGCGGGGCATAATGCCCATGGAAAGCAGCGAAATAATGAGGTACAGCACAAATACGGATGCAAAACCGTAAATGGTGGCACGGCCTACGTCCTTAACGTACTTTGCACGCCCAGAAATAGTAATGGCACCTTCAATACCTACAAATACCCATACTAAGGCAACCATGGTAGAGGTAATTTGAGTGAAGAAATCGGGACCACCCGGTTCACCCCAGAAGTTGTCCATAAAAATGGCGGGGTCAAATTTTCCCAGAAGCACAATGGACACAATAAACAGCGTAAGAGGAACCAGCTTGGCAATGGTTACTACCACGTTGATGCCGGTAGCTTCTTTGACGCCGCGTGATACCAAAAATGCAATAAACCACAAAAAGATGGAAGCGCAAATAAGAGAAGGAAGATTATTACCTGCTCCAAATACGGGGAAGAAATAACCCAGTGCGCTAAAGAGCATAATGGCATAGCCAGCATTCGTTAAGCAGGAGCTAATCCAGTAGCCCCAAGCAGAATTGAAACCTACAAACTTACCGAAAGCGGCAGCGGCATATGCATAAATGCCACCTGTTAGGTTAGGGCGAACACGGGAAAGCCCGTAAAACACTAATGCTAAAGAAAGTACGCCAATAAAGCAGATGAGCCAGGAAACTAATACGGCTGCGGTGTTAGCGCCACCAGCGGCAAGGTCGCCTGCAAGAGAGAAAATACCGCCGCAAACACTGGCGGTAATTACCATCATGGTAAGACGGAAAACACTTAGGCCATTCGGATCAATGATGCCGTTTTCAGAATCGGCAAGACCAGGTGCTTTGGCGGAGGCAGAGGTAGAGGTTGAAGTTGATATTTCAGAGGTTGACATTCGCAATCCTTTCAGAGGCGAACTAAGCTCTTCGCGCCGCGGGATGCTGTTGGCGAAGAGCTTAGTTACTTAAGGCCGAAATCTAGATACGATTTATAAGAATTAGAAGCGCAAGCTTAAGCAGGAAAGACCGCCGTCAATCTTGCGATATTCGGAAGTGTCTACTACCAGTGTTTTGTAGCCCAAATCCTGAACTGCCTTCAAAACGCTTGGATAACCTTCAGCAACAATTACCGTGTCGTTAACCCAAATGCAGTTTGCACCATAAGCTTCTTCTTCAGGCACGACCACTTTGTTGTACTGGGCAAATTCTGGCTTATCAATAAATTCGCCCGATACCAGCATGTTGTTGTTTTCCAGGTAATTTACGCCGGTCTTTAAGTGCAGAACTTTTTCCAGAGGAACTTCGGAACCTTCCAGACCCCAGCCCTCAAGGATTTCGATAAATTGGCGAATGCCTTCTTCATTGGTGCGGGCAGAACGACCAACGTAGAAGTGATCGCCCACCATCATAACGTCGCCACCTTCGAGGGTGCCTGGAGCGGTGATGTGCTTGATGTGATCGTCGTCAAAGAAGCGACGGATAACGGGTTCGATCTCGTTCTTCTCGCCGTTACGAGACTCAGCACCAGGGTTGGTGATAATAGCGCCCATGCGCGTAATTACCGCTGGGTCTTCCACGAAGCAGGAATCGGGATATTCTTCCAAAGCGGGAAGGATGGTAACATCTACGCCGCACTGTTCCAGTGCATGAACGTAGTCGCGGTGCTCTTCAAGAGCGCGCTCATAAATCGGCTGACCGAGTTCAGGAGCGCTGGTGATGCCGTCGCACAGGGATTTTCCTGGACGGCGCACGATAACGTGGCTAAATTTAGTCATGAGAACCTTTCCATTGGTTAATTGTTCGTGAACCTTTACATAGTACTCTTTTTGTGCGTATTTGTAAGTAAAAGCTTAGCGGTTATAGTAGAAAGAACGCATTCTTATAGAAAGAGCTCAACATGAAAACAATCACGCTTGGAACAACCGGTATTACTACTCCGCAAAATGCGTTCGGTGCGCTACCGTTGCAACGCTGCACCGAAGAAGAAGCGGTAGCACTTTTGCGCAAGGCATACGAAGGCGGGATGACCTTCTTTGACACGGCGCGCGCCTATTCTAATAGTGAAGAGCGTGTTGGTAAGGCTTTTAAAGGCATGCGTGAAAAGGTTTTCATTGCGTCTAAAACTCAGGCGAAAACCCCTGAAGTTTTTTGGACGGATTTGGAAACCTCTCTGTCGCTTTTGCAAACCGACTATCTGGATATTTATCAGCTCCATTGTGTGCCACAGTGTTATCGTCCCGGGGATGGAACGGGTATGTATGAATGTCTGATGGAAGCAAAACGCCAAGGTAAAATTCGCCACATTGGCATAACGGTGCATCTTATTGCCGTGGCAGAAGAAATTGCGGAATCGGGCTTATATGAAACACTTCAGTTCCCTTTGAGTTATTTGGCAACCGATAGGGAAATGGAGTTGGTCCGTACCTGCGAAAAAAACAACATGGGCTTTATTGCTATGAAGGGACTTGCGGGCGGACTGATTACTAACTCTCAGGCTGCTATGGCATACATGACGCAATTCAACAATGTGGTTCCTATTTGGGGTATACAGCATGACCATGAGCTTGATGAATGGCTAAGTTACATGGAAAATACTCCTGAAATTACTCCTGACATTCAGGCGTTCTTTGAAAAGGAACGTACCGAATTACAAGGGGATTTCTGTCGTGGTTGTGGATACTGTATGCCATGTACGGTAGATATTCCTATCAATAACTGTGCTCGTATGTCGCTTATGATTCGTCGTGCACCCTCTGCTGCCTGGCTTTCCGATGAATGGCAAGAAAATATGGCACGTATTGAAGAATGTACGGAATGCGGATCTTGCAAGGAACGCTGCCCTTACGGGCTTGATGTGCCGAATCTGTTGCGCAAAAACCTTGAGGATTATCAAAAGATTGTCGCGGGTGAAATCGAACCAGTTTAAATATTGATGGCATTGCAAATCGCGTTATCAAAACAACAGACCAGAAACTCCTCTGTGAGCATTGCCTAAAAATTTTTCGACAAGGCACTCGGCGTTTCATTATTTACCAAATAAAGTGAAACGCCGCAGCGAGGCGCATAGGTGAGTATTTGAGAATTACTAAATTCTCAAATACTCACGGTAGCCGAGCGGGTGGCTTGGAGAAATAATTTTTAGGCAATGCTCGAAAAGGGATGAAGCCTGTGGTTGATTACTTTAGCTTTGTGCTATTTACTTGAACCTTCCGCACGTCTCCCAGAAAGCAACCGCACTTGCTGCAGCAACGTTGAGCGAATCCACATTATGTGCCATAGGAATTTTTACGGTGTAGTCGCAGTGTGTAATAGTGGTGCGCGCCAAGCCGTCTCCTTCGGTTCCTAAAACAAGGGCAAGCTTTTCGGCGTTTACTATGCGGGGATCCTGCAAGCGAAGGGAATTTTCTTTTAACGCTAGAGCAACACTGGTAAAACCAAATTGTTTTAAAAGCGGAATGCCTTCTTCTGCCCAGGTGCGGGTAGTTCCAATTCTGGTCCAAGGAACTTGAAATACTGTACCCATTGAAACACGTGCAGCACGTCGATAAAACGGATCATGACAACCAGGCGTTATAAGAATTGCGTCCATACCAAGGGCGGCCGCGCTGCGAAAAATAGCACCGATGTTGGTGAAGTTCGTGATGTCTTCTAGCACCGCAACACGACGGGCCTTAGATAAGATGCAGTCGAGTGAAGGCAAAGCAGGTCGATGAAACGCGGCTATAGGTCCTACCGTTCGCTTGAAACCGGTTAGCTTTTCGATTTCTGCATGCGTGCCGATGTATTGAGGAATGTTACCGCGCTGGAAAACAGCTCTGCCTTGCGGAACGGTGCCGCGTTGGGGAATGGAGTCATGTTGAGGAATAGCAGCTTGATGGGTGGCAATGCCACTCTGGGAAACAACTCCGTCTCGTGGAACGGCGCCGTGCCGAAGGACGCCAAGCTCTTCGTTTTGTTCGAGATTTTCAATGCGTTCAAACAAATCGCGATGTGGCTCTAACCAGCGCTGCTCGCTAATAAGTGCAAAGGGTTGCAGTCCTGCATTAAGCGCTCGTTCTATTACGTTGCGCGATTCCGCAATAAAAATACCTTCATCACTGAATCGAATTCCCGTAGCGCGACTCAGTCCAACAAGCTGTTTAGGGTCGCGCAGTTCAGAATCGGTCATGCGCGAAAACACGCGTAAAACAGGATCAGAACTATGTTCACTAAGCAAAAAAATCATAGCCAAATTGTAATAGGGATGCGGGAGCGCGGCAATTTGGACTTCTTACGGGGAGTGCGGCAATTTGGACTTCTTACGAGTGAGTTAATTTGGATTTCTTTGAACTTTTTGCAAACGAAAAGAGAAGCGCCAAAGGAGAAGTACTAAAGGAGAAACGTCAAAGAAGAAGCGCTAAAGCGTAGTGGCAACTTGTGCTCTTTTCGTGGCGACCTGCCTGTACTGCATTGTGTGCGGGTATGTGCTAATATATTCGGTCGGAAGATAACCGAATGTGACAATGAGTCGAAAGGTGTATATATGTCAGGGCATTCAAAATGGGCAACCACCAAACATCGTAAAGCAGCTCAGGACGCTAAGCGTTCCGCTCTGTTTTCCAAGCTCTCCCGTAATATTACGGTAGCAGCAAAGGAGGGCGGCGATCCTAACCCTGACAACAATGCTTCGCTGGCAGCAGCAATCGATAAGGCAAAAAGCTATTCTTTACCTAAGGATAAAATCAAGACCGCAATTGACAAGGCTTTTGGTTCTGGCAAAGATGCCGCTAACTATGAAACCGTAGTATATGAAGGCTATGGTCCTTGCGGCGTTGCAATTTATTGCGAAGCTTTGACCGATAATCGCAATCGTACCGCTGCTGATGTTCGTGCAGCATTCAATCATCACGGTGGCAACCTAGGTACTTCAGGTTCTGTTGCTTTCCAGTTTGAGCGCAAGGGTCAGATTTTGGTTGAAAAGGTAATCAAGTCTGAAGAAAAGAAAGTTGCCGACAAGGAAAACGCGGTTGATGAAGATGAATTCATGATGGCTGTTGCCGAAGCGGGTGGCAGTGATTATGAAGACGCAGGCGACGAATGGATTGTTTACACGGCTCCCACTGATTTGATGTCAGTAAAGAACGGTCTTACCGAACAGGGTATTGAAGTAAAGGGTGCCGAATTTATTATGGAGCCTACCACTCCTACCGAAGTTTCCGTTGCCGATGCTAAAAAGGTAATGCGTTTGGTGGATAAGCTGGAAGAACTCGAAGACCTTCAGAACGTTTATCACACCATGGATATTACCGACGAAATTGCAGAGGCTCTCGAAGAAGAGTAATACGAAGAATAATTCGTTCTATTTTTAACTGCATATCTGCGTATCTGTTTTGCTACTTTTATGCCGCCCAAAAGAAAGGGCGGCATTTTTTTGATTCATTCATCATGAACTTTTTGTTGTTTAGCGTCGAGCTTGTCTCTTGAGCGTGCTATAGTGTGAGGACTAAAGCATTAATCGCACTACTTAAACACACTACGATGCTCGAGGGGCTATTTTCGTGACGCAAAATGCGAACATTCTCTCATTTAACGAGGTTAAAGCCCGGGGGGCTTCCGCGCCGCGTACCGTTTCTCAGCGGTCCTCTCACGCTCGTCATGCTGCGCACTTTGAACCGCGCTCTGGACGTAGCGCTTTCTCGCAGACATCTTCTTCTGCCGGTTACTTTGATCGCTCTGGGCATCAGGGATTAGGGCATTCTTCTTATCAGGGATCAGGACGTTTTTCTTCTGAAGGCTCTTATTATGTACAATCGGGAAGTTCTGGCTCAATATCGGGAAATTACGGCTTTATTCAGGATCAAAAGTCTGGTGGCTTTTCGTCCCGGGGTTTAGATCGGTCACGTTTCCAAAACTCTGGTGGTTCTACCAATTTTGGCAGTGCGGGCAATGCAGGTCGCTTTTCTTCCGCGGGTCACACTGGCTTCGCGGATCACACTACACGCGCGGATAACTCCTTCCGTAGGAATAGTTCCTCTCGTACGGATCAATCCGTGCACAGAGATCAATCTCCTCATACGGAACAACCTTCTCGTCATGGAACTGCTTCGCATGCGGAGCATCACGAAGAAGGTTTTTTCCGCGGATTGCAAAAACGCTTCCGTTCCGCCAAAGCAGAGCGTGACTTCGATAGAACCATAGGGGCACGCGAACGCAAGGCCCAAGAAGATGCACAGCGTGCGCAGGCAAGCCGGGCTGCGGTGTATGAAATGCACATGGGTGCCACCCATCGTAAGTCGGCACGCATGCAAAACCATGACGGTAAGAAAAGTGGCTTTGGGGGCTTTGGTTTTTCCCTGCCCTTCAATTTGTCGGCAGGAGCACTTTCGGCTGCTGCAGCTCGTGGTATTGTTGCGCTTGCGGTAGTGGTGTTTGCGGTTTTTATGCTGTATCCGTCATGTCAGAATTACTACGTGGAAACAAGACAGCTGCAACAGTTACAGGCCGAATACGATGCGCTTAATAGCTACAACACGCAGATGCAATCTCAGATTGACTATTTGAACACCGATGAAGGTCTTGAAGAATACGCCCGTTCTGAATTGGGGTGGATTCGTCAGGATGAACATATGGCTACGGTTGAAGGCGTGGAATCGTCAGTTGAGGGATCTACGCAATCGAGTACTACTCATTCGCCCCTTAACGAAGATATACCTGCGCCCGATACCTGGTATTCAGGTGTTTTGGATGTGTTCTTTGGCTATGGAAAATAAAAACAATCAGTTGGCCGGGTATCAGTCAGTCGAATTTAATCAGTCGGCAGGACTTAACCGATCGGTCGAGCTTAACCAGCCGGCCGGGCTTGACCGGTCAGTCGAGTCTAATCACTTGCGGCGTTTAGCGTCGCTTGACATTGGTACGGTTACCACTCGTTTGCTTATTGCTGATGTATGCGGCAACGAATGCAAGGAACTCAAACGTTGTGTTGCAATAACCAATCTTGGGGTAGGCGTGGATAAAACCCATGTGCTCCAAGATGATGCAATCGAGCGGGTAGTACAGCAAATTGCCGAATATGTTTCAGTAGTAAATTCGTATAAAACCGAAGAATTCCCTGAAATTCCTATCCGCGCCGTTGCGACCAGCGCTGCCCGCGATGCACAAAATTCGTTGGTGTTGGTGGAGCGTCTTCAGGCGCTGGGAGTTGAACTGGCTATTATAGAGGGAACGCGCGAAGCGGCGCTTTCCTTTAGGGGAGCTGCTGTTGGGCATGAAGGCGAACATTTGCTGGTGGCTGATATTGGTGGCGGTTCAACTGAGCTAGTGTTTGGCATAGGTGGGCAAGACCCTAAGATGTCTCATTCGTTTAATATCGGGTGCCGTCGTATGACGGAACGCTTTTTAGCGGGGGATCCTCCGAGCACACAAGAATGCGATCAGCTGCGTGCTTTTGTACGTGATCATATGCGGGCATATTTCGATAAGGCGCAAGCGCAGGGTTGTATGGTCGATCGCATTATTGCGGTTGCGGGAACTCCAACCAGTGTGGTTGCAATCGATAAACATATGGAAGTGTACGATTCTGCGAAAGTACACAACACGGTGGTACCGCGCGAAACGCTTGAGCGAATTTTTGAAAATCTTCGCCAAATGCCTTTAGAACAACGTAAAGGCGTGGTAGGATTAGAACCCGCTCGTGCAAGCGTAATTGTGGCGGGCCTGGCAATTTTGCTGGAAGTATTAACTTTGGCAAATTGTTCTTCATTTACCGTGAGTGAATCTGATATATTACAAGGAGTTCTTCTTACGGAACAAGATTTTTTGCCGCAAGGAAGCTAAGACTTTCTTACAACTTCGGCGTTCAAGCCTTGCAAATAATTATTTTTGCTATGATAATAGGCGTTCGTTACGAAGGAATCACGGGAGCGTGGCGGAATTGGCATACGCAGCGGACTTAAAATCCGCCGCCTTCGGGCTTGTGGGTTCGAGTCCCACCGCTCCTACCAGTTCTTTTATGTTAGCGATCTGCATAACAGGCTTATCCTCTCACATGCTGAGCTTTGTCATGCGAAATAAGGTATAAGTACGTTTCTCATGGAAAGCGTTTGATATGTCAGATTTTTCCTCGTCCGTGGAAGCTCAAAACGTCACAACAATTAATTTTGAAGATTTCGAAGCGCTCACTCAAGAAGTGAATGCGCAGGCAAATTCTCCCAAACTTTTTGAATTGTATTTAAATCGCTATGCGGAAAAAGCAGGCGAAATTATAAACCACTTCATTCCTTCCGGAACGCATCCCGATATGGATACGTATTTGTATGCTCCCTTGCGCAAATACAGCGAAAACGGAGGAAAGCGTCATCGTCCTTTAATTTGCGTCGCTGCCTGTGCGGCGGTGGGGGGAAATCCTTCTCGGGCTTTTTCCTCTGCAGCAGCAATTGAGCATTTTCATACCGCAGCACTTATTCATGACGACATTGCTGATGATGCAACGCTGCGCCGTGGTGAGCCTTGCATGCATCTTACGCAGGGCATTGGTCTTGCTATCAACGCCGGCGACTTGGCTCTTTCGATTGTTAACGGCATCGTTATGCGTGATCCGCAGTTGGAAGATTCGTTGAAGGTTCGCGTGGCAATCGAACTGGTATCTATGGCACAAAATACCGTTGAGGGCCAAGCGCTTGATATTGGTTGGGCGCGCGATAGTCGTTACGACATTACTCCTGAAGATTATCTTGCTATGGCTATCCATAAAACCGCACATTATTCTGGAGCGGTTCCTTTGGCAGTTGGCGCTCTTGTTGGTGGTGGTAGTGAAGAGCAAATTGAAGGTTTGCGCTCCTATGGTCTTGATACCGGTTTGGCCTTCCAAATTCAGGACGACCTGTTGAATTTGGTAGGCACTAAGGAAGCAAAAGAAAAAGACTATCGTAGCGATATTACAGAAGGTAAGCGTACCCTTGTGGTAGTTCATGCGCTTCAACATTCAGCTAAGCGTGATCGTTTAATTGAAATTCTTTCTTCTAAGGAAACCGATCCTGCTATTTTAGAAGAAGCAGTTGAAATCATGCGCGAATCGGGAAGTATTGAATATGCTCGTTCTTATGCAGAACGCCTTACGGCAAATGCGCAGGAACGTCTGGTGGCGCTTCTCCCCGAATCTCCCGCGCGTGACTTGCTTGTTTCTATGGCAAATTGGTTTGTTGATCGTTTGAAGTAGTGGGGAAGTATGGATCCAATTCGTAGGAATGATTCGGGAGCTGCCGTTTTAGACGTTCAGAGAAGATTGGCTACGGCAGGTTTTTTGGCAGAAGAAGCCATTACGGGCACGTTTGATGCAAAAACTGCTAATGCAGTGGCGCAGCTTTGTGTTGCCTGTGGTATCGACCCTCGTCAAGAAGTGGATGAGCTTGTTTGGAATAAGCTTGTGGACGAATCGTTTGAATTAGGCGATCGTAATCTATTTCTGCGCGTACCCTTTTTCCACGGACGCGATGTGCGCACCCTGCAAGAGGCCCTTTCTGCTTTAGGCTTTTCCTGTGGCGAAAAAGATGGCATTTTTGGGGCACATACAGAAGATGCGGTTCGTCGTTTTCAGCTGAACATGGGCCTTCCTTCCGATGGTATTGTGGGTGCTTTTACATTTCGTGCGTTGAATCATTTGCAGCATTCCTGGAAAGGAAAAGATTCTTTTACCGCTATGCCTCATTTAGGGTTTGCTCGTGCTGCTGATGTGTTGGAGTCAACCTTTATTTGTCTATATGGTGTTAACGAATTTACCCGATCAGTTGCTGCTCGTATGTCGAATCTTGCACTTGCAACAAACCCTACCTCAAAGGTAATGAGCGCTGATTCGCTCTTGGTTCCGCCTGAGGGGAGCACACTTTTTGTACAAATTTTAGTGGGAGACGAAAAGCCAGCTTCAGTAATTCCGGTGGTCGAATTTGAAGATGAAGATAGCTTGGGTGTGCGTATGGCACAAGCAATTCAAGCAACCGAACATCATGATCGTCGTATAGCAGTACGTCTTACGAATGAAGGATGGGAAGACGCAGGTGCTGCTCGTTCAGCCCAGCATTATGCCATTGTGCTTTTGGATGCGCTTTGTAGTGCCTTGCTTCTTCTGGAGCAGCATAAATAACGTGATGCGGTTTTAGTACGGCTTTGGCTTGCATACGGCTTGCATCCAGTTCGCATTTGACTTGCAGTTGTACTGGTTTTCCTTAACAAGAATTAACACGTCAAACCCCTTCCTTGCGAAGGGGTTTCTTTGTTGGGAATACATGAAAACGCAAGGACTGTTATACTGTGGAACGCATCGAGAAATGGCGCTTTATAGGCTTTGCCTGCTTGGCGCGTTTGGCGTGCAACGCATAACGCATAACGTCGGAATCGATGCACAAACGTATCGCTTAAAGGGAAAGGCGTTCATTGGAAGCATCAGCACTTATTCTTGCGGCGGGTGCAGGCACTCGTATGAAATCGTCAAAGCCCAAAGTCGCTCATGAGATTTTAGGAAAGCCTCTTGTTCGTTGGGTTGTCGATGCCGCTCATGAAGCGGGCATTGATTCTATCGTAAGCATTGTTGGACACGGTCGTGAACAGGTAGAACCTCTGCTTTCTGACACTACGATGGTGGTGCAGGAAGAGCAGCTTGGTACCGCTCATGCAGTCTTGGTTGCCAAAGAGGCTCTGGCAGAAAAAAGTGGCTCGCTTGTGGTATTAACGGGCGATTCTCCTTTAGTGCGTTCTTCTACGATTGAAGAACTTGTTCGCACACGTGAAGAAAACAATGCTGCCGTGGTTGTTCTAACCATGGAAGCACTCGATCCTTTTGGATATGGACGTATTGTTCGCGATGATGCGGGCGATGTGCAGGAAATCGTTGAACAGAAAGACTGCACGTCTGAACAGGCACAGATCACAGAATGCAATTCTGGTTTTTACTGTTTTGATATTGAGCTTTTGTTTTCAGCGTTAGAAGAAGTTTCGACTGACAATGCGCAGGGCGAATATTACCTTACCGATGTATTGGGTATTGCGCGCAAGCGCGGTCAGCGTGTTTTGGCGCTTAAGGCACAAGATTTTACCGAATGCTTGGGTGTTAATTCTCGTATTCAGCTTGCGCAGGCAACGCGCATTTTGCAACAGCGCATCAATGAAGCCCATATGGCAGCGGGCGTTACCATGATGGACCCTACTACCACTTGGATTGGGCCTGACGTAACTATCGAACAAGATGTGGAGCTGTTGCCCATGACCTTCTTGCTGGGTTCCACTTCGGTGGCAACTGGCAGCGTTGTTGGTCCTAATTCCCGTCTTACCGATGTGGTAGTTGGCCCTAATTGCACGGTCGAAGAAACCGTAGGCATTGAAGCCACTATGGAAGAAGGCGTTACGTGTGGTCCACGCGCTTACCTTCGTCCGGGAACTTATTTGTGTGAGCATGCTAAAGCAGGCACTCATGTGGAAATTAAAAAGTCTACGATTGGGCCAGGTTCTAAGGTTCCTCACTTATCCTACATTGGGGATGCAACCATTGGTCGTGATGTAAATATCGGAGCGGGAAGCATTACGTGCAACTACGATGGCGAAAAGAAATGGCCCACTACTATTGGGGATAACTGCTTTGTAGGTAGCGACGTTATGATGGTCGCTCCGGTTACTCTTGGCGAAAACTCGCTTATTGGTGCGGGTTCGGTAATTACGAAGGACGTTTCTGCGGGAGCTCTTGGTTTGGGTCGCGCCCGTCAGACGGAGATCGAACATTGGAATGAAAGGAAAAAGAGCAAATGAGCAATATGACAAAAACCATGGCGATCTTCGCGGGCTCAACCGCCCCCGAACTTGCTGAGGAAATTGCTACCAAACTGGGAACTACCTTAGGCAACGTTAAGCTTGAAAAGTTTTCCAATGGCGAAATTTATGCACGTTATTTGGAAAGCGTTCGTGGTGCGGATGTATTTATTGTTCAATCAACCTCTACTCCCAATGTAAATGAAGCATTGATGGAGCTTCTTATTATGGCTGATGCAGCAAAGCGCGCTTCTGCTCGTACGGTTAATGCGGTAGTACCTTGCTATGGTTATGCTCGTCAGGATCGTAAAGCGGCTGCTCGTGAGCCTATTACGGCAAAGCTGGTGGCAAACTTGATGACCGTATCGGGTATTGATCGCATGATTACCATCGATTTGCACCAGGGTCAGATTCAGGGCTTTTTCGATAAACCGGTTGACCACCTAACAGCACTTCCTATCTTTGCCGATTACTTCCGCAAGAAGGGCCTGGATCAGGACAAGTTGTGCGTCGTAAGCCCCGATGTTGGTCGTGCAAAAGCAGCAAAGAAACTTTCCGATATGCTTCATGCCGATCTAGCAATTATGCACAAGGGTCGTCCCGGTCATAACAAAGCAGAAATTACGGCACTTATTGGCGATGTAACAGGCAAGATCTGTATCGTTAACGACGATATTATCGATACGGCAGGTACGCTGTGCGCTGCGGTTGCAACCTTGAAGGAAAAGGGTGCAGAACGCGTTTTCGTATGTGCAAGCCATCCGGTATTTTCTGGTCCTGCTTACGAGCGCTTGGAGAATTCTCAGATTGAAGAAGTGGTAGTATGCAACACCATTGCCGTACCGCCTGAGCGCCAGACGGGCAAGATTAAGGTTATTTCAGTGGCTTCCTTATTGGCAAGCGCTATTAACAACGTATATTCCAACGAATCGGTTGCTTCTTTGTTTGATCCTGAATTTGCACTGTAGGGTAGTTTTTAGATGCAAGTAATTGTTGGTTTAGGAAACCCTGGAGATGAATATGCCCATACCCGCCATAACGCAGGGTTTGAGGTAATTGATTTACTGGCCGAGCGCTGGGGAGTTACGTATTGGAAAAATACGTGTGGCGCTTTGGTGGGTGAAGCTAAAGTTCGTCTTAATTCAGGGGAAATTGAAAAAGTAATTTTGGCAAAACCGCAAAGCTTCATGAATCTTTCTGGTGGGCCGGTGTCTCACCTGTGCAAAGATTTTGATGAAACTCCTGCAGAACTAATTGTCATTCATGATGAACTGGATATTAATCCTGCAACGGTTCGTGTGAAAAAGGGTGGCGGCCATGCGGGACATAACGGGCTTCGTTCCATAATTGATAAGTTGGGAACGCGTGATTTTTTGCGGGTACGTATTGGTATTGGCAGGCCTCCCGGACGGATGAGTGTGGTTGATTTCGTTTTGCAGGCACCGCGCAAAGAGGCAAAGGACGACTTTGACCAGGCATGCGTTCAAGGCGCGGATGCAGTGGAATCGTTACTTAACGTAGGGCTTGAAAAAACGCAAAACGTGTTCAATCGATAGGCATTCATAACCGCTTAACTTCAAAGGGTTTCTCTTTATGAGAGAAACCCTTTTCTTGTGCGACAATAAAACGCGAGAAAAAAAATCGATAAGGTATGAATGGTATGAATGCGCGTATTAATTTAGCTACGGCGGATGAAGCCGTAGTTCATCGTCTTGCAACTGAACTGGAACTTCCGCACTTTATTGCGGCAACGTTAGTAGCTCGTGGAATAGATACTCCTGAAGCAGCAAATGACTTTTTGCATCCAGACTTAGAACGTACGTGGCAAAATCCGTATGAAATTGAGGGCATGGATGCGGCGGTGGACCGCATAGCGGCGGCTATCCAAAACGAAGAACATATTTTGGTATATGGCGACTTCGATTTGGATGGGGTATCGGCAACTACCTTGATGACTCGTGGCTTGCGTTTGTGCGGAGCGGCGGTGGTAACTCCTTTTATTCCGCTTCGTTTTGAAGAAGGTTATGGTTTATCCGATGCTTCTATTGAACGCGTGGCATCGTATGAACCAAATTTGGTGGTAACAGTTGACAATGGCATTGCGGCAAAACGCGAAGTGCGCCTTCTTCTTGATCGCGGAATTGATGTGGTGGTAACCGATCATCATGAGCCGGCTGATTTGGTGCCAGAAGGTGTGCCGGTTGTGGATCCTAAATGCAACGATAATCCCAGTGCAATTTTGGCAGGTGCGGGGGTTGCGCTTAAGGTTATGCAAGCGGTAGGTTCCCGTTTTGGTAAGCCTAATTTGTGGCGCGAATTGGTAGACCTTGCAACGTTGGGCACGGTTGCGGATCTTATGCCTATGCGGGATCAGAATCGTGCCTTGGTAAGCGAAGGTTTGCGCATGATCAATGAAAACCCACGACCTTGCATTGCAGCTTTGTTGGGGGAGTCGGGTTTTGCGGACAAACCAGTTACTTCATCCAACTTAAGTTTTACTTTGGTGCCACGGTTAAATGCAGCAGGCCGCATGGGCAATGCCCAGCTTGCGCTTGATTTGCTGTTAAGTGACGACTTTGCGCAATCGGCTCATTTGGCATCACAACTCGAAGATACCAATACGCGCAGGCGAACAATTGAAGCGGAATTGGCAGAGGTTGCATCTGCTCAGGCTGAACAGGTGTTTAAAGGTCAGCGTGCGCTGGTGGTAGCAGGTGTTGGCTGGCACGAAGGAGTAAAGGGTATCGTGGCTTCGCGTTTGGCGAATCGCTACGGAGTACCTACGCTCCTTTTTACTATTGAAGGCGATGAAGCTCACGGCTCGGGCCGCAGTGTGGGCCAGGTTAATCTGTTTCAGGCGGTTTCAAGCTGCCAGGATATTTTGGTGCGTTTTGGCGGCCATCATGCGGCGGTAGGGGTAACACTTAAAGCTGATAAAATCCCTGAATTTACCGAACGTCTGTGCAAATACATGGATGAATTGCCTCCTGAGGATTTTATTCCTCGCATTGAGGTAGATGCTTCGGTCGACTTAAGTGAACTAACACTTGCCAATGTGGAAAAGCTTGATCTTCTTGCTCCTTTTGGACAAGAAAATTCAAGCCCCCACTTTTTAGCGCATGGGGTAATGATGGCAGGAGGTCGCGCAGTTGGTGTGGATAAAAACCATCTTTCCTGCACCCTGACCGATGGCAGGCATTCGCTTAACTGCATCATGTTCCATTGTTCAAACGTTTCGACGTTGCTCAATTGTGGTTGCGCACTTGAGGCTGTGTTCGAATTGCAGGTAGATACGTGGAAAGGTCGTCGTTCGGTTAAGGCGGTTATTTCTTCGCTAACACCACTTTCTCCTTGTGCGGGTCTTGAAGCGTGTTTGGAAGATGATGATAAAGAATTTGTGACAGATCTTATAACGGCAGGCATAACAGAACGCGATAAGCGTGAGGTGCCTCAATGGGAAGGTCCTGAATCAGATCGTTTGATGTGGCAGCAGCGGGCGCAAACCAACCCTGTAGCGTTTAGGCAGGATCTGGTTCAGGCGTTTTTAGGCGAAGGATCCTTGCATTTAGCTCAGCAGCAAACGCTTGATTTACTTGATGCGGGACGTTCGGTTCTTACGGTAATGGGAACTGGGCGAGGAAAGTCGCTTATCTTTCAAATTCATGCTGCCGAATTGGCACTGGGCAAGCAGATGGCAAGTTTGTTTGTGTATCCTCTTCGTGCGCTTGTGGCCGATCAGGCATTTCACTTAGAGCGAACCTTAGGTTCCTTTGGTATAACAGTGGGGGTTTTAACGGGAGCAACGCCTGCACCAGAACGCGCCCAAGTAATGGCCGATCTTGTTCGGGGTGAGGTTGATATTGTTCTTACTACGCCGGAATACTTGGATTTTCATGTTGATGAATTGGCTAAAACTTCTGCTATTGGGTTTGTGGTCATTGATGAAGCGCATCACGTGGGAACTTCGAAGGCGGGCTTTCGTCCGTCCTATACGCGCTTGGGAAGTGCGCTGCAGCACTTAGGAAACCCGCAGGTGCTTGCGGTAACGGCTACGGCAGACACAGCGGTGGCAGAGGAAATCCGAACCGCATTTAGTCTTGATGAGGTGGTGTGCGACAACACCGAGCGCGCTAATTTATTTGTGATAGACCAACGCAACAACAAAAAACGTGAACGTTATCTGGCAAGTTTGGTTGCCCAAGGAGAAAAAACTCTAATCTATGTTAATTCACGCATGGAAAGTGTGGCGTTAGTACGGCAGCTACGCAAACAAGAACCTCATATTGCTTCCCTTATTGGATTTTATAATGCGGGTCTTTCGCGTCTTGAACGGCAACGTGTTGAAACACTGTTCCGCGAAGGTAGCCTTCAGGTTTTGGTAGCGACGTCGGCTTTTGGTGAAGGTGTTGATATTCCTGGGGTTCGTCATGTGGTGTTGTATCACTTGCCATTTAGTGAAGTAGAATTCAACCAAATGAGTGGTCGTGCTGGTCGCGATGGCGATGAAGCCCATATTCACCTTTTGTTTGGTAAGCCAGATGTGTCGCTTAATACTGATTTACTGCATAGTATTGCTCCTGACCATGATGAAATGGCGCAAATTTATCGCAGCCTTCGTGCTCTTCAGCAGGCAAGTGGACAATCGTTTTTTACTCTTGATGAAGATGATGTAGCGCATAGAGCAACACGCCTGTTTGGAAACACGGTAACACCGGCGCAAGTTCAGGTGGGCGTTGCGGTATTTGAAGAGTTGGGTCTTGTTGAAACAAAGTCAGATGAGGCCTGCGGTAATAGTGTTAAACAAAGCATATATGTCGTAGACTATAAAGGAAAAGTTGAACTAAGCGATAGCGTGCAGTATCGTGAAGGTTTAGACGAATTTGATTCATTTATGACATTTAAAGACTGGGTGCTGGGGAGTTCTGCGGATCAGTTACAAGACCGCATTAGGCACCCTTTACTTCCGTTTGATAATCACGGAGAGGGGAGGTAGATCATGGCGAATTCTTCTCATGTTCACCAAGTGGGTTTGGTGCCATCCGCTGTTGATCCCACTATTAAATCGTCCACTTCTGCTCCTGTTGGCTCTGACCCTAAAGAACGTTTTGTGGAACTGGAACGTTTAACCTCTTCGTATTTGGATGACGACGATCGCGCGCTGTTGGAAAAGGCGTTTCGTTTTGCTGACGAAATGCATGCGGGTCAAAAGCGCAAGTCGGGTGAAGCGTTTGTTATTCATCCGGTCGAGGTGGCCATTATTTTGGCTGATTTGCACATGGATGTTGAAACGCTGTGCGCCGCTTTACTGCATGATACGGTGGAAGACACCGTTGCCACCAAAGAACAGGTAACGGAACTTTTTGGTGAAGCAATTGCAAATTTGGTTGATGGCGTAACAAAAATTGCGAAACTTTCGGTCGAGACGCTTTCTGACGAACAGGCTGAAACGTTTCGTAAGATGCTTATTGCCATGAATAAAGATATTCGCGTAGTGGTAATTAAGCTTGCCGACCGTCTGCATAATATGCGCACACTTTCGGCTTTACGTGAAGACAGGCGAATCTTTAAGGCGCGTGAAACGCTTGAAATTTATGCCCCTATTGCTCATCGTTTGGGCATTAGTTCCATTAAGTGGGAATTGGAAGATTTAGCCTTCTTCTATCTTGAGCCTACCAAGTTCAAACAGGTTTCCCGCATGGTTGCTGAAACGCGCAAAGAACGTGAAGAATACTTAGAAACCATTATTGGTATTCTGCATGGCGAAATGGAAAAAATTGGGGTGGAAGCCCAAATTATGGGACGTCCCAAGCATCTATATTCCATCTATCAAAAAATGACCAAGCGCGGAAAAGGCTTTTCGGAAATTTACGATTTGAGTGCAGTTCGCATAATTACTACCTCCGTTAAGGATTGTTATTCTGCGCTCGGCGCGGTACATAGCTTGTGGCATCCTATGCCTGGTCGCTTCAAAGACTATATTGCTATGCCGAAGTTCAATATGTATCAAAGCTTGCATACCACCGTTATTGGTCCTACGGGTCGTCCGCTTGAGGTGCAAATTCGTACTGAAGAAATGCATCGTATGAGTGAATACGGCGTTGCGGCGCATTGGCGCTACAAGGAAAAGGGCGGCAAGGGGTCTAACGATTCTTTCGATAAGCAAATCGCGTGGTTGCGTGAAATGGTTGACTGGCAGGATGAAACGAAGGATTCCCGTGAATTCTTGAAGTCGCTGAAAACCGACCTGGATCCCAAAGAAGTTTTCGTTTTTACTCCTAAAGGTAAAGCGATGAGCTTGCGTTTTGGTTCTACACCAGTGGACTTTGCTTACGCTATCCATACCGAAGTGGGTCATCATTGTGTGGGTGCGAAGGTTAATGGTTCCATTGTTCCGTTAAGCTACCAATTGCAGATGGGCGATCGCGTAGAAATTTTGACGCAAAAAAGTGCCACGCCTTCACGCGACTGGCTCAACATCGTAAAAACACCTTCGGCTCGTTCCAAGATTCGCTCATATTTTTCCAAGATGAGCCGTTCTGACGATTTGCAGACTGGTCGCGATAAGTTAGTTCATGAAATGCGCAAGCACGGCTTGGGTATTTCTTCGGCGCAAAGCATGCGTGCTATGAAACAGGTCGCAGAAGCTATGGGCTTTAAGAGTGCCGATGATATGTTGGTAAACATTGGCTCAGGCAAAGAAAACCCTATGCATGTGGCAAATCGCATGCTGAAGATTCTGGTGGATAAGGGTACCGAAGAAGCTGAAAAGCCCCTGATGGGTATGTCTGCTTCAGCTACGGGCAAAATGCCTCCGATGCTCACCAGCGTGAAGCGTCCGAAGAAGCATGAAACTCATGCTTCTAATGGTGTTGTGGTGCGTGGTATTGACGATGTATTAGTTCGCCTTTCTCGCTGTTGTAACCCGGTACCAGGCGATAAAATTATTGGCTTTGTTACGCGTGGTCGTGGTGTTTCGGTTCATCGTGAAGATTGTCCCAATGCGGTGGAGCTTAAACAGCATCCCGAACGTATTATCGAAGTGCATTGGGAAGATAGTGTGCCAGATGCTATCTACAACGTAGAAATTATTGTTGAAGCCCTTGACCGTATGAACCTGCTTATTGATGTGGCATCGGTCCTTTCGGAATATGGCGCAAATATGCTCAATGTTTCGTCCAATACTCACCGCGATGGTATGGCAGAAATGCGTTTTTTGTTCCAAATTTCTGACATCAGTAAAATTGATCGCATTTTAACTAAACTTCAGGCGGTAGAAGGCGTGTTTGATGCTCGCCGTATGATGCCAGGAAACGCATCAAAATAAGTTTGATCTTGCTTAACCGAAGTTCAAGCTAAGCTGAGGCTAAGAAGATTAAAGTAGGGGATCATCGCAAAAGGCGATAAAAGCTAGCATAAAGCTGTTTGATATAAAGCTGTTTGACGGTGATTGTTGATACGAAGGGATTTCGTGTATGAAGATACAAGTAAAGCGTAAAGGGCGCATTTTGGTAGTAACGGGTGCCTGTGTGGATATTGAATATACGGTGTTAGGCCCTATTGCTAACAATACGTATGTCATTTCCGATGGCAACTTTACCTTTGTAGTAGATCCTTCACATGATGCGGATGCTATTTTAAAGATGGTGGGTAACCGCAGTGTGGATGCTATTGTGGTAACGCATCATCATGCCGACCACACCAGTGCATTGAAGGCGCTTAAGGATAAAACGGGTGCTCCGGTATATGCTTCGGCTATCGATACACCGGTAATTGAAAACCAGCCCAAGGATTATCCTCCTGCTGAATCGTGCAAGGTTGATGTTCAGCTGAAAGACAAAGATACCGTTAAGCTGGGAAATATGGCATGGAAAGTTATTGCTACACCAGGTCATACGCCAGGTGGAATTTGCTTGTTCTTGGATGCTGAGTCGGGCAAGTACCTGGATGGTGCTAACGTTTTAATTTCGGGTGACACCTTATTCTGCGGGTCTATTGGCCGAACCGATTTTAAAGGTGGTAACGATAAGCAAATGCGCGCATCGCTTCGCCGTTTATCGCAGTTGCCCAATGATACCTTGGTGGTGCCGGGACATAATTCGCTTACCACGATTGCAGACGAACAGCGTCGTGTGTTCGCTTATTTTTGCTAATACTTACCTGATAGGGTGCCGATACTGGTAGAGTATCGGCACTTTTGTATTGGCGGGTTTTGTATCGACACTTTCGCGTACTAACGCTTCAGTAGGGGAAAAGGGTGCCGATACGTTGGGGTATCGGTACGCTGCGTTCAGTCGGGCGTAATTTTTAGTAAAAGAAATCTTATGAGCGTTTACAATAAGGTAATAAAGAAAAGCTAAGTGATTAGCAAATTGATATATTGTGGTAAAGCTCAGCGCATCAGGGGGGATCTCAATGGCTAAACTGACCAAAAAAGAACTGAAGAAGAAAAAGAAAAAGTTCGACTATTATGATGCGTTTGAAGCGCAAGCGGAAATTGCTGTAAAAGAAGCTAAGCTTCTTAAGGAAATAGTTGACGAATTTGAGTCAGTGGAGCAAGTTGAAGAGCGTCTGGGTCGTGCCCATGCGCTTGAACGTGAAGCGGATGAAGTTTGCCACAGTATTTTTGAAAGCTTAATTACCGACTTTGTAACACCTATTGATCGCGAAGACGTTATTGGTATTGCAGAAAATCTTGATGAAGTAATTGATCTTACCGAAGAAATTATTCAGCGTTTCTACATGTACGATATTCACTTCATGCACGACGATGCAAAGAAGTTTGTGAAGTTGATTGTTCGTTCATGTGAGGCGCTTTCTCATGCAATGGCAGATTTCCGTAATTGCAAGAAATCTGACAAGTTTAAGTCGCTCATTTATCAGGTAAACGAACTTGAAGATGAAGCGGACGAGCTGTATATCAAGCTTATTCGTCAGCTCTATACTGAAGAGCGCGATCATTCCATGCGCGTAGTGGTGTGGACTCGTCTTTTGGATGCCATGGAAGACTGTGTTGACCAGTGCGAATTGGTTGCCAATAAGATGAACATGATTATGGTTAAGTATGCCTAATTAGTTGCGCCGACTTGTACAGTCGGCGCAACATACGCACGAAGCGTCATGACGCTGCACGCCACTCTGGCGGGTGCCTTTCCTTTTAATCGATACTCGCGTACCGAAGTACGTGTCGCATTTCTTTCACGGCAAGGTGTTCCACCAGTGTGGCGTTTGTTGTTTTGCCAATAATGCGCACCACCCCTGCAGATTTTGCAAGAAATGTATACTTTGCAACGAAGACGATCTATACACTGCTCTCTATAAAGTAATTAACTAAGCGATATTTGTAATCTCTTAAAATATCAGCAATCTAAAGAGGCAGAGGTACGAAAATTTCAGACAGAACGTATACATTTCTTGCAAAATCTGCAGGGGTAGGCCTAAAAACGCAAAAAAGAGTATCGAGTGGATGGAAATCAAAGACCACTGTTCCGCTGCTTCTACCTGCGATACCGTATAGGAGTAAGTTAACCTCTTCGACAAGTGTTTTTGGTACTATATATCCATTGTTCTCTTGCGAGAAAGAAGACCATGGCGTTAATAGTTTCAAAATTCGGAGGCACTTCAGTTGCTTCCCCGGAAAGAATTAAAAATGTAGCAAAACGCCTTATTGCTATGAAGCAGGAAGGCAACGATGTAGTAGCGGTTGTGTCTGCGATGGGTAAGACCACCGACGAATTGGTTGGTTTAGCGGCGGCATTAAACGACCATCCTTCTAAGCGTGAAATGGACATGCTGCTTTCCACGGGCGAACAGGTAAGTATGTCGTTGCTCGCTATGGCAATTCAGGCACTTGGGTACAATGCGGTAAGCTTTACCGGCTGGCAGGCTGGCATTACCACCGACAATGATTTTTCTAGTGCAAAAATTGAAGGCATTGATGCGGATAAAATTCGCGAAGCGCTTGCTACGGGTGCCATTGTAGTAGTTGCTGGTTTCCAGGGTGTATCCGAAGATGGCAACATTACTACGCTTGGCCGTGGTGGATCTGATACGACAGCAGTTGCTTTGGCCTACGGCATTAATGCCGATGTATGCGAGATTTATTCGGACGTTGAAGGCATTTATACGGCCGACCCGCGTGTTGCACCCCGTGCGCGTAAATTAAATTGCATTTCTTATGACGATATGTTGGAACTGTCCAGTGGTGGTGCTGGCGTTCTTCAGGCACGTGCAGTAGAGTTCGCACGTAAATACAATGTGGTAATTCATTCCCGTTCGGCCTTTTCTGATGAAGAAGGCACGCTTATCAAGGAGGTTGTTCCTTCTATGGAGCAGGCAGTTATTTCTGGTATTGCACACGATACGTCTGAGATGAAGATTACGCTGCGTGGTCTTCCTGATGAGCTGGGAATTGCCGCACGTGTATTTTCTATTCTGGCATCCAGCGATGTTTCGGTTGATATGATCATCCAAAACGTCACCAATGATGGTAAGGCAAACATTTCCTTTACGTTCCCTGGTTCTCAGAAAGAACAGGCTTTGTCGGCAGTAGAGCGTATTACGAAACAGTTTGGCGCTACCTCTTTAATGGACGACAACATTGCTAAGGTTTCGTTAGTGGGCACAGGTATGAAGTCAAGCCCTGGTGTTGCTGCTAAGGCTTTTGCGGCGCTGGCAGAAAACAACGTTAACATCATGATGATTTCCACCAGCCCTATCCGCATTTCTGTTGTGGTTGAAGGTAGTCAGGTGCAGACGGCAGTTCGTTGTTTACATACCGCATTCGGCTTGGACTCTGATAGCATCTTTGAGGAAACACAGCTTTCCCCAGAAGAAATTGCTGCAAAGATGGCAAAGGGTCGTTAATAGAAGTAAAGTGGTTGCATTTGTCTCGGAGATGGCAAAGGGTCGCAAATTAAATCATAAAGAGTTTCGTATTAAGGCGCTGCTCGAAATATCGGGCAGCGTATTTTTATATTTTACATGTGACAAATGGACAGGGCGTTTGTTACGGGTTATTTGTTTCGCTTTGCATGTGTGATTTACAGCAAATGAATTTGTTATTTGCCACCCCGACTTTGTTTGAACCTTAAAAGCCGCTCGGTATGAGCGGCTTTTATATGCTTGATTACAGAAATTTCGAAATACCAAATGCTCAGGGCATTCGTTATGCACTTGTTTACGCTAGCTTGAGCATTTGTTGCGCTGAGAATGAGTAAAAATTTGTGAGCTAGAGATGATATTTTGTGAGCTAGCTCACAAAATTTGTGAGATACTCTAATAGGATTTGTGAGATAGGAATATCAAAATGGCTTATCAGCGCTCAATAGTTGAAATAATTAAAAAAAGAATTACAGAACCAAGGCGCTTTATTCAAATAGTTATAGGTCCGCGCCAAACAGGGAAAACCACTGCAGTAAATCAAGCTGTGTCACAGGTGGATTGTCCTTGCGTGTTTGCCGAGGCAACAAAAGACGAATCAACGCAGGATTGGGTAAGAGCGCAATGGTATCAGGCAAGAAATATGGCTGCGTCAATAAAACAGCCCGTACTCTTGGTTATTGATGAGGTGCAGTATGTCCGCAGCTGGTCTTCTGTTGTTAAGACTCTTTGGGATGAAGATACCCGCACGGCAATGGAGATAAAGGTTGTTCTAACGGGATCATCCGCTTCCCTTATCCAGGATGGATTAAACGAATCTCTTATGGGTAGGTTTGAGCTTATTTACTCACCTCATTGGTCTTATTCGGAGTGCGCAGATGCCTTTGGATATAGTCTTGAAGACTTTCTGTATTTCGGCGGTTATCCCGGTGCTGCCATGCTTAAGGATGAGCAAAACCGATGGCTATCCTACATGCATTCATCAATAATTGAGCCCAGTATAGCTAATGACGTGTTGCAACTTGCCGATGTAAGAAAACCTGAACTAATGCGCCGTTTATTTGAGGTGGGAGCTCCGTATTCTGGTCAAGAGATTTCGTACCGTAAATTGTTGGGGCAACTTGACGATAAAGGCAATGCTGCCACTGTTGCACATTACCTGTCTCTTTTGTCAAAGGCAGGCCTTATGAGTGGTTTACAGAAATACGATTCGAAGCTTATACGTGAAAAAGCAAGCTCACCACGTCTTATGGTACACGACACTTCTTTGATGGTTGCGGAATTTGGCAGAAAGCGCAGTAAGCTTCTGACGGATGCGACTTTAAAGGGGCATCTTATTGAAAGCGCTGTGGGGGCTTATTTGATTAATCGAGCAACAGCAGAAGGATTTTCGGTATTTTGGTGGCGCGATGGAAGCGATGAAGTGGATTTTGTAATAGCGGACAAAGAAGCGGTAACTGCTATTGAGGTGAAAAGCGGCAGAGTAAAGTCTACGAAAGGCATGACAAGATTCCTTGTTGAAAACCCTGACGCACATTCAATTGTTGTTGGTTCGGCGGGATGCAGCATAGAGAAATTCTTACTAGGTGAAGTAGAGTTGTTTGCATAAGTGCTGCATAGCGAATAGACAGGTCGGTCGTTATTGGTTATTTCTTGGACTGGAAAATTTCGAATCTATGGCAGTTATCATTTGAAAATCAACTGATGAATCATTTGAAAATCAACCGATAAATCATTTGAAAAAACAAGTATCGCCTGATAAGATAGCTAATCAAGATTAGATCTAAGCCCTATCTCTCAATATTTGCGAGATAGGGCTTAATGTTTTTGCATTAGTGTTTGTTTGAGCTGCTATGTTTCGCTTGTACTGTGTGGAGTTTCCTGTAGGCTACTACGCTTACGATTGAAGCAAGAACGATGATCACCACAAAGAAAACTGCGTAGCCGAATAGAGTATCGCTTGTTTGGGGAGTGCTCGACTTGGTGACTGCGTTATCTTTGGTGTTCTTGGTGCTGTCTTCAGCAGTTGGTTCATCTTTGGTAGGGCTAGTTGGTTCCTGGTAGTTCGGATCAGTATCTCCGCAAACCGTGCATTTGCCATCTTTATAGTTGTGATTGGTGACGGGGATTACGGTGTCTGCCAGAGTAATTTCTGTCTTACCCGCAGCGTCACTGAAAATCTTTCCGCAGGTTTTACAAGTCCAATATTCTGCGTTGCCTTCATTGAGCCTCAAGCCTGCAGGCAGGGAACTGCCATCGGCAATGCTCCATGTAATGGTGCCGGAGCCAGTGGCCGCAAGGGTCTGACTGGAAGCCGCGCCAATCGTGCCGTTTGGCAGGCTTTGGGTGGTGATGGACGGCGCGTACTTCACGCTGTCGCCCAAGCTGTTCTTGATACCGTCGTCCACCGTGCCGCCGTCCACAGTCAGCGATACGCTCGAGTCATTCTTGCTCCGCACCAAAACACCACTGCCAGAACTGCTTGCGGTTGCAGTAACTTTGGCGTTCTCGATACTTAGGGTAGCATTGCCGCCGTTGCTTTGAACTGTGATTGCTGGATTATAACTGCCGCTGGCATCCAGACTGCCGCTACCCATGATGGTCAGGCTGGCGTCGCCGGTAGAATTGGAGAACGTCAACACATAAATCCCCGCGCTGACCTCTGCGATTGTATTGGTGCCCTCCAGTTGTATGGTCAACTCCGCAGCGCCGTTCTGATTGAACACGCCAATGGCCGCGCCCTCGACATAAGTGCTGGTATCAGAAGGCACACTCTCTTTAATAGTGGCGTTGTGCAGGGTCAGGGTATTGTTGGCCGTGTCGTAATGGATATAGTTGTCCGTCGGTGCGCCTTCGCCTGAGTACGCAGTGACGTTTCCACTGTCGTCCGTCGTCCAGTAACCGTCGCTTGTCACCGCTTCGTCGCCTACATAGATCACCTGTCCGCTCGGCGCAGCCGCCAGCGCCGTGACGGGGAGCAGACATCCCAGTGCGAATACTGTTAAGAGACAAATTACAAGTGCGGAAAGATGTTTTCTGATAGTCATATCAAAACCCTTTTGTTATGAAGTAAAGCAAAGTTTTTTATTTCTCAACTCTACGTGACAAACAGTTGATGCACATCATCTGTTCGCGGACAAAAATGGGTATAAAACTCCTGATAAGGATATTTGTTTATGCCAGCATATGCTTTTTCAAATCTTGTCTACGGGTAAGGTGCAACTTTTGAAGTGATGATGAAATATAGCTTTTTACGGTATTGATTGAAACGCCCATACGATCGGCAATTTCCTGGTTTGTCCATCCACGCGCTGCAAGCATAGATGCGGCAAATTCAGTGGTAGTTAGATTGTCGGCAACATCATCTCCCGTGGTGGGATTATGGATACGGCGCCAACCAGCAGAAAAGCGGTAGGTAATAGCAATAATGCGCTTAAAATCTTCAGGCCAAGCGGGTTTAATTACCGCTTCTAGCATGCCGCCCAAAAGTCCGTGATGTTCACCAAATCCTTCAATTAAATCGTCAGGACACGCCAAATCCCACGCCTCCAATAAATGAACATGTGCTTCATCGGTGCGACGCAGGCTCATTAAGTCCATTACCGCTACCAAATGCAAATAGATTGCAGGAATAGGGTAGAGGTCTTCCATACCTAATAGTGCGGTTTCTGCTACGCCAAGGCTGCGGGCGTAATCTCCTTCAAGATAAACCGCATGTGCTTGAACATAAAAGGCAAAGCTTCTCAGCCCTGGCGGAAGCAAGGGCAATACGTCTTGCGCGTTGGGTGAATTGGTTGGTGCTGGTAGATGGAGAAGCGTGCTTGCAGTTTGTGCGATAAATGCTTCAGCCGCGCGAAGCTGGTGGGGGGGGGTGCAGTAGATGCTTGAACAAGGGCATCACGCGCTAGGGTTAGCGTTTGCTGAGCTTTGGTAATGCGTCCAAGCGGCAAATTGGCATAAGCACAAATAAGGCAGGCGGAAAGTTTGATTTCAGAATCGTGGTGCTCTAAATAAGCGCTTGCAATACGATCTGCTTCCTGCGCGTTGCCTGAAAAGTAAGCATATTCAGTAGCGGCTATATCTTTGCGAGGCCCTTCTTCAAGAGATTGTATAAATTCTTTTGCATGACCTGGCTCAAAGGCGGTGTTCATAAGCGGCATAAGATTCGTATGACTCTCTCGGGTACGGCGGGAAGGATGTGTGGTTGTGGGTGTGCCATCATCGCGGCGAGGGTCAAGCGGCTTTTTTGCGCTTAGGGGAATCTTCCAAGAACGACCAAACTTCGCAGCGCCTTCGGTGCGTTCTTCAGCACAAAGGCGCTGCACTAAACGCTCGGAAACCTTCCAGCGTTTGGCTGCTTCTTTTTACGGTCATGTACTCCACAGAAAATCCTTTAAAATGTACGTCAGCAGGTATTGCTACCCACTATGATACAAGACAAGGGGCAGGTATAGTTCTGTTCGTTTATACGAACAGTTTTTAGGGCGTCTATACCGCGACAAAGGCCTTGGGTGTTTGTCGTGTGTTTAGCATAGAGCACTACTGTGCCTGCATTACCGCCTCTTTCATGGAACGTACGTATTCTTCAGCATAAGGTACACAGTCTTTTCCGTATTGCGCACAAAGCTTCACAATGGCACTGCCCACAATAGCGCCATCGCTTTGTGCAGCCATGGTGCGGGCTTGTTCTGGGGTGGAAATACCAAAACCTACCGCACAGGGAATATCTTGCTGCTCTTTTACGAGCGCGACCATGGCGCTAATGTCGGTGGTAATGTTAGCACGCACGCCGGTAACACCTAGGGAAGATACGCAATATACGAATCCGTGAGCCTTCTTGGCAATTGCTGCAATACGCTCGTGGGAAGTGGGGGTAATCATAGAAATGCGGTCAATTCCCACGGCGGCAAACGGGATGTCGAATTCTTCTGCTTCTTCGAAAGGAACATCGGGCAGGATTATGCCATCAATTCCAACTTCGGCAGCTTTTTGCGCAAATGCTTCTATACCGTAAGAGAAAACCACATTGGCATAGGTCATAAACGCCAAGGGGATAGTGGTATGTTTGCGAACGCGCTGTACCAGGTCAAATACCTTATTGGTTGTGGTGTCGTTAGAAAGGGAGCGAATGTTGGCTTCTTGGATAACGGGTCCTTCAGCGGTAGGGTCGGAAAACGGAATGCCCAACTCAATAAGGTCGGCCCCAGCACGATCCATAGCATAGATTAGCTGTTCGGTAGTTTCTAGATCGGGGTCGCCGCAGGTTATAAAGGGAATAAATGCTTTACCGTTTTCAAAAGCGTGGGTTATATTGCTCATGTTATATCTCCTTAGGGGTTGCTCGTTTCAGAAAAGTCCGTGTATTAGTCTTGTTAGGGTTGCCCAGTTTCGTTTAGTTTGCACGTTTCTATTTTCGTGGCTTAGGCGGTACGTGTTGTTTGGGCGGTTTGTCCCCTATGCTCGGCTTGCGTTACTCGTGCAAATCTTCGCCACGGTAGCGTGCAATAGCCGCACAGTCTTTGTCGCCACGACCTGAAAGCGTGATAACGATGGTTTGATCGGGGCTCATAGTAGGGGCAAGCTTGCAGGCATACGCAACAGCATGGGCACTTTCAATGGCAGGAATAATGCCTTCGGTGCGGGAGAGGTATTCGAAGGCATCTACCGCTTCATCGTCGGTAATGGCAACGTATTCGGCGCGTCCTGCGTCGTGAAGTGCGGCATGTTCAGGACCGATGCCGGGATAGTCAAGCCCGGCGGAAATGGAATACACAGGCGCAATCTGTCCGTGCTCGTCCTGACAGAAATAGCTTTTCATACCATGGAAAATTCCCAGTTTTCCCGTGGCGATAGTGGCGGCGGTTTCAAAAGTGTCAATACCGCGGCCCGCTGCTTCGCAACCAATAAGGCGTACCTCAGGGTTATCGATGAAGTGGTAGAACGATCCAATAGCATTCGATCCGCCACCCACGCATGCCATTACTACATCGGGAAGCTTGCCTTCAAGCTCTATCATTTGTTCCTTAATCTCTGATGAAATGACTGCTTGGAAATCGCGCACGATAGTAGGGAAGGGATGGGGGCCCATGCAGGAACCAAGGCAGTAGTGAGTGTCATCGATGCGGTTAGTCCATTCGCGGAAAGTTTCGCTTACGGCATCTTTAAGTGTGCCCGTGCCGCTATCGACGGGGTGCACTTCAGCACCTAACAGGCGCATCTTGTAAACGTTGAGCGCTTGACGTTCGGTGTCTTCGCGACCCATAAATACCACACATTCCATATTAAGCAAGGCTGCAGCGGTAGCGGTGGCAACACCGTGTTGTCCAGCACCGGTTTCTGCAATCAGGCGAGTTTTGCCCATCTTTTTGGCGAGCAAGGCTTGGCCCAATACGTTATTGATTTTGTGGGCACCCGTGTGGTTGAGGTCTTCGCGCTTGAGGTAGATTTTTGCTCCACCTAAGTCTGCGCTCATACGGCGCGCATAGTACAGGCGCGATGGGCGTCCCGCGTAATCATTGAGCAACTGTTGAAGCTCCGCTTTGAATTCGGGATCGTCTTTGAAATGGGTGTAGGCTTCGTCAAGTTCAATGATGGCGTTCATTAAGGTCTCGGGAATGTATTGTCCGCCGTGAATGCCGAAGCGTCCTTTTTTGGTGGTTTGGGTGGTCATATGGTGCTCCTTAAGGTTGGTAGGGTTGGTGTTTGAGGTTGTTCTGTGCGCAATTGCCGTGGCGTGCTGTATTTTTTGGCGATCTTTGACACCGTTCGTTTCCAGTCCACTGCTTAGATCTACACCCCATGGATGTAGTTTTTCGAGTGCTAGGGGGATGGTTTGCGAACTTAAGCCGCCTGCCAAAAGGTAGGGGCGGTCGAAAGCTTCAAGTAAGGACCAATCGAAGGATTCGCCGCTGCCTTGTCCGCTGTCGAGTAAAACCATATCGGCACCTGATGCTTTGGCTATAGCAAGATCGTTAGCATTTTTAATTTGGAATGCCTTAATAATGGGTAGCTTACATTGAGCGCGAAGCTGCGCTATATAGTCTTCATCTTCGTTGCCATGAAGCTGTATTGCTTGAATACTTCCAATCTGTGCAAGTTTGACTATCTGATTGATGGGCACGTCTACAAACACGCCAACCGAGCAGATGGTCGGGTCGAGTCGCGCTGCTAGCTCAATCTGTTGTTCTGCGCTAATGCTGCGCTTGCTCTTGGGGAAATCGATAATGAAGCCGCACATATCAGGGTGTGCTTCGTTTACGGCAGCAATATCTTCCAGTCGTGTCATGCCACAGGTCTTGATGTAGGTGTGCCTAGAATTAGGTGATGGGTTGTAAAGATAATCAAAGCAGTTTGCTTGAGGTTTTTCGTTTGAAGCTGCTTCTTTTGAGTTGGGTTCGTTGGTTGCATCACAAGTATCCCCACGAAGCACCGTAGACTTTTCTGCGTTGTTAGTGCTGTTGTCAGAAATATCCCCATGCATTTCCTCGGTGCCTGTGTTGTTGACGCTTTTGCTAGGAATATCCCCACGAAGCACCGTAGACTTTTCTGCGTTGTTGGCATTGCTGCCAGAAATATCCCCACGAAGAATGGCAAGGGTTTTGGCTTTATCGGCACTGCGCATAAGTGTTTCACCAACAAGAACAGCATCCACGCCAATTTCTTCTAGCTGCGCAACGTCTTCGCGGGTTTTAATGCCACTTTCTGAAACAAACAGCACTCCTTTAGCTTGTTCGCGCAAACGTAAGCTATTTGCAGTATCCACTTCAAAGGTTGCTAAGTTACGATTGTTTACTCCAACAATGCGCGCACCTGCTGCTAGCGCGCGGTCAATCTCTTCGGCGTCATGCGCTTCAACAAGGGCCGATAAACCCAATGAATGAGCAAGGTGCAAAAATTCGCCTAGCTCTTTGTCGTTAAGAAGAGAGCAAATAAGCAACACCGCACTAGCGCCTAACACTTTTGCTTCATATATCATGCGCGCATCCACGGTGAAGTCTTTCCGCAGTACAGGAATAGATACGTTTGCTGCAATGTTTTTTAAATACTCGTTTGAGCCAAAGAAAAAGTAGGGCTCCGTTAAGCACGATATAGCAGCGGCCCCGCCAGCTTCGTATTCTTGCGCAATGTCTTCATAAGGAAACTCTTTAGCTATAACTCCTTTGGAAGGGGAAGCCTTCTTCACTTCACAAATAAAAGATGTACCACTTTGAGCAAGTGCCTGTTCGAAAGGAAAAGTGAAGGTGCCGTCGCGGTTTAATTCTTCATTTGCACGTGCGCGAGCTTCTTCGATTAGCGTTTCATCGGAAACGAGAGTTCGTTCGTATTCGATGCGCTGGCGTGTTTTTTCGGCAATGCGGGTAAGTATGTTGTCTTGTTTAGTTAACACGGAGGCGTTCCTTGGTTTGGTAGGGGTTTGTGTGGATTCGTGCGCATTGTCTGACTTGTTTGGCTTTTGTTGTGACAAGTGCGCATTGAATTCGCTTGATACCTGATTGTTCATCGGTTTGACTCCTGAATAAACTCTTCAAGTTTGGCTGCTGCTTTGCCGCTATCAATAATGTTTTCAGCTAGGCGAACGCCCGCTTCCATGGTTTCTGCGGCGCCCGTAATGTAGAGTGCCGCCCCTGCGTTTAGGCATACCGCACAACGTTTTGGGCCGCGATCTTCACCGTTTATGATGGCGCGGGTGATGGCGGCGTTTTCGGTAGGAGTGCCGCCTACTAAATCTTCTTTAGCGCAACGGGTATAGCCAAACTGTTCGGGGGTAATTTCGTAGGATTGAAACCATCCGTCCTTAATTTCGCAAACGCTGGTGGGTGCTGCCATGGAAATTTCATCAAGGCTATCTTGGCCATATACCACCATGCCGCGGCGGACGCCCAGTTTCATCATTACCTGTGCTAGCGGCTCTACCAGTTCCTGGTCGTAAACACCCATAAGTTCCATGTTGGCACCTGCGGGATTGCTTAAAGGGCCCAAAATATTAAATACGGTACGAATGCCAAGTTCTTTACGAACGGGGGCAACATATTTCATGGCAATGTGATAGTTCTGCGCAAATAGGAAGCAGATATTGATGCTTTTCAGTAGTTCGGCGCTGCGTTCCGGAACGAGGTCAATATTGACGCCTAGTTCTTCCAAAACATCGGCAGCGCCACATTTCGATGAAGCAGCACGGTTGCCGTGTTTGGCAACGGGCACACCTGCTGCGGCAATAACAAGGGATGCGGTGGTGGAAATATTGAAGGAATTTGATCCATCGCCACCGGTGCCTACAATTTCAAGAACATCCATTTCATGAAGAAGCTTTACGCAATGGGCACGCATACCAGCGGCTGATGCGGTAATTTCATCAATTGTTTCGCCTTTCATTGCCAGTGCGGTTAAATAGGCGGCCATCTGAACAGGTGTTGCCTTGCCGCTCATAATTTCGTCCATTACTGCTTCAGCTTCGGCATAGGGCAGGTCCTGCTTGTTAGATAGCGTTTGAATGGCTTCTTTAATCATGGGGTTCTCCTTACTGGGTAGTGATTGGGGGTTGTTTGTATGGTTAAATTCGCGGGCAGCATCAATAAAGTTCTGCAGTATTGCTTTGCCTTCGGGGGTCATGATGGATTCGGGATGGAATTGAACGCCAAAGGTGGGATGCGTGCGGTGCTCCACTGCCATAAGTTCTCCTTCGCAGGTGCTTGTTATACGCAAGCAGTTAGGAAGAGTTTCTTTTTGGGCGGAAAGCGAATGGTAGCGGGCAGCTTGTATGGTGTTAGGCAGTCCACGGAATAGGGTTGAAGTGGTGTTCACGGAAATTAAAGAGGACTTACCATGCATAAGGTGGCTTGCGTGATCTACCGTGCCGCCGAATGCCTCAAAAATTGCTTGATGCCCTAAACACACACCAAGAATAGGGAAGCGGCCCGAAAGCGTTCGAACAACATCTAAGCAAATACCTGCATCCGCTGGCTTTCCAGGTCCTGGGGAAAGCACAATAGCTTCAGGGTTCATGCGTTCAATGTCTTCAATGGTTACCGCATCGTTGCGCACCACGGTAATTTCTGGCTCAATGCTTCCAATCAGTTGGTAGAGGTTATAGGAAAAGCTGTCGTAATTGTCTATGAGTAAAATCATGCCAAACCTCCTTCTGCTGCTTTGAGGGCATCAATAACAGCACCTGCTTTGTTTTGACATTCCTGGTATTCAGATGCGGGATCACTATCGGCAACAATACCTGCGCCGGATTGCACGCAAACTGTGCCGTTTTTCTTGTAAGCAAGGCGAATAGCTATGCAGATGTCCATATTTCCTGAAAGGTCCAAGTAACCAAGCGCTCCACCATAAATACCGCGCGGGGTGCCTTCTAGTTCGCGAATTATTTCGCAGGCACGAATTTTTGGTGCGCCCGAAAGCGTACCTGCAGGAAGAACCGCATCCACTGCATCCAGGGCATCGTTTTGTGGGTTTATGGTTCCTACGACGGTCGATCCAATATGCATGACGCGGGAAAATTTCAGCACGTCTAAATAGTTATGAACCTGGATGCTACCCAGCTTACATACACGGCCTAAATCGTTGCGACCCAAATCCACAAGCATGTTGTGTTCGGCAAGTTCTTTTTCGTCGTGCAGAAGTTCAGCCTCAATGTGGGCATCTTCTTCGGGGGTGTTGCCGCGGGGGCGAGTTCCGGCAAGCGGGAAGGTATAGAGCTTCGAGCCTTCAAGGCGGGTGAGCGTTTCGGGGGAAGCACCTGCAATTTCTACGTTATCGCTGGTGAAATATAGCATGTAGGGGGAAGGATTGGTGCAGCGCAATACTCGATAAGCATCAAACAGGCTGCCGGTTGCTGGGGCGGTAAGAGGGTTTGATAACACTACCTGGAAAATGTCGCCTTCAAAAATATAGTGTTTTGCTTTGGCTATCATCTCCGAATATTCGGCTTGGGAAAAACGGGGAGTAAGTTCATGCGTTAGGTGAAGAGGTTCAAAAGCGAAGCGACGGGAGCTTTTAAGGATAGCTTCCATGTGGTCAAGTTCCTGCAGTGCTTGGTTGTAGGCTTGTTCAAGTTGATCTTCGTCAAGTAGGTCATTCTTAAGCGTGTTATTCTTGGGCGAGGCATTCCTTAGTGCGTTATTCTTAAGTCCGCTATCCTCAAGCGTGCCATTCTTGTAATTCCCAATAGGTACTCCGGTGATGCAGCTAATGATTTGTTTGTAGGAATCAAACACCACTACGCTGTCGAAAAGCATAAGATCCACGTCAAGAAAGTCTTCTTCTGCTTGTTGAGTGTCTTCTTCGTTGCGTTGGATAGCGCGCAAGGTGGGTTCGCTATAGGAAAGATAATCGAATGAAAAGTAACCTACCAAGCCTCCTGCAAAAGGGGGAAAATTTTCTAATTGAGGGCTTTTGTGCTTTTTGATAATGCTTCGAATAAGGGCATTGGGATGATCGATAGTAAAGCTCTCGCATGTTTCGTGGTCGGTTTCAGGGTTTCGGCGAATCTGTGCCTTTCCGGCACGACAGGTAAATTCAAGAGAAGGCTTCATGCCCAAAAAGGTATAACGGCCACGGTACTCTTCGGCCTCGGCGCTTTCTAGTAAGAAGCAATGGTTGCTTGCAGCGCGCAAAGCACGCATGGCTTCAATGGGGGTTATGAAGTCTGCCAGCAAATCGCGTTTGATCGGTATGCGACGATATCCGCCAGCTTGGGCAAGTGATCGAATGTTTTCAAGAGTTGGCTCCATAAGTGAACGGTTCCTTTCCTGGGCGTGTGCGCTTTTGGTGCGCTTCGTGTTCTCACACGCTTTACGCTTTCCTTTGTGCTTTTCGTGCCTTACCTGCTTCGCTTTTTTGTTTGTTTGCGTTTGGCCTGTTTGGTACGAGTCTGCGTTGCGTCAGGAAAAGAAAAACCCGTCCCTGACGTCTTTAACGTTCAAGGACGGGTTTGAAATATCACCCGCGGTGCCACCTTGATTCACAAGCTTGAAAACTAACAGTTCACAAAATAAAAAACTCCAAGGTTTGAATGGCTTTAGCAAAAACGTTTCTTATAACAGAAGAAACTGTTCTAACCACTTCAAAATTCCTGGAGTGCGATAATTGTGCGCTGCAAGCTTGATGCTTATGCTCTTAGCGAGATGCCATCACATCTCCGACAACTAACGTATGTCCACACGTCGTATCCTACTTGATTACTTATTTAGGTTTACCAGCGGTATTATGCGGTATTTTGCTTGGTTGCAATTTCACACAAACGAATTGGTAAATTTGGTAACCGTTCGGTACGCCCTCAGCGGTCCATTTAGTGGTTTGCAGTTCGATCCGGATCCCAGCATCCCGGACTCTCTGGGCGCGCACGGCCACTTTTACTTCCGCTTCAACGGTTTTAAATATTTCGTTTTCAATGATTGTGATTTTGAGGGAATTTGAGTACTTGTCAAGGGAAGCAATTGTTACGGTTTAGTTAACAGGGCAATTGGACGGTGCAGCTCCCCGAAATATTGTTGCAAAACTCAGGCTTATTGTCGTTATACGGAGCTGACGTAGTATGATGAGCCCCATCAATCAAAACAATTTCGATTGAGCAATCTTACAACCCTCGAATAAAGGAGCTTTTTATGGCTTGGACAAAGGAAATGCCTGCCAATCCAGTGGTTGCTGTTGCGGGCGCAACGGGCGCGGTTGGTCATGAATTCCTCGAGGTCCTTCATGATCTCGATTTCCCTGCGGCTGAAGTACGTGCACTTGCATCGAAGCGTTCCGCAGGTAAGAAGCTTCCTTTTAAGGGTTGTGGGCAGGTTCCTGCAGGGGAACTTACCGTACAAGAAATGACTCCTGAAGCTTTTGAGGGGGTTGATATTGCGCTCTTTAGTGCAGGTGCTGGCGTTTCTAAACAATTCCGCCAGGCGGTAGTTGATGCTGGTGCCGTAATGATTGATAATTCAAGCGCTTTTCGTATGGAAGATGACGTACCACTGATTGTTCCAGAGGTGAATCCGCAAGATATTGCATGGCATAACGGCGTTATTGCTAACCCCAACTGCTCCACTATCCAAATGGTTGCGGCCTTAAAACCCTTGTATGATTTGTCGCGCATTACCCGCGTTGTTGTTTCTACGTATCAGGCCGCATCGGGTGCAGGTGCTAAGGCTATGGAAGAATTGTATGCTCAAACGCGACAGTTCCTTGACGGCGAAGAATTAACTATTGATGCGTTTGCGCATCAAATTGCATTTAACTGCATTCCTCATATTGATGTGTTCTTGGATGATGCTTCCACCAAAGAAGAATGGAAGATGGTAGTGGAAACCAAGAAAATTATGGGCGACGACAATATTCAAGTGGCTGCAACGTGCGTACGTGTTCCGGTATTGCGTTGCCATGGTGAAGCAATTAATGTTGAATTCGAAGGCCCGGTAAGTGTTGAAGATGCTCGTGCGGCATTGGAAGCTGCGCCTGGTATTACGGTTATGGATGATATTGCCAACAACATATATCCTATGCCTGGCTTGCTGGCAGGTACCGATGGTGCGTATGTTGGTCGTATTCGCAAGGATGCTTCCGTAGAAAACGGCATTGCATTCTGGAATGTTGCCGACCAAATTCGCAAGGGTGCTGCTTTGAATGCGGTACAAATTGCGCAGTTGCTGCTTCCGTAAGAACAAATAGCTCGTATTTTCCATAGCGAAATAATTTGAATAAAATTGAGCCTTCCAATACTTGGAAGGCTCAATTTTTAAAGATTCTGGCACAAAATTGCGGTTATGGCAGAAGACGACTGTTTTAATTAGAATGCTTGTTAGGAAAGTGTTGTTTCGTTACATAAAATCATTCTTTGATTGCAACATTCATTTCCATGGCTTTCACTGTTGTGCCACAACTGGAATTTTGTACCAGAATCTCATAAAATGCGGGCTATTGCTCGGTTTCCCTCTGTAGCTAGCGAGCTTGGTTTCGCAAGTCGCACTAAGTGACTTACAGGTAGGGAGATATGTCCTCAAGGGGTGCAACGCGAATGGTGCCGCAATAGGTTTTAGCACTCGGTTGAATAAGTCCTGTTTTCATGGCGATCATGGTTACGGTGTGATCTGCCTGAATACAGGGTGTGGCAACGTTGCCTGTTTGTGCTGAAAAGCCACTTGGCACATCTGCTGCAATAATATGAGCATTACAGGTGTTGGGAGCGTGGAGTTTATCATCGCATGCTTTTTGGATATCCAAATGTTTGGTATCACGCACTTTTTGTTGAGTTCGGTGTTCGGCATCGCGTGCTTTTTGTTGATTAGCAAGTTCAATCCAAGTTGCAAAGGGTTCGCGTACGGTATCGCCCGAGAACCCGGTGCCCAAAAGCGCATCAATAATTACATCGGCTTGCGAAAGAGATACTTTTACCTCTTCAGCGGTTGGGTTTATTAGCAAGCGAATTGACTGCTTGCTCTTAGTTGATTTGTTTTTACGTGATGAACCGTTATGTAGCACAGCGAACTTTTGTTTTATTTCGCAAGCGGTGGTATGCGCGGGTTCCGCTTTGATTTCTTGTGCGGAAAGGGAGGAAATTAAATCAACATGATAGCCTGCTTTTGCCAGGTAGTCTGCAGCAACCCAGCCATCACCACCATTGTTTCCATGTCCGCACAATATAGAGATGCGTATTTGATCGGAGTCTGTTTTTGCTTCACTGAGTTTGGATTCGGCGTTTCTTGTTTTGTTGTGACCGGATTCTTTATGTTTTGTGCTGTCGCATTCAGGTTTATTGTCCGCTGATACCTGGTCTAGATATTTTTTCGTTTCGTATGCCAAGAATCTGCCAGCCCGATGCATGAGGGTGTAAAGCGAGGTACCGTTTGCGGCAATGGATTGTTCGAGGTTTACCACATCAGGAGCATCTAATACAGGATATGGTGGTTCAAAGTCAATATAAGGGGCGAGCGCTTGACGATAGGTAGCGCAAAGTTCTGGTAGGCTTACGCGTGAATTAGCGGGGCTGGTTGAAGGTAAAACGGTGCATGGAATTCCGATGGATGGTTCGCAGAGTTTGCGGTAGAGCTGACCAGCTTTGGTGCCCGTGGTAAAAATAGCTTGGATAGGAGCAGTGTTTAGGATTCGAGTTAAATCGTTAGGCTTGGCGTTTTTAATGCTGGCATCGCTTGCTCCTTCGATATCACAACTTGACACAACATCCCAAAGGGCAATGTGATGACGCAGACACAGGTCGCACTTTTCTTCTGTGGTTTCAGGGGTGGGTTCGTCGAAGAGGGCAGCTAACACTTTCCAAAATCGGTTTTGAGGATGCCCATAGAAAAAACCTTGCTCGCGTGATTTAGGGGATGGCATGGTGCCTAAAAGTAGTACTTGAGAATTAGTGTCAAAAATTGGTTCTATGTTGTGAACCACATGAGTAGAAGCATCTTCTTTGTTTGCGGTGTGCTTTGAGGATGTATTCATAAGCTAATCCTTTGGGTATGAAGAGGAATAGAGAAAGAGGGACGAAGGGATTGTTGGAAATGAGCTTCAGTTAAATAAGAGCAGGCGGGGGACTTTACTCGGTGAAGATTGCTGGATGAAGGCAGATAAAGGCCTAAATCAATATGCCATTGCAGTGATCTATTTCGTGCTGGATTATTTGAGCGGTAAATCCTTCGAACCACTTTGTTTGTTCTTTGAACTGCTCATCAAAATAATGAACTTTTATTCGCTCATAACGAGTGGTTGTGCGAATTCCGGGAAGCGACAAACAGCCTTCTTTGGTTTCGTAGGGCTTTACTGATTGCACCAGTTTCGGGTTGTACATAAGAATAATTTCAGCTTTAGTTTTACTTTTTGTCTTAGTTTTAGCGTCGGTGTTATCTTTATGGTTTCCTTCACTGTTGTTTCCGGCGTTACTTTTGTCCGATACGACAATAATGCGTTTGTGTACCCCAATCATATTGGCTGCCATTCCAACGCATTCATGAGCATGCGCTTGTAGGGTGTCTTTAAGATTTTGCCCAGTGGCTATATCGGCTGGTGTTGCCTGCGTGCTAGGAATTTGCAGAATTACCGGGGAAGTAACAATGGGACAAATCATTTGGTGCCTAACTTGTTAGGGAATAGTAATAACTAACGTGAATATCATAACGAATCGTTTGACTGTTGCCAGAATTATTAACTGACAGTTTTCGTTAGCTAACAGCTGCTCATAAGTATCATGCTAGTAGCTGATCTTTTGACAATTTGCCCTCCTTTTGTCCTGTGCCTCTTTTTATGGGTGGGCGGAAGAACAGAAAAAGAAACGCCCACCTAAAAGTGAGCGTTTCTTGGTGAATTATTTTCTCTCGTAAGCGCTAATCCAACAGTGCGCTGCGTGTTTTAGATTAGCGAAGCAATGCTTTAATCTAACTTACCGGTGAACAAGAATTTAATACGGGTCCACAAACTTGGCTTCTTGGGCACCAATTGGATTGCTCCAGCTTCGCTTGCTTTCTGCTCAGCAGGAAGCACTTCAACCTCAGGAGAAGAAACAGCGCTTTTAGCCGATTGAACTTCAGCTTGAGAAGCATTTGTTGCGGTGGTTTCATCTGTTGCGGTAGTAACTGCGGCAGGACCAGCAACACCAGGCTCTACTTCTTCAATGCCGCTTGAAGCATTGGTAGCTTCAGTAGAAACTGCGGCGGGTGTGGGTGCCGTAGGTGCTGGCGTGGCGGCAGTGGTAGCAGTGGCAGCTGTGGAGTCAGTGGCGGCAGCTGCAGCGGTTTCCGTTTCAGTACCATCAATAGAAACAGTGTTTTCTTCAGTTGTTTCAGTAGAGGTATCGGCGGTAGTACCAACAGGAGCGTTTATCGCTTCAGTGGCTTCAGTTGCAACGGCCTCATTGGTAGTTGCTTCAACGCCCGTTAAGGGTTCGCCTGTTTCAGGATTTTCCACGATAGGAGTTACGGGCGATTCTTTCATTTCTCGATCGCGTATACGCTGAACTCGTGCGGTTGCGCTGCGCTGAGCTGCCTGTTCTTCGCGCAGTTCAAGTGAGTGTATGTAATCTTCGCGTGCCTTCTTGATTAAGTATTCCTGAGAATCAAACGATTCAGGAATACCGTCAGGTCCTTCAGCGGCAAAGAATTCAAGCGGCGTATAAGAAAGATCGTTTTTCAGCATGCGAAGCTTTGCCGTATCGGACAAAGAAATATCCAGATATTCGTTTACTTTTTCCTTTAATTCAGGGTTAGTAATAGGCCACGCAATTTCAACACGCTTTTCCATATTGCGTGTCATCAAGTCCGCGCTAGAAAGGTAGATTTCGCGATTATCTCGTGGACCAAAACCGTAAATACGGCTGTGTTCCAGCAAGCGACCGACAATAGAAACTACCTTTACGTTGTCGGTATATCCTTCAACGCCAGGTACCAAGCAAGAAATGCCGCGCACAAATAAGGTTGCATGAACCCCTGCCTGAGATGCTTCGGCAATTTTGTCGATAATGTCTTTGTCGGTTACTGAATTGGTTTTAAACATCAAACCGTTAGGTTTGCCAGCGCGTGCAAGCTCAATTTGTTCGTCAATCTTAGCCAAGATCATCGGTTTGATTTGCAGTGGCGCAACCGAAAGGGTTCGATAACGATCCGATGCGTTTTCTAGCTGCATGTTGCGGAAGAACTCTGCGGCATCCTTACCAATGCTTTCATCGGTGGTGATGAAAGAAAAGTCGGTGTAGAGCTTCGAAGTTTTTTCGTTATAGTTACCGGTGCCCAGCTGGGTAATATGTTGAATACCCTTGTCGGTATGACGGGTAATAGCGCAAATCTTCGAATGCACCTTAAAGTCATGGAAGCCGTAAATTACGTTAGCGCCAGCTTGTTCGAAACGCTGCGACCATTCGATATTGTTCGATTCGTCAAAGCGTGCACGCAACTCAAACAGTGCTGTAACTTCTTTACCGTTTTCGGCTGCTGCAAGAAGAGCTTCAGCCAAATGGGATTGGCTTGCCAGGCGATACAGGGTAATTTTGATAGAAATTACCGAAGGATCGTTTGCTGCTTCACGAAGCATGGTTACAAATGGATCCATGCTTTCGTAGGGATACATTAACAGAACGTCTTTTTCGCATACCTGTTCAATAATGGAACGCTTTTTATCAAGGCAAGCAGGCCAGGTAGGTGTGAAGGGTTCGGGGGTAAGCTTGCGTGCAAGATCGGGTTTTACCATAGAATCAAGACCCCAAGCATATCCCATATCCAAAGGCACACTGGTCACATAGACCTGATGCATCTTAAGGCCAAGGCGCTTTAACAAGAACTTTTTCGTTACCGGCGATAAGGGCGTGTCAGTTTCCAGACGAACAGGTGCTAAGCGCGCACGCTTTTTCAGAATGCGCTTCATATGTTCGCGGTAGTCGTAATCCATATCTTCGGTACCATCGTTAGGATCGATATCGGCATTACGGGTAACGCAAATAACGCTTGCACGCTTGGTGGTATACATAGAAAAGACATCGCTCACGATTGTTTTGAGCGCATTTTCCAACAGAATAAATTGCGTTCCTTCACCCGGCAGCGGAATAACGCGCTTTGCTTGGCGGGGTAGCGGTACCAAACCAAAGGTTGCATCTTCTGCACCAAGATTCTTTTCTTTCTTTTTATCGTTTCCCTTGGTTTTTTCGGGAGCGTTTTCTTCATCTAAGCGCAAAAGTACATATAGGGCACCATTTTCCAGATGGGGGAAAGGATGGCGCGAATTAATAATCTGGGGAGAAAGATAAGGAACAACCTGAGCGTTTAGGTATTCGCGAAGATAGGCTGCCTGTTCTTTATTTAATTCGTCTTCCTTTAATTGGCGAATGCCGCGTTCGGCAAGTTTTTCCTGAATTTGGCGATAAATACGTTCTTGTTCAGGATACAACTCATGACAGCGATCGTAGATAGCGCGCAATTGTTCGTCGGGAGTCATTTGAGTTTTGTTGTCGCGCAGTTCTTTGTTGACTAAAGAAAGGTCGGTCAAGCTGCCTACACGCACCATGAAGAATTCCTGCAAGTTGCTTGAGAAAATAGACACGCGGGTAAGGCGTTCTAGAAGAGGCACATTGTGATCTTCACCTTGATCAAGAACACGCTTGTTAAATTCAAGCCAGGAAAGTTCTCGATTCTGCATATAGGGAAGAACGTAGGGTCGCCCTGATTTATCGGCGCCCGTTTCGGGCGTGTTGGTTCGGTCGGTTTTTGACTTCGTGTCCATCATGAGGTCTAGTCTCCCTTTATCGATTCCCCAATAATTCGCCAACTAAATCTGACGAAATGATCTTCTTATTCCATTGTAACGGTTTTATGGAATGAACTGGGAATTACTCTTGTGTGGTTTAAGAATCATTTTCGGAATTACCGATAGGTTTTACAAGCACGCGTTCAGCAAGGTATCCTTCGCGAACACCGTACTTCAAAATATCTAAGCGTTCTGCTTTGCATAAAGAAAATATTTCTTTAATAATGATGCACCCCGGAATGAAGGTGTGAATACGATCAGGTACTGTGTGAAGTGCTTGGCGGGCAAATGCTTCAGGATCTTTGCTATATAAAGACAAGATAGCATCAAGGTGTTCCGGAAGCAGGTATTCGTAGCGTTCCCCTTCATTGCAAAGGTCACCATACACTTTCGCTGCTGAACGAATAGACCCACCAATGCCATACAGTTGCTTTGCGGCATAGACGCTGGCACCTTCTTTAGTGGCAAGGCTGCGGAATTGCTTAGCAACAGTTTCCACTTCTTTAGCGCTAGGTAGAATGCCAGAAATATAGGTAGCAAATGAAGAAAGCGATCCTTGAGGGATGCTTACTTTATCCAGGTCGAGTCCATCCTGGATGTGAGTAAGTTCGGTGGATCCGCCACCAATATCCACCATGGTGCCTGCTGCCATATAGCGATCAAGGCTGGCTCCTAAAAAGCCCAGGTGAGCTTCCTCTTCGTTAGACAGAATAGTAATGCGCTTGTCAATTCCTGCTTCAATAGCTGCGGTGGCCTCACGTGAATTGGTGCAATTGCGCAGTACTGCTGTTGCGAAAATATCAATACGCTCACAGGAAAAATGAGAAGCACGGCGCAAATGAGCATTAATGGTTTTGATGGCTTTTTTAATACCAGCCTCAGTCATTGCTCCATCTTTAATATGTGCCGCAAGACCAGCCATTACTTTATAATTAAGAAGCGTTTGAATATCTTTTTTCTGCAAAGGTTTGCGGGGGGTGCAGGCAACCTCATAGATGCAAAGACGAATAGTGTTTGATCCAAAGTCGATAATGCCAAAGCGGGCCATAGCTGTCTTTCTCTTCGTAGTGGACAGATCGTACTGTAACAAATTATCGCACGGAGTGTTTGTTAAATAGATTTAACTATATTCGTTTGCAGAGAAGTGGAGTAGCATCTGGTATGACGCATTTTTACCATAACGAATGTGATGGGAATAACGCCAACAAGGGAGAGGGGGTTTCCCATGTTAGATAGCGTACGAATGGGGACTCAAAAAGTAAGCAAAGCTGAATATAAAGTTCGCTTTAAAGAGTTGGTAAGCCGTCTTGTGGTATTGCAACAGGAAGCTAAAAAGCAAGAACTGGGCACGGTGGTGCTTTTTGAAGGCTGGAAGGGTGCTGGCAAAGGTAGTCGAATTTCTGACTTACTCTATCATTTGGATGCGCGCGATACTTCCGTTTATGTTACGGAAGATTTCGACGATAAAGAAGCAGCTTTAGTTTTGGATGAAGATTTCGGCGCTACCGGTTACTACCCCTTTTTGCAGCAGTTCTGGAAAGCTCTTGGTCAGCGCGGAAGTATGACCTTTTATGATCGTGGTTGGTATTCCGTAGCAGCACAGCACATTATTAATACGTTGCCCAAGAAGGGAAAACTTTCCAAAAAAGAACGGGGCGCCATTAAAGCTCACGCTGCTCGCATGGTTAAATCCATTGAAGATTTTGAAAGCCAGCTGCGAAACGATGGCTATCTTGTTATCAAGTTTTTCCTGCATATTTCTGAAAAAACTCAGCGCGAACGCCTTATTAGCCTCTATAGCGATCCGGCTACCTCCTGGCGTGTTTCTCAAAAGGATTTGAAGCATTTGGATGAATATGATCGTACGTATCAGGTCTATGATGAAATGCTTGATCATTCCAATTTTAAAATCGCTCCTTGGATTATGCTTGATGCCGAAGATCATCGCCGCGTGAATTTAAGCGTGGTGCAAACCATTGTTAATGCGCTTGAAAAGGAATTATCGAAACCTGCTGATGTTTCAACGCAGGAAGCAGAAAAGAAAGCGCAGGAAAATTCTGCCCATGGCACTCAAGCAGTAGAAGGTGATGAGCGTACCCGCAGCGAAGAAGAAAATGCTCGTTTGCGTGAGGAGGCAGAACAAGAAGCACGTGCGGCAAGTGTTCATGCGCCCACGATGACTCGTTTTGCTCCGAGTGAACATATTCCCACTCTTGACGAAGTGGATCATACCCTAGCGCTTACCCGTTCTGAATATAAGGCTCAGCTTAAAGCAGAACAGGAACGCTTGCGCCGAATTGAATTGGAAATGTATATTAGGCGCATTCCTATGATGATCATGTACGAAGGATGGGATGCAGCAGGCAAGGGTGGCAGTATTAAACGTGTTGCTCAGGCGCTAGACGCTCGTGCGTATACCATCTATCCTAGCCCCGCACCTACTAAGCCAGAGCTGCTTCATCCGCATTTGTGGCGTTATTGGACGCGGCTGCCAAAGGCGGGTCATGTGGGCATTTATGATCGTAGTTGGTATGGACGCGTGTTGGTAGAGCGCGTGGAAGGCTTTGCAAGTCCTGCTCAGTGGTCGCGTGCGTATGAGGAAATTAACGAATTTGAGCGCGATATGGTGGAATGGGGTGCTATCTTGCTGAAGTTCTGGGTTGATGTATCGCCCGAAACGCAGCTCGAACGTTTTGAAGCACGTGAAGCCAATCCGGAAAAACGCTGGAAGATTACGGCAGAGGACTGGCGCAATCGTGATAAATATCCTCAATATCGAGCGGCGGTAGAAGACATGTTCCGTCTTACTTCAACCCGTAATGCTCCGTGGATTATTTTGGAAAGCGACGATAAATACTACGCGCGTGTGAAAGCTCTTCGTATAATTAATGAAGCGCTCGAAAAGCGTTTAGGTATTTACTAGTTGTTAACATACGGTCACAAACCACTATTGCGCTTCTTGAAATGTTCTTGAAGCGCTATAGTGGTTTTTTGTTCATGCTGACAAATAAGTAAAGGTGGGGTATGGCTCGTCATAGCAGAAACGGAAAACATGCAGTTCAGCATGAAAATACACCTCTTACTGCGAGTGCCTATTCGCGCGATAATTATGGTTCGCAAGCACGATTAAATGACAGGGAAATGGGGCGTTCTCGTAAAAATCCTTGGCGTGTGGTTTTTGTAGTGTCATTAGTGGTGCTTATCGCAGCTTTAATTGGGCTTGGTGCTATAGCATTTCAGTATCTTTCACAACAGCGGGCCTACGATGATTTAGAGCAGTATGCTTCTCTTTCCGATTCAGGTAATAAAACCCTAGCGGAGCTCAGTGTTGACTGGGATAGCCTTCAAGCTATCAATCCCGATATTGTGGCGTGGATTTATATCCCCAATAGCCCGATAAATTATCCTGCGGTGCAGGGTAGTGATAACGAGGAATACCTCCATAAAGCCTTTGATGGTTCTACGGGTTGGCTTGCTTCAGCAGGTACTATCTTTCTTGATAGTGCTAATTCGCCAGATTTTTCTGACAGAAATAGTGCTTTGTATGGTCATCACATGAACGACGGCTCTATGTTCGCTTCGCTTTCCGACTGGCAAAACAACGATGAATTTAATGCTCATCGTGATATTTATGTGCTTACGCCGCAGGGGAATTATCGCTTGAAAACATTTGCTCTGATAAAAACTACAGGCGATGATGCGCTGGTGCAGACAAGCTTTTCTTCTGATGAAAATTATCTTTCCTATATTCAAGATAAGCTTGATCGTAGCGTGACCACCCAAGAAGGTGAAGTGCTAAGCGCGGCAGATATTCGCCAGTCAATGCTCTTTTCTACCTGTGAATATTCGCAGGCTGATGGACGTGCGGTATTGTTTGCAGCAGTGGAAGAAACTACCGTGTTAAGCGATCCTTACGTCACTTCAACAACGCAAGGCTCTACGGGTATTTCTGCCGGAGAGGCGCAAGAATTTGATAGTCAATATAAGGAGGCAGCATAAATGAGCACATCGGTGTTTCCGGGGGAACGCCCTGACCGACTTGAGGAAGAATGCGGGGTCTTTGGAATATATGCTCCTGGGTTAGATGTTGCTCGAATGACCTGTTTTGGCCTACAGGCTTTACAGCATCGTGGACAAGAATCGGCCGGTATTGCGGTAGGCGATGGCGCCACCATTCTTGCTTCTAAGGATTTAGGATTAGTTACTCAGGCTTTTAATGAAAGTGCTCTTGCCGCGCTTAAAGGTGATTTGGCTATAGGTCATGTGCGCTATTCCACCAGCGGTGGCGTGGAATCATGGGAAGCAGCACAACCTCACATTTCTGCCATTGATGAAGTGCTTATTGCGCTTGCTCATAACGGTACGTTGGTGAATACCAATGCTCTGAAGGCACGCTTAGTAGGTCATGGGGTTCATCTGCGTGCAGGAACCGATTCCGAAGCAGCTGCCAAAATAATTGGCGAAGTTACCCGCGAAACCCATTCATTGCGCGATGGTATTCGTACGGCGATGAAAATGATCGAAGGCGCGTATGCCATGGTTTTGGCAAGCCCCGATTCGTTGTATGCATTTCGCGATCCTAATGGCATTCGTCCTTTGGTAATTGGGCAATTGCCAGAAAATCGCGGATGGGTAGTTGCTTCTGAAACGTGTGGCTTAGATATTGTGGGAGCCACGTTTGTGCGTGAGGTTGCTCCAGGAGAAATTATTCGTTTTAACAAAGAGGGAATGATTTCTGAGGTGGGAGTAACGCCAGGAAAACGTTCAAGTTGCATTTTTGAATATGTGTATTTTGCCCGTCCCGATTCGGTAATGGACGGACAGAGTGTTTATTTAGCTCGCCGCGAAATGGGCAAAATTTTAGCGCGCGAAGCGCCAGTTGAAGCAGATTTGGTTGTAGGAGTTCCTGATTCCGGCTTGCCTTCGGCTATGGGTTATTCGCTTGAAAGTGGCATTCCTTACAGTAATGCTATTGTAAAAAATCGCTACGTAGGACGAACCTTTATCGAGCCTACTGATGAAATGCGTCAAATGGGCATTCGCATTAAATTGAACCCGTTGCCTTCTATTATTAAAGGGCAACGTCTGGTGATAATTGATGATTCTATTGTGCGTGGAAATACGTCCAAAAAGTTAGTAACTATGCTTCGCGAAGCGGGTGCACGCGAAGTGCATATGCGTATTGTGTCTCCTGAGGTAAGGTGGCCTTGCTTTTATGGTATTGATACTGACACTCAAGATCAGCTGATTGCAGCCAATATGACCAATGAGGAAATGTGCAAATTTATTGGGGCCGATTCGCTTGCATTTATTTCTGTTGAGGGGCTTCATGCTTCGGTTACGTGCGAACACCCCGGATTTTGCGACGCATGCTTTACGGGCAACTATCCGGTAGCAATTCCTGATACCATGAAGGCAAAGAGTTTTTTGCCAGAAGGTAGCGCTATTCTTGGGTAGTATATAGGGCTACTTAGACAATAAAAGGAGATATCATGACTGATCGCATTAAGGTCAATGCTATGGATGATGACACCACTAAGTGGCCAAGCTGGACAGCTCAAGGAGCAGCAACTACCTATGCACAAGCGGGGGTAGATACCGCCGAAGGTGCTCGTGCAGTTGATGCTATTAAGGATGCGGTGCACCGTACGTATCGCGACGAAGTACGCGGCGATATTGGTGGTTTTGGTGGCTTGTTTTCTATTAACGTAGCCAAAAATATGGCCGATCCCATTTTGGTTTCCGGCACTGATGGTGTAGGAACTAAAATTCAGCTTGCTAAGCTTGCAGGCAAGCATGACACGGTAGGTATCGATTTGGTTGCTATGTGCGTAAACGATATTTTAGCAACGGGTGCTGAACCGCTGTTCTTCCTTGACTATATTGCTATCGGGAAGCTGAAGAGTGAGGCAGTAGCTGAAATTGTGTCGGGTATTGCTGATGGATGCCAAATGAGTGGCTGCGCTTTAATTGGTGGCGAAATGGCCGAACATCCTGGCGTTATGGATCCTCACGAATATGATCTTTCAGGCTTTTGCGTTGGCGTAGTAGATCGCCCCGAAATGCTTGATCCTTCCAAGGTTCAAGAAGGAGACGTGCTTATTGGTCTTGCTTCGTCAGGTATTCATTCAAATGGCTACTCTTTGGTTCGCAAGGTAGTAACCGATGGTAAAACACTCTACGAATTACGTATGCCACAAGCATCGCTTGATGGACGAAGTGTTCTTGATGCACTGCTTGAACCTACGCGTATCTATGTTAAGCCTGTTCGAGCAGTACTTAGGCAATTGCCTGGTGCGGTTCGTTCGCTGGCTCATATCACTGGTGGTGGCATTACAGAAAACTTGAACCGTGCCTTGCCTGATACTATGAATGCTGAAGTTGAGGTAGGCAGCTGGGGCATGCCTCCTATTATTCCGTTTGTTTGCAATGCAGCACATCTGGACGAAACTGAAGCACTTAAAACTTTTAACATGGGTCTTGGTATGGTTTTGGTTGTTGCACCCAACAAGGCTGATGAAGTATTGGCAATCCTTGAAGAACAGGGTGAACAAGCAGGCATTGTGGGCCGTATTGTTCCCGGTAGTGGCGAAGTGCAGTATGTGAACAAAGAGCAACTTTTTGCTCATTGTACCCAAGACGAACAGGGTGCTGAATAGCCAATCAGCCGCCCAATAACCAAGCAACCACTAAAACGAAGGAGCTTTTGTGTCTGAGTTTCAAAGTCCACTCAAAATTGGTGTACTTATTAGCGGTAGTGGGTCTAACTTGCAGGCGATTATCGATCGCATCAACGAGGGTTCGCTTAATGCGGAAGTTGTACTGGTTGTTTCTTCGCGTCCTGATGCGTATGGGTTGGAACGTGCTACTAAGGCAGGAATTCCGACTTTAACATTAAACCGAGAAGTGTATAAGGATGCACCTGAAGCTAATCAGCAGATTGCTGATGCACTTAAAGCTGCAGGTGCTGAATACGTCATCATGGCTGGTTATATGCGTAAGCTTACTAAGGAAGTACTGGATGCGTATCCCGATAAAGTGGTTAATTTGCACCCTGCACTGCTTCCTTCCTTTAAGGGTGCCCATGCTATTGAAGATGCTTTCAATTTTGGAGTTAAGGTAACTGGCATTACCGTGCATTTTGCCAATGAAGACTACGATAAGGGTCCCATTATTGCGCAGCGTGCAGTGGAAGTGCGCGAAGATGATACGCTCGATTCCCTTGAAGCGCGTATTCATGAGACGGAGCATGCTCTGTATCCCGAAGTTATTTCTTGGTTAGCAGCGGGCCGTGTGCAAATAGACGAAGAAACTCGAACAATTCATATAACTTCGTCCAACTAGGTTAGCAAGTGGGCTGAATCGATTAATTCGGTCGATTCACTAAAGTGTGCACGAATTAATAAGACCCAATTAGGGTATTACTGGTTTCATAGACAAAATACTGGTACTGTGGCGCTGCATGCGCTGGTATGCTACTGGTATAGAGGTTAACTCAGCGAGGAAAGGCGGTAGCAGGTGGCTGATCCTAAAGTCAAGCGTGTGCTTATGTCCGTAACAGACAAAACGGGTATTGTGGAATTTGCTCGTGCTCTCGTGCAGGACTTTGGCGTTCAAATTATTTCAACGGGAGGTACTGCGCGCGTTATCGAGGAAGCGGGAATTCCTGTAACCCCTATTGACGAGGTTACCAAGTTCCCTGAAATGATGGATGGTCGTGTAAAGACGCTTCATCCTGTCGTGCATGGCGGCCTTCTTGCTAAGCGTGATAATCCTGAACATATGGCACAGGCAGCTGAACATGGTATCGAAATGATCGATATGGTTGTTGTCAACTTGTACGCCTTTGAAAAGACGGTTGAATCAGGTGCAGATTTTGCTACCTGCATTGAAAACATTGATATCGGTGGTCCTTCGATGCTGCGTTCTGCCGCAAAGAATTTTGCGAGCGTTGCCGTAGTAACCGATCCAAATTCCTATGGCGCTATTTTGGCTGAGATGAAGGCAAATGATGGTGCTACTACGCTCGCAACGCGCACCAAGCTTGCCCTTCGCGTATTCCAGACCACGAACGCTTATGATGGCGCTATTGCAACGTGGTTAGGTAACCAACTTGGCGAAGACGGTACCGAAAATGCTGCGGCGCTGCCTGAAATCTATGATTTGCATCTCGTAAAGCAGCAGGGTCTGCGCTATGGCGAAAATCCTCATCAGGACGCAATGTTCTATCGTTTAGATGAATTTGCAACGGCGCATTCTTTGGTAAACGCCGAACAGCTTAACGGTAAAGAACTTTCCTATAACAATATTCTTGACACGGATGCGTGCTGGTCGCTGGTACGCGAATTTGATGAGCCTGCGGTTGTTATTCTGAAGCACCAGAATCCTTGTGGATCTGCCGTTGCCGCGGATGTAGCTACTGCCTACGATAAGGCATTTGCGTGCGATCCTAAGAGTGCTTTTGGTGGCATTATTGCGGCAAATGTTACCGTTAGTCAGGAAATGGTTGAGCATATCAATGAAAACAAGCAGTTTATTGAAGTAGTTATTGCTCCTGATTTTGAAGCAGGTGCTCTTGAACTCTTGCAGCAGAAGAAAAATGTTCGTGTGTTACGTACGGGTGGCGTAGATGCTCCTGCAGCACTTGAATTCCGCAGTGTTGATGGCGGTATGCTTGCACAAAGTGTTGACCGCGTAAATGAAGACCCTGCTGAATTTACGGTTCCTACCAAGGTTAAGCCAACTGATGATCAGCTGCATGAAATGCTGTTTGCTTGGAAGGTTTGCAAGGGTGTAAAGTCTAACGCCATTTTGGTTTCCAAGGATCATGCGGGCATTGGCATGGGTCCTGGTCAGCCTAATCGTGTTGACTCTGCAAAGCTTGCTTGCGAGCGTGCTCATGAAGCATGTGAGCGCATGGGGGTTGAAGCAACTGGTTTGGTTTGCGCATCGGATGCATTCTTCCCATTCCGAGACAATATTGACACACTGGCAGAATATGGCGTTAAGGCAATCATCCAGCCTGGCGGATCCATTCGCGACGAAGAAGTAATTCAGGCAGCGGATGAACATGGCATCGCTATGGTATTTACCGGTCATCGCCACTTCCGTCACTAATATGGTTCTGGTATTAATTTAGTTCTAGTTCTGGTTTCGTAAAATCCTTTTCTTGAAACGAGCCGAATCGGGGGAGCAAATTCTCCCGATTCGGTTTTTTGGTCATAGGGAAAAGACGTGTTGCTATTAAGTCAGTATTTTCTTGGCTTCTTCCAAGAATGCTTTGCAGGCATTTGAACGGAATTGGAAAGGTTTCCACGCAAGGTATGCCTGTAAGACAGGCGCGTCTTTCAAAGGTTTATAGGCAAGGTTGGCCGATTGGGAAACATTTACTAAACCTTCAAGAGTAATAGCTACTCCGAATCCGTTTTCTACGAGGCGTGCGGCATTGTAGAGTAAGTTATACGTTGCCACGAACGTCAGAATTCCCCCTTCGTCTTTGCTTTGGTATTCTCCCAGTATTTTGCTGTGTTTGTAGGTTGAAGGAACTAGAAGAGGAATATCAATAAGATCTTCCAAAGTGATGACTTCCTTTTCAGCTAAAGGAGAATCATTCCTAAATAGCACCACCGTATGTTCTTTGTAGTCTAAGGGAATATAATCAAGCCCTTCATTTTTGGTTTGACGAAGCATTAAGCCAAAATCGAGCAAGCCCTTGTTGATATTTTCGGCTACATTTTCCGCGGTATCGCTCACGATGTTGTAGGTGATATCAGGGTGGGCGTTTCGAATTGTTTGCATAATTGCACCTAAGCGCTCCATAGCTCTTGTTTCAGCGCAGCCAATAGAAATAGTGCCTGCAATAACATCGTGAGATAGCTGCAATTCCGATTCGGTAGTATGAACAAGTTGAGCTATTTCTCCTGCTCGACGGCGCAATAGCATACCATCGTCGGTTAGGATGATTCCTTGCTTGCTGCGTTCAAATAGGACGCACCCCAATTCTTTTTCTAGATCCATCAACTGTCTGGAAAGGGTGGGTTGAGAAACATTTAACGCCTTAGCGGCGGCAGAAATACTGCCTTCTTGAGTAAGGGCTAAAAAGTATTCCAAAACACGTAGTTCCATGCGAGCTTCCTTCTTGGATTGCAATCGTGAGGGTTTATTTCAATGATTGTTAGCTGGTCAATCGAATTGCATGATTAACTAATTTGATTGCAGCTCTTGCTAAATTTCTTTGTTAAAAGAGTTTGTATGCAAAATCTGCATACAAAGTTTTCACTATAGCTATTTTACATGGATAAATCGCATGCATACGATATTTATGGAAAGAAAAAACCTCAGAATATGCAGGTCAAATAAGAGGCTTTCAAAAATATAGAGCTCTTATCATTGAAAAGTGCAGGAGGATGATATGGCAGTAAAACAAACGGCTGGACGAGATCAGCTAGGGGAATTCGCACCTACATTTGCTGAGCTTAATGATGATGTGTTGTTTGGAGAAGTATGGAGTAGGGAAGATGCGCTTTCTTTGCGCGATCGAAGCCTGGTAACCATTGTTTCTTTAATGAGTCAGGGCTTGATTGACTCTTCGTTTGAGTATCATCTGGCAACAGCAAAAAAGAATGGCATTACCAAGACAGAAATTGCGGAAATCGTAACCCATGCGGCTTTTTATATGGGTTGGCCAAAGGCTTGGGCGGTGTTTCGTATGGCTAAAGAAATTTGGGCAGATGAGAATGTTGAAGAAAATGATAAGGAAAACGCGATACCTACTAGCGATAAAGGCCGCGCGGAATATGAGAGCACGTTAATGTTCCCGATAGGAAATCCTAATGATGGCTTTGCTCGGTTTTTTATTGGTCAGAGCTATTTGGCACCTGTTAGTACCGAGCAAATGCCAATGTTTAACGTAACGTTTGAGCCAGGGTGTCGCAATAATTGGCATATTCATCACGCCGATAAGGGTGGTGGACAAATGCTTATTTGTGTTGGTGGTCGTGGTTGGTATCAAGAATGGGGTAAGCCAGCGCGTGAGCTTCATCCGGGAGATGTGGTAAATATTCCTGCAGGTGTTAAGCATTGGCATGGTGCTGCATCCGATAGCTGGTTTTCTCATTTAGCTATTGAAGTTGAAGGAGAAAATACTTCCAACGAATGGCTTGAACCCGTGGATGACGATCAGTATAAAGCGCTGTAGTGCGGCAAGCGTGAAGTTGCTTATATAGGGAAATAGCGGTGCTGTTATTTTGCATATTGTGAAAAAAGCAGAGGATGGAATTATCTGTCCGCTGCTTTTGTTTTGTTGTTCAAAGTTTTTGATTGGAATCTGGTTAGCCTTTAGCAACTTAGCTAGTAATTCTGCTTTTAGCGATTTAGATGCTAGTCCTGTAGAGGTATTTACGCATTAGGATCGGTCGTTCCTGCTAGGGGTTTCTCGCCAGGTCGGGCGAGCGGTCCTACTAATTCATGTGCGACATAGGGTTCTTCCAGATAAGCAACTTCTTTATTGGTTAGTTTTATCTTGAGTGCCTGAATGCCATCTTCTACGCGATTAGGCTTTGAGCAGCCAATAATAGGCGCTTCGATGCCACGAGCCCAATGCCAGGCAAGGGAGATTTGCGCCATCGGTACTTCATGCTTTTTAGCTAATTCGGCAACGCGCGTAACAATAGGCATATCAGTTTCTCGATCCCGATCATACTTGTTGCGCATCACGGTATCGGTGGTAGAGCGCTTAGAATCGGAATCCCACGTTGAGCGCGTAAGGTGTCCCGAGGCAAGCGGACTATAAGGAGTTATTGCCATATCGAATTGGCGACAAACGGGAATCATTTCTCGTTCATTTTCTCGGTAGAGTAAATTGTAATGGCATTGCATGCTGGTAAATTTGGTCCATCCATTTTGTTCAGCGCAAACTTGCATGTTATGCAGTTGATAAGCATACATTTCGCTTGCACCAAGCGCACGCACTTTACCTGCTTTGACCAACGAGTCAAGCGCTTCAAGAGTTTCTTCGATAGGCGTGTCGTAATCGAAACGATGGATAATAAAAAATCCAAATAGTCTGTTTCGAGGCGATGTAAGGTACCCTCAATTTCTCGGATGATTGCTTTGCGGCTTAAACGTCCCTCGTTGAAGTAAACCTTGCTTGCTAGAACAAGCTGTTCACGGGGAATGTGCAAATTCTTAATTGCCTTGCCAATGTATTCTTCACTGGTGCCAAACGCGTATCCGTTTGCGGTATCGATAAAGTTGATACCTCTATCAAAGGCGTAGCCAATTACTTCCTCGGTTTCTTTAGGGCCGATGGTCCATTGATGAAATTTGGGAGAAGGCTTACCAAAACTCATACCGCCTAGACACAAAGGAGAAACTTGGATATTTGAATGTCCTAACCGTACGGGATGAAGGATATCTGCCATAGCTAACTCCTAGCTCTCTAAGGGTGATTCTTTAATGGTTTTGATCGGAAGTCTGAAAGTTTTTGTATAAGACTTTTTGACATTCTTTTCGAGATTAATCATAGGTTGGATATGAAGCTCGATAAAATGCTTGTATTGAAAAAGTGATATGCATATTCTGAATAGCACAATGATCTTAGGTGCTTTTATACATGGTTGAGTAACGTGATGTAGGTATTGATAGTTTATTTCTGAGGAGGGTTTTCATGGGCAGCAGAAAAGGATCTGCTAAGGCTAAACGCATTGCCGAATTCAAGGCTGGCCTTGGTGGCATGGATGATGTGTTTGCTCGTGAGAATGCTCGTAAATCGAAGAAAGCGGCAGAAAAGGATGCCGCATTACGTAGGAAAGCTTGCGAGTCGAAAAACCGTTACTCTTGCAAAAGCGATGCAGAAGCTGCCATTATTGCCTGCGCCGAACACGGCACCACCGGTCTTCATTGTTACAAGTGCCCCTATTGTAATGGGTGGCATCTTACGTCAAAGCCAGTGCACTAATTCTTTTGTTGTTTGTTGTTTTTTTGTTTCAGCTTTGCTTTTTTGGACTTGTCTGCTTGATATCTTGTTTGGACAAACTTGTTCAAGTTTGTCCAAAATCCTTGCTAAATGTGAACATTCTGTGCGAATTATAAGCATTATGATTCCTAATTATTTATTTACGAAATAGATAAGCAAGGTCAGGGCTCGGAATTTTCTCCAATCCTTTTATTGGTTGAATCACTTTATTTATTTTGTAAAACAATTTTATACAAAATAAGTATCATGAATGACACGAGAGTAGAGAGAGGAACTTGCCACCTGCTATTTCGGCTTACTGTTCAAAGGAAACGATCTTTGATTGCGGGTAAGTGGTATCTGGGGTGGCAAAACTAAAAGGAGCACTGATGGCTATTCCTATTTCTGGACGCACGGGACTGTATTGTGTATTTGGGGATCCTGTACAGCATAGTTTTTCACCGCGCTTACATAACAAAGCGTTTGATAAAGCCGATATCGATGGAGTGTATGTTGCCTTTACCGTCAACCAGGACAGTATCGGGCAGGCAATGAATGCGGTTCGAGTTTTAGGCATTCGTGGCTGCAGTGTAACTATGCCCAATAAACTTGCTTGTATTCCTTTTCTTGATGAGATTGACGATACCGCAAAGCTTATTGGGTCGGTAAATACCTTTGTTGTCAATGATGGCAAGATCAAGGGCTATAACACCGATGGTTATGGCTTTTTGCATACCTTTGAGGAAATGGGTATGCAGATTGCGGGCAACAAACTGGTACTTTTAGGTCTTGGCGGTGCAGGTTCATCCGTTGCGCTTACTGCCGCTATGGAATACGGTTTGGGCGAAATTTCGGTATTCAATCGTGCGAATGGGAAATCGTGGCCGCATGCACAAGAAGTAGTTGCCTTAATTAATGAAAAAACTTCCTGCAAAGCTAAGTTGTGTGATCTTAACGATAAGGAATTGCTGCGCGCAGAAATGGCCGATGCGCAGATGTTGGGCAATACTACCAATGTTGGCATGGGCAGTCTTGAGGGCCAGTCGGTAGTGCCCGATGCATCCTTCTTCCCGAAAGGTATGATGGTTCAGGATGCTATTTATAGTCCTGCAAAGTCAAAGCTTTTGGAGTTAGCTGAAGAAGCGGGTTGTCGTTACACCAATGGTCTTTCTATGTTGTTCTATCAGGGAGCAAAGCAGTTTAAGCTTTGGACGGGAATAGATATGCCATTAACGGTTGATGACTTGGAAATTGATAAGAAACCAGAAAACAAGGAAGACGAACAGGTACTGAAAGCCCGTATTGCGAAATAAATTTCTTTTCAAAGAAAAGCTTCCACTTAAACGCTTGCATATTCCTATAACCCTCTTTTTGGGGTAGTAAAACGGTCGGATGCTTTGGGGCATCCGACCGTTGTGGTGTCTTGAAGTTGTAGCCCGAAGCTCCTTTGGCCGTTAACTCCGTTTTTGTGAGACGTAGTTGTTTCATTGTTGGCTAGCATTCTTGCCAGCCGTTTCAAGATGGTACTTCTTGCGTTTTTGTGAAGCTCAACCGTTTCGTTGTTAGTAGCTCATTTCCTTTTTAAGATTGCGGATTCGTTTTGCGTGACGATATACATTTTGTATATCGAAAACAACCGCACATCCAAAAAGAACAAAAGGAATAATTCCAATGTAGGCAGTTCCTGCTGGTGCAAAGATAAGCGCTAGCATTGCAAAGGGCACCAAAAAGATAAGGGATAGGTAATGCAGGCGTTTCCAGATTCCTTGCCCAATAGAAATAATGGTATACAAGAATAATCCTGTTGCAGGTATAGAAAGTGCAAATGAAAGTGCCAGCAGAACAAGTTTTACTACGATAAGCTTGATATCGAGGGCCAAATCCTTTTTTGCTTCTTTTAGCAAATCTTCAAGTGTTTTTTCTTGCGGGAAGAACATGTTAAATAAGCTACTAAAGGGATCATTGGCTCCTCGAGGAGTGTATGAACTACTAAATGGGTTTACATGAGGATCAAACCCCGCAAAAGGATCAGGTTGCGAAGCGCTGTCCGATGAGTAGGTCTGGCGTGTTCCTGACGAACTGTTCGTATAGGTGTTTGAAGTGTAGGTGTGCTGCTTTCCTGAAGAATCCCAGGTGGTCCATACAAAGGTTTCGCTAAATGGCCACCCTGCAAAAGGATTCGCGTCCTCAGGAACACCTTGGGAATTGCCTGTGGTGTTACGCGATCGTGCAGAATAAGCCTGCGTGGGTTGTCCGCCAAAGGGATTTTGCCCATATGCTGCAGCAAAAGGATCGTAAGAAAAGGGTGCACCATAGGCAGTGCCGGCCGAAGCATATTCGGGGTCCCAAGAGTGGTTGAGTAATACATCGCGTGCTTCGTTGATAAGCTTGGTTCTTTCTTCTGCTTCAGCACGCGCGTTGGCATCCTGACCAAATTTGTCAGGATGATTTTCTATGATGAGCTTGCGATGCGCTTTTTTAATTTCTTCTTCGGTTGCACCTTCAGACAAGCCAAGCGTTTGTAATGCGACGGATTTTTTCATAGGCAAACCCAACATTCAAAATGATCACGTATGGTTGAGCATAACAAAAGAGCCACTTCGGTGGCTCTTGTTTAGTTCTTAAAACCAAATATCTTCAAGCTTGCGTTTAGGAACATAGTGAACCTGATTTTCGTCGCGGTAATAGGTGATGTCACCATCGATAGCATCCACCAGGCGCACATCTTCAATGGGCCGTCCAAGCGCCAATACGAGTACTGGTTCAAGCCCTTCAGGCATGTCGAGTACCTTCTTAAGTTCAGCACGTTTAAAGGAAAGGATCATGCATCCGCCAAAACCTTCTTCGGTTGAGCTGAGCATAATGGTTTGCGCGGCAATACCCACATCGAAGCGCCATGATTCACCCTTAAAGGTTTCAGAATCTACCGCCATGATGATGTAACCTGTGGGGCGTTCTCCTTCTTTGGGGCCATCCCAGTCGGGAAGTTTGCCCGCCCAGGCGAGGGTGGGGAATATGTCTGCACAAGTTTCCTTATCAGTAACAATGCGATAGCGCAAAGGCTGAAGGTTTCCAGTGCTTGCGGTAACGCGAGCGTTGTCTACCCATTGCGTCATGAGTTCTGGGGTAACGGGATAAATTTGGCGGAAACGGCGAAAGCTTCGGGTGGTGTTGGCAAGATGTTTAATAAAGCTAGGCATGCATGTTCCTTTCGTGGTGGGTAATCAGAGTTATTAGCTTACGGTAATGAGATTATCGTCTGATTTACTCATACTTTTTCTTGAATTATTGATACTACCTTCGGATTATTAAAAACTAAATCGTTGCTAGTTTAGAGGTGGAGTTAACGCAAAGCTACTGAGTAGGTTCTGTTTCTTCTTCAAGGTTGTTTTGGGTTTTATCCAATGAATCAACGTGGTTTTCGTGGTGGTTTTGATGGCTTTTTTCTTGAACCTTTATGTTTGGCAAATGAGGGCGATGAGCATTTCTGGTTGCGCGTTTTTCGGTTGCTTCTTTTGCTAAAGCAGCTTTTTTACGCTCGTAGTTAAAGTTACCCGCTTTAGAGGTATCGGTTTTCTTTTCCTTGGTAGGACGGAATGTTTTGGTGGTTTGAATAAGAATGGCACCAATAATAAAGGGCATCCAAAATACGATACCGCGATACACCAAGCCAATTGCCATACCGGCAGTTGCTGATGCACCAAAAGCGGTAAAAGCTACCGTGACTGCGGCTTCTACCACGCCTACTCCCTGGGGAGTGATGGAAATCATAGCGAATAAGGTTGCTACTACGTAGCCGCATACTAAAGATTCAGGAACATTTACGCCAAAGGAAAAACCAACCAGAGCGAAAGCGGAAAGTTCGCAGCAGCTTGCTATGATGGAACATCCAAAGGCTTTTGCGGTGGATTTAGGATTTTTAGCAATGAGCTTTGCTGCCCCAGAAAAACTCATGATAGTTTTTTCGACCCAGGGTTCCAAAGGCTTTTTCTTAAAGCGAACCAACACTTTATTAATAAAGTTAGAAATAGGGGTAAGTACACGAATGATAAGAGCAGGGTTCTTATTGCCCAATACCATAATTCCAACAAGAACGCTAACTAAAAGAATGACCAGCAAACCCAGCAACAGCCATAAAGGCGATAAACCGACGGTAAGGGCAAGAATAGTAAAACTAATTACCATAATGGTAGCAAAGGCGGAATCAACGGTAATCTGCATCAAGATAGCAGCAGAGGTTGCCTTTCCAGGCGCAATGCCGCGTCTGCGGGCGTCATCAACTACCAGGGTGGTTCCCGCTAAATTAAGACTTGGAAAAACGGTATTTAAGAAAAAGGTGCCAAATACCAAAGGCAGAGTGTGCTTGGGATGCATCGTTTCGCCTACTGCTTGGAAAGAAAACTTGTAAGCGAAGCTTTGAGAAAAGTATTTGCACAGCTGGGTAATAATGGCAATTACCAAAGGGATAAGGGCACCCTGTGCCATAGTGGCTGCCAATTCGTTTAACTGGTCACCGCGTAAAAACACAAATGCCAGAACAATAATAATTACTAAACCAGCAAAAAGATTTCGAAAGTTGAATTTCACCGTATAAGAAACCTATCTGCGTAAGTTGCATTAACCTGTTTAGTATACCAAATTGCACTTGAGAACGCCGAGTGCTTCGGTGAAGGTTAGCTGAAGGCAAGATCAAGCATTTCGACGGGTTAGCCGAAAGTAGGACTTGGCATCTTGCTGGAATACTTACAACGTTGTTGAAGACACGTTGTAAGTATTCAAAACAGCCATTCCTTTTGCGGGTGTGACCGCTTGCGGGCGAAACAAAGTTGTAACACGTATAAGCGTGCCAAGCTGCAAATCCTTATAGGGGGCGGTGTTATAATGAATGAGTTTTATCACAAGACGAACATTGAAGGAGAGAACATGGCACGCCCGATGACTATGGCCGAGAAAATTCTTGCCGCTCATGCAGGACTCGAAGAAGTAGTTCCCGGTCAACTAATCGAGTGCGATCTTGATCTTGTTTTGTCGAACGATGTTACGGCACCTATTGCAATCAAAGAATTCAAAAAGGTTGGCGTTGACAAAGTGTTTGATCCTACCAAGATTGCGCTTGTTCCTGACCATTATGTCCCTAACAAAGACATTCAAAGTGCTGAGCAGGCAAAACTAACGCGTGAATTTGCGCGCGAACAAGGCATTACGCACTTTTATGAAGTAGGCTGCATGGGTGTTGAGCATGCTCTTCTTCCTGAACAGGGCGTAGTTGGTGCAGGCGATCTTATCATCGGCGCTGACAGTCATACATGCACCTATGGTGCACTGGGTGCCTTTGCAACTGGTGTTGGCTCAACGGATGCTGCAATGGCTTACGCTACAGGTAAGGCCTGGTTTAAAGTTCCTGAGTCAATTCTCTTCAATATCGAAGGGGAGCTTCAGCCAGGAGTAACGGGTAAAGATATCATTCTTCATATCATTGGCATGATTGGTGTTGATGGTGCGCTGTATCAGGCAATGGAATTCCGCGGAAGCGCCATTGAATCGTTGAGCATGGATGAGCGTCTTTCTATTTCGAATATGGCAATTGAAGCAGGCGGCAAAGCCGGTCTTATTGCGGTTGATGATGTTACGCGTGCTTACATGGATGGTCGTACTGAACGCCCCTACAAGGAATATTATTCCGATCCTGATGCGGTATATGCAAAGGTATACAACATCAATGCGGCGGACATTGTTCCTACGGTTGCCTTCCCTCATCTTCCTTCCAATACTCGTCCTGCAGCCGAAGCGCGTGATATTACGATTGATCAGTCGGTAATTGGCTCTTGCACCAACGGACGCATTGAAGACATGCGTCAAGCAGCTGCGGTATTGAAGGGCCATAAAGTTAATCCTAACGTTCGTTGCATCATTATTCCTGCAACTCAGCAGGTATATCGTCAGTGCATTGAAGAAGGCTTGATGGAAATTTTCTTGGATGCTAACTGCGCCGTATCCACGCCTACCTGTGGTCCTTGTCTGGGCGGTTACATGGGTATTTTGGCAGCAGGCGAACGTTCAATTGCTACCACGAATCGTAATTTCGTAGGCCGCATGGGTGATCCCACGAGTGAAGTGTACTTGTCTTCGCCCGCAGTTGCTGCAGCAAGTGCAGTACTTGGTCACATTGGTCTTCCTGAAGATTTAGATTAGGAGAAGCGCATGCAGTTTAAAGGAACCGTTCATCGCTATGGACGCGATGTTGACACTGACGTAATTATTCCTGCTCGTTACTTAACGACTTCCGAACCATCGGAACTTGCGAAGCATTGCATGGAAGATATAGATACAGACTTTGTAAACAAGGTTAAGCAGGGCGATATTATTGTTGCTGATGAAAACTTTGGCTGCGGCTCTTCTCGTGAGCATGCTCCTATTGCTATTAAGGCAGCAGGTGTTGATGTTGTTATCGCAAAAAGCTTTGCCCGCATTTTCTATCGCAACTCCATCAATACCGGTCTTGCTATTTTGGAGTGCCCTGAAGCAGTGGATGCTATTTCCGATGGCGATATTGTTTCGGTTGATACCGATACGGGTGCCATCAAAAACGAAACCACAGGAGCAGAATTTACCGCACAGCCTTTCCCACCTTTCATTGCAGACATTATTGAGCAGGGTGGATTGCTGAATCGCACCAGGAAGGTATTAGGATTAGCTTAGGAGACAAAATGGCTCAAACGTATAAAATTTGTACGCTTCCCGGTGATGGTATTGGTCCTGAGATTATTGCCGAAGGCGTAAAAGTACTAAATGCGGTGGGTAAAAAGTACGATGCCACGTTTGAATGCACGGATGCGCTCATTGGCGGCTGTGCTATCGATGAATGTGGTACTGCTTTGCCTGATGCTACACTTGAGGTTGCTAATGCATCCGATGCGGTTTTGCTTGCTGCGGTAGGTGGTCCTAAATGGGATACCACCGATCCTGAAAAGCCTCGCCCTGAACAGGGACTGCTTGGTATTCGTAAAGCACTTGGTTTGTATACCAATCTTCGTCCTGTTCAGATTTTTGCTGCCCTATCCGATGCTTCTACGCTTAAACCTGAAGTGATTGATGGCGTTGACATGATGATCGTGCGCGAACTTACCGGTGGTTTGTATTTTGGTAAGCGCGAGCGCTTCTATGATGAAGAAGGTGCAGGCACCAACGGCGCTAAAGGTCAGCGTGCTTACGATACGCTTGAATACCGCGAATATGAAATTGAACGTATTGCGCGTCAGGCATTCGAAGCCGCACGTAAGCGCCGCAATAAGGTTACCAGCGTTGACAAGGCAAACGTTTTGGAAACAAGCCGTATGTGGCGTGAAATTGTTCATCGTATTGGCCAGACGGAATATCCTGATGTTGAGCTAGAGGACATGCTGGTAGACAACACAGCTATGCAGCTTATCAATCGTCCGGCTGATTTTGACGTGGTAGTTACTGAAAATATGTTTGGCGATATTTTGTCCGATGAAGCAGCACAAATTACGGGTTCGCTTGGCATGCTTGCAAGTGCTTCGTTGGGCGATGGTGTTGCTCTGTATGAGCCAAGCCATGGTAGTGCCCCCGATATTGCGGGTAAAGGTATTGCAAATCCTTTGGCCCAAATTTTGTCTGTGGGCATGATGCTTCGCTATAGCTTTAATATGGGCGATGCTGCAGACGATATTGAGCGCGCCATTACTGAAGTTTTGAACGAAGGTTGGCGCACGGGCGATATTGCTGATGAGGCTACTCCAGCTGACAAGATTGTGGGTACCGTCCAGATGGGTGATTTGGTAGTCGCACATCTCTAAATCCATGGATTAATTGCAAGCCACCCGCGCTTTTCCTTGCATAGGGGAGTGCGGGTGGTTTAGGTTATAAAGCACGTAGTAATTACGATATTTTGCGAAAGGCATACCGACTTATGGCTATTCGATCTCCTGAAGGAACGTCTGATCTGCTTCCTCGCGATGCGGCGTTTTGGGATTATTTCCGTAATACGGCATTTTCTGTGTTTGGACGTTATGGCTATCAGCCCATTGAAACGCCCCTGTTTGAACAGACTGAACTTTTTGTTCGTGGCATTGGTGAAGCAACTGATGTGGTGTCAAAAGAAATGTTCACTGTAATTTCTGGCGGCAATATGACTAAGTTGCTTGAGGGTGGAACGCTTAAGTCGAAAAGCAAGCTTTCGCTTCGTCCGGAAGGCACCGCAGGTGTGGTACGTGCGGTAGTACAACATGACCTTGTTCCTCAGGGTGGTGCACCGGCAAAACTTATGTATGCGGGTCCTATGTTTCGTGCCGAACGTCCTCAGAAAGGTCGTTTGCGTCAGTTCCGCCAAATAGGTGTTGAATGCTTGGGTGCCGATGATCCTGGGGTAGATGCTGAAGCTATTATTATGCTTATGCGTTTTTACGAGGCAATTGGTATTCCTTTAGGCGATATGACCTTACTTATTAATTCAATGGGTTGTGAAAAGTGTCGTCCTGCCTATCGTGAATTAGTGCGTGAATTCATTCATGAACACGAAGCGGACATGTGTGAAGAATGTAATCATCGTGCTGAAATTAATCCACTCCGTGCGTTCGACTGCAAGAATCCAACCTGCGCTTCAATCATGGAAGGTGCACCACGTATTACCGATCATCTGTGTGACGATTGCCGTGAACACTATGAAACCGTGAAGCGTTATTTAACGAATGCGGGCATCTCGTTTACGGAAGATACACGTCTTGTTCGTGGTCTTGATTACTATACGCGTACGGTATTTGAAGTTCAGGTAGACAATGGTATGGGTGCGCAGAACGCTATTGGTGGCGGCGGTCGCTACGATAAGCTTTCCAAGGAAGTGGGCGGTCGCGATGTACCCGGTCTTGGTTTTGCGCTTGGTTTTGAGCGTTGTGCGTTAGCGCTTGAAGCAGCAGGTGTTGCATTTCCTGAACCAGCGCAGATTAACCTATTTGTTGCCTGCGTTAATGATGAAGTGCGTGAGCGGGCTTTCAGTCTTGTTCAGGAATGTCGCGATGCAGGAATTGCTACCGAAATGGATCATCAGCAGCGCAGCTTAAAGAGCCAGTTTAAGCTTGCCGATAAGTTGGGTGCGAATCACGTAGCAATTTTAGGTCCCGATGAATTAGCTCAAGGCTGCATTAAGCTTCGCAATATGGAAAACCACGAAGAAATGGTTGTTTCGCTTGATGAAGTGGTAGCAACCCTTTCTTAAGCATTGAATGCTGCTTGCTCATAATTCTTCAAGAGCAGCTACGCGCTTAATCGTTTTTCAAGAAGGCTAGGAGCGCTGCAGAAAAGGCGCGAAGCACAAGAAGTGCTATCCCAAAATCTTTTTTCGCTAATCCGGGGCAGCGCTTTTTGTGCCTTCTTTCAAAACGGCGCTTCGAATGCTCTTTCAGAATTATGAGCAAGTAGTCACAAATGCGTATAACTGCTCTTGGGGTGCTCTTGAAGAGTTATGAACGAGTAGGAGCTTCTTCGTAAAAGAGTGGTAAAACTATTCTTTTTTATGAAAAACCGCTTGTAAACCGTTTCTGATACAAGCGGTTTTCGCTATAGTATTACGGTTGGAATAACACAAGAGCATTGTGGCTCAGGGCGGCTTGATTTCAGCCAAGCTATCCAATGAGCTAAAGTGCTCTTGCCTATAGGAAAATGGACGAGGAGAAAGTGAAATCATGACAGATTTCCTTAACGAGTACTGCATGCATTCTCATACATGTGGTCAGTTGCGTCGTGAAGACGTAGGCACGGAAGTAACCTTGACTGGCTGGGTATGGCACAACCGTGACCATGGCGGTCTTATCTTTATTGACTTGCGCGATCGCGATGGGTACACCCAGTGTGTAGTTGACCCTGATTGTGTGAGTGCGGAAGATTTTGCGGTAGCAGAACATCTTGGTCGTGAATACGTTATTGAGGTTACGGGCAAAGTTCGTGCACGTATGGACGATGCGGTAAACCCCAATATGGCTACGGGCGAAATCGAAGTTTTGGCCAGCTCGGTAAAAACCTTGAATTCTTCGGTAACTCCTCCGTTTTCCATTGAAGACGGTATTGAAACCGATGAAACTACTCGTATGAAGTGGCGCTATCTTGACCTTCGTCGTCCTGAAATGTTTGCGAACTTGAAACTTCGTCATCAGGTAGCACAGGCAATGCGCACTGCGTTGAATGAGCGCGGTTTTCTTGAGGTAGAAACGCCTATTTTGGCGAACTCTACTCCTGAAGGCGCTCGTGACTATATTGTTCCTTCCCGTCCTAATCCTGGCAAATTTTATGCACTGCCTCAAAGCCCTCAGCAGTTTAAGCAGATGCTGATGGTTGGCGGTATTGAGCGCTATTATCAGATTGCTCGTTGCTTCCGTGACGAAGACTTGCGTGCAGATCGTCAGCCAGAATTTACTCAGGTTGACATTGAAATGAGCTTCGTTAAAGGCGAAGACGTTATGGTCATGATGGAAGATGTCATGGCTGAAACCTTAAAGGCAGTTGGGGTAGAGCACACTTTCCCTCTGCAGCGCATGCAGTATTCCGAAGCAATGGATCGTTTTGGCTGCGACCGTCCTGATATTCGTTTTGGCATGGAACTGGTTGAATTAACCGATATTGTTAAGGACTGCGGCTTTAAGGTATTTTCAAGCGTTGCTCAGTCGGGTGGCATTGTAAAGTGCATCAACGCAAAGGGCGCAGGCGATTGGAGCCGCGGCGAAATTGAAAAGCTTGCAGATATTGCTGCTGCCAATGGCGCTAAAGGCATGGCTTGGATTGCCTTCACGAGCGATGGCAAAGAAAAGAGCCCTATCATCAAGTTCTTCGATGATGAAACCTATGCAAAAATTAAGGAAGCTGCTGATGCTCAGCCTGGCGACCTGTTGCTGTTCGCTGCGGATACTTACGATGTTGCTAATGCAGTCTTGGCGGCTCTCCGTTTACATATGGCCGATGCATTGGGCATTGAGCGTAAGGGTCATGCATTGCTGTGGGTTGTCAACTTCCCCATGTTCCGCTATGACGAAGACGAAAAGAAGTATGCTGCAGAACACCATCCCTTCACTCATGTTTTGGAAGAGGATTTGGACAAGATTGAATCTGCTCCGCTTGAGTGCGGTAGCTATTCGTATGATTTGGTTATGGATGGCTTTGAAGTTGGCGGCGGTACTATCCGTATCCATAACGCTGAAGAACAGAAGCGCATTTTGCGTGTGTGTGGCCTGACCGACGAAGAAATTGAAGAAAAGTTCGGCCACCTTATTCATGCACTTGAATTGGGCGCTCCTCCTCATGGTGGTATCGCTTTGGGTCTGGATCGTTTGGTTATGTTGCTTGCAGGCAAGCAGTCCATTCGTGACGTTATTGCGTTCCCGAAGACCTCGAGTGCATCCGATCCTATGACTGGTGCTCCAAGCCAGGTTACGGCACGCCAGCTTAAAGAAGTTGCTCTGCGTATTCTTTAAATAAACGTAAAACAACAAACCCACGTTTTGTGCGAGTCCACCTAAAAGCGCTAAGGTATGAAGCGTTTAAGGAAAAGCATAACGTGGGTTTTGTTTTAAGATGCGGTTTGCAAAAGGACGCTTATCTGGATACCAGATTTGTTTTATTTGTTGAAGTGAAAGGAAGGGATTTACGTGCGACGGAAATATTTCTTTTTCGATTATGACGGTACTCTTGCGGTACCGCGGACGCGCGAAATCCCTCAATCAACTCAGGAAACGCTTGCACGCTTGCGCGATGAGGGGCATTTTATTGCGCTGGCAACGGGTAGGCTTCAAATAAATGCGGTCGATTTCATTTCCTCTATGGGGATTGATAATTTGGTGGCAGACGGAGGGAACTCCGTTACTATTGCGGGAGATCTGAAATGGATGGAGCCGCTTGATCTAAAACCGGTACAGGAATGCCTTCGTATATTGGATACTCATCACATTCCTTGGGCCGTTACGACCGCTAACGAACTGGTGCGTTATTCTCCTCGTCAAGATTTTGCTGAAATCGCAGGGGATTATTACGTTCCAACGCAGTATGACCCCACTCTTACTATTGATAGTCTTTCGACAGTGTACAAAGCATATATTCCTTGCAAGCTAGAAGATGAACATAAAGTAGTAGAAACAGGAGCACTTAAAGGTGTTCCTCATGTTCGCTACAATTCGGACACCATATTTATTGAGCCTATGGATAAGCAGCGCGGCATTAAATATGTTATGGACTACTTTGATGCTCCCTATGAAGATGTGGTCGTATTTGGTGACGGGTTTAACGATGTCACTATGTTCACGCCTGAATGGACTTCCATAGCCATGGGTAATGCCCGTGAAGTTTTAAAAGAACGGGCGACTTATATTACAACCGATTGTGATAAAGATGGCATAAAGAATGCCTGCTTACATTTTGGATGGATTTGATTGGTATGGGTTCGTTTTCGAAGGGCTGGCATCACTTCTGCACCATTACTTACCATAAAGGTCTTGTACTTCGCCACTGTTTTAAAGTGGGTTTGTACTGGCAAGGCATTGTGCATGATTTATCAAAGTATTCTTACACCGAATTTCGTGTAGGGGTTCATTATTATCAGGGGGATAGAAGCCCTAATACGGCAGAGCGTGCCGACATTGGCTATTCCACGGCCTGGATGCATCATAAAGGCCGCAATAAACACCATTACGAATACTGGACTGACATGCGGGCTAACCGCGATGCAACCTTTGAAGGAAAACCTATACCTACGCGCTACGTGGTAGAAATGTTATGCGATCGCGTGGCGGCAAGTAAGGTGTACCAGGGCAGCGCCTATAAGGATGATAGTGCGCTGAATTATTTCAAGCTTGAACAAAGCGCCCAAGGGGATTTGATGTTTCATCCTGAATCGCAGGAGCTTCTGGAAACGATGCTTACCTGGTTGGCAGAAGAAGGAGAAAAAGCGGCGTTTGCGCGTATTCGTACCGAAATAGTGAAAGCTCGCTATACCACGCCTTCAACAAAGCGGTTTTAGATTTGAACCACGTTTGATCTTGCGGCATCGCTTTTCAAGCCTATTCGTTCAGTGCATCTTTTACCATTTCTTTATAAACACCTCCACTGCTTTTGCACAGGAAGAATTTCATAAGTGGGTTTAAGTTTCTCTTCAAGGATTCCCGTTCCGCTGCTCAAAAGTCCCGCCTTTGCGGGACTTTTTCGTGCGCTTCACTGCTTCATGTTTTATACAAATGCGTTCTTCGAACGCATTAACAGGAATGGTATTCAGAGAACCTTTCAGAGAATCCTTAAAACCCACTTTCAGAAGCACCTTTTACCTTTTGTGAGTAAACATTCTGGAGCGCCGCTTTGAAAGAATACGCATAAAGCGAAGCCCCTGATTAGCCAGCATAAACACTGGGATAAATAGAGGCTATGGGCGCTATAACCGCTTCGCTCTTTGTATTCTTTCAAAGCGAATAAGCGCGGAAGTGTTTACGAAGAAACGGTAAAAGGTGCATTCGGAAGATGTTTATAAATGAGTGCTTGGTGTCTTTACTCCCAGCTGGGACCATTTTTAGGCTTAGGCTGGCGAACATTAATACGCTGACCTTCCAGGGTAACGCGCGAATTAGCAGGAACCGATTCGGTAACAAAAGCACTACCTGCAATAACGGTACCTTCACCTACGACCGTTTCTCCACCCAAGACGCTTGCGTTGGAATAAATTGTTACGTTGTCTTCAATGGTGGGATGACGCTTTACGCCGGCGAGTTTTTGTCCTGCGCGGGTAGAAAGTGCACCTAAGGTTACACCCTGATAGATCTTTACATGATCGCCAATAGTGGTGGTTTCACCAATAACAACGCCTGTTGCATGGTCGATGAAGAAATATTCGCCAATAGTGGCGCCTGCATTAATATCAACGCCCGTACCGCTGTGAGCGTATTCAGTCATGATGCGGGGAATCAGCGGTACTTGCTGCAAATATAGTTCATGAGCAATACGATATACAAAGATGGCAAAAAAGCCAGGGTAGGAGAAAATAATTTCTTCTTTGCTTTGAGCGGCAGGGTCGCCATCAAAAGCCGCCTGAACATCGGTAAGCAGTACGCGTTGAATTTCAGGAAGTTTTTCAAAGAAGTTTTTGCAAATTTCATCTACGCGTGCGTCAACTTCTTCTTCGCAGGCAGAACACTTGCAGGGATCTTCATTATCGCGTGCGCAACGGAAAGCAAGTGCTTCGTAGAGCTGTTTGCGAAGTGCGTCTTCAATGCGGATAAGGGTTTCGCCAATAAAGTATTCCGGATTAGTACCCGTGGGGGTTTCGTCGCCAAAATAGCGAGGAAACATTACGCGGCGAATATCTTTAATAATGCCGATGATAGCCTTTTTGTTGGGGAAGTGCTTATCGGGGTCAGTAAAAAATATTTCCGGGGTGCTGTAATTTTTGGCAATGGCACCAACAATGGTATCGAGATTTTCCATACGTGTCTCTTTCGTTTGTACGTAAGCTTTTGTTGCTTTCTATTACTTTAGGTGAGTTTCTCTATCTTAACGGTTATAGCTTCTGTTGCCGCATAAAACTTAGAAGAGGCTTTGAAGTACGTCCACATTTTACGTAAGTCCGTAGACGAGTTTGGTACGAATCTTGCTTTATTTCACGCTATTCTATGCTAATGACATTTTAAATGTTTGCCTGCTTGTATTCTCTTCCTTAATGCAGCAAAGGATAAAAGCCGGTAAGCAGGGGATTTATTTATAGGGTAGTAAGCGCTGTGCTGCTAGTGATTACTAAAACATAGAGTTCTATGTTCGTGTGATTAGGGGGCTGTTGTTTACGTGATTCGAATAATAGTTGATTCAGGATCTGAATATTTACCAATAGAAGCACAGGCAAAGGGAATTGAAGTTCTTCCTATTGTTACGAACGTGGGAGGTAACGATTATCGCGATGGTATTGATTTGGGGCGCGATGAATTCTTTGAACTACTAGAGGAAACAGGGCTCTTTCCCTCTACTTCTCAAATTACTCCAATTACTTATGCAGAAAAATTTAAAGAGGCACTAGATGCAGGCGATGAAGTAATCGCGATTGTGCTGTCATCGGCATTGAGTGGTACCTACCAAAATGCTTGTACGGCTCAAGCAATGGTGGGTAGCGAAAACATATACGTAATCGATTCTCTTACTGCAACGTATCCTATTAGTATTTTGGCAGACTATGCAGCGCAGCTTCGCGATGAAGGCTTAAGTGTAAAGCAAATTGTGGAAGCAGTAGAACAATTAAAAGGTTCTGCAAAAGTTATTGCTATGGTCGATACACTTGAATACTTACAGCGTGGGGGAAGAATTCCTAAGGCAGCGGCAAAAATTGGTGAAGCAGCAAAACTAAAGCCAGTTATTTCCGTAACAGAAAAAGGTGACCTTGCAATGGTGAGTGCATGTCTTGGTCGTAAAAGGGCTTTTGACACCATCATGAAGCATTTGGATTCCGTGGAAATAGATGAACGCTTTCCGGTGTATGCCATTTACTCGTATGGCACGAAGAATTGCGAGCGACTAGAGCTTCGTTTAGCCCAGGCAGGTATTGAGGTGACGAAACGCCGTCAAATTGGCTATGTTATTGGATCTCATATTGGACCGAATGCTTGCGGGGTAGTGTACGTGGAGAAACAACCACAAAAAGGAATCTTTAAGTCGTTTTTCCAGAAATAGGGTCTGCAGGGTAGGCCAGTTTTTTTGTAGCAAAAGTATCAAGTTCTATGACGACAAGTCATTAAGCTTTACGGGTTGTTGAAAAGCTATTCAACAACCCGTTTAATGCAATCCATTTATAGAGATACGAAGAAGGCTTTTGGCTCGTGCTATTTCGATGCAACGGTGGGGATGGGAGTTTCGTCCACTTCGTCGAGATTATCATCATAAATGTAGTATTTAGTTTCTTTAGCGATCATGCCTGAAAGCAGCAAAACCATAATGATGTTCGGGATAGCCATAAGAGCATTGCCAATATCAGAAATTGTCCAAACAATGTCGCCCACACCAATGGCGCCTAAGAATGCCACGATGACATAAATTATCTGATAAGGCTTAATGGCACGCTTGCCAAAAAGGTAGGTAATGCAGCGGCTTCCATAGTATGACCAACCAAGAATAGTGGAGTAGGAAAAGCTAATCATACCCAGTACCAGCAACGGGGTGCCAATGTAGGGGATTTGAGCAAAGGCAACACTGGCAAGTTGGGCACCAGAAAATACTGAAGGATTCGCAAGAATCTGTTCCTGGATGCTAGGGAAAGCCAACATAGTTGAAACCAGAACAACGCCCGTAAGTGCGCAAATAACTACGGTAGACCAAAACGTGCCCGTCATTCCGATGAGCGCCTGTTCTGCAGGATTAGGTGTTTTTGCAGCAGCAGCAACAATTGGAGCAGAACCCAAGCCGGATTCGTTAGAGAACAAGCCGCGTGCGCAGCCAAATTGAAGGGCAACCATAATGCCAGATCCAACTGCACCGCCGAAGGCTGCTTTTGCGGTGAAAGCGCATTCGAAGATAAGAACAACCGCATCCCAAAGATACGCCCAATTAAAAACAAGGATGATAAGACATCCTGCGGCATAGCCAATCGCCATAATAGGGACAAGTTTTTCGCATACGTTGGAAATAATTTGTACGCCACCAAAAATTACGATGGCAACCAAGAACGCAATAACAAGACCAATAATCCAGGGTTCAATAGCAATGCCAGAAGACGTAAGAATACCGGTCATAGCAGATGCTTGAACGGCGGAACCCGTGCCAATAGCTGCAATGGCGGCAAATAGTGCAAATGCCACAGCGCCAAGTTTGGCATACCAGGGTACTTTACCGTTTTTGGTAAAGCCACGTTGCCAAGCATACATAGCACCGCCGAGCATGTTGCCATTGTGGTCTTTAACGCGGTATTTAATGGCTACAAATATTTCTGAATACTTCGTTGCAATACCGAAAATACCGGTAAGCCACATCCAGAATACTGCGCCGGGACCACCGGCTAAAATTGCGGTGGCAACACCTACAATCGAACCAGTACCAATAGTGGCTGCCAGTGCGGTAGCAAGTGCGCCAAAGGCGGTAATGTCACCTTCGTTACCTTCCTTTTTGGTAAGCGACATCTTAATTGCTTGAGGAAGGCGCTTTTGAATAAAACCGGTACGAAAAGTAAGGAAAATGTGGGAACCCAATAACAGCACAATCATGGCAGGGCCCCATACAAAGGCGTCGATTTGATTTAATAATTCAACCATAAAGGGTCTTTCGTTTTGTAAAAGACGAAGAAGATGCAGGCAAGAATAACGTATGCCTTAACAAGAACATAAAAAAGTAAGGGAATTAAACGTATTCCCTCCGAACGAATCAAGTGTATCTAGAGCGTCTTTAGGGTGGATAGATGCAGGGTATAGCTAGGTGGTGAAGTTGCGCTTGCGTGTGTGAAGCCTGTACTACTTTTCGTATTGGCCGTAGCGCAAGTGAGCAGACTAACCAGTAAAACAAAAATCGGACAAGGGGCAAACTCGTCCGATTTTTGCGAGATGGTGTAGCTTACTTCAAGCCTTCGATGTATTCTACGAGGTCACCTACGGTTTCAAGGCCTTCTGGCTCACCGAATTCAACTTCGCATTCGTCTTCAAGGTCGCAAATGAGTTCTACCATGTCGAGCGAATCAATACCCAGAGAATCGAAGGTTGCATCTTCGGTAACCTGTTCGGGATCAATATCCAAATTCTCGTGCAACAGGTTAGTGATAATTTCCATGGTGTCCATGTAACTATCCTTTCTGATGATTATAGGTAAATGGCTACCTATAACAATTGAGTCCGTAATTGTACGTTGCTTATCTTAGCGGATACTAAAAGAAAGGCAAATTGGGACATAATAAAAAGAAAAGAAGAGAAATTGATGCAAGAAAAATCGTGAAGCCGATGCAAAAGAAATCGACTGCTGTTGAGGGTCCAGAAATGAAGGGCCAGAAAACAGAGAATCCAAAAAGGCTTGGGGAAGAAGTCAGAAAGGCTTGGGAAAGAAGTAATGGTTAGTTTTGCTCAGCTATGGCGTGAAATAAACAGCTTACGTCGCGCTCCTGATTCTGAAGCACATTGGGATGAGCGGTCGCTTACCTACGCAAAGGGAACAAATGATGCATATGCGACCGACTTCATAGAAAAAATGAAGCTTGCGAAACCGAGCCTTGTGTTGGATATGGGTTGCGGAACAGGATTGCTTGCAATTCCTTTAGCACTGCAGGGACATGGCGTAATAGCGGCAGACTTCAGTGAAGGTATGTTGAATCGTTTGCGGGAAACAGCACGTGCGGTAGGGGTTCCTGTGCTTAATGAGATACCGCAAAACGTGCCTCAAGGAACACAGAAAGGCTTTATTGTTCCCGTAAAAATGAGTTGGGAAGATGATTGGAAATCGTTTGGCTTATATGACAACATGGTAGAAGTAGCGCTGGCTTCACGCTCTATTATCACTCGTGATTTGGCTGATTCTTTACACAAGCTATCACAGGTTGCATCAGAGCGTGTTTTTGTAACGGCTGATTTAGGAATATCGCCTCGCGTCAATACTGCCGCAACAAAGGCTATGGGAATAACCTTAGAGAAGTTTAATACGGCTGCATTTGTGTTTGGTATTGCTCAAGAGTTGGGTTATGAACCGGAGGTTTCTTATATTCATTCTTCGCGAATGCGAGTATACGCATCGCGTGATGAAGCATACCATTCGTTGCTTAAAACGCTTGATTATGTCGATAAAACCATCGCACAGCCTGATAGTGAGACGGTTAAACAACGTCTTCGCGATTGGTTGCTTGTCCATTTAGTTCAGAGAGACAAAGAGAAAATGTGGCAACTTGATGCACCGCAGGTAGTTCCCTGGGCTTTTTTTAGTTGGAGCGTTTAGGGGTGAAGCACGTCAGTATGGTGCACAAAAGCTTAGTGATGATATGCCGGCAGTAATCTAAGTCGAAATTATTTTGACACTTTAGGAGATTAATGTCGGGCGATAAAATTTCGGACAATATCAGAGTTTAATAGAAATCAGTGACTGAATGGATATGAAGCTCCAAGCTCAAAAGTATCTTTATAGCAAATGGGGAATTACTGCTTGTAAGGGTAATACGTGCTTACGGTGGGGTTTTCTTCAATATGCGCACGAAGCTTTTCTAAATAGCGTTTTGCTAAGGGTGATAGGGGACGTTCGGCGTGATAAACGTATCCTACAGTCATGGTTTCATCTACTTCAAGGGGAATGGCTACAATGTCGCTCTGTCCCATTTCGCCGCTTCGAACACCAGTGGAAATGGTGTATCCGTTATGATTGGTAAGTAGGTTGGTTAAGGTGCCACGATCTGAATACGTGATGTTTTGACGATGGGGTAGGTGACTTAAGGGCTCTTCGGAAAAGAAGAAAGAATTATTGGTGCCCTGTTCAAAAGAATAACGAGGATAGTCCTGCAAGTCATCGGGCGTGAGGCTTTTACGCTGAGCAAGGGGATGGTGTTTGCCTATAAAAACATGAGGATGCGCCTGAAAAAGGGGGGTAAAGGTAAGTCCTGCATCACTAAATGCCTTAGTGAGTACCTTTGAATTAAATTCACTTAAGTACAGCACCCCAAGTTCACTGCGGTAATCTTTTACGTCTTCAATAATGTCTGCGGTTCGCGTTTCACGCAGCGAAAAGTCATATTCTTGCTCTTCGTATTCTTCTGCTAAATCCACGAATGCCTGTACACAAAAAGCGTAGTGCTGGGAAGAAACAGAAAGTCTGCCACTGTTAGAAGAATGGGTGTTGGTATAGCGCGCTTCGAAGAGATCGAATTGTTCTAGAATTTGACGGGCGTAGCCAATAAATTCGGTTCCTTCGTTGGTAAGGGTAATACCACGATTGGTGCGATTAAAAATGGAAATGCCCAGTTCTTGTTCGGTATCTTTGATGGTTGCTGAAAGGGTGGGCTGAGAAACGTAGAGCTGTTGACTTGCTGCATTAATAGATCCGCATTCGGCAACTTCAATGATATAGCGAAGTTGTTGGAGAGAAATATTAGTATGCATAGCAGCGACCTTGCCTTAGTAACTTTCTTGCCCAGATATGAAAAAAGTCAGAGCACCGAAGCCTCTGACTTAACGTTTCAATGGTGGGCGATACTGGTTTCGAACCAGTGACCTCTACCGTGTCAAGGTAGCGCTCTCCCCCTGAGCTAACCGCCCGTAACATGTAAAGCTGAAATATCAGCGCCTAGATACTTTACCAGAAGAAATGCACTCGTCAATATACTATTTCGCGAGTGCCTGAATTGGCTGTTTAGTGATTAAGTTCAACTTCAACGAAACCTTTTACTAAAACACCAATAGCCGATAATCTCTGCGCTCGTAACACCAATTTTAATTCCGTAACATCACCGCTGCGCTATCTATGCTACGATTCCCGTGTTACGAAACCGATATTCGTAACAGCCTTATAAGTATGACAGGCACGGCAAGCATGATAATGTCAGTACTTAAAGCACTGCGACTTTTACTTGAACGTACGTATTGATACTAATTACCGATAAAGCTAAAGGAGATCAGGTGGCAATAACCAGAAGAAACTTCGTAAAACTTGCTGGTATAGGTGTTGCATCTCTTTCGTTAGGTGGTCTGCTTTCTGCTTGTTCTTCAAGCAAAACTCTAACTGAAGGTGTTTCGGTAACAGGAAATGCTAACGAAGTAGTGGTTTCTATGACGGTTAATTCTGAACCTGCCGCTGGTTTCGATCCGTTGTTTTCTTGGGGTTGCGGCGAGCATGTTCACGAACCTTTAATACAGTCCACCCTTATTACTACCGATGCGGATCTTAACTTTGTTAATGATCTTGCCACTTCTTACAAGTGTAGTACTGATGGCATGACCTGGACCTTCCATATTCGCGATGATGCGTATTTTACCGATGGAGAGCAACTAACTGCTCACGATGTGGCGTTTACTATCAACGGTATCAACAGCGCGGAAGCTTCAGAGGCAGACCTTTCTATGGTCAAAGAAGCGGTTGCAGTGGATGATTTTACGGTAGAACTCCATATGACTAAACCGTTTAATGCCTTGCTTTACACTTTGGCAGTTGTTGGCATTGTTCCAGAACACGCCTACGATGCAGCAACCTATGGTGCAAATCCCATTGGATCGGGTCGCTACAAATTAGAACAGTGGGATCAGGGTCAACAAGTAATTCTTACGGCAAATCCCGATTATTATGGTGAAGTTCCTAGCATGCAGCGCGTCATTGTGGTGTTCATGGAAGAAGACGCTTCTCTTGCGGCAGCAAATTCGGGTGAAGTAGATATTGCTTATACCGCAGCTACCATGACGGATTCGACACCCGATCAGTATGAGTTATTCACTTGTAAATCGGTTGATAGTCGTGGTATTTCATTTCCAACAGTGCCTGCGGGTGGCACTAAAAAAGACGGTGCGAACGAATATCCTCTTGGTAATGATGCTACTCAGGATTTGGCACTGCGTCGTGCTATAAACTACGCGGTCGATCGCGAAACCATGATTAACAATGTGCTTTCAGGCCACGGAACAGCAGCGTATAGCGTATCGGATGGAACTCCGTGGGCATCAGACGATATGAAGGTTGAAACAAATGCCGATTATGCCCGTACCTTGTTGGAACAGGGTGGCTGGATTGCGGGTGAAGATGGAATATTGGTAAAAGATGGACTTCGTGCAAGTTTTGATTTGTATTACAGCTCGAATGATTCGGTCCGTCAGGCACTTGCCGCAGAATTCAGTAACCAGATGGCAGAATTTGGTATTGAAGTGAACATCCATGGTGCTGGTTGGGATGAGCTATATCCTCGCGAATTCTCGGATCCTATTCTTTGGGGCTGGGGATCGAATAGTCCTACTGAAATGTACAATCTGCTCTATTCAAGCGGTGTGGGTAATTATGCCTCATATGAAAATGCAACAGTTGATGCGCACATGGATGCCGCGCTTGCTAAAACTGCGGTGGAAGATTCCTATGGTGAATGGAAATTGGCGCAGTGGGACGGCTCCGAAGGGGTAGCCCCGCAGGGTGCAGCAACCTGGGTATGGCTAGCCAATGTTGATCACCTGTATTTCAAGCGCAATGGTTTAAACGTTGCCGAACAAAAACCGCACCCCCATGGTCATGGGTGGTCGTTGGTAAACAATGTGGATACGTGGAGTTGGGAATAACATACCAGTTTGTAAAGCTTGTAAGGTAAAAACAACGTAGGCATTAACTCTAAAAAAGACCCAAAAAGAAAACATATGGCGCAATTAATTGGACGCAACATAGTAAAGTTTGTACTGCTTATGGTGGCTATTAGCATAGTCACCTTCATTTTGGTTGGTATTTCACCTATTGATCCTGTTCAGGCAAATGTAGGGCAGGCTGCGTATGCAAGTATGAGCGAGGATCAACGTGCTCAACTTGCTAGTTATTGGGGTGCTAATACGCCGCTGTGGGAGCGTTATATAAACTGGGTAGGTGCTCTCTTACAGGGCGACATGGGTATTTCTTTGCGATTCAACGCCCCTGTTACCGAAGTGCTTGCAAATCGCTCATTAAATACTCTTGCTTTAATGGCTGCCGCTTGGGTACTCAGTGGAATTTTTGGCTTACTCATGGGCATTATTGCGGGTATTAAGCAGGGAACGCTTATTGATCGCATTATTAAAGGGTATTGCTTTGTATTAGCATCAACACCCACATTTTGGCTTGGCTTAATCGTCCTTATGGTTTTTGCGGTATGGTTGGGTTGGTTTCCCATTGGCTTTTCGGCTCCAATTGGCAAAAGTGCTGCCGATATAACTATTTTTGACTCAATTCACCATATGGTTTTGCCTGCATTAACGTTATCGGTTGTAGGGGTAGCGAACATCGCGCTTCATACGCGCGAAAAAACAATCGACATTATGGAAAGTGACTATATTCGTTTTGCCCAGGCGCGAGGGCTTTCTCGATTACAAGCAGCACGCAAGCATGGTTTGCGTAACTTGGCACTGCCGGCTATCTCGCTTCAATTTGCTTCCATATCAGAAATATTTGGCGGTTCTGTTTTAGTTGAGCAGGTATTTTCATACCCGGGGCTCGGGCAAGCGGCGGTTACTGCTGGTATCGGAAGCGATGTGGCGCTTCTTGTGGGTATCACGTTGGTATCAGCTGCTATTGTGTTTGGCGGCAACATGATTGCCAACATCTTATATCGCGTCATTGATCCTCGCATTAAACGGGGAGGTGATGCCCTGTGAAGATGGCCTCCAAAAAAGCTACTGGTGAAACTACCGATGCTGTAATTGCTTCTTCTTCCGCATCATTGGCGTCAAAAGTTTCCGCTGTTCTCAACGAACCGCTTACTGTTTTTCATACTCCACGCACGCGACGCATCAATAACCGAAAACGAACTCGTGCGATATGCGTCATATCGGCGGCTGTTCTTGTGGCGATTGCTGTTTTGGGATTGTTGGTAGGGCCTCTTGCAACGAGCAGTGATCTTTCGGCAGCACGTGAGGCTCCCAATCTCTTGCATCCTTTTGGGACTGATAATTTGGGACGCGATATGCTCATGCGTACTTTGGCCGGCCTTTCTACCAGTATTGGTATTGGTTTGTTGGCGGCAGTAGTTTCTTCGCTTATTGCTTTAGTGTTAGGCACTCTTGCTGCACTTGGCGGCAAAAAAATAGATACCTGCATTACGTGGTTGATTGACCTTATGTTGGGCATTCCACACATTGTATTGCTGCTACTTATTTCTTATGCGCTTGGCAAAGGATTTTGGGGGGTAGCTATTGGTGTTGCACTTACTCATTGGCCAAGTTTGTGCCGTGTTATTCGTGCTGAGGTATTGCAGGTGAAGCAAAGCTCGTATGTCGAAGTGGCAAAAGCGCTGGGTCGTGGGCCTGTGTATATTGCCATTCATCACGTACTTCCTGCGGTATTGCCGCAGTACTTGGTTGGTCTTATTTTGCTGTTCCCTCATGCTATTTTGCATGAGGCGGCTATTACCTTTTTGGGATTCGGCCTTTCTCCTGAAATGCCTGCAATTGGTATTATCTTAAGTGAATCGATGAACTATCTGTCTATTGGTATGTGGTGGCTTGCACTCTTTCCCGGTTTGGCGCTGCTTGCGGTAGTTCTGTTGTTTGATCAGGTGGGGCAAAGTCTTCGTCGTTTGCTGGATCCTGCTCGGGCACAGGAATAGGATATGGTGCCAATGAAGCTTTCGTATAACCTCCCACATAACAAAACTACGAACAACGTCTTTAGGAAATCTAAGGCTATTCGACAAGATTCTCCTGACAGCCATAATGCAATGGTGCATACGCACGCCGAATTTCATCACGGACATTCCCATGCGGAAGTAAGTCATCATGCGGGTGGTCATCATTTGCTTCAGGTTCAAAATCTAAGCATTGGCTTCACTATGTATAAGGATACCGAACCTTCAAAAGCTGAATCTTCAAATACTGACTCGTCAAAAAAGTATTTTTCGGTCGAACAATATACCAGTCAGGTAATAGACCATTTAAGTTTGTCAGTCCATACAGGCGAAATTTTGGCAGTCGTGGGTGCTTCAGGATCGGGTAAGACGCTATTGGCGGATGCGATTTTGGGACTTTATGCTGCGAACGCTCATGTAAAGGGAACTATCTATTATGATGGCGTTTTGCAGGATGCAAAGAGTTTGTCGCAGTTGCGTGGTCGAAAAATTGCTTTTGTGCCGCAAAGTGTAAAGTCGCTTGATCCTCTAATGAAGGTGGGCAAGCAAATTGGCGGCAGCGCGCAGCGTCGTGCAGAATTGTTTGAGCGATACGGTCTGTCGCGCGATGTGGAAGATCTCTATCCCTTTGAGCTTTCGGGCGGTATGGCGCGTCGTGTTCTTTTATGTACGGCATTAATGACGGACCCTCAATTGATAATTGCTGATGAGCCAACCCCTGGTTTGGATTTGGAGTTGGCGGTAAAAGCAATGGAAGACTTTCGTGCCTTTGCTAATGAAGGTAAGGGGGTATTGCTGATTACGCACGATATTGAACTTGCCTTGCGGGTTGCAGATCGTGTGGCGGTATTTAAAGACGGCACCGTAGTAGAAGAAACATCTGTTGCAAATTTCACATCGCCTGATTTATTGCAGCATCCTTTCAGCAAGGCACTTTGGTATGCCTTGCCCGAGCATGATTTTATCGTTAAAGGAGACGAATCATGAGTACGTTAGAGTTGCGAAACGTTTCCTTTTCGTACAATGCTTCCAGAAATACTACTAAAGGCAAGTTTTCGTACGGCGTGTCTAGGAAGGTCGCTGAAAATGCATCTTCGTACAATTTTCGGTTTTTGGTTTCTTCCTTCAATCTGGCGGTTGAATCGCATGAACGGGTGGCTTTGCATGCTCCTTCAGGTTTTGGAAAAACTACGATATGCCGTCTGCTGGCAGGCTATTTACAACCTCAAGCTGGTGAAGTCTTACTAGATGGAAAACCGCTTACTTTCTACCGTGGGTATACTAACCATAAAGTTAGCAATCAGCCTCAAAAGGCTACGTGTTATTCGTGCTCTTATGGAGACTTTTACGCAAGTGCACCTCGAAAGAGTACCCCTGGGATCTTCGGCAGTAGATCCTCCAATGTTTCAAGTGCTTCATTGTTAACTTCGCTGCCAGTGCAGATGATTTGGCAGCATCCTGAAAAAACGCTCGACCCGCTGTTGCGTATACGTGATTCGTTGGAAGAGGCAGGCCCGCTTGATCAGGCTTTGCTAGAAAAATTGGGCATTAAGCAGAAATGGTTAAGTCGTTTTCCACGTGAACTTTCAGGAGGCGAACTTCAGCGTTGTTGTATAGCACGTGCCTTACGGGTGCATCCTAAGTTTCTTATTGCAGATGAAATTTCTACTATGTTGGATGCTATTACTCAGGTGCAGATTTGGGATTTCTTGCTTTCGTATTGCGAAGAAAACGAAGTGGGCTTAGTGTTGGTAACGCATTCAGAAGCACTGCAAAATCGTCTTGCAACGCGCGTGGTTAATCTTACTAATCTGTAGCAGTGTAATATGTGGGACGTGCGGCCATGTTCTTCATTAGTGCCTATCTTCTTCCTGTTGGACCATGTCGGCATAGCCTTTTAGTGCAGCAAAAGGCATAAATTGCCGTGCGCGATTATCATGAGGTTGCGCTTGATGTGTGCCATGTGCCTCTACTTTGCGCTCAATTGCTGAGAGAATGCTCATGCGATATTCGCGCTCTTGAGGGTCGGTTACTGAAAGAAGTTCCTGTTTTAATTCATTAGACAAAAACGAAGTTTTATAGGTGCTTTTACAGAGGTTACTTTCGGGTGAGTTTGATGTGTTGTAGCTTGAATGTTCACGACTAAATGATTGCGGTGTTTCTTTTTGCGAAGATCTATTAGGCACGATGACCTCCAATCTGATTATTGCGTTCACGTGCCGTTGCTTTTTCTTGGAGGCTTATGCCTTTTAGCATGGCATTTTTGCCGAATTTTTGACGTACGGCAATAATAGCTTCTTGGCGGCGGCGCTCTTTGTTTTCTGCTTCAATATCGTCAAATAGGGTTGTAGTGGCATATTTTTCAGGAAGAAGCCCACCAAATCCAATGCTGATGCGACGAATAGGTAGAGCAGAGCTTGCTGTTTCGTTAAAAAGTGCTTCGAAATGTTCTTTTAATATGCGCGCTGAATTGGTGAGGCGTCCTATTTTTCTGGTACCGCCTGTGTGGGCATAAAAACGCCTGTTGGTAGGCGGGGCGAGTGAGTTGTATGAGTTGTATGCAAAAGAATCTTCTGGATCGAAGCTTGCTTGCGTGGTATGAATTTTTGGATCCTTGGTATCTTCGCCGAGGGCTTCGGGATTTGTATGTGTACCTCCGGCATTTGCGATTGGATTTTTGGTATTTGCATGGGTAGTTTCGGCATTTGCGATTGGGTTTTCAGTGTTCGCGTTTGTCTTCGGACGTGCATATCCAATAGAAAGTGAAATACTTTCAGCTACCAACCCTTTTTGTACTAGCTCAAGCACGCTTGCATCAAGCATTTCATGCATAACCATGCGAGTTTCTTCTAGGGTGTAGTCGCAGGGAAGCACCTGACCGTTCATAAGTGAATGGCCTTCAGGAACGTAGGAGTGAATTTGGTCGATAGTGCACGGCTCTTGTCCCCAGGCGTGATCAATTAAGAATTCAGCATTGACACCAAATTCTTTGTAGAGCGTTTCTTCTTCCATGGCGCAGACACCTGCTAAGTCATAGACGCCATATTTTGCCAAACGCCTAGCAATGCCTGATCCAATATTCCAAATGTCAGTTATGGGCTGGTGAAACCAAACTTTTTGTTTGAAGGAGGTTTCATCTAGAATGCCGATGCCGTCATGGGTGTGTTTGGCAGTAATGTCTAGTGCGACTTTCGCCAAGAAGAGATTGGTACCAACACCTACCGTGGCGCAAACTCCAACCTCGTCAAACACCGTTTTAGTAAGTGTTTTTGCAAAGGTAATGGCATCCATATGGTAGAGCGAAAGATAAGGTGTGGCATCAATGAAGCATTCGTCAATGGAGTACACGTGAATATCCTGCGGGCTAACGTAGCGTAAATAGAGCGAGTAGATATGAGTGGATACTTCCATGTAGCGCTTCATACGCGGCGGTGCCATGATGAAATCAGGGGATTTAACAATAGAATCGGGAATTTCAAATACGCGGCAACGTCCCGGCATGCCAAGGGCTTTTAAGGCAGGGGATACGGCAAGGCAAATGGTGGTTTGACTGCGTTCGGGATCTGCTACCACAAGTTTAGTAGTGAAAGGATCCTTGCCACGATCAATGCATTCAACACTGGCATAGAACGACTTTAAGTCTATGCACAGATAGCATTTCTCTGTGGGCTTTCGATTCACAGTGCGCTACTCCTTTTTTTGTTTTCGGTTTTGCTACTGCTTGCTTATCTGCGTGATGTTTGCTGGTTTGCTTCACAAACGCTTTCAATTGCGCTGTATTTACCTAGTATGTTCGCTTTTAAATATCGAACATATGTTCTACTATAGGGTAAGTATATCGTGCTTTGAAACGAATGCAACATGCGGAAGGATAGAAATACTAGAATGTCATTGCCAGATTCACATACTACGCGTCGTTATGTGGATGTGATTGCACGCTGGCGTGATGATGGGGTTATAACACCGCTTTCGGTGTGCTGGCCTGATGGGCGTACGTTTCAAATAGAGCAGGTAATAGGACAGCCTATCTCGAATTCATTTCCTGGTGAAGGGGTGCGAACATTGCGCTATACCGTGCAGATTGGTAATCACAGAACGCATCTGTATTTAGAGCAGGAAGCAACCGCTAAAGGTAGTACGGATAGGTGGTATGTGGAGGCATTGCCGTATCGTGCGCCTTGGTATTTCGGGCATTTTTATCGATAGGGTGTGCCATAAGTGGTACAAATATTTCGACACCTTCTGATGAATCAAAAAGAAAACGTTCTTTTTGGAGTCAGGTTGACCTTATTGTTTTGACTTGTCAGTGTGCTTTTGTTGTTGAAATAAAGAACTGGAATGCTTTTGCATATAGATGCAGAAATGGGAGAAATCTATGATTGCAAACAGGCAGTTACGACAAAGAAACTATCAGAGTGCTTTATGCCTTGATTCGGCTTGTTGTTGATAATAACGACCATGAAGTTACTCTGTAGACCGTATGGGACTTGTATAACTTAATGGATGATGAAGAGCTGAAAAAGTTTGTTAGCATCGTATCTAATCGCATCAATTTAAAAGGTTGGCGGAAGAGGAAATAAAACTAGTAGGGTTCGAGCTTGTGAACTGTTGGGAATTGAGAAAGTTCAAATTCATTAACTTCTCTGACTGTTTTGCCAAGGTACCAAGATTCAGGGTAGCGAACATTGGTTGTGTTAATACCAAATACTGGTTCAAAATGAGGACTTGTACCCCCATCTAAGTTGATGATGTGGAGAGTGAATGCATGGTGGTCAATCGAAAAGACATCTTGTGACGTGCAATTCTTTGGCCATTCATCGAGCGTGATGAGGGTTATTTCTCTTTCGGTCACATGCAAAAGTGGAGACCTAGAGAATCTAACCTTTGATAGCAGGGGCTGAAAGGCTACTTTTATTTAATTCAGACAGCATCAAGATATGGCTTGGCAGTATATTCTCTTTAATTTTGTTCTGAAGGATAACTAAAACAGATAAACGAAATTCTTATAATTTGCCCTCTGCAATATTTTCACCAAGAGCACCCATCATCATTGCCTGAGAGTAATCAAAATGGACTTTTCCATCTTTTTTGGTTACATAAAAAGGCATTAAAAACCCTCCGTACCCTTCATAGTCAGACACAGAAAAAATGAACGCCTTTTCCGTTTCGAACCAACTATCATATTTTTCTTTAAATGATTCATGTGCATCTTCGGCGATCTTTTTTGCTTCTTCAAAAGTAATCATTTATATCACCTTTATCTTATACTCTTTTACATGATCAGAAATTCTGGGACTATTGGTTCTTCGGATGGGTACTGAACCTTGCTTTGTGCCATCTAGTATTGTTTTCCTTGATGAATCTAATGTTGGTCTAGGCATCCATGAATGAATTATATTCTCAATATTTTCGATATGTTTGGATCAGTAATATTGGACAATTACACATTTTTTATTACAAGACCGAAAGGATGCATAAACAATGACTCACTGGTCTAAAGATAGATTGGAAGCAATGGAATTTGCTCCTCTAATCCAAAAGGATTATGAGGTAATAGAAGCTGCTCGAAGGGCGATACAGGCAAATTACGATAAAGAAAACTACAATCACACGGTAGGAGCAGCCGTGTTATGTAAAAGTGGCAAAATATATACTGGTGTGAACGTTTATTCCTTACATGGTGCTTGCGCAGAGCAGGTGGCAATTGGGGCAGCTATCACGAATGGCGAACGACAGTTTGAGGTAATCGTGGCAGTTCGGGGTGAAAATGGAGAGGAAATCATCCCACCATGTGGGAATTGTCGACAAATCTTGTATGATTACATGCCGGAATGCGAAGTCATCCTTATTGCAAATAGCGAAAAAATTAAAGTCAAAGCAGAAGCACTGCTTCCTTTTTCCTACAGTGTAGAAAATTAAAATAAAAACTACTACATAGTTGACGGCTGATACCCAAATTTAAAATTTAACCTCTGCTGCCTGGTTGGTTACGATCGCTATAATAAAATTTCTTAGACAGAATAAATTGTTTAACTAATGCAGAAATGCTGAAGGAGCCGGGGTAAGAGGGTGCCATGGGCGGAACATTCATGCTTGCCTTGCCTATCATTGGGGCGATGGCTCTCGCAACGTTTGTGGCAGTAGCTTTTGCGGCAGTACTTTTCGTTGCCGCCACGGTTGTGAGTATTGTGTTTGCTTTGGGTACCAAAAAGCGGCGCATTCAAGGAAAGAAACTCAAAGGCCTCCTTGCAATTCCTATTGTTTTCTATATGGCAAGTGTGCCCGTGCTAGTGTGGTTTTCTCTTTGCATTGCCTATCCCATCATTGATTCTGAACTGACTATCCGTTATGACGATTGTTCGAAGGCGGTTGTTTCGCATGATCCGGGTGAACTGCGAAAATGCCTTCAAAATCTTACCGATCCTTTGCCGGTAAAAGGGGAGGAATCTTGGGAAGAATTGCTTGTGCTGTCTGTTCAGTATGGGGATGAAGATTGCGTGCGTATCGTATTTGATGGGGCGAAGACTCAAGGGGTGCCCCTTGACGCAAATGCACCCCTCCCAAGTTACGATTCCGATGGCCAGGTAAGCGAAGTGGAACCGCCGCTTTTGATGGCGCTGGGTTTTTCTTACGATTCTCCTGATATGATTCGTACTTTGCTGGATGAAGGGGCAGATCCTAACGTTGTTGTTTCTGTCAACGATGGCATTGAATCTCCTGAGCTTTCCGAAGGGGAAACACCGTTGCATCTGGCGTGTCGTGGTGTAGCGGGTATTTTGGTTTACACAGACAGCAACGACCGGGATGCTCTTCAAGTTCTTGAAGAAACTGATGAAGTGGTGGATTTGTTGCTTGCGTATGGTGCCGATCCTTCTGCTAAGGATGCGCAGGGAAAGACACCGTGGGATAATTACACTGCATTGGTTGAACGTTTTATACAGAATGGCGATCTAAGCAGTGAGGATGCTTCACGAATTCTTAAAGAACGTGCGGATATTTTGAACAAATAAGAGCAAAAAGAAATACTTTTCGGAAGCAATTTCTATTTAAGAAGAAAGACGCCAATCTTTACAAACATCTACCCAACTGCAGTAATGGGAATAACGCTCTAATTCTTCTAAGGAGAGTTCAATGGCGCTATTACTGCTACCGCATGCGGGAAACACCGTTTCGAATCGTTTAAGCGATTCATCGAGATAAACCTGAACATTATCATTTACTGCAAAAGGGCACACGCTACCCACGGCATGACCAATTAATGTTTCGGCATCATCAGCTGAAAGCATCTTAGCCTTTGTGCCGAATTGAGTTTTGTACTTTTTGTTGTCAATACGGGCATCTCCTGCAGCAACTACCAATATTGGTAAACCGTCAACCATAAAAGAAAGACTTTTCGCAATGCGACACGCCTCGCAACCAGCTGCCTGTGCTGCAAGTTCCACCGTAGCGCTTGAAACTTCAAATTCCATAATTCGGTCTTCAATCCCAAATTGCTTAAAATAGTTCTTAACTTTTTCTATTGCCATGGGTATTTCCTTGATGCTCTTTGTTCATTGTCTTTCTTGGTATGTAGCGGATTCGTCAACGGCTGGATACTGAGGACTGATTAGCCTTGTTGATGTGGATAGTTAGTTCCAGTTGCTAGGACTGCTGGCGTTAATGACACCACCTAAGCCAGCTAGCCAATTAGGCTTTAGCTCGATGCAGTAATTTCGATTCTCCGCGGGAAAGATACAAAAACGGGGTATCGCACAAAGCCAAGAAAATTTCAATAACGCAGGTAGAGCAAGCAATAGCAAGGATTTGTTCCATGGAATAAATGCCGCCAAATGCTAACAGCACGAATAAGAAATTCTCAACACAATTACAGGTAATAGTGGTTACGTTATTGCGCAGCCATAAATACTTTCCGTTGGTTAATTCGCGGATTTTTGCGTATAAAGAAACATTAAGCCAGTTTGCCAAAATGCACATTGCAACCGAAGCAACGCTGGTTCGAAGATTAAGAGCAAATAAAAGTGCCATTGCATCATGGGAAACATCGGTAGCGCTTGGCGTGTAGAGCAAGCTAATTTGAGTGCAAATCATGAATACCAACACGCCGCCTAGTCCCACAAGAATTCCCTTATGGGCAGCTTGTCTGCCGTAATTTTCATTGAGCATATCGCCAGCAAGGAACGTGGAGGCAAACATAATATTGCCAAGTGTGGCATCGATTCCAAAAAGATCAACCGTTTTTACTACGGTTAAATTTGCGAGAATCATCGCAATGGCAATCCAGGCAATAAGGCCAGCTTTCCCAAATATCTTCTTAGCTGCAACTACACATCCAAACGTCAAAATTATCTCTAAGAAAAAGAGTAATTCATTCATGGGTGGCACCCCCTAGTTTTGGACGGGCAGGGTCTCGAACCGTGCAAGTTTTGCGACCGCTTCAAACTTATTTTGGCTAAAAAGAATTATGTGCTTTACGGAAAACGATAGAGACACCTAGATCAAGATACCTAGTAAATCTACCGGTTTCCCAAAAGCGATTACTAACCTTTTTATCACCTTCTATAGCTTGTAGTATGGCACATTTTTTATAAAAAGAAAGAACTTGTTCAAAAGGTGTTAAGCGAAGGATTTAAACCAGTTCATTTACTGTTTTTGTTAGGCATAGCTATGCAAAGAAATCATTTTCGAATATCACATTATTAAGTTTTGCAAAGATTGCTTTTACTTCTTCGTTGCTTACCTCTTCATTTCTGTTGAAGTGGCGAATTACCTCTATACAAGTATTACCTAACATTTCGATATCTTCTTTTGAAAGCGTATTGCCTTCAGATAGAGTAGTTACCATATCTTCAATGTCTACAAGGTAATTCCAAAGGGTAATATTGCCTTTACTTTCAGGATTTTCGCTCATCATATAACGCGCTTCATTACTAAGCGCTTCTAAATCTTGCAAAACTTCGTTTGCCGTTTTCATGATAGCGGCGTCATTGCCAGAAAAAGACAAGGCTACTGTTTTTGGATTAGAGAGTGATTTCTTTGCTTTGTTTGCCATAAAAGTCCTTTGCGCTTGTATTATTCGGAGCCTTACTACAGATATTTGTTGTTTTATCCAAACGTTTTCTCTAGCGATTAGTGTAGTTTAAAAGGTGCGGTTTTTATAAAAACCAACTAAAGTTATTCTTTTGAGATGTCGAGACTATCAAGTAATAATGCCTTTATTTTGATCAAGGCTTCGTTATCTTAATCAAGGCTGTGGAATAACTTCTACGAACAGCGAATAGATGAAAAAACCTAATAGATCGAAGTAACGGACAGATTGAACCAATAAACAAACTAAAGAAGCTGAGGGAGAGCTACATGGATCGAATTACGCAGCGCACGAGCCAAGATAAAGTAACAATTGCTTCTACCGAGCAAAAAGCTTTTGCGAAGCTTGCAAGTTACGAAGATGTGCATGAAGCAGTGCTGAAAGAATACGACCGAGTAAGCGAACAAATTAACCAGGCAAAAGCGCAAGGACGTATGCGTGGTGTTACCGCGAATCAACTTATTGCTCAGAAAATGTCTCTTCAAAATGTTCTGTCTTATTTCAAGCGTTTTGGCGTAAACGATTAGCTGCCTTTAAGGCATTGGATAACTAATCAGGCAGATTAAACGCTTGAAAAAACTAGTTCAAATTAGCTAGTGTGCTAGCCATTAATAAGCAAGGGCAAGATACAACATATAAGCAGCGTGAAAACAAAGGTGGCAATAAGGCGTTTTGCTTCAATGGAAGCAGAAGCGAAGCGGTTAACCAGGGCGATTTTGTTTTGACGTGGAGCCATTTTGGTTACCTCCTTACGTAGAACCTACGTGTGAAAAATAGTTAACGGATACTTGTATTCGAAGCGTCCGTTTTCACGTTTTCACCTGTACGTTTCTAACGAATTTTCTTAGCTTCGATTTTTGCCATCACTGTTTTTAATCCTTTTTTAGGGCGATTGCAATATAAATTTGCTAAACATTGCAATTCTTTCTTTATAAGTAAGATACGTTTTAAGAATAAGTAGTTATACCTCGATATAATCCCAGGTGAATATCAAACATTCAGAACTTTGCCGCAAGTTCTTCATATGATGGTGCTAGACTAACCAATTCAAATTAAGATGCACTATCGGTCTGTATGAGTGCGTGTTGGAATTGCGCGAATTTAGTTATGCGTAATTAGGCCAGAAAGAAGGAATTGCTATGAATGTTGTTTTGAAACTGCTTGGCGGAATTGCAGCACTTTTGGCAATTTTTGCGTGCGTAATTGTGTTGTTTACCTTTACGCCTCTTTCTTCTACACCAATTGGGCAGTCGGTTCATGGGATGCTGGGCTTTGGCACTAACGCTGCAACTAATGCTGCTCTTGATGCGTCTGGTATAAAATCGAAGGCTGAAGATGCGCTTTACAGCAATGCGGCTGATATTGCCGCACAAACAGGCATGTCTGAAGATCAGGTAAATCAGGCTATTGATAGCTTGGATATTAACAGCTGGTCGGTAACTTCTCTTCCTTCTGGAGTAAAAGAGACTGGATCGCAGAACGTAAGCTATGGGGGAGTATCGGCAGAAGTTACCACCTACGATGATCCGTCCTATATATCCGTTACTGCAGAAGGGCAAACGTTTACCCTTGAAGTTCCTGAAAGCGCTCAAGAATATATGTCGTTGCTTGAATACGTGGGATAGACGAGGGCAGTTTTACTAGCGAAGTGTTGTTTGCTGTACTTGGTTTATCTTGTTAGTACTTACCAAAAGCAGAAGTTTTAGCATTTACTAGCCTTGCTGTGGCTGTGTTGTGATCCTTCTGTGGGCAAGGACTTCACTTAGCGAGCGATTTGTAAAGCCTATGGTTTCGTATCACAAAGTAGAGTGCTGCTACTATACCAAGCATATAAGCGGGTTGAGCGCTTATGGTAAAAGATGCAATGCTTGCTGCGCAAGGAAGCGTAATCCCGATGATTAAAGCGAACAAATACCAACGACGATATTTTGTTGATACCTCATTTTTTGGGGATTCCGCAAATGCTTCAGCATAAGATTCGCAAAGTGCTCCATGAAACCCAAGTGCAGCGCACAAAGGAATAAGCAGAATAAGAAGAGTGCTATAGGTACCTAAAAAATCTGGGTCTTGATAACTTCCAATAGCGTACAAAATGCAGACAGCAATAAGTCCGCCTAAGAAATACTGCTTTTGTTTTCGGGCGCGAATTCTTAGTTCTCCTCCGGGGTGAAGTTCAAATTTGTAAGCCATAATGAAAATCCTTTGTGTAGGTAAGAGTGCTTGATAAGAGCGTCTGCTTGCTTGTGTTTCTTCGAAACGACCCTGATATATTAAGCATTGTGCGTTTTGGTGTGTGTTAAGTGTTGTGCGTATTGGTGTGTTTCATGTGCTATATAGGTATGCAATGTATGCTGTGCGCGGTAACTCCTATTTATACGCGTGCGCACGTGGCGGTCATACGTGCAATGTTTTTTCCTAAATCATCAGCAATATCTACCGTGAAAAAGGCGAGTCGACTTCCGGCTTTGTTGCAGCGAGCAGTTGCAATAAGCTTGGTGCCTTTGCTTGGGCGGAAAAAATCGATGGAGTGAGTGACAGAAACCGTAGGGGGCTGTCCTACGTTTCCGGCAATAGCAAGGGCAAAATCAGCTAAGGTAAAAATGGCTCCGCCCATAACATTGCCCATACCGTTTCGATGTATGGTTTCTATAGGCATTTCGCAAACAGCATAACCTTTTTTGCCTTCAATAATTCGGCAATGAGCTGCATGGGTAGCGAATTGATCTTTGTAAAACTCCGCTTCGAGCTGTTCAAGTGTAGGATTTTCGGGAACCATTTGAAATCCTTTCCTATTCAGCAGGATATATAATTCCAACTCAGTATTATAAAACCTTGCAAAACCCTGCAAAGCAACCTTTGATAGTTGCAGCAAATAAGTGTTTTCGTCTTTACCGCCAAAATAAGACAAGAAAAGTAACGAATAGTTAAAAAGTGTTGCAAAATTACCTTCACTCAATTATGTTACTTTCATAGTAACATTTATGTTTTAGGAGGTCATTGCCATGATTGCTCAAAAAACATCAAAGCAAACCCCCTTCAGAAATGTGGTACTGCTTTGTTTAACGGTTTTGCTGTCTTTTGGAGTAGTTCTATTTCTTGCTGGATGCAACAACAATAGCGATGAGCAGCGTATTGCTGAGCTTGAAGCAGAAGTGGAACGTCTGCAAAACGAGCAGGATGTATCTGACGCAACAACCGATGATAAGGCTGCGAGCGATGAATCTCAAAAGCAGGATCAAGCTACTCAGGACAAAACAACCTATGACAATGCTACGGTACAGGAATTTAGCGATCGTGCCGATGATTTAATTTCTCGTGCAGAAGCAGCTGAAGTTCCCAAGGATAGGGATGCACGAATTGATAGTTATTTCGAGTTTGATAGCGAATTTAATGCTCTTGAGCTTGAGATGGATACCTACGAAGACCAACAAGAAGGGGAATACCGTTCCGGATCGTTATCGTGGGACGACTATCGTTCTCTTGAGCTTCAGTTAGAACAAATTGAAGAACGTCTTGATACCGCGCAAGATAAATTAGAAACTCGTTTTGGAGTAGATGACTAACGAATAGAAACAATACAACAATAGAATGAGTAATTTTCACGGGGCTTGTTGTAAGGACGAGCCCCGTATTTCTATGCATTTCTATTTTCTGCGCAACCTTTTTGTATGAGCGTCGTTTTTTAGGGTAATTCCCGAAAAAGTAAAGCCACTTAAAATATTTTCACGATAGCGAACTGGGCTACTTTAGTAAGGTAAAGCATCATAACCTTCTTTGAGTGGATTGGAGCGCTACAAATGAAGAACTACTTTGATCTTACAGGACGTGTTGCTATTGTCACGGGTTGCTCTGGTGGGCTTGGTGTACAGATGGCAAAGGCGTTAGCCAGTCAGGGATGCACCATTGTTCCTATTGCTCGTCGTCAAGAGAAAATCGAAGAAGTAGCGAAGCAGCTTAATGAAGAATTTGGTGTAGATACCTACCCTATTCGTTGCGATATTACTGATACCGAAATGGTTAACGAAACCGTAGCGAAGGTTATGGAAAAGTATGGTCGTATCGATATTTTAGTTAACAATGCTGGTACTGGCGCTGTTGCTCCTGCAGAAGATATTACCGATGAGCAGTTTGCAGGGGAAATGGATATCGATTTGTTTGGTACCTTCAAGGTTGCTCGTGCGGTAGCTAAGCAAGCAATGATTCCTGCTGGTTATGGCCGTATTATTAATATTGCCTCTATGTATGGTTTAGTGGGTAATAAAGTTGCTGGCTCTGCACCTTATCATGCCGCAAAGGGTGGTGTGGTAAATCTAACTCGTGCTTTAGCAGCAGAATGGTCTGCAAAGGGTATTAATGTAAATGCAATTTGCCCTGGCTATTTCTATACACCTCTTACTAAAGAAACCTTAGACAGCGACTTCTTCCAGGCGAACGCGCGAACCATGATTCCAGCAGAGCGTTATGGCGAAGAAGGTGAACTTGATACTGCTGTTCTATTCTTAGCTTCTCCTGCTTCTTCTTATGTGACGGGCATTATGGTTCCCGTAGATGGTGGCTATACCTGTATGTAATCTTTATTGTTTAGAGATTGCTGCAGTTAAGTTAGCGATTAGTTTCCTTTTTGTAAAAAGCTTGAGTCTTATCAAGTGTTCCTGTTTAAGGAAAAGTGCACTCCATTACACTAAAGGAGTGCACTTTTGTATAGAGGGTGTAAAGGTGCATCTTTTACATAAAGAACAGGCACTAGGGGATAAGGTCGGGTTACTAATGGAAACTGCTGCTCGTGCATTAGCTAAAGAACTGGTCAATCGAAGGGAATCGATCAATCGCGAATTAGCGCGCAATGGTGTTCGTTTTGGAATCTATCATGACGGAGAATACCATGACCGATTATTCCCCTATGACCCTATTCCTCGCATAATCGCTTCGGATGAATATGACGAATTGGAACGTGGTCTTAAGCAGCGCGTTAATGCCCTTAACGCTTTTCTACGTGATATTTATTCCGATAAAAACATTATTCATGATGGAGTAATCCCCGAAGAGTTTGTTTACACCTCTCCAGGGTACCTTCCTCAGGTAAATGGAGTAACACCGCCTGGCGGAGTTTTTGCTCATATTGCTGGTGAAGATTTAGTTCAAGGTGAAGATGGTCGCTGGTGGGTGCTAGAAGATAATCTTCGTATTCCATCAGGAGCAAGCTATCCTTTGTTTGTTCGAGACATAGAACGTCGTGCCGATCCAAAATTGTTTCGCGATGTGAGCTTAAGAGACAATCGCGACTATCCGCGTCTTTTGCGTAAAACTATGGATTTTGTTTCCACTGAAGGGATTGCCGTAGTGCTCAGTCCGGGGCGCTTCAACTCTGCGTTTTTTGAGCACGCTTATCTTGCCGAAAAAACAGGGGCAGAGTTGGTGTTCCCTGAAGATCTTGAAGTTTTAGACAATAAAGTATATTTGCGAGACTATTCAGGATGCCACCATCGTGTTGGTGTGGTGTATCGACGCTTGTCAGACGAATACCTAGATCCATTTGCATTTAATCCTGATTCAGTGATTGGGGTACCAGGCATTTTAGGGGCATACCGTGCTGGAAATGTTGCCATCGTGAATGCTTTAGGTAATGGAGTAGCAGATGACAAGGCTGTCTATTATTTTGTTCCAAGAATGGTCGAATACTATTTGAACGAAAAGCCTATTCTGCAAAACGCTCCAACATATATGCCTCTTTTTGAGAAAGATAGAAAAGAAGTGCTAAGCCGTCTTGGCGAATTGGTTATCAAAGATGTTGCAGAAGCGGGCGGTTACGGGGTCGTGTTTGGTTCTAGTTTGGACAAGATGCAGCGTGAAGAACTTGCTGATCGAATCAAGGCTGATCCTCGTCGATTTATTGCCCAAGAGGTTATTCATTTTCGGGATATTGATGTTATCGATGAAAAAACAGGAGAAGTTTCTCCTCGAAAATGCGATTTACGCGCTTTTGTTCTCACGGGGCAAAACACCCATGTATGGTATTCGGGTCTAACTCGTTATTCTTCAGTGCCTGGAGAAATGATTGTGAATTCTTCTCAAGGTGGAGGATTTAAGGATACGTGGGTACTTGCATCCGATGAATTTCAGCAAAAAGCTGCTCTTACGCGTGAACGTGTGCGAACGGAAATTGGGCGTAAAAACTACAGGAGCTTGGCTCATGTCACTGCTTCGAAGGCAGAAAACTTATTTTGGTTGGGAAGATATACCGAGCGGGTATTTACCACTTTGAGTGCATTTTTCCCTTTTTACGATCGGGTTATGGATACCGATATTGATGCTTTCCGACCTTTTGCTCGCGCGCTCGATTTACCTGAAGACTTCGAAGATTTCGATGCGTTTATTCAGAACTTTCTATACGACAAAACCAATCGCGATTCGGTTCGCAGCGCCATTATTTCTGCATTTTATAACGCTGTAATTCTCCGTCCAGAATTAGGATCTCGTCTGCTTCAATACATTGAACTTGCTTTAAGTGCTATTGCGGACGCGGCACATCATGCGAATGCGGCAGAAGATGTATATGATCTTCGCGATATTACCGACGATATGCTCGCATTTTGGGGTGGAGTAGAAAACTCTTCGGTAGAACCAACCATGAAATCGTTTTTGTTCTTAGGTAAGTATCTGGAGCGTATTGATCTGTACACACGCTTTCGATTCAGTGATGAAGTTTTACGTCCGCCCATGAGAAAACTAACGACGTATGTACGCTCACTTGATGATCTTCCCCTGCCGCAGTGCTTTGCCGACAGCTCCCATTGGCTTATCGGTCAATTACCCTGCCGAGGATATGAAAAGCGAGCCGAAGAACTAGCTGAACTAATCAGTGATTTCGATGATCGCGTCGTTGCGTTTGACCCAGATGCGGGGTTCTTGCTGAATTCAATGGACATGGATGCCGCTCGCCCATAAAGTGTGCCTGAAAAAATCTTCCCGAGAGGCAAGTCTAAACCAAGGTAAGGTTTTGGCCTTAAAGTAGTGGTAAGATTGTTCGTCAGCATTGAACGAATAGGGAGAGTGGTATGAAAAAGCTTGAATTTGATTATCAAATGAAGCTTACCTTCAGCCATCCTGTTACTGATCATAAGTTTCAACTGCGCTGCATTCCCGCAACGGGTCCGCGTCAGCAGATTGTTGATGTGGAAATGAGCTTGGAGCCCGATACAAAACTCGAAAAACAAATCGACTCTTTTGATTCAGTTGTGGTAACTGGTACTATTCCCGAACCTCATGAAGTGTTTAGCTATCACGTTTCGGGCATAGCGTTTGTGGACAATGAAAATACCAAGTCAGAACAGTTCAAGCCACTTTACCGTTTTAATTCAGCGCTTACGATGCCAGGCCCTTCTCTTGAGCATTTATCTGAGATATGCAAAGCGCGCATTGCTGCTTTGCCTGCTGAAGCTTCACCTATTGAAGTTGCTTGCGAAATCATGGATGAGGTCTATAAGGCTTTTACCTATACTCCTGGTTCTACCACTATCAAAACGACTGCCGAAGAGGCACTTGCGCAGGGTAAGGGTGTTTGTCAGGATTACGCACATGTTATGTTGGCGGTATGTCGAAACCTCGGATTGGCTTCCCGTTATATTGCGGGCATGCTTGGCGGCGAAGGGGCAACTCATGCTTGGGTTGAAATTTATCACGAAGGAAGATGGGTAGGTCTCGATCCAACGCACAATCGATTGATTGATGATAATTACATTACTATTGCGCATGGTCGTGACTATAGGGATTGCATGCTCGATATAGGTATTTTTTCGGGAGCGAATGTAACGCAAACACAGTGGGTTAATGTTTCTGTGCATGAACAGGGAATCTAAATGCTCAGTATGTCCTAGGGGTGGCATTTAGAGTAAAACGATAGCTCTATGGATGGGAATAATAAACCCAAAGATTGCATGACTAAGATGTCATGACTTCCTGAATTGCTTTGTGGTCGCTAGAGTGTTTACGTATTCATCTTTACGGTAATGCTTTAAATATGATGTGTGGGTTTGTTTATCAGAAAATGGGGATTAGTAATGGCTGTTACTTCTATGCTGGCAGTAAATATTGGTAATACGGTTACTAAAATTGGTTTGTATCAGCACGATACTCTGGTTTCCAAATGGACAGTCACTACGCCTGCTACTATTACCGTTAGTGAAGTGCAGACTATTCTTATGAATTTTTTTGCTTCCTTGCAAAGAGAGCAAAAAAGAGGCCAGCATCTGAAAAAGAATCAACATCAGGACGGAAGTGAAAATCAAAGCTTTATTTCAGGAAACACAAAGACTTCTGATGTTTCTGCCGGAGAAGCTGATTTTGAGCAACTAAATATACAAGGAAGCATTATTGCTTCAGTTGCTCCTCCTATTACTAAAGCTTGGGTGAGTGCGTTAACTATGGAGTGTGGACGCACGCCATTACAGATAGGACCAGGGCTCAAAACAGGTATTCGATTAGGATACAGTGATCCTTCTGAGCTTGGTGCCGACCGTATAGCTGAAATGATTGGCGCTCGTGATCTGTTTGGTTCTCCGTTGGTGGTTGTTAACCTTGAAACCACTACAACATTTGAAGTTATCGACAAAAATGGCGAATTTGTAGGAGGCATTATTGCTCCGGGGCTCGAATCGTCAGCGAAAGGATTGTCTGCTGCTGCGGCAAAATTACCGGTGGTAGATCTCAAGGCTCCTACTACGGTGATTGGAAAATCAACTCGAGCTGCCATGCAATCAGGGGTTGTTCTTGGCGAAGTTGCACGCATTGATGGGTTGGTATCTTATATTTGGCAAGAATTAGGGTATAAGACCAAAGTCATTGCGGCTGGTGCTGATGCGAAGCTTATAAAAGTGCTTTCGCAAACCGTTACAGACACGGTTGATAACTTGACGCTTCATGGTTTAAAAGTACTGTTTGATCGTAATACTAAGTAGTTTGTATTACTAAGCAGAAGCGCGTTTAATGCTATTCTGCAGCATTTTGTGTCGAGTGGGCTGAACGAAATGAACGAGTATTCTTTTTTGTCGGAATTCGCACAAACATTAAGTACAACAGCAAAAGCATTACTAGCTCTAAAACAAACCAGACTACAAAATTTATTCCTGCTATATCCTTTACGGCAAATGCGCTGATAAGCATAACCGTTCCAGAAACAATGAGTATGCGCGCTTTGGTTGGACCGGGAATTGCCTGCTTGATCAAGAAGGGGTTCACATAGGTCTTCCATGCTTTTGTTCCGCGCAGCCACGTGTTGAGGCGTTTGGATGAACGGGCAAAAAGAAACCCTGCTAAAAGAAGAAGAGGGGTGGTAGGGAGTACAGGAACAAACATTCCAATGATACCGATTCCCGCGCAAAGAAGACCAGCTATGGCGCATAAGGTGCGGACGATTACGTTGTTCATAGGGGCTCTCCTTTGTGCTTTTCTTTCGGAAGTGAAAGATTCGAGCTGATGGGCCTCTTTTTATCTTGATCGAATTAAAAGTGGTATTTGCTTATCAATGACGGTACCAGACAATGGACCTATATTTGGTAACAATTAGCGAGAGGCAGTCGTTTTGTGCTTCTATGGTAGATTTCTTTTTGGAATATTTTTTTCTTTGGGTTAAGAGCTGCAACTTAATAAGGTTAAGAATCACAACTTAAAGGGGACAAAATGAAATGTCTAATTGCATCTGATATTCATGGGTCGGCATACTGGGCGAAGTACCTGGCAAAGGCAATAGAGCAACAGCAACCCGATAAAATAGTACTTTTAGGGGATCTGCTTTATCATGGTCCACGCAATGATTTACCTAAAGAATACGATCCTAAACAGGTAATCACGCTTCTTAATAAGCTTTCAAAAACGGGCAAAGTACTTGCGGTGCGGGGAAATTGCGATGCAGAAGTGGACCAAATGGTTTTAGATTTTCCCTGCATGGCAGATTATGCGCAAATGGTTGATGATCAAGGACGTACGCTATTTTTTACCCATGGACATATATATGGAACTGGTTTGCATGGAAGCAGTATGAACATGCCGCAATTGCCTGAAGGCTCAGCATTCATATATGGACATACTCACATAAAGATAAATGAAGCAATGGGAAAGAGCGCATCTACGGATGGTTCGGACAAAGATGCGGTAGCAAAACAAATTTCAGACGACAGTAAGGTATGGGTATTTAATCCAGGGAGTGTATCTCTTCCGAAAGATAACAGTAATAGTGTTGGAATATACGATAGCGCAAAGCCAATAAATGATGCTTTTAGTTATCTTTACTTAGAAGACCTATGATTAATTCGGAAAGTTAAAACAACGGAGCACCATCATGCTTACCTTTAGGGAACTACCAAAAACCGACATGCACACCGTCTTTGTTCCTGTGGAACTGCAGACTGACATCATGCATCAGCTGAATCTTGATTGCATTGCATACACCGGCAAACGATGGAATCAATATCAGCCGAAAGACTATGAAAAGGAATTGGGCGAATCGAAGACCTTCTACAGTAATTACAGATTCGGAAACAGATACTGCATGCTTCAGGTTCCATTTAGCCCTGCTGATTTCTATCAGCATACTCTCCAGTTTTTTGGTCCCACACAGGACCCAGAACTGCGCATCCGAACGCAAAAAGAAGCTGCTTGCACCATGCACTACTATCACACGTATGTAGAACCGAATGAAGCAAACATAGAACCGAATGACGCAAGCTTAAAAGACCGCCCGTAACGATGTGGGAAGGTTATAAATTTTGGCAAAATGCAAGGAAACAAGCAGAAACAATTAACATTGTGAACAAATTTTGAAGAACTAATTTAGAGTCTAGTAATTCTGAAAAGCACTGGTACTATGTACAAACCCTCTGAGGAGGGAAGGAGATTTTAACTACTCCGAATACGGTGTTTAAGCACTAAGAAATTAACTTCGTAAAGTGAATTTCAACTTTCGAAAAAATTTCTAAAAAAAGTTCTTGACACTGAAACTTCGAAAGAGTAAACTATCTCCTTGCGCGAGCGGCCCCGCCGCAAGCGACACCGAAGTTCGAAGAGAGCT
>CATYOF010000006.1 GCA_958410215.1 uncultured Cryptobacterium sp. | reverse complement strand
GTACTAGTTTTCTTCCGCGATGTTGAAGGTTTGTTGTTTTACGGCGATAAACATTTACGTGACAAGTGTCCCGTCCACTTGTCACGGTTTAGAGGCGAGAGGGAATTATAGTGGCAGAAACTAACGATACCGTACGCGAAGAAGCGATACAGAATAATCTAGATGGTGTAAACAGTGGCTCGGATACCAAAAGTAACGCTGGCGGTAAAAAACCTGCAAAGAAACGCCTTAAGCAAATTATTGCCATTATTGTTGGTGTTGCGGCCTGTATTATTTTAATTGCGCCTTCAATTGCGGGATATTTAAATGTTTCCGTTATTTCTACCTCGGGTCAATTTACCGGAATTGATTGTGAAGTTGAACTTTACGAAGGCGATGTGGTTGCGCTTCTTGTAGATGCCGATCCTTTTAATGATCCTGAACCCATTAAATCCAATCAGATTGTGGTAGGTCAGCGTACTACCTTTAATGGTATGAACTTCGGCACCTACACCATGAATGTTAAGCTTCTCGATGAACAGGCGGCAGCGCAGGTTTCTATCACTCCACGCACTACTACTATGTGGGGAATTGATAATCGCCAAACTTATGAGATTGCGTAAGCGTTGTTCGTGGTATAGTGTTTTCACTCTGTGAGGGAGTAGTTGACATAGCGTATATGTGATGCGTCAACATCATGGCCTAAAAAAAGCCTGGCGTGTCTTAATCGACGAGACTCACGGTGGAAGGGGTATTGCACCTCTTTTGCCGTGAGTCTTTTTTGTTGACTGCTGTAAAACATATGGCCTGTGCGACTGAAGAGAATCCCTACTTTTCTGTCGTAAGGCATAAAAAGTAGAACCAAACTTTTGCGAGCTTAGAAAAAGAAAGGGTACGTATCGATGGATCTTTCGATATTCGCAACGCCGGAAGCGTGGATTAGCTTAGTTACGCTTCTCTTTTTGGAAATTGTTTTAGGTGTCGATAATCTGGTATTCATCTCTATTACTACCGATCGTCTTCCTGCTGAAAAGCAGCATATTGGTCGTCGACTTGGTTTGCTGGGCGCCTTGGTAATGCGTATTCTCTTCTTGAGCTTCGCATCTTTCTTGGTTCATATGACCGATCCGCTCTTTACGATTCCCGGTGTTTATATTGGCGATCGCGAACTGGGCTTTTCTATTCGCGATTTGGTCTTGCTGTTTGGCGGTATATATCTTATTTATAAGGGCATCGTTGAAGTTCGTGATGTGTTAGGTCTTGCTGAAGAAAAGGAAGACCAGGGCGATTCAAATCACTCGCGTCGTAGTTTAACGCTTCCTGCTGCAGTTGGCACCATTATGGTTATGGACTTGGTGTTCTCCATTGACTCAGTTATTACTGCGGTTGGCTTGGCTGAGCACCTTATCATCATGATTATTGCGGTAATGGTTGCTATTTTCCTTATGATCATTTTTATCGACAGCATTTCCGATTTCATCAATGCTCACACCGAAATGAAAATTCTGGCTTTGGTCTTTATCGTGACCATTGGTGTATTGCTGGTATTGGATAGTTTGCACATCAATTCTGGCATCGAAGTTTTGGGTATGCACGGCGAAAAGCTGATGGTGTACTTCGCTATGGTATTTGCGATTGTGCTTGAGCTTATTCAGATGCGCTACACGAAGAACTTCCGTGAATGGACTGCGAAGAAAAATTTGGAAATGATGCGTGCGAAAGGGTTTGATCCTCAACGTACCGACACCCTTGAGCTTGCACAGGCAATTTACGAAGCAGAACGTGCAGCACAAGATGCTAAAGAACTTGCAGAAGCGCAAGATTTCGAATCGGGTGAATTGGAAGAGTCAAAAGCGGATATTAAATCAAAATAAAGAACTAAGAAGTACTGCATCAAGCTAGCTTTTTAGATAGCTAGCTAGATAGATTGTTCCAAATTAGGCGATAGTAGTCAGACAATTCCGAATCAATCTTTCGAAAACACTGAAAATTGGTCATTTGTTAGGTTGATTCTGAATTCGGGCACTCGCCGCTTCAAATATAATAATTTAAAGTGAAGCGGCGCAGTGAGGCGCATAGGTGAGCCGCAAGGCGAACGGTAGCCGAACGGGTGGTCGAATTTAGAACAACCTAACGAATATATTTTTGAAGCTGCCGATAGCTTCCCTGCGAACTTTAATCTTTAAGAAACCCCTTGTAAGCCCGTGGTTTATTTAGTGCAGCTTTTGTGCAACTTTTAGTGCAATTGGTCATCTTCAGGATTGAAATGCTTCAGGCATTCTTGTGAAACTACAAAGCGGGTTGCTTGCGGCAAGCAGCGAATGGTAAGCGGGGTTTGCAAATCGGTTGGCTCACCGTCGTATTGCACTTGCATGCCAGGATTAGCTTCAATGCGAATTTCCTGACCGCGATACAATTCCAATCCACCTACTTTTTTGGCAAGAGCTCCCGAATGATCAAAAACCTTAGCCATAACGATGGGGAGCAACTGAAAAGCATTTTCGGTTTTCAGAATAACGACATCAAGCTTTCCATCACGGGGTAAGTTTTCATCGGATACCATTACCTCAAATTGCATCTTAGAAAAATTAGCCACCACAACGCCAATACCACTAGATGTGATTGTTTCGCCGTCAATGGTAAGAGTGAATTCAGAAACTTGTGGTTTAGGGTTCTGGAAAGCCGCTTCGAAGTAAGCAACATCACCCAAAAGGCGTTTGTGTTGCGTGGCAGTCCGCATGATTAATTCATCATACCCACAGCCTGCCATCATGGAAAAGCCACGTTTTTCACCGGTGTCTGTTTCCAATTCGCCAATATCAAACTTAAGCGTTAATGCTTCGTCGGTAATTTTGCAAAGTGCATGAGGTTCATTCGGCTCGTATAAATTCATAGCAAGTAAATTAGCGGTACCAGAAGGATAGGGAAGAATAGGAATATCGGTATACCGAAGTTCGTAGGCAACGGAAGAAATTGTGCCATCGCCGCCACTTGCTACTACAAAATCATAGTTTGCAGCATCACCAAGCAAGGAAGGAAGGGGGGTATTTTCGCCAAAGGTTCGAATGGTAAATTCATCACCATCTTCGGCATACATGCGAACAAAATCACAAATAGCGCCATTGCGCAAGCCAGAACGTAAGTTATGTATGACAAGTACTTTCAAGCTAACCCCTTCTTGTTAGTATGCTATACATACTATATCGTGAGTAATGAAATATCGGTGCAAACTTATGCGCACTTTTAAAATGCACGAATAATTTGATTCCTCTTGGGGTACGCAATCCGTGTTCCTTCAGAGGGCGCACATTATGGAACGCAGTACGAGGAGAATGAATGCTCGTCGAAACCGACGCTCAATTACAAGAGTTTTTGTCCTTATGCGAAAAAAGCTCGTATATGGCTATTGATACTGAATTTTTACGCGAAAAAACTTATTATGCAAAACTTTGCTTAGTTCAGGTTGCTATTGAAGGCAGCGTTGCCATTATCGATCCGCTTACGATTACCGATCTAAGGGTTATGGCTCCCATCCTTCAAAACCAAAACATCGTGAAAATTTTCCATGCTTCGTCGCAGGATATAGAAATCTTGTATCACGAAACAGGAGTAGTTCCCACGCCAGTGTTTGATACACAGGTAGCAGCAGCTTTGTTGGGAAAGTCACAGCAAGCATCGTATGCGGCGCTCGTTCAATCGTTTTGTCAGGTTACCTTGCCGAAAAAGGATTCTTTTACTGATTGGTCTCGTCGACCCTTAAGTGCTTCACAGGTGGAATATGCTGCCGATGACGTAACGTATTTACCAACCATCTATAACGACATGGTGAAAGAACTTACTGAAAAAGGTCGTTTGAGCTGGCTTGACGATGCGTTTGCAGAAATTTCTAATCCCAAAAAATATGAAATTGATCCGCGATCGCGCTATCGTAAACTCAAACGTGTCAATCAGCTTTCAGCCAGACAGATGGCTGCTGCACGAGAATTTGCAGCTTGGCGTGAGCTGCGTGCTCAAAAGTTAAATATTCCTCGTAAGTGGGTAGTTTCTGATGAGCAAATTGTGGAAGCGTGCCGTCGTGAACCAACAAGCTTGGACGAGCTGTATATGGTGCGTGGGTTGCGTGAATCGCTTAAAGCAAATGATGCTCGACAGGTATTACAACTTATTAAAAAGGGTCTTACCTGCCCTGAAGAAGACCTGCCGCAAACTAAAATTTCGCAACGAAGCGAAGCAAATGTTGATATCGCGGTGGATCTGATGAACGCCATCGTGCGCTTGCGGGCACGTGAAAATAAAATTGCACCGCAAACATTAGCGCCCCATGCAGAGCTTATGAAGCTTGCGCGCGGTCATGAAGAAGATTGCGAATTACTACAGGGTTGGCGCTATCACGTGGTAGGAAAGGAGCTTTCAGAATTTCTTGAAGGTAAATTTTCTCTACAACTCATTGACGGAAATCTGAAAATTGTTCACGGAGATTAAAATAGTTTCCAATACCAGGTAAGCTAATAAACAACAATTTTTAGAAATAAGCTTTTTGAGGCAAGAATAAATAAAGCGTGCTTAAGAACAAGTATTGCGCGTTTTAAAGAGTAGGAGCGTACATGTATCTTCTTCTTATTGTGGTTACCCTTGCGATTGGTTTTGGCGCACAGGCTTATGTTAATCGTCAAATTAAAAAGTATTCCTATGTGCCCATTTCTAATGGTATGACTGGTTACCAGGTAGCGGTGGGCATGCTGCAGTACTACGGTATTTATAATGTACCGGTTCGTATGGGTCGTCCGGGTGAAAACTTCTTTAATCCAAAGGATAATTCCATCACACTAGATCCTCAGTCATACAATGGGGCATCCATTACAGCCACGGCTACGGCCTGTCATGAGGTGGGTCATGCCTGCCAGTATGCGCAGGGCTATGTGCCTATTAAAATTCGTGGCGCTATGGTTCCGGTGGTTAACTTTGCCTCTAACACGTGGATTTTCCTTTTGCTTATTGGTATCTTCCTGAATATTGCTGGCCTGGTAGATCTTGCCATTATTTTCTATGCGTTTGCGGTTTTGTTCCAGCTGGTTACGCTTCCTGTTGAATTTAATGCCAGCCATCGTGCGCTTACCTATATGGAAACAACAGGCTTGCCAGGGGCTGAACGTACAGGAGCTTGGAATGTTTTGCGTGCTTGCGCCCTTACCTATGTTGCTGCGGCACTTGTTTCGGTACTGCAGCTGCTGTATTTGCTGGGCTCACGCGAAGAGTAAATGGATACTCGTATGAATTTTCAATCAACGTTTGGATTTTCCAATACCGATAGTTTAGAAACTGGTTCAGAAACAGTGCAGCCCGCTTCTCATAAGAAGCGGGCGCTTTCAGTATCTGCTGCAATTAGGCTTACTAAGTCATTGTTACAGGAACATACCTTTTGCATAGAAGGTGAAGTAAGCGAACTAAACAATAAGCCTGGCTACAAAGCGGTGTATTTCACCATCAAAGATGAAGATGCTTCGCTTCCGTGCCTCATGTGGAAAAATCGCTTTCAAGCAAGTGGGGTAGTGCTGAAAATTGGAGCAAAAGTTCAGGTAACGGGTAAATTTACGATTTTTGCACCAAAGGGACGTATGAATTTTGACGTATCCCATTTAGTGCTTGCGGGTGATGGTGATTTACGCGCGAGTGTTGCTCGGTTGGCCGAAAAGTTGAAGAACGAAGGGTTGATGGATTCTGCCCGAAAGCGTCCATTACCAGCAATGCCCCTTACCATTGGCCTGGTTACTTCTCCTCGAGGAGCCGCGGTACACGATGTGTTGCGTACTTTGCGGAGACGCTATCCGCTGGCACGAATTGTATTTGCAGGAGTACCCGTTGAAGGGGCAAACGCAGCAGCCGATTTATCGCGCGCTCTTCAAACTGTGGCTGCAAGCGATGCAGAGGTAATTTTGTTGGTGCGTGGTGGTGGATCATTTGAAGATCTTATGCCCTTTAACGATGAAGGTTTGGCGCGTACCATTGCTGCTTGTGCAAAACCGGTGGTTACCGGCATTGGTCATGAACCCGATACTTCAATTGCCGATATGGTGGCAGATATGCGTGCTTCTACGCCCACTGGCGCAGCAGAGGCGGTTAGTCCTCAAACTGACGAGCTTGAAGAACTTCTTCAACCACAAACCCAAAGGCTTACTGGCGCCCTTACCCATAGGCTTCACCGATCCGAAGTGTTTCTTGAGGGTATTGCATCTCGTCCGTTATTTCGTGATCCCTCCACGCTGTATGCTGCGGAAATGCAATCCGTTGATGTGCTGCAGGACACTATGGAGCGTCTTAGTAAGAGCTTGACTCAAGGCAACGTTCATAAAGTTGATTTAGCACAGGCATCTTTAGCGCGTATTGGTAAATCGCTTGTTGTTCCTTTTGGATCACAAGCTGCGGTGGTAACTTCACGTTTAAACGATCTATCTCCTTTAAAAATTCTTGAACGCGGTTGGTCAATTTCGCGCGATGAACAAGGGGCAATTATCACCAGTGTGTCTCAAGTAAAGCCCCATGATCGCATTTCCGTTCAGGTACTTGACGGAACCGTGCTTGCCCGTGTGGAAGATGAAGGAATATCTGAAGTAACTGAATTTATTTCAATGGAGGAATCTCATGAGTGAACAAACAGTAGAAATGCAAGGTATGCAGGCGCAGGACTTACTTCAGAACGTACCCGAAGCAACTCAGCAGGTAGGGTCTGTGCATAGCTCTATTAAGCCAGGCGATATGACGTTTCGTGAAGCTATGGCAGAACTAAATGGAATCGTTGAAGCACTGGAAAGCAATACGCTTGAACTTGAAGAAAGCCTTGTGAAATACGAGCGAGGCATTGCGCTTTTACGATTTTTGAAGGAAAGCCTAAACACCGCTCAGCAAAAAGTAGAAGTTTTGATGGGTGAGCTTGAAATGCCTGCAGATGACGCAGTAACTGACACTACGCTTTCCAAGGCATAAGCGTGCATTGTTTGCGTTTGCGTTTGCACGTAATACATGAGTGAACGTTATCGCCGCATAGGTAAACAGTATTGCCACACGGTACTTTTCAAAGTGCAAACCAATTTGCTTTTAACATATTTCAAGTGGAAAAGTGTTGCCTGGTTATTAAGATTTGGTCTTCGTAAATTCTCCTTATTTGATAACCGCTTATCGCTGTTTTATGGTCTTTGAACGTGCTATTGATACCGTTCGCCAGCTACCGGAAAAATGCCTGTCCAATCAAGGGGCAGGCATTAATTTTTCGTACAATATACCTACAAGATTTTACTGGGAGGGATTAGTTTGAACATCCTCGTTATAAATGCAGGTTCTTCTTCATTAAAGTATCAATTAGTTAATATCACTACTCATAAGGTAGTAGCGAAAGGCCTATGTGAACGGGTAGGTACCGAGGAATCTTCCCATAAGCATGGTATTGATGATAACGAGTTTGTATACGAACTTCCTTTGCCCGATCATACCGCTGCGGTTCAGGTGGTGTTAGATGTATTATCTACCGGTCCTAATGCGGTAATTCATGATATGAGTGAAATTGCTGCAGTAGGTCATCGCGTAGTGCATGGCGGTGAATACTTCCAAAAGTCAGCCCTTATTGATGAAGATGTTATTTCGAAGATCGATGAATTGGCTGAATTGGCACCTCTTCACAACAAAGCTGCTCTTGCGGGTATTTATGCTTGCCGTAAGCTTATGCCCGATACTCCTATGGTTGCAGTGTTTGATACGTCATTTTTCCAGACATTGCCTCCATCGGCTTACATGTATCCACTGCCTTATGAATACTACGAAAAGTACGGCGTTCGTAAGTATGGTGCCCATGGTACCTCGCACCGCTATATTGCCGAACGTGCGGCGGATTTGCTAGGTGAACCCTTAACGGACATACGTTTGATTACCTGCCATTTAGGCAATGGTTGTTCTATTTCTGCTATTGACCACGGCAGTCCTATTGACACCTCTATGGGCTTTACTCCTTTGGATGGTTTGATGATGGGTACCCGCTGCGGCTCTATCGACCCCGCCATTGTTACCTACTTGGAAGAAAAACTGGATCTTAGCCCTGCTGAAATGAATGACATTATGAACAAGCAGTCCGGTTTGCTGGGTATTTCGGGTATCAGTAACGACTTGCGCAGCGTGCGGGAAGCATCTGAAGCGGGCGATGAACGTGCCATGCTTGCCTACGAAATGTATTCTTCTCGCGTAAAGAAATACATTGGTCAGTATTTCTTCATGCTGGGCGGGGCCGATGCTATTGTTCTAACTGCTGGTGTTGGTGAAAACTGCGACAAAATGCGCCGTATGATTTTCTCTGGCCTGCAGCCTTTGGGTATTATTTTGGATCCTGCTAAGAATAAACAGCGCGGTTTTGAACGCTTTATTTCTTCAGATAAATCGGAAGTACCGGTTATTGTTATTCCTACCGACGAAGAATATATGATTGCTCGTGATACCTATGATATTGTTCGCGCTAAAACTCAAATCGTTCCTGTTCAAAAATAACTTGTTGACTAAGCTTCTTCTGTAAAAAAGTCGAGAGTTATAAGAGCTCTATTGCTAACAATTTTTAAGAGCCGATCAAAGATAATCGATCGGCTCTCTTTGTGCCAAGTTATATACATCCAAGTTGCATACATTGTGAGTTACAGAAAAACGTGTTGCTAAAACCCTACATCGTTGTGTTTTAATCCAGGGTCATTTGCTGGACGTACACATCGTTGCGCAGTTTACGTGCATGGTCTTTAGACAGCTGTTCGGCACGTTGGGCTTTCTTAATTAATTCAAGTTCGCGGGCAAGTGCACTGTCCTGAATATCATCAACCGCGTTTTGAATATTCTTAAGTGCCAGGATATGCGCCTCTAGTCCTTCTGCATCTTCGTTATCGTCATCATAAATACGCGATAATTCATCTTCGAACGCATTTACTTGGTTGTATAGTTCATCGCAGCGGTCTGCTAGGATTTTTGCCTGGGTAGCAACTTCGGGGCTTGCAAGAGGAATAAAATCGCGCATATGGTCGGCATAGCGCTTCATTACTATTGCGGTTGCGGGTTCGTCTACATTGTCAGGCAGACTAGACTCTAAAGAACCTTCAGCGTTTTCTGAATGAGCTTCATCGGTTTTATCCATTGCGGTAAGGGCTTGTTCGCCTGTTACGGTACCAGTTAAATGCGCATCAGCCTGAACAGATTCAATTACTTGAGTAAGGAGCATAAGTTCAGCATCGGCATACTGTTTTGAGCGCTTTTCGTTAGGCTTGCGTGGTACTAAGATGCGAACGGCGAAGTTTGCCAGCAGCAAGGTACACAAAATTACGCCTGAAGTTATAAAGAGTATTTCTTGGCGCATAGGAAATTCTGCGCCAGAGGAAATCGTGTATGGGATGGTTAGAATAAGCGCTAACGTTACGCCGCCTTTAGGACCGGCAAATGCCATACCGAGCGTACCCTTTAAGTTGCGCTTCGAAAAACAAATGCGCAAAGGGCGTTTGTTATGCCAGGTAGCTAGTAAGTCTAAGCCCAAAATCCACACAAAACGAACCGCTTCAAGAACTATAGTTAAAAGCAGTACCGTTACGATAAGCAACCAAGCAGTTACCGCATCGGCTTGGATTGCAGGAATAAGTACATGGGGAATTTGCATTCCCAACACTACGAAAATTACGCCATTGAGCACAAATTCCAAGGTTTTCCAAACGCTTGATGCTTGGATTTTTTGATGCGAAGTAGCGACCGTGCGCTTGTGGGGCAAAAGAGAAATGGTTAAACCAGCCATTACCACTGCAATAACGCCGCCTACATGAATTTGTTCACAAATAAGGAAAATAATAAACGGTGTTAGTAATTCCAAGACTACATGAACGGTAGGATTATCGAGACCAAAGCGGCGCATAAGAGCCATCAATCCCCAGAAAGCAAGGCCTAATAGTACGCCTACAATCATGCCGCCGAATAATTCCATTACGAATTCTTCGCCTGCATGGGTTAAGGAAAATGCGCCAGATACCACTACCGCAATGGCGCATTGAAAACCTATCGTGCCCGTTACATCATTAAACAAGGCTTCGCCGTTAAGTAATGCTTCGTGACGGCGTCCGAAGCGCATTTCTTTTGCGAGTGAGGTTACCGCAGAAGCATCGGTAGAACCCATGGCAGCGCCAAATGCTAGGGCGGCAGCTAGGGGAATAGCAGGAATGAGAGCATGGAGGGAAAACCCAAGCGCCACCATAGTAAGAAGGACTAACCCGGTAACTAGAGACGCAATACCAAAACGATTACGGTAGAGCTCAGCCGAATCCACATGGCGTGTTTCATTAAAGTGTAGTGGTGCAATAAATAAAATGAGCAAAAGCTCAGCGTCGATAGTTATATCCTGGGGTAGAGGAAGTACCAGGGCAATAACAATACCTAAAAGGATTTGGACAAGCGGTAGGGAAACACCGCGGAGTATTTGGTCAAGTAAACTTGATACCACCACGGCACCGAGAAGAAACAAAATTAGTTCAAAAAGCTCCATGCATGATCCTTTATAAGTTGACCTTGGTTATATATAGCCCTGCTCTATTTCACCAGGGGATTTCTCATACTATAACAAGGGCATCCAATCTTTCGAAAGGATGCCCTTAAAGTAGGTATGAGCAAATGGCTATAGATAAGATTCCACGAACTTCCTTACCTGGTTTTACAGGGTTTACAGGGTTTGAGCCTGAACGCAGGTAATAGCAATAACACCAACAACGTCTTCAGCGGTGCAGCCACGAGAAAGGTCGTTTACGGGAGCTGCAATGCCTTGAAGAATGGGACCATAAGCCTGGGCATTACCAAGACGCTGAACCAACTTGTAGCCAATATTTGCTGCATCCAAGTCGGGGAAAATAAGTACGTTTGCTTTACCCGCAACAGGAGAACCAGGAGCCTTCGACTGACCAACTTCAGGAACAATTGCAGCATCTAACTGAAGTTCGCCATCGGCATTCAGGTTGGGGTAGTGTTCCTTAATGTTATTCATTGCTTCTACTACTTTGGTAGCGTCGTCGTTTTTAGCGCTGCCATACGAAGAATGAGAAAGCAGAGCAATACGAGCTTCTTTGCCCAGCAAACGCTTGAAGGAATCGTTGGTAAGGTTTGCAATGTGAGCAAGTTTTTCAGCGGTAGGCTGAACCTCAAGAGCGCAGTCTGCAAAAGCAAAAATACCGTTTTCGCCCAAGTCGCAGTTGGGAACGTCCATCAGGAACAAAGAACTTACCATTGGTGCACCAGGGGCAGTTTTCAAAACCTTCAATGCAGGGGAAAGGATTTTAACGGTTGCGCAACCAGCGCCACCTACTAAACCATCGCACATGCCGGTCTTTAACATCATTACCGCAAAGTAAATAGGATCGGTGGTAACCAGATTATGGGCTTCTTCTTCGGTCATGCCCTTCTTTTTGCGAAGGTCAAACAAAAGGTTTGCGAATTCTTCTACCTTGTCAGAAGTGGCAGGATTAATAATTTGAGCATCATCCAGCTTGAAATCCTTAGCGCGAATTTCTGCTTCGTCGCCCAAAATTACGATATTTGCAATGCCATCTGCAAGAGCGGTTTCAGCTGCTGCCAAAATACGGTCATCGTTACCTTCAGGCAGTACGATAGTTTTTTTGTCAGCTTTAGCGCGTTCGATCATTGACTCAATGAGCGTAGCCATAGGCAATCCTTTCGTGATGTATTGCTACTTTTCGTTATCATTTTAGCGTTGCCCGTGTTGCGTGGGTATAATGTGCCTTTAAGGGAAACCACATACGGTGTGAACGGAAAGGTTAGGTGGAGTCCTGTATGAAAACTATCTCCTTTGCAGTGCCGTGCTTTAACTCGGCAGACTACATGGAGAAATGTGTAGAATCGCTGCTGCCTTGTGGTGATGATATTGAAATCATTCTGGTAGACGATGGATCTACCAAAGACAATACTCCAGAAATATGTGATCGTTTAGTAGAAGAACACCCCGGAATAGTGCGCGCTATTCATAAACCCAATGGCGGACATGGCTCTGCGGTAAATTCGGGTTTAGAAGCGGCTACTGGTTTGTACTATAAAGTAGTAGATTCGGATGACTGGCTGGATTTAGATGCTATGAATACCATCATGCCGTACTTGCGTGAACAGAAAGCCCAGTTCGAACAAACAGGCGCTACCACAACGGATTTGGTAATTGCAAACTACGTATACGAAAAGGTGTATGAAGGAACTCATACTACTATTCGCTATACCAATGTATTTCCTACCGACAAAGAATTTGGTTGGCCAGAAGTAGGCCGTTTCAATCCGTCACAGTATTTATTGATGCATTCGGTTATTTATCGAACGGAAATGTTGCGTGAAATGGGGCTGAAGCTACCCGAACATTGCTTCTATGTAGACAACATTTTTGTGTATGTGCCCTTGCCGCACGTTAAAACCATGCGCTACTTTGATGTGGATATGTACCGTTACTTTATTGGGCGCGAAGATCAATCGGTTAACGAAAGGGTTATGCTTTCTCGTATTGATCAGCAGATTTGCATTACCAAGGTAATGATTGATTCGGTTGATATTTCTGCGGTAGAAAACAAGCGCCTGCGTAATTACATGAAGAATTATCTTTCCATGATGATGTGCATTTGTTCGGTATTCTTGCGTATGGAAAAAACGGACGAAAACGAAGCAAAACGTGCAGATGTGTGGGCATACCTTCGCGCAAAAGATGAAGATTTGTATCACGATGTGCGTCGTTCAGTACTAAACCTGGCCACTAATATTCCAACCGATGTGGGACGCATGGTAGGTATTACCGGCTATCACATTGCGCAGAAAATATTTAAGTTTAACTAAGTCTGTTTTGGAGTACCTGCTGCTTCATTCAAAGCAGCTACGCGCTTATTCGCTCTTCAAGAAGATTAAAAACGCAGCGAAAATAACGCACGCAAGGCTAACTGTTCCCTGCATTTACCAATGCTAATCTGGGGCTGCGTTTACTAAATATCTTCTTTCAGAGCGGCGCTTAAGATTGCTTTGCCTAAAGCAGTAGGTACTCCAAATAGATGCATTGAAGGTTTGTTGATTGGAAGTAGTGTGCTTACTATTCAACACTTTTAATCTTTGTAGTCTTCGGGGTTCTTTGCAGAACTGCCGGTGGTGTCGGCATAGGTGCGCATTTCGTGTCCGAAGCGTACGGCACCTTCACCAAATCGTTGGGCGATAGCGTCATTTGCTTCTAGCAGTTTAGAATTTTTTTTGGCATGTGATATTAAGGCGCTATGCTTTATGGCATGGGAACTAGTTCCAACGCGTGCATGAGGGGATGCCTTGTGGTTTGTAGATGATGTTGAGGTAGACGCTACAGACTTTACTTCTTTTACGGAAGCTTTCGCTAAGGTTTCTTCATCATCAAGTCCACCAAATAAACTGGTTTGTACAGGTTCGCCTTCAAACCCACTAATACCTACCCCAACCAGGCGTAGTTTTTCTCCAGGAGTCCATAGCTCATCAAGCATTTCATAGAGCTGCGGTAGCCACAAAAGCTCGTTAGTTCCCAAATCGGGTATTTTTCGTTGACAGGTTCGCACCGTTAAATCTTCGCGACGAATTTTAAGGTGCAGAGTAGTACCCTCCATATCTTTGCGGCGCAAACGACGACCAACCTTATGTGCCATGGTAGCAATACGGGCACGTATTTCTTCTTTATCGGTAAGGCTTTCTGCAAAGCTAATTTCATTAGAGACTGACTTTGCTGGTTCGTGTTCTACCTCAACAGCGCTATCTATTCCACGGGCACGGTCTATCATTAGCGCTGTGTTTTTGCCAAATACTTGGCGTAGCAGGGCGGGATCAGCATGGACTAATTCGCCAAGGGTACGAATATGATACGAATTTAGTTTTCGTTGCGCTACAGGGCCGATGCCACTCATTTCTTTTACGGGTAGCGGCGCCAAAAACGCCTCAGACTCTTCGGGATATACCACAGTTAATCCGCGCGGCTTATCCTGGTTAGAAGCAATTTTTGCGACCGATTTTGAAGCGCCAAGCCCAATAGAGCAGGTTATGCCCAACTCGGCCACGCGCGCTTGAATACGACGTGCCACTTCAACGGGGTGAGTGCGATTGGTCCGGGTAGGGGATATATCAAGAAAGGCTTCATCAATACTTACCTGCATAAGCTTGGGCGATTCATCGTAGAGAATATCCATTACTTTCTTGGACATTTTCCTATAGCGATGAAAATTGCCCGATGTCCATATGGCTTGGGGACACAGCCGTGCTGCGGTTGATGAAGGCATGGCGGAATGCACACCAAACTTACGAGCTTCATAGGATGCGGTCGAAACTACGCCACGCTTGGTTGGGCTTCCGCCAACGATAATGGGCTTACCGCGCCATTCAGGGTGATCTAGTTGTTCTACAGAAGCGAAAAAGGCATCTAAATCCATCAGTAAAATTGCAGGTCCATTCCAGGGTTTGAGCGTGGGGTCACCATCCTGGTTGTAGTTGCTTGGCTTGGGTTCAAGCGTGCTACTACCATCCTGGTCGTGGCTATTTTCCTTGGGCTTAAGCATATTAAAATCACGAACAAAACAATTTTCATCAAATGAAGCAGATTGGGGTACAACATCGCAAAACCCCTTGTCAGAGTGGGTCTGTACATCGCTAAAAGCAGCGGAATTGCTATGCTTTGTCCTATCCTTTTCCATGAAACATAGTCTAGCATGTCCACGGGTACTTCATTTTGTGCTAGGGTAGTTCACCCAGGCTTTTAGGCTTGGCAGTTTTTTGTTAGTACGTAATAGGATTAGAGGCATTCGTGAAACCGTTTGAAGCTTTAACAGAGCTTGTGAATGAGGCTGCAGCAGCTCCGCAGCGTCAGGAAACATTGCCCTATGATATTCGTGCTGAAATTGACTGGATTGATTTTTCCTGTATTGCCAACCCTCTAGGTACGCCTGCGTGCGTGAAGGATGCTATTGCTTCTGCCATTTCTGAAGGGGATTTATCCTTCTTGCCTAACAGTGACGGTCAGCATTTAAGTCGGGTTATTGGGCGCTATTTCGAAATGTCGCCCGAGTGTATTATGGCTGGCACCAGCGTAAGTTCAATGATTGGAGCTATTGCTCAAGCTTATCGTCCTTGTAGTGTGGGTATTCCTACTCCTGCTCCTACGGGGTATTTTTTGGCGGTAGCTAACGTAGGACATAACCCTGTTAAGCTAGTGAACCCTTTTTCTCTTTCGGCTATTGAGCCCCAGATGGCTTTTTCAAATGGGTATCAATTTGATGCAGCGGTACTTGCGAATCCCAGCTTTCCCTGTGCCCGTTTGCTTTCCGAGAAAATCTTGAAGCGTTATTTGGATACCTGCAACTGGGTTATTGTGGATGAATCAAATATTGGGCTTACCCTTGGGGGAGAATCTTTTGTAGAGCTTACCCAGCAGTATCGCAATTTATTTGTGGTGCGCAGTTTGTCGCATGAATTAGGTATGCCTGGTATTCCTATGGGGTATGTAGTGGGTAATGAATCTGCTATTGCGCATATTAGGCAATTTAGCGATGGTTCCGAAATAACTATGTTTAATGAAATTGTGGCGCGTGAATTTCCTCATACAAGCGACTATTTAGATGAAACCGTAGCGCTGCTAGAAAAGGAAATTCCTTGGATGCAGTGCATGCTTAGCTTAACGCCGGGCATTAAAGTGTTTCCTTCGGAAGCTAACTTTGTTATGTGTGCCCTAGAGGAACGTGCGGCGCGTGACTTTGGTATAACGAGTGCGGCGGATTTAATTGTACGTTTGCAAAAAGCGGGCTTCACCGTGCGTGACTTGGCTGGTGTACCCGGTATTGAAGGTAAACGTTATTTCTTAGTATCTATCCGCAGTCACGAAGATAATGAAAAATTTATTTCTGCATTGCGTGACATTATCGATGAAGCATAATACTTTCATTTCTCTTCTCTAGTTTCTTTTATCGGGCTTCCAATTTAATAGCACAGAAACTGAAAGCCAATCATTCTTGCATTAGTGGTGGGGTAGCCTCCTTTCTTTAAATTCATCTTCTTCATTCTGCTATGGGGTATATTCATTCTCGGGAAGCAAGCAGTAAGAATGTCGCATATTAGAATCTAATTTGTTTTAGAACAATTTGGTTCATTATTTTGCATTTACCTTCTAGCCCCAATGTGAAGGACTATTCTCATGATTAAAGCTGCTTCGAAAAAAACTGTTTGCTTTTCTGTGTTGCTGTGCGTTGTGCTTGGGCTTGATACCCGTACAGGCGTTTGCTCCAACCCAAGCATTTGCGGAAGAATCGACAACCGTACGGGCGCTCGAGATGGGTTCGGAAGCCATCTGGCCGGGAAACAAGGTGTACTTCGGCGAAAACAATTTGGGTTTCGAGCTTAATGGCCAAATGGTTTGGACGCTTTATTTCAGAACGGGAAACGGTAACGCCACTTATGAAGACAGCTCAGGGCAGCAAGTGAATGAGAATGATGCACTAACCATATATCAAGATCATGATATCTGGGAAGGCCCTCGCACTGTAGTAAAGAAGGAGTATTGGGAAGTACGGGATCATCTTCATTCCGAATTTTCCGAGCGTTTCAACGATGTTGAGTGGGACTCGCTACTGAAGACGACGAAGGGTTCTTCAGAATATCTGGATAATGTAGGTTCCAGAAATGCTAATCCTAGCAATATGACGTTTAGAGATGACGGGCTTGATGGCGATGTCATGTTTCCCCTTTCTCTTGAAGAACTGAGGGCTTTCACAGACTGGTTGCCAATGCTTGGGCCGTGGTACTTCGCATACACTCTGCGGTCTATTGATATATATAGTGGGGGAGTCTGTATTATCGAGAAGTTTAATTCTGACGATATTTCTGTCGATAGTATCACTGTCGACAATGCTATTCGTCCCGCTTGTAACTTGAACAAGAACGCTATTCTTCTCGTATCCAACCCGGCGAACGACACAGCATCGACCGAAAAGGGTGTGCTTTCGAACATCCCCAGCTACGGCGGTGGATCGTGGAAACTGACGCTTTTGGATAGTAGTCGCAACGGTTTTTCAGCAAACGTTGAAGGCGAAGCCTCCGTTATTGCAGGCGATAGGATTCGCGTAAGCTATTCTGGTGCGCAAACAGGTAAGGATGAATCGTAACCGCTCTGCTGTGCGATGCTGATGGTGATGCTATTTGCTGGGGTACACTCGCTCAAAATTCAGAAAGTGGCACCGAATGGCTTTCGGTTCCCCGTGATGTAAGTCCAGGTACGTACACTTTGAAGGTGTTTTCCGAGCATCGCAGCGGAAATTATAAGTCTGACTATACCAGTGAGCCCCAAGAGATTACGCTGAATGTTACGCCACCGAGAGAATATACGCCACAGGCAACATTCACCGCTACGGGTAGCGATAGTGGCATATTGCACAACGTAGGGCCAGGAATGTAATACTGTGTAGATGGTGGCCACCATTGGTACAACATTACGTCGGATAACATGGAAATTTCTGGCATAAATGCTGATGCTCTTTTCGTAGTAGATGTTAAGAAGCTTGGTGACGGCATCACGACTGTCGATTCGGCTGTTCAGAGAATCGTAGTGTCTCAAGCTGAAGCACCCTCACCCGTTGGCGTAGACTGCACGAATCATGAACAAAATGATGGTCAGATTACTAATATTGATGCCACGATGGAGTATAGAAACTCCGATAACGCTGAATGGGCTGATATCGGGGGCACTGCGCTGATGGGGCTTTCACCTGGCACGTACGAGGTTCGCGTGAAAGCAAGTGGATTAATCCTCGCTTCTCCGTCTGTGGCGGTTACAATTGGCGAGCACACCTGCGTGGGGCAGGGCGACTGGAGCTATGACGTGAACGACCACTGGAAGCTTTGCACTTGTGGTGCGAAAGTCGATGAGTCTGCACATTCAGGCGGTGAGACTACTTGCATGTCGCCTGCAACCTGTGCCGTGTGCGGTTAGCTTTACGGCGAGAAAGATCCGAGCAACCATGCAGGCGAAATAGAGTGGGCTCAAACGCCTTATAACCATTCTGGTACGTATGGATGCTGCGGAGTTACTGTTGAAGATGAACCTCACGAATGGATAGAAGGTACTTGTTCTGCATGCGGTTACGCATGTCAGCATGAAGGAGGAAAGGCAACTTGTACCGAACATGCAATGTGCGATATCTGCGGAATCCAGTACGGAGAGCTTGATCCCAATAACCATAAGGCATCAAGCGAATGGACACAGGAAGATGATAGGCACTACCATGTTTGCGAGTACGGTTGTGGTACCCACTTAGATGAAGCGATGTGCTCGGGTGGCGAGGCAACTTGTGCCTCTCCTGCGACTTGTGAGGTTTGTGGTCAGCCTTATGGGGAAATCGATGCTTTGCATCACACAAACTTTGTGAAAATAGAAGGGAAGTCGGCAACGCATTTTGCAGAGGGTAATATTGAGTACTGGTACTGCGATGGCTGCAAGAAATACTATTCAGACGAAACCTGTGTATATGAGATTTCTTATGAGCTTACGATACTTCCAATGATAGAACATGCGCCTGATGGTACGGGCTGGCATTTTGATGCAAACAACCATTGGCAAACCTGTGAGTGTGGTGCGAAACTTGATATGGCGGCACACAACTTTTCGTGGGTGACCGACAGCGAAGCTACTACAATTGAGCCGGGTTCGAAACACGAAGAGTGCACCATGTGCGGCTATGAGAAGGCTTCGGTTGAGATTCCAGCCACAGGAGCGGGTGATGGGGGAGGCTCCGGCGAAGGTGGTAGTGATGAGACAGATGATGAGGCATCTGACAGTACTTCATCAGGGGACAAAGTGTTCTGATGAGGGCTCATTTGCTGACGGTGCGTCTAACGGCGACGATTCCGATGTAAACAAATCTGGTGCCACTCCACAAACGGGGGATAACGCTACGGTCTTTGGGGTGTCTGTAGCAGTAACCGCCGTGGCTGCACTGATAGTAGCTGCAATCGCATTTCGTGCTACCCGTAAGCAAGGGAAACGCTGGTAAATAGTTTTCTATTTCGAAATAGGTTTATGCTGCTAAAGCCTTTGTAGGTATAAGGTATAAGGTATAAGGCCGTCACTTATAAAAGTGACGGCCTTCTTGGTTAATAGTAATGCTTACCGTTCGCTTGCCAAGAAGAACAGTGCCAATGTTCCAGGGCCAGAATGAGCGCCAATTACCGGGTCAACATAATTCACCAGGTAATTCTTAACATCAAACTTTTCCGTAATGAGCTTTTGCAGGTATTCAACATCTTCTATGCAGTCGCCATGAGAAATGCCAATAACCTGATTCTCAATGGGTTGGGTGATGGTAGCTTCCATGTGTTTTACCAGTGCCTGGATGCTCTTTTTGCGGCCACGTGTCTTTTCCATAGGAATAAGCAGACCGTCGTTGTCTACATGTAGTACGGGTTTAATGTTCAGTAAGCTGCCAGCAAAAGCTGCCGTGCGGGAAACGCGGCCACCGCGGAACAGGAACATTAAATCGTCTACGGTAAACCAGTGAGCAAGATGAAGGCGATTGTCGCGTACCCATTGCTCTACTTCTTCTAAGGTTTTGCCTTCTTGGCGCATTTTAGCGGCATAGTACACAATTAAACCTTGGCCCACGGATGCGGCAAGCGTATCAACTGAAGCAAATGTGCGGTTGGGATACTGTTCAACCAGGTCTTTGCCAATATTGCGTACACCTTCATAGGTGCCAGATAAACCACTTGAAAAACCTAGGTACAAAATATCCTGGTCCTGTTTGAATAAGTTTTCGAACAAAGCTTGAGCATCGGACAAATTAGGAAGAGAAGTGGTAAACACCTTTCCTTCGCGCATCATGGTGTAGAACTGCTTCAGGTCGGTAACCTGGCCTTTTAAGTAGCTTTGATATTCTTCACCATCGGTCATAAATACCAAAGGTAGAACTTCAAGTTCTAATTCATCAATAAGAGATTCGGGCAAATTACAAGATGAATCGGTAACAATGGTGTAGGACATGAAGTTCTCCTGTCGTGGTTCGTTATGCTATCGACAGAGTATCATATAAACCTTGCTTTTCGTCTGGCGTTACAGGGGTATAGCTTAAAGAATTAGACGAATAAGAGTTTGCAAGAGTTTGCCCTTGTTTGCGGGTTGTGGCTGCGTCACAATAAGTCGCGGGTATTGTTTGAGGGGAAATAGTGGGGGATTTCAGTGGAAGGAATTAGTGCAGGAATATCGCAGATTGCCATTCTTGCCTTGGTAGTTCTTTTGGGTTTTGCTTTAGCAAAGCTTAATTATGTTGATGAACACACTTCCAACAAGCTTGTTGGTATTTTGGTTAACGTAACCCTGCCCTGTATGATTATTGCATCCACTTCATCGGTGAAGTTTAGTGAAATTGCCAATCAAATTCCTCTTGTTTGCGGTCTTGGCGTGCTGCTTTTTGTTCTTATGGCGGTAATTTCTGTTGTTGCTTGTGTGTTGTTGCGTGTATCGGCTGATACGTTTGCCTGCTTTTTATTTTCGGGTATTTGTACGCAAACTGCTTTTATTGGGGTGCCAGTAATAGCGGCAGTGTTGGGAGATAGCACCATCATTCTTACAAGCCTTATTGTGGCAGTAATAAACGTATTTCTGTTTAGTTTTGGTGTTGCAATGCTTTCGGTTGACCAGCAGTTGCGAGAATTTCGTGCCTCTTCTGCTAATGAGGCAAAAGGCGTGGGTGTAGCAAGTGCTTCTGATTTGAGTGGTGCTTCAGATGTGCCAAACAACACGGGTGTCACAAATGGTGCTGGTGCTGGCAATATGGCTGCTGGATTTTCTTGGAAGCGAGCGCTTTCGAATGTTCATCTTACCTGGAGGAGTTTCGTTAATCCTGCTTTGGTAGCGGCGTTACTGGCGCTTGCGCTGCTGTTCTTCCAAATTCCTATGCCCTATGTGTTGGGGAGCGCATTTGATATGGTGGGCAGTCTTACTGCTCCAATTTCTATGCTTATAGTGGGCTTTTATGTGTCGCGCATGAAGGTTAAAGAAGCCTGCAGACAGTGGCGGGTATTTGTGTTTGGTTTTATTCGCTTCTTTGTTGGATCAGTGGCGTTGTTTTATCTTCTGTCGTGCTTTATTGCTGACGATGTTATTGTAGCCATTGCAGTGCTGGAATTTGCTATGCCAGCTGGCGCTATGGTGCCTGCTTTTATTGCAAGTCATAAAGGCGATGCAATGTTAGCATCGCAGCATACGGTAATTTCAGCCGTGCTTTCCTTTGTATATTTACCACTTATCATTGCCGTAATGACGCTGTTTCCTCTTGCTGGATAGTGTGGACAACTGAAGTGTGTCGCGAATCGTGACAAGTGCCCTGTCCACTTGCCGCGCTATTTCCCCTCGCGTAAATAGAAAGCGACTAGGTGTTAGAGTTTAAGTGGGTTTGCGGCTAGAACAAATAGAATCCTAGCTCCGCCATTAGTATTCCTAGTAGTGCTCCTGCTACTACATCTTTAGTAAAATGCACGCCTGATACCACGCGCATAACTGCAAGTATTATGCCCAAAACCAAAATTACTATGCCAAGTTCTGGTACCGGACAGCAGAAGCAAAAGGTTGTTCCAATTACGAAAATAGAAAATACATGGCGGCTAGGAAAAGACTTTCCTTTGGTGTTTTTAGGAATAAGCGGGCTTGTTTCAAATACTTCATAAGGTCGCGGAGCGTTGATGGCTTTACGTAGGGCGCTTAGGATAATGAACGATGCCAAGGGTATTACGAAGGCATCGAAAAAAGTGGAGTTAAAAAAATACTGAACTACGTAATCGAAACTGGGGCTATAAAACAGAAGATATACTAATAGGCATGGATAGGCGATATAAATTGCTTTGGTAATAATGCTGTTACACAAAGGAATAGCTTGCGCGAGATATGGTTTTGCTTTGATTGATTCAATCATATGTATATAGGTTTCTTTTTTCATAGCTCGCAGTCCTGGGTCGCGTGTTGGCGATTCTATAAGTTGTAGGTGTGTCGTTGGTACGTAAAAGAGCGTTATAAGTCAGCTTTGTTCTTTTGGTGATTTCCTTTACGCCAGGTTTTCGTGAACTTTTGGATGTTTTTAAGGCAACGTTAGAGTAATACCTTTTTGTTGTAAATGCTCAGTGGCAAATTCTATGAAGTGGCGCGCGGCAGGTGCGCAGGTTGAAAGATCGGGTATAGCAATAGCAACTAAAATTGCCTCTGAGGGATCAATCGGCACCTTACTTACTTTAAAGTCATACTTTTCTGCTGAAAGGCTGTTGGTAATGGTAATGCCCATACCTGCTTCGATCATGCCAAGGGTAGCGGCAGTTTCGATAGTTTCATAAGCAATGCGAGGATGCAAATTGTGGCGGGATAGTACGCCAAGGGTATCAATATCCTGACCTTTGCCGGGCATAATAAAATCTTCTTTACTGCATTCGCGCAAAGGATAGCTTGGAGCATTGGCATACGGATGGTTGAGGGGTAACACGGCAATCATGGGGTCATGGGCAAGGGGAATCCAATCATAAGAAGTGGTGGGGTCATAGCTCATGAACCCAAAATCAACTTCCTTTTGGTCTAACCATTCCGATATTTCCTGATGAATGCCTTCCATTACGCGGATTTCAATATGAGGGAATTGTTCACGAAATTCTTTTAAAACCTTAGGCAGCCAATGTGATGCCACGCTGGGATAGGAAGCTATGGTAACGCTGCCAATCGATAGGCCGCGCAGTTCTGAAGAAAGTTGAAATAAACGATCTTCTTCCTGCACGATAGCGCGGGCGATAGGGAGAACTCGTTGTCCGTTTTCGGTAAGGCGCACCCCGTTTCGAGTACGTTCAAGTACCGCAAAATGTAAGTCTTTTTCAAGGGCAGCTATAAGCTGGCTTACGCCCGATGGCGTATAGGCTAGTTCTTGTGCAGCTTTTGAAAAACTGCCTAATTCGACTGATTTAATAAATGCACGGTAACGGGAAGTGTCCATAGATATCGGTGTTTCCTTATTTTGGTTGTATGGTTTTGCTTACATGGTTTAAGTAAAACTTAAAACAACCTTAATATATTATGGTTTTACTAATTACTCAAATCCCTTTATAACAGTGGTGTCACCTTTTATTGCTTCATGGGGCAACACGAATTGGGCTAGTTGAATTTCTATTTCCCACTTTCGTGCGTGAAGAAATAGGTGCAAAGGTGGCATGTCAGGGTGATGCAGGGTAGAGAGCGGATTCCTGATCATGAAATTCCTCATCGTCTTTTGGCGTTGGGGAATTCTTTTTAGTAAACCTGCCTGTCTTATTAAAGGGTTTCTATACGAAACACATCGGAAATGCCGAGGTTTAGGTGTGGAAGATCTACGCTAAAGGGCTTCTGGGTGGATAGCTCAAGGCAGGTTAGTTTTAAGACTGGGCGTTGTTGAGTGTTAAGATTGGAGTTGCCTGTGAAATTGTCGCTTACAATTGACTGGCGTATTGTGGCACCACTTCTTGTAATTCTTGCAGGGATTTCATGGGGGCTCATTGGGTTATTTTCAACCTATCTTTCTTCTGTAGGTTTGTCGCCTGTTCAAATAACGGTTGTACGTTGTAGTGTTGCAGCGGTGGTGATTGGTGTTTTCTTAGCCAGTGTAAAACCTCATGCGTTTAGAATTCGCCTTCGCCATTTGTGGATGTTTGTGGGAACAGGCGTGATAAGTATCGCCTTTTATAACGTATGCTATTTTGCTTGCATTACGCTTTGCGGTCTTTCGTTTGCGGCTATCTTGCTGTACACCGCTCCTTGTTTTGTAGTGTTGCTATCCGCCGTATGTTTTAAAGAACGCCTTACCAAGCAACGTCTTTTCGCGTTGGGTTTGGCTTTTGCAGGCTGTTTGCTGGTAGTAGGTGTGGGATCGGGAAGTGTTTCCTTATCGGCATTTGGGATACTGGTTGGTTTAGCATCTGGTATTGGGTATGCCTTGTATTCCTTGTTCGCTCGAGTAGCGCTCAAGCATTATGAAGCGCCGACGGTAATGTTCTACACTTTTGCCTGTGCCGCCTGTGCGCTTATCCCGTTTTCTCAACCAGTAGAAATTATTACCAGTGCCTTTTCATCTTCGACAGTGTTGGTGGTAATGCTTGACCTTTCCTTAGTTTCTACTGTGTTGCCTTTTGCGTGTTATACCACGGGCCTTGCTCATATGGAAACAGGAAAAGCCTCTATTATGGCTTTTGTTGAACCTATGGTTTCGCTTTTTATTGGGGTTACGGTGTTTGGTGATGTTCTTACCCTAGTAAACGTAGTGGGTGTAGTTTTGATAGTGTGTGCGGTAGCGCTTTTAAATCTTCCTGAGAAGAAAATATTAGCATTGAGCAATCTTCCCAAGAAGAAGGGTAAATCTCATCAAGTACATTTTGCTAGTAATAAGCTTCGCAAAATGCGTATTTTTGCGGGCGTAAAACACTGATTAGTTGTTTGCCAGTCTAGCCTTGCTGCACCCTTGTTATACTGCTCTGTAGCTAAAAGAGCAGAGTTTCTTGCAATACTGGTTAAGGAGAGTCTGGTACATGGATTGCCGTTCTTTATACAATCTTTGGTGTGAAAAGGTAACTGATGCCGAATTACGCGCGAGCTTAGATTCTATGGCGAACGATGATGAGGCTATTGAAGATGCATTTTATCGTGCGCTTGAATTTGGTACTGCGGGTTTACGTGGTGTTTTGGGCGCAGGTACTAACCGTATGAATATCCATACGGTAGGTCAGGCAACGCAGGGTATTGCTAACTACATCAATGGTCAAGCTGGTGATGATACGCCAGGTACTGTGGCAATCTGCTACGATTCACGTATTAATTCAAAGCTTTTTGCTCATACTGCCGCAAGCGTATTAGCGGCAAATGGCATTACTTCTTATGTGTATCCTAGGCTTGAACCAACTCCAGCACTTTCTTTTGCAACGCGCTATTTAGGTTGTGCTATGGGTATTAACGTAACGGCAAGCCATAATCCAAGCCAGTATAACGGCTATAAAGCCTATGGTCCTGATGGCTGCCAAATTGCAAGTCATATGGCAGATGCTATTACCGAATGTATTGCACAAGTTGATGTATTTGATGATGTTCGCCTTATGCCTTTTGATGAAGCCTTGAAACAGGGCTTGGTAGTAATGATTGGCGAAGAAGTGCTTGATGCTTATTTGGATGCCGTATATGAACAGCACGTTCCTCAAGCAGATGATCCTTTGCGTGTGGTATATACGCCCTTAAACGGTACGGGACTTGAATGTGTAACTCGCATTTTGAAGCGCATCGGCGTGGATGATATTCATGTGGTCGAAGAACAGTCCCAGCCTGATGGTAATTTCCCTACCTGTCCCTATCCCAATCCAGAAAATAGGGATGCTCTTGAGCGCGGTATTGCGTTATGTGAAGAAGTTCATCCTGATTTGTTGCTGGCAACTGATCCTGATGCAGACCGAGTAGGTATTGCGGTAAAGGATGGCGATGACTACAAGTTATTAAGTGGCAATGAAGTGGGTGTTTTGCTGCTTGACTTTATTTGCCGAAGCAGAATTGCAGCAGGTACGATGCCTGAAAATCCAGTTGTGGTTACCACTATTGTGTCTTCAAGTATGGTAGACCCTGTGGCGCAACACTATGGGATTGAAGTTCGCCGCGTGCTTACTGGCTTTAAATACATTGGTGGCGTAATTGCTGAATTGGAAAACGAAAACCGCAGCGACGACTTTATTTTTGGATTTGAAGAATCATACGGGTATTTGGCTGGTACGCATGCGCGTGATAAAGATGCCGTGGTGGCTTCGATGCTCATTTGCCAGATGGCTCGTTACTATCGTGGGTTAGGTAAAAACCTTTATCAAGCAATGCAGGATTTATATGATGAATATGGTTTTTATCATAACCGCACCTTATCTTTTACCTTTGAAGGTGCTGATGGTGCTCGCCAAATGACTGCGTTAATGAATGATTTACGTGCAAATCCTATGCCTTCAATTGCTAATTTATATGTACAGCAGTATACAGACTACCTTGTTGGGGTCCATGGCTTACCAAGTGCCAATGTGCTTGAGTTTGATTTGGATAACGAACATAAAGTAATTGTTCGTCCTAGTGGTACAGAACCTAAAGTAAAAGTGTATGTCTTTACGGTTGGCGATACTGAACGACAGGCCCGATCAATTGATGCGCATATTGCAGCGGAAATGACTGCGTATGTACAAAAATTTGAGTAACAATGCGCTTTAGGCAAAAGCTTGTCTAGTAACTAAGGGAGCGTGTTTTTAGGTAAGAGTAAATACTCTAGATAAAGTACATGCTCCCGATAAGGGTGTTCCCAATAAGGGATTTCATTTTGGAATGAACGCAAGTTTTTGCAATGCTTGCGAAGTAGGGTTAAGTAGGGCTAAGAGAAATGAATAACACTTCTTCTGGTGAACATAGGTATACGTTAATTTCAGTAGAAAAGGCGCCTGAAAGTGCTTCTGAAATTGTATCCGATAATGCTCCTGAGGAACCGCCCGATAATGTATTCGAGAATATTTCTAATAACGACATACCTGCCGCTGAAGAATCGGTGATTTCTTCAAACTCAACCGGGAAAGCTAAACCAAGTTCGGAAAGTGCTCTCGATAACTTAACGGAGGACGATCTGAAAAGTTCTGCTCCTCTTGAAAACGTTCATAAGATTCTTATTGTGGTGTTGATATTAGGACTTGTGGCGTTTGGTTTGTATTTTGTGCTCTTTAGATAGAGCAGTGGGTAGGTAGTTATGCAGAACATGCAAGATAATCCACGCAATAAAAAAGGCATCACCTGGCTTGTTGTGTGTGTTGTAGTACTGGTGCTTGCTGCTATTGGCCTTATTGCAGCGCTCGTAATTAATTCGCAATCAACGTTGTATATGACTGCTGCTCAAGAAGATGTTGAAGAACAAAATTCCAAAGCGAGTGAACCTTTACTTACGTCTCCGACTACTCAAGTTATTGATCTTGTTTCTTTGATGGGTATGTCAAAAGATGATGCTATTCAAGCTATTGGTCATGGTGCTACGGTACAGGATTTGGAAACCTTAAGTTCTTTAGGTTTTAGTAATGAAGTGGTAGTTCTTTTGGCGGATGAAAAGGGTGATACCTATTCAGGAACTCCTACCGTTACCTTAGGTCTTGATTCTAAGGGAAACGTTGCGGCGGCGTCATACGAAGCTCCTTGTGATTTGTTAGGTTATGGTGATGTTGCCTTTGCGCCAGCAGTAAAACAGTTTCATATTGTTGAATTCATTTTAGATAAGGTCGGACTTACGGGAATAGAAGTTGGTAGTGTGGAATTGCCTGATGCTTCGGAATATTCCACCTATGAATCGGATAGAAAAACCCTTCTACGAGAACATTATTCTTTCACGGGGGATACCACGCAAGATGACCAAGCGTATTCTTGGGAAGTAACGCTTGATTACGATTATTCGGAAGCAAATAAAGAATCGAACTTGGCCTATACGGTAAAGCGCGTGAGCGTTGCTATCATGAAAGACTAATAAGCTTTCAAGACTAAAAAGCTTTCTATACAGAACTAAACCCCCTTTTAATTTGGCAGTTTGTCTGCGAGTTTTTTATCTCTTTAGTCAAAATAAGCGTAGTATGGAATCTATGGAGCGCACCTTCATTTGGAGGGAATAGATTCGCGTCACAACGGGGTGTTGATGTGGACGATTAAGAGGTGCGGCTAAGAGAGCAGATTAAATCTGTACTGAGGGGGTAACTTATGGATTCTAAACTTGCACCACTTTTTACACCGTGGAATATTGGTTCATGCGAAATTAAAAATCGTATCGTTCTTACTTCTATGGGCGGTACCGATCTGTTTGGCTGGATGGAGAAAAACCACTTTGATGAAGTAGGTGCCCGGTTTATTTTGGAAGTTGCCAAAAATAATGTAGGGCTTGTCTTGCCAGGATGCCAACCAGTGTATAACCCTATGTTTGGCCAGTGGTTGTATAAAAACGAAAAAATGTACGACGATCTTGCTGCTTGGATGCCGAAGTTGCACGCAACAGGTGCAAAGTTGTTTGTGCAGTTAACGGCAGGTTTTGGGCGTTCGTTTACTATTAGCAAGCTAATGGAAACGCTCTATACCAATAAGCTTCTCCGCGTGGTTTCAAAACCTTTTATGGACTTGGATAAAATTACCGCTACTGCAAGTCCTTCTCCAAATCGCTGGTCGGATAAAGTGCCGTCGCGTGCTATGACCAAAGATGAAATTCATGAAATGGTGGATGCCTTTGTTAAAACGGCAAAACTTCTGCAAAAAGCAGGGGTTGATGGCGTTGAAATTCACGCGGTTCATGAAGGGTATTTATTGGATCAATTTACCTTGAAATATGTCAATCACCGTGATGATGAATATGGTGGATCATTTGAAAATCGATATCGCTTTGCGGTGGAAATCGTGCAAGGTATTAAGCAGGCTTGCGAAAAAGATTTCCCGGTTTCGCTTCGCTATAGCGTGGTTTCTAAAACAAAGGGCTTCCGTGAAGGTGCGCTGCCTGGTGAAGAATTTACCGAAGTAGGGCGCGATAGGGAAGAATCGCAACGTGCAGCAAAATATTTGCAAGATGCAGGCTATGACATGCTGAACTGTGATAATGGCACCTATGATGCCTGGTATTGGGCTCATCCACCCATCTATATGCCCGAAAACTGTAATTTGGAAGATGTTGAGTACATTAAACAATTCGTTGATATTCCGGTGGTTTGTGCGGGTCGTTTAGATCCTTATGTTGCCGCGGCGGAAATTGAGCAAGGAAAGCTTGATGGAGCGGGTTTCGCGCGCCAGTTCTTGGCGGATCAGGCTTGGGTTACCAAGTTAATTGAAGAAAGACCTGAAGATATTCGTCCTTGTATTTTGTGCCATAACGGTTGCTTTAACATGTGCCACTACAAAGGGGTTCCGAACGATCAGTCCTTGCACGACAGCTTGAATCTTTCGCGTTGTGCGGTAAATGCAGAAACCATGCAGTGGGACAAGCATCATATTCAAAAGACCGATTCTCCCAAGACGGTCCATATTATTGGTGGCGGCATTGGCGGTATGGAAGCAGCCCGAGTGCTTTCGTTGCGCGGTCATCATCCTGTTATTCACGAAAAATCAGCGCAACTTGGTGGTACGTTTATTCCTGCAAGCGCCGAGTCGTATAAGGGTAAATTGCGTGATTTGCTTGCTTGGTATCGCAGGCAGATGGATGTGCTTGGTATTGAGGTTCATTTAGAAGATGAAGTGTCAAGCCTGATTGAGTTTGGAAGTGCACCGGTAATTGTGGCGACTGGTGCAAAGCCTGTTATTCCCACTTCTATTCCTGGGTATGAACGCATGATTGAAGCATGCGATTACCTAAATGGTGCAGAAGTTGGATCCACGGTTGCGGTTATTGGCGGCGGCCTCACGGGTTGTGAGATTGCCTATGAGTTGGCTTTACAAGGCAAGCAACCTTGTATTGTTGAAATGAAGGACGATCTTATTGCACAAACTGGCGTATGTCTTGCCAATAGTTCGTATTTGCGTGAATGGTTTGCATTCCATAAGGTTCCAGTGTATTTGGAATCCACTTTGGCAGAAGTTCGTGAAGGTGAAATTTCTATTACGCAAAAAGATGGCACAACCAAGGTTATTCCTTGCGATTCGGTAATTGCTTCAATTGGATACACGCCCGATCCTTTAGTGCAGAAAAGTTCGAAGGTGTATTTGGTAGGCGATTGTGAAAAGGTTGGCAATTTGCGCAGTGTTATTTGGGGTGCCTACGAAACCGCAATGAAGATTTAGGGTGTTATAAAACCGTTTTTAAGGTGGAGTTATGAAACATCATATGACCTTAACCGAAGAACAAGAAGCTATTCTGCAAGGCAGCAAGGGCGATACTCTTGCGAAGGTTATGGAAACCCTGGTGCGGTATGGCGAATTGTTTGGTGCAACCTCTATGGTGCCGGTGACCAGTACGTATAACCATTTGGTTACTTCGTTTGGTCTAAAGGCACTAGGGCCTGTGTACGACCTTATGGATAAGCTTATTGAAACAGGTGCCGTTTCTAAACAGCCGTTTTCTGCTGATCCTCGTCCGCTAGATCCGAATGTGCCCAGTTCGTTTTTGCAGAATATCGTGTTTAAGCATTTTATGTATTCTAAGCAGGACTTTTACGAAGGACAGCTCCAAAAGCTTGGCTTGATGGATAAAGATGCGTTTACCTGCACGTGTTATATGGATGAAGTAGGAAACTGTCCTGAATTTGGGGATGTGCTTTCCTGGTCGGAATCTTCGGCGGTAGTGTATGCTAATTCGGTGCTAGGAGCTCGCTGTAACAGAAACTCCGGCATTATAGATTTAATGGGATCCGTGGTGGGATATGTTCCTTATTTTGGTTTGTTAACCGATGAAGGGCGTAAGGCTACCTGGATTATTGAGGTTAAAACTTCCAAAAAGCCCGAAGCGCAGCTGTTAGGGTCCGCCATTGGTATGAAGGTCATGGAAGATGTTCCTTATATTGTTGGTTTAGATTCCTGGTTGGGCGAACTGGACGATGCTGCCAAAACGTACCTGAAGGACTTTGGAGCAGCAACGGCATCTAATGGCGCGGTTGGTCTGTATCATGTGGAAGGTATTACTCCAGAGGCAGTAAAAGAGGGAAGATCGCTTATCGCCGAAGGCGCTCAAACCTATGTCATTGATGATACTGAATTACAACGTGTGTATGATTCGTATCCCGTTATTTGGAAAAATAGGGATGCAAAACCAAAACTCTGCTTTATGGGATGTCCTCATATGAGTTTAGAGCAGCTTACTTCGTGGACTGAACGAATTGAAGATGCTCTTTCTAATGCAGGCAAACAGCGGGTAGTAATTCCTACGGTGTTTGCGGCTGCTCCGGCAGTTATTCAAAAGTTTAACGAAACGCCTTATGCAGCTCGGTTGAAGCAGTGCGGTGTAATTGTTTCTTATATATGCCCGTTAATGTATATGAATAATCCGCTCAGTGAAAAGATGCCAGTTATAACGTCAAGCAACAAGCTGCGTACGTATACCAGCGCACGGTATTACACTGACGATGAAATTCTGCAGCAAATTACGAGAGGGGATGCTTACTAATGAAAATGTTTCAGGGAAGAGTGGTATCTCCAGGTGTTATTTCTGCCGAGGCAGTAGTAAGTCATGGTGGGCTTAATACGCTAGCTTCGTTTCAGAAAGCTTTGCAGTTTGGCGACAAGAAGGCAACGTGTGGAGATCAAAATAATTCCGATTTATACGGAAAACTCATGGCGGGGAAAGCGCTGTGCTTGCCTCAAACAATTGGGTCTACGACTGGTGGGTTAGTACTGTATTGTGCTTGCGCTATGAAACGCCAACCTGCGTGCATGTTGTTTTCTGAACCAATAGATTCTTTGGCTGCTGCAGGTGCGGTGTTGGCGGATGTATGGTTGGATGATGTTTCCATGCCAGTAGTAGATTCACTTGGAGAAGACTTTTTGTCTTACGTGCAGGATGGAATGACTATCACCGTCAAAGAAGATGGCGTGGTGGAAGTAAATTAGCCTTGTATGATCGATTTGCTTGTTGTGTTTGGGGTTCAATGCTGATGCGGGCCCCAAACGCAACAAGCATTTTTTCTATTGCAACCAATTACATTTCATTAGCTGGGAGCTAATGAAATCGATTTTCGTTATAAGTATTGTCTTTCTTGCACCTTATCGGCGCTTTCGCTAAAGCGCTCTGCGTAAGGCGCGCAATCGTTTAGTTAAAGCTACATAGTTGAAAGGCGGTACCTATGACACAGTATCAACAACCATCCTATAATCAAGGACCGATGAACCAGCCTCCTGCAGGTAGAGATCCTTATGGACAGCATCGCTCTGAACAGTTTCAATATCCCAAGCGGAAATCTGCCATGGCAATTACTGCTTTAGTGCTTGGCATTGTTGCCTTGTTAACTTCGTTTCTTCCTATTATTAATAACTTGTCATTTATCCTTGGATTATTAGGCGTTATCTTTGCCATTATTGGTTTAGTTGGCACCATGAGAGGAAAGAAATCCGGTAAGGGTATCGCTATCGCTGCGCTTATTATTACCGTTTTGTCTTGTGTGATTGTCCTGGCTACGCAAAGTATGTATTCGGCTGCCATTGATGAAGCAACTACTCCAACAATTAGCGATTCGGCAGCCTCGTCAAGTGCAGATTCCGGTATTGATTCTTCTGGTGAAGCTTCTACTGCTGAAGCTGATTATTCTATAGCCGAAGAAACACTCGATACTTCAAATGAATATAATGCGATGATTACGGGAACTTTTACTAATAACACTGATAAAGATTTAAGTTACGTGCAGATTTCCTACAATATATATGATGCAGATGGTGCTCAGATTGGCAACGCTTACGCAAATGCAAATGATGTAAAAGCGGGAGCTTCATGGAAGTTTGAAGCAAGTACGTTATGTGATCCTAGTGAAATCGATTCCTATGAGCGTGGTGACGTTACGGCTTGGTAAAAGTGCGTTACCCTCTTCGTGTTAGACGTTTGCAAGGCGCTTCTTTTGGTCAATGGGGTTCTTCGTGCTACAGTTATTCGAAAAGAAAACGAAATCGACGCAGAAAGAAACGTATGGAAGAGCCTCTAACAGAAGAACTTCTTGATGAATTACTTGCTTCCCCTAGTGCTACTACGTTTATTTCGAAAAACGATGTGGGTGTACGAACGTTGCCAGAATACCTTCAAGAACTTCTGGAAAAGAAGGGACTAAAACGTTCCGAAGTGGTAAAAGCTGCGGGACTCAATGAAACATTTGGCTATCAAATTTTCACTGGGCAACGAGGCGCAAAGCGTGACAAAATACTTGCGATTGCGCTTGCTATGCACCTTTCGCTAAAAGAAACCGACCGACTTTTACAAGCGGCTGGAGTTAATGAACTGTATTGCAAAAACCGGCATGATGCCATTATCATTTTTTGTGTTGATAAGGGATATTCTCTCCAAAAAACCGATGAAGAGCTGTATCGCTTTGGTGAAGAAACAATTTGTTAGACATGCTGTTCGTTGGAACATGCAACAAGGATTAGCTGGTTGAATAAGAGCGTTTTGCATACAGAAGAATGCGATGAATTACCGAACCCTGCATTTGAAACAAAGATGCAGGGTTTTTCTGCTTCTCAAATGGTGGATAGTCGTATATCTAGAAATAATGGAAACGCTGATGAACTTGCTCGTAGTATTACTCGTGATGTCGATAATGGCGTTGGTAACAACTCCGACGATTCTACTCTGCAGTCGTGCGAAAACGACAATGATTCCGATGAGTTGGCGCAGCTTCTAAAGCGAGTAGATCACGATAATGAATATGTGGTTGGTCGCGTATTGAAGAAGTCCGACTTTGAAGAAACACAACTGGTTTATAAGTGCGAGCCGGATGGCACGAAGTCCGGTCCCTATATTCGGAAATATCTCAACATTGAAGCAGGGGTAGGTTCTGCGTACGAAAAGCTTTATAACGCTCAACAAAAGGGGCAGTCCTTTTCGTTTTTGCCAACTATCTATGAATGCTATTTCTTGCACAACACGCTTATTGTGGTTATGGAATACGTTCAGGGTGAAACCTTACAGGAAGTGGTGTATCGCTGTGACCCTTCGGTTGACTTAGCCAAAGAAGTATTTCCACGGTTGTGCAGTGCAGTACGTGAATTGCACGAGAAATTTAATCCGCCGCTTATTCATAGAGATTTAAAACCAGGCAATATTATCATGTCGTTCAATCGCCTAACGCTGATTGATTTTGGCATTGCTCGAGAATATCGTGATGATTCAGATAACGATACGGTCCGCTTTGGTACACGAGAATATGCGCCGCCAGAGCAATTCGGCTACGGGCAAACCGATGTCCGCAGTGATGTGTATGCCCTTGGCATGTTGCTGTATTACTGCCTAACGGAAGAAACAGCTTCGTCAAAGGTTCGTGAAGCGGATTTTGCTGATTATCGCATTCCCGAGGAATATCGTTGCACTATTTCTCGCGCGTGTGCGTTTGACCCTAAAGATCGCTACGATTCCGTCGCTGCGCTTCAAAACGCGTTTGAGCAGGCATCGAATAGGTTGACAGTCGCTAATAAATCCAGTTCGCACAAGGCTGAAGTTTCTCCGCAAAAACGAGATGTTTTGAGTATGCAGAGCAACCAGCGTCCATCGGTGCACCGCAGATCACCTCTTGCTAACGCGTTTACAAAGTTTTTTATGCGTGTGCCCTATGGAGTGGGCATAGCGTGGAATGTTGTGCTCCTTTTATTGTGGGTTTTAGTTGTGGTTGCTTGTGTATCTTCTCTTGTCAACCCAGCCGATGATTCGCTTCAGGGCTTTCCGCTTTGGTATAGGGCATACGGTAATCTTGCGTTGGTTGGTTTGTCTTGGACATCTATTACCTATGTCTTTCTGGACAAGAGATTGTTATTTAGACGCTTTCCGCAGTTCTGTCGTTTTTCGTTTCCGCTGCGGGCGCTTATTTTCGCACTCTGCGTGCCGCTTTCTTGGTTTTTGATATTTATTTTTCTTACCTTTATACTTACGCCACCAGCTATTTCGTGGCAATGAGCACAAGTTTTCCTACTTTCGTATCTATCGTCCTTAGCATTTTTTTGTTAGTGATTGTGTAGTTACGTGTTAAATGTGTGTAGGTTAAAATAATTCTAAGATGACCTTTACATTCGTCGCAAGGATGGTACTATATACAAGCTGTTTTGAAGTGAAGCCTAAAGCTTCCACCTAGTTCGGCGCAAGATTGTAGCTGATGGGTTATATGAATAACTTCTCGTATAGTACGAGTATTCGTGTGACCTGCAATCGTGTGCGATGCAGGTTTTTTTATGCAGTAAGGTTATATGAGTTTGTGCATGGTAGCACCGGATCGAAGAAAGAAGGAGGTGGGCACCATAGCAGCTCAGGAACCAAGGCTTAATGAAGCCATTAGGGTTAAGGAATGCCGTTTGATTGCCTACGACGGATCCCAGTTGGGAATTTTTCCTATTGAGCAGGCTCAGCGCATCGCCGACAACGAGGGATACGATCTGGTAGAGATCGCGCCTCAGGCACAACCCCCCGTATGTCGCATTATGGACTATGGCAAGTTCAAGTACGATCAAGCCATTAAGGCTAAGCAGGCTCGTAAGAATCAGAGCAAGATTGAAACCAAGGAAATGAAATTCCGCCCCAAAATTGATATTGGGGACTACACTACCAAGAAAAAGCATGTTATGCGTTTCTTGGCAGCTGGTTCCAAGGTTAAGATCACCATTATGTTCCGTGGTCGCGAAATGTCTCATCCGGAACAGGGCTTAAGTATTCTTGAGCGTTTGGCTGATGATCTTAAGGATGTTGCGGTTATCGAAAACCAGCCAAAGATGGAAGGCCGTAACATGCATATGCTTATTGCTCCGTTGCCACAGACGGTAAAGAAAAAGAAGGATGAACAGGGAAAGGACAACTAATGCCCAAGATGAAGACTCATCGCGGCACCGCAAAGCGCTTCCGCGTTACCGGTTCCGGTAAAATTATGCGCTCTAAGGCATACAAGTCTCACATCATGACCAAGAAAAGCCAGAAGCGTAAGCGTAATTTCCGTCACGAAACTGAGGTTGCAACTGCTGATAACAAAGTAATCGCTCGCAACCTTGGTCTTCGCTAGTAAAAGGAGGAACTCAGTATGCCTCGTGTAAAGCGTGCAGTTAACGCCCACAAGAAGCGCCGCACTGTTCTCAACCGTGCAAAGGGCTATTATGGCGCAAAGTCTCGTTCTTATCGTGCTGCTAAAGAGCAGGTACAGCATTCTTTGCAGTACCAGTATCGCGATCGTCGTGCTAAGAAGCGTGAGATTCGTCGTCTCTGGATTACTCGTATCAACGCTGCTGCTCGCATTAACGGCCTTTCCTATTCCGTATTTATGAACGGTTTGAAGAAGGCTGGTGTTGAGCTTGACCGTAAGGTTTTGGCCGACATGGCAGTTAACGATGCCGATGCTTTTGCAGCTTTGGCTGAAGTAGCAAAGAAGGCTCTGTAATCTACTACTTTTGAGAAGGTGTTGGTCCTGCTCATGAAATCAAGAGCAGGATATACTTTTCGAGCTGATATTTCAAAACATAAACTGAAATATAATTACTACAATAAAGTCTCCCTAGTGGAGGCTTTATTTTTTTGAAAGTAGATTGTTGAAGTTGAACTACAGAATAGTTTTAAGTTTTCTTTTTATAATTTTAAAGTTGTTTTTCCATAAGATAATTCTTAAGTTCAACACCATTTCTGATAACAGTATTTTCGCGAATTACTTGATACCCTTGCTTTGTAAAGAACGTCCGGGCAGTTATTGATGCGAAAGTTGCTATTTCTGTTTTGCCGTGGTTTCGCGCTTCTTGTTCGAGATTAGATAAAATACGGGAGGCGATTCCTTGCTGTTGTCTATCCTTATGAACGTAGAGCATATCTACATCATGGTTTTCATCAAGACTTCCAAATCCTATCAATAGGCCACATTCTTTTGCCGCAACACTATATTGATTTGAGATCTTATCAATAATTCTTTGTTTGCTTTCGCTGTGGAATGGTTCGACTATGGGCGCCCATGCTTCAAGCTGTTCAGAAGAGTAATCAAGTTTATTTACTGCATGTATTGTTTCATAGAAGAGCTGCGCTGCTTTAAGAGTATCGTGAGCAAAGAGAGGTTTTGTGTTCTCATCATCAAATTTCTCTATAACAAGGTTATCTGTTGAGTAGGTTTCATCTATTAGGCAATAAGGTAGTTGATAGTGGTTGCACTTTGCGAGATTATCAGCGTTTTCTTGGATAATTTCTTCAAAAAATAAATCATCCAAGCAGTCATTTAGTCGTTGTTCTATATCATGTGCGTGACGAATGATGTCGTGTTTGTGGGTTGTAATGTAGTTTGGCGTCATGATTAAGCAACAGTACTCTATCGAGGATAAGTAGTGCGGTTCAAACGAATTACGCCAGTCAAAAGGGATATAGCAACCTTCAACAATGAGATTTTGGTTGTTTTCTATAGCAGTCTTAATTATTTCGGCAGTAATACTCCATGGATACGGAACAAGCAATTCATCATCTTCGGGAGTTAAATCACATACGCCACTTCTGATAAGCCCCATTTTAAGATGATCCAACGAAAGCGTAGGGTAACGAAAACGTTCAAGAAGTGTTTGAGCGAGTTTAGTTTTTCCAGTATGAGTTGTGCCAGCAATTAGGATTATCATGAGGGATTTTCCAGATTCGATTAGGTGTTATTTCCAAGGATCTTCTTCAAATTTCAGAGGTTTTAATGTTCCGTCATGAATATCCGAATAGGGATCGTAAAGATCATCGTCTTCGTTTGCTGCCCGAACGATTGGGTGGTGTACTTTTTGTTTTTGTGATAAAGAAGATTGGATTTTTGGGGCTGAGGAATTTGAGGGTAAGGGGATAGTACGTGGTTTAAGCGTGTACTTTTTCGGAGGTATTTCATAATTATCGTTACTCATTGGTACCACTTTTTCTCAAACGTATATATGATAAGTGATGTTTGTTTTGCCTTGCAATTGAACGAGAACAGTTTCAGGTTAACTATAATGTCGTGTAACTAAAATGCGTTCGATTCTGATCGTGTTGGTTAATCTCTGTTTACTCTATATTGCATGCAATATTTAATACGAAAGGATACCAATGCAGGTAGAAATTCTCGAAAAAAATGGCGAAGAGGTTCGTTTACGCGCGATTGCTAACGAAGAAGAAATGCAGCGTGCATTTACTGACGGGCTTGATGCCTTTATTTTGCAATACAATCTTGATACTTTAAAAGGCGAATCTTCATACGATAAGATTGTAAACACTTTAAAGCAGGATGGAGCAGATCAAGTAATTTATTCGTCTGTGGTTAATTTTTTGGTTCCTTTTGCTATTTCTGAATATGGAAAGGCTCCCTTAGCTACCTACGATATTGCTTCAGATGAAGTTCCTACTTCCGACAAGCCCTTTTCATTTGAACTGACCTTTTTAGAAAAACCTCATTTTGAGCTTTCCAGCTACGAGCCAGCAACGGTTAACGTTGCTCCTAAGCCAGAAGTTCAAGAGGCTGATCTTGATGAACAAATGCGTATGCTTGCACGCCAAATTGCCGCAGCACAGCAAAACCTTGATCCCAATTCAGAAAAGCTTGTCGTTCCTGCCGTAACTGATACATGGGTTGCCGAAAACTTATCTGAATCAAATATTAAGACGGTGCAGGAATTGCGTGAGCGTTTCCGTCAGACTTCTGAAGAAGAATTGGCTACGCGTTACGAGCAGGCTAAAATGGCTGCTGCCATGGAAGCTTATTTGGAGCGTTTTACTGGTTCAGTTTCTGAAAAAATGCTTTCTGCTATGACGCAAGAATTATTTGAAACTTTGGTATCTGATTTGGTAAGCGAAGGAACTAACTTCGAAGAATTTGCTAAGCAGCAAGGTTTAACAGAAGAAGAGGTAAAGCAATCGCTTTCTGCCCAGGCAGAAAATCAGCTTGTTCAAGGTTTTATTTTGGACGCAATTTTCGAACACGAACAAATCCAATTACAACCAACCGATTTAATTCAGGCGCTTAAAAACATCGCTCCAGGTAAAGAAGAGGACACCTTTGAAGCAATGCAGAAATCGGGTCGTGCGTTCTTGTTGAAGCAAAGTGCTCAGCGTATGAAAGCCGCTGAATGGATAATGGATAATACAACCTTTGTAACTGAATAGGTTATTTTCGCCACGGAGCAGCCAAGATACGATAAACTAGTCTACTGTGAACGTGTTCACAGTAGACGGCCTCCTGTTTTGTCGAAGGGCGACAGAATAGTTCGAACGGAACATCGGGTTTTGAGGGGCTAAGATAAACCCGAAAACGAAGGAAGTGGTATCTATGGCAGCTCCTGCAACAGAGCATGTACGTAATATTGCGTTGGTCGGTCAAGACGGCGCTGGTAAAACTTCACTCGCAGAGGCAATGCTGCATATTTCTGGTAAGACACCGCGCATGGGAACAACGCATGATGGCAAGTCTTACCTTGACTACGACGAAGAAGAAATTAGGCGTCGTTTTACTTTAGGAACTTCCATTGCTCCTATCCCGTATGGCAATGATTACAAAATCAATTTGCTTGATACGTCTGGTCAGGCAGATTTTTTGGGAGACACCCTTGCAACCATGCAGGTGTGCGAAATGTGCATGTTTGTTGTTGACGCAGTAGCTGGTCCTCAGAATATGACAACGCGTTTGTGGCATGAAGCTGAAGTAATGCGTACTTCTCGTTGTGTGTTCATTAATCATATTGACCGCGAAGGGGCAAACTTTGATGTTGCCATGGCGCAGCTTCATGCTCGTTTTGGCTCACGTTTAGGTGCGGTTACTATTCCTATCGGAGTTGATAAAGACTTCAAGGGCGTCATCGATATTTTACGTATGAAGGCTCGTTACTTTGTAGATGGCGGCGAAAAGATTGAAGATATTCCCGATGAATATGCTGATGCCGCACAAATTGCACGCGATAAATTGTGCGATTTGGTTGCTGAAGCGGACGACGAACTGATGATGAAGTACCTTGATGGGGAAGAGCAGCTTTCTCAAGAGGAACTGGAATCGCTCCTGCAAGAGGCTATTGCACAGGAAATTTTCATTCCAGTATTTGTGGGTTCCACCATTATTGAACAGGGTATCAAGGGAATTATGGATGACATTTGCACCTACTTCCCTCATCCTCGTCATCATGGTCCTTTCTATTTGGCTGATGGTTCAGAACTTCGCGTTGATGAAACCGGCGAACCTGCAGGCTTTGTATTCAAAACTATTTCGGACCCATTTGTGGGCCGTTTAAGCTTCATTAAAGTTCTTTCAGGGTATTTGGAGCCTTCCACTGAATTGATTAATGCTCGCACCGGCAAAAAAGAACGTCTTGGCCATATTTATGTGATGATGGGCAAAGAGCCTATGGATGTAAAAAGCGCTAAGGCAGGCGATATTGTGGTTGTGCCGAAGTTGTCTGAAACTAAAACAGGGGACACTCTTTCGAAAAGTGGCACCATCGAAGTTGATCCGTTGCCGCTGCCCGTACCTCAGTATCCTGTTTGTGTGGTTGCGAAGAACAAGGCCGATGAAGATAAGTTGGGTACGTTCTTAGCTCGTCAAGCTGAGGTTGATCCTACTATTCAGCTTACGCGCAACGAAGAAACGCATCAGCAGATTCTGTATACCATGGGTGATATGCAGGTTGATGTTTTGCTGAATCGTCTTAAGGCTCAAACTGGTGTCGAGGTTGATCTGGTACCGGTACGTATTCCTTATCGTGAGACTATTACCAAGCAGGCGGAAGCTCAGGGTAGACACAAGAAGCAAACGGGCGGTTCTGGTCAGTTTGGTGATTGCTGGCTGCGCTTGACGCCTAATCCAGGTGAAGGCTACGAATTCAAGAACGAAGTTGTGGGTGGTCGCATTCCTAAGAATCTTATTCCTGCCGTTGACAAGGGTGTTCAGGAAGCTATGGCTGAAGGATTCTTGGCTGGATATCCTATGGTTGATATTTGTTGTACGGTCTACGACGGTTCATATCATTCGGTAGACTCCAATGAAATGGCCTTTAAGACGGCGGCTTGTATTGGTTTTAGGGCTGCTTGCGAACAAGCTGCACCGGTAATTCTTGAGCCTATGGCAGATATGAGCATTGTGGTAGGCGAAGAATATGCTGGTACCGTTATGGGTGATGTTGCTACGCGTCGTGGTCGCATTGTGGGTACTGACTCCGATGATGCGGGCGATACTATTATTGTGGTGCGTGTTCCTTATGCAGAAGTAGTTTCTTATACGAAGGATTTGCGTGCTATGACGCGTGGTTCAGGTACTTATTCGCTTGAAATCAATGGATATGAACCTGCTCCGTTTGATGTACAGCAAAAGCTTGTAGAAGAATATCAGGCTTCTCGTAAGTAGCAGCAAGGTAATAAACGTCGCTTCGATTTTGAGATGATTCCATGATCGAGCGCCATTGTGAAAAGCTGATTGTGAGATATGTGGCTTAAGGTTTGAGTAAATTGTTGAGTAAGTTGTTCAAACACTTCTTGCTTATCGAGGTCTATAGTCTATTCAAATAAAGGATCCGTTATCACCTGACGGATCCTTTTTGTTACGCGATTACGCGCTACCCCTTAGTGAATGAGCGATGCATCGAAGAGGATGTTTAAATCGACGTTAGTTGAAATGCCGGCAACTTTCCCAGTTGAGGTATATTGCCACATAACCATGGGGACAGAAGTTGTGGGTGAAGCATCGTTGTATTCGGCATACCAAATTTCTTCATTTAAAGCATCAAGATCATAGCGACTTAAATCATGCTGGTTGCCGTATACCATGACATCATATCCTGCTTGTTTTATTCGTTCGCAAAACGCGCGAGCATTGCGCGTTGCTTGTTCGGCGCTAAGATTGTTTGCTCGCGCATTATGGTTGGGCATATCTTCTAGGTCATAGGCAATAGGGCAGGTTATGTCCATTCCTTGAATAAGCTGGAGTACATAATCTGCTTCTTCGATTGCTTCTTCTTCGGTAGTTGCTTGCGAAAAGAAGTAAACGCCAAAGGGAATGCTAGCGGCTTGGGCGCCATCGGCATTAGTGTAAAACGTTTTATCAGCATACATGCTGCCTTCGGTGTATCCTCTGCTTCCACACCGAATCATAGCGAAATCTATACCATCTTCAGCAACACTGTTCCAATCGATGGTTCCTTGATGGCTTGAAACATCAATGCCCGTAAGGGATGTGACATTTCCTCCTTCGGTGTAATAAATCCTTCCGTTTTCGTAGGATAAATTATCCCAATTATATTCACGGGTGTGGGAGCAGCTTTGCACAGCAAAGGTGAGGGCAACAATGAACGCTATAACTGCAACCACAATTCCCAGGAGTTTAGTGGGGAATTGATTTGTCTTTGCATGGTAGGAACTCGAAGCGCGGGTATAGCTTTGCTGATGCGCTGGCCTTGTGGTCCGTTTTTTGTGCGAGAATTTGTTGTTTCGGTGCATATTCATGTGCTGATTGTATCAGTGATTAGGTATCTGTTGGCTTTCTGTTACTACTCTACGATAAAATACAAAGGTTATTACTTTTGTAGTTTCCTCCAACTATGTTAGGAGTTTAATTTATGTGTGGAATTGTAGGTTATACCGGCTCAAGCCAAGCAAAAGACGTTTTGCTTGAAGGACTTAAGCGCCTTGAGTATCGCGGTTATGATTCAGCTGGTATAGCAGTGTTTGATGGCGAAAAACTTAACGTGGTAAAGCGCTTGGGTAAAGTGTCTGAACTCGTTGATGCTGTTTCGTCTGATGAGGTGTGTGCGGGTACGTGCGGTATTGGTCATACGCGTTGGGCAACGCACGGTGCTCCTTCCGAGCGCAATGCTCACCCTCATACCAGTTGTGCTCATGATATTGCCGTGGTTCATAACGGTATCATCGAAAACTTCACAGAACTTCGTGAAGAACTTATTGGTAAAGGTCACAAATTTGTTTCTGATACTGACACTGAAGTGGCAGCTCATTTAGTGGAAGAAGCCTACAACGGTAATTTACTAGATGCGGTACGTTATGCTGCATCACGTCTGGTTGGTGCGTATGGCTTAGCGGTAACGTGCGAGCAGGAACCAGGCACTATTGTGGTTACCCGTAAGGATTCTCCTATTGTTTTGGGTTCTGCCGAAAGTGGAAGCTACGTTGCTTCGGACATTATTGCGGTTATTGAAGCTACGCGTGATGTAGTAATCATGGAAGACAACCAGTTTGCGGTTATGACCCCTGAAGGAATTACCTATTTTGATGAACAGGGCAGCGAAATTACTCCAGAAATCACCCATGTTGATTGGGATATTGATGTGGCAGAAAAGGGTGGCTATCCCGATTTCATGCTGAAGGAAATTCACGAACAGCCTCGTGTCGTGCGCGATACGCTAGCGGGCCGTATGTCGGGTCGTGAAATAAAAATTGATGAGCTAACCTTAACTCGTCAAGAGTTGAACTACATTGATCGTGTATACATTATTGGATGCGGTACGTCCTATCATGCAGGTCTTATTGCGAAAAATCTCATAGAAGCATGGGCTCGTATTCCTACCGAGGTTGAAGTTGCCAGTGAATTCCGTTATCGCAATCCTATTATTACTCCTACTACCTTAGTGGTTGCGGTTTCGCAGTCGGGTGAAACCGCCGATACCCTTGCGGCTATTCGTGATGCTCGTATTAAAGGTGCTAAGGTGTTTGGTATTACCAACGTTATCGGCTCGCCGGTTGCCCGTGAATCTGATGGCGTAATTTATACCAAGGCAAATAAGGAAATTGCGGTTGCTTCAACAAAGTCGTTTATTGGCCAGGTAGTAAGTCTTACTTTGCTTGCTATGTTGCTGGGCCGCGTTAAGGGCAAATTGACGCTCAATATGATTCGTATGCTGTTTACGGAATTGGCCGATACCGCCGATCAAATTGAGGCAATTTTGGATGACACATCTGCTATTGAAGATGCAGCTCATTTCTTCGATGGTCGCGATTCCACACTCTATATCGGTCGTGGTTTAGGCGAAGCGGTTTGTTACGAAGGCGCCTTGAAGCTGAAGGAAATTAGCTATATTCATGCAGAAGCCTATGCCGCAGGTGAAATGAAGCATGGTCCTATTGCGCTTTTGGACGAAGGGTTCCCTATCGTTGCGGTGGTTACCCAAAGTCCTACCTACGACAAAACACTTTCCAATTTGGAAGAATCTAAGTCTCGTGGAGCAAAAATTATCGCCATTGCAACCGAAGGCGATGAAAACGTTAAAAAGGTGGCAGACCACGTAATTTATATTCCTAAAGTTCGTGATTCTTTTATGCCAATTACCGCAAGTGTTCCGTTGCAGTTATTAGCTCGTGTCGTTGCGGTAGCACGGGGATGTGATGTAGACCAACCCCGAAACTTAGCTAAGTCGGTAACGGTTGAGTAAGATCTTAGTATTCCTTGAAGATAAGGATATTTTGAAAGGCAGCCATGACTTCTTCCACTGCACAATCTAAGAAAGAAGATGAAGCGCAACAGGGCGCTTCATCTTCTGTTTTGCCCGATTCAGTTTCACTTGGGGTGGATATTGTAGAAATTGAACGTATGCGGGCAATTCTAAAGCGATCACCTGCGTTTGTTCGTCGTGCATTTTCAGAAGACGAACGTGCCTATTGTGACTCTACCGCTGCTCCCGAATTTCATTATGCTACTCGCTTTGCTGCTAAAGAAGCTGTATTGAAAGCTTTGGGAACGGGGTTTTCTCAAGGTGTTGGCATACGTGATGTAGAAGTGGTGCTTGATTCAAAAGGAAAACCACGAGTTGCACTGCATGGGCGCGCTTTGGAGATCTCCAAAGAGGCACACATAAAAGAACTTCCTCTTTCGCTTTCCTATACGCATAAAGAAGCGGTTGCTTGCGCAATGGCGATTACGGAGGAGGCACAAGCCGAACCTATTCGCAAAATGAGTCCAACCGAAGAATTAACGCGTCAATTTAAAGAAGTTCGATCGTTGCTTGATGATATTCCTTCTCAGTCGTAAGAAATGGTCGTGTTGTTATGGTTTCTGTTGAAAAACTTGCAGAATTGTTGCCCTATCCAGCCGATGATGCCCATAAGTATTCACGTGGGAAATGCGTGTTAGTAGCTGGTTGTGCTCCTTATCCTGGTGCGGCGTGCTTGGCTGCTAAAGCTTCGCAGTTTGCAGGAGCGGGGTATACCCAAGTTTTTACTGCTCTTGAAAATAAGCTGACGCTTCGCTTATTCAGACCATCGCTTGTGGTGAATTCCTTTGATGAATTTTTTCCCTTGCAGGCTTTAAAACCAGGAAGCAAGGGTGCTTTTGTAGTGGGTCCTGGGTTTGAGTCAGATAATTTAGCAGTGCTGTCGCTCATTGAATCGGTATTGAATTATGCAGCGCGCCCTGTACTTCTTGATGGGGGAGCGCTTTCTTATTTACCGGCCTTGCGGGAAGACTCCACCTGGCAAAATACGTTAACGCTTTTATCGGGTTCGCTGGTTTTAACCCCTCACTTTGGTGAAGCGGTAAAACTGGGTAAGCCTTTTATTATTGATGTAGCTTCGATGACTCAGGAAGAGGCAGCGCATCAGTTAGCGCTGTACTATCATGCTACGGTGGTCTTTAAAGGGCAAAATACCGTAATTGCGCAGGGCGAAAAATGCGAAACCATAACGAATGGTACCGCTGTTTTGTCTAAGGCTGGTACGGGTGATGTCCTTGCCGGATTAATTGGTGGCTTCTTAGCTCAAGGAATGGATGTATTTGACGCGTGCGTGTTGGGTGTGTATGTTCATGCGCAAGCTGGCTGCTTGGCGCAAGATTCATATGGTTTGATTAGCGCCTGTGCTGAAGAAGTACTTGAATGTATCCCAGCTGCGCTCAAAAGCTTAGGGCAGTAGCTTGCTGAATAAACGCCTTCTAGATTAAATCACTGAACAGAATGAGGAACTGATGTCGAACAGTGCTGAAGATACGGTCTCGGAAGAAACACTTGCAGAACGAGTGCTTCGTCTGCGCAAGGAAATTGAATATCATACGCATCGCTATTACGTGCTTGATGATCCGGAAATTTCGGATGCTGCATTCGATTCTTTGATGCGTGAATTGCGCGATATTGAGCAAGCACATCCGGAATTGCAGGATCCTTCTTCTCCTACTCAGCGTGTAGGAGGCGCTGTTGGCAACCAGTTTGCTCCGGTGGTGCATGAACAGCGCATGTATTCGCTTGATAACGCTATGAATTTCGAAGAACTGGATGCCTGGATGGAGCGTACCGAAGCTGCATTGGGGTCTTTTGTGCCTTTGGTCTGCGAACTTAAAATCGATGGATCTTCTCTTGCGCTTACCTATGAACAGGGGAAATTAGTTCGTGCCGCCACACGTGGTGATGGCACTACCGGTGAAGATGTTACCGTGAATGTTCGTACGGTCCACGATGTTCCCTTGCGTTTGATGGATGAGGGGTATAAAGGAATTCATGCCGGTATTCCTTCGGTTGAACTTCGTGGCGAAATTTACATGCCTAAATCCAGTTTTGAATCATTGAACGCTCAGGCAGAAGCGATGGGCACTAAGACGTTTGCCAATCCTCGAAACGCTGCGGCAGGGTCGCTTCGTCAAAAAGATGCTTCGGTTACCGCCGAGCGCGATTTGTCTACCTTTATGTATGCCATTGCGCGCGAAGCTTCTATTGAAGCAACCGGACAATGGGAGCTTTTAGAGTGGCTTCGTGCATGCGGATTCCACGTTAACCCTGACGTGCGCCGTTGCACAAGCGCTAAAGAGGTACACGAATTTTGCAAAGAATGTTTAGAGAAGCGCGAAAGCCTACCGTATGAAATTGATGGTGTCGTGGTTAAGGTGGATTCATTTGCCTTGCAAGAAGAGCTTGGTTATACCGCTCGTGCACCGCGATGGGCAATTGCGTATAAGTTTCCTCCCGAAGAAAAAACCACCGTGCTACGCGATATTACGGTACAGGTAGGCCGTACTGGTGCGTGTACCCCCGTTGCAGAACTTGATCCTGTTTTAGTTGCAGGTTCAACGGTGGCACGCGCTACGCTTCACAACGAAGATGAAGTGCAGCGCAAAGATGTTCGCATTGGGGATACGGTTATCGTCCGCAAGGCGGGCGATGTTATTCCTGAAGTTTTACGTCCTATTTTGTCTCTGCGTCCTGCTGATGCCAAGGTGTGGACTATGCCAAAAGTTTGCCCCAGTTGTGGGTCACCTCTAGTGCGTGAAGAAGGGGAGGCGGCGTATCGTTGCGTTTCGCTTGACTGTCCTGCACAGGCCCAAGAGCGTCTTATGCACTGGGCAAGTCGTGGGGCACTCGACATTGAAGGTATGGGAGAAGAGCTTATAGCAAAACTTATTGATGCTGGTTTGCTGCACGATGTTGCTGATTTTTATCAGCTAACCTACGAACAGCTGGAAAACCTTAATATGGGTCGTGTTACTACTAAGGGCGAAGCAATTGTGCTTGGTCCCGTTATGGCCAAAAAACTTATTGCAGCGATCGAAGAAAGTAAAACACGCACGCTGGCCAATGTTGTGTTTGGCTTAGGTATTCGTCATGTGGGTAAAACCATGGCAGAAACCATTACCCGAGTGTATTCTTCCATGGATGCGCTTCGCGCAGCGAAGGTGGAAGACCTGGCCAACATTGAAGGCGTGGGCGAAATTATTGCACAGAGCATTCACGATTTTTTGAAAAACGATACTAATCTTGAAGTTATTCAACGCCTTGCAGAAGCTGGCTTACCTATGACGCAACAAATTGAAGCACCAGCTTTGCCGCAAACCCTTGAAGGTATGACGTTTGTTCTCACTGGCACGCTCGTGGAATCAGGCATGACGCGTGATGAAGCAGGTGAAAAGCTGAAAGCGTATGGGGCAAAAGTTTCTTCAAGTGTTTCGAAGAAAACTAGTTATGTTATATGCGGTGAAGCGGCTGGTTCAAAACGCACGAAGGCTGAAAGTCTAGGGGTGCCTATTCTAACGGAACAGGATTTCTTGCAGCTCATTGAAACAGGGCTTGTTCCTTCGACAGATGAACGTTCGGGGGAGTCTGGTTTGTTTGCTTCCAACGAGTCATAACAGCACAGGTAGATAAAGGGTTGCGATGGCAAAAGTACGATTAGACGATTTACTCATAGAGCAGGGGTATTTTCCTAACAGGGATGCAGTAGTTCGCGCGGTAATTGCCAAAGAAGTACGAGTGGATGATGTTTACGTAACCAGTGCTGCAGTAAAAGTGAAGCCCGATGCAGATATTTTTGTAAAGAACACCAAGCGCTTTGTTTCTCGTGGTGGTCATAAATTGCAAGGCGCGCTTGATTATTTTCATGAGGATGTTGAGGGCAAACGCTGTATCGATGTGGGTTCTTCGACTGGTGGGTTTAGTGATTGTTTGCTCCAGGCTGGAGCGCTAAGCGTTGCTTGTGTCGATGTGAACTATGGCCAACTGGCCTGGAAATTGCGGCAAGACCCAAGGGTCAAGGTGTATGAGCGAACCAATATTCGGCTGGCGGATCCCACTGATTTGGGAGCTCCCTTTGATGTGGTAGTGTGTGATTTAAGCTTTATTGGGCTTGCACAACTTGCAGACGTGTTTGCCTCTTTATGTACGTCGGGAAGCGTGTTTTTAGGGCTGATTAAGCCTCAGTTTGAAAGTCGTCATGATGAAACGGATCATGGGGTAGTGGTAGATGACGCGGTACGTCAACGCGTAATTGCTGAAGTTACTGAAGCTCTTGAACAGGTGGGATTTACCGTTAGTGGGGTTGTACAATCGCCCATTAAAGGTCCTGAAGGTAATATTGAATATATTGTCCGCGCTGTTTTGCAATAGCTTGTTTGCCGGACACCTTATACCGTAGCTTATTTGCTTGGACGCTTTATTTAGTGGCTTGCTTGCTAGATAGTTAATTCAGTAACTTGCACGTTTGGGTGGTTAGATAAACTACCTTGTCGGAATTCTAATACGTACACCGAGGTCTATCGTGAACATTTCCTATGAACAATCATTGATTGACTACATGCAGAAGAAAAACTATTCCGCCATTGTGGTTGAGCAAATTGATCCCATTGGATGCTGCGCTGATACCTCTGAACTACTTCTTCGTTTTGTTAATGAAAAAGGCGCAGATAAACTTCGTGACCAAGCAATTCGGCAGTTGGATGCCCCCTTTGGTGAACTGTTCGTTATGATTCGCGGTCTTGATTACGATGACGAAATTACTTTTGGTCTTCAGATTTTTTTAGGACTAAAGGATATAACGGTAAAGGGTATTCGCCATTGGCAGCTATAAAAGTGAAGTACAAGCAGGGCAAATTAAAGTACCGTTTTTGTTAAAAGAAGACAAAACGGGGGAAGTTGTGGCTTCCCCCGTTTTAAGTAGTTTTGATAATTAGTAGGTAATTAGTAGGTAGTAGGAGCCAGCAATACTTTACCGGTGCCACGATAAACGTTTACTAAGCCTTCGCCTGATGCCGCAGATCCAATAAGGGATTTACCCGAACGTTCTACGCTAAAGTTCAAGCTTCCGCTCCAGCATAAGGCCATGTTGCCATCGATCTTTAGAACATCATTATCAAGCGTCACTTCAATAAGTTCTTCTTTAGGGCAAGGGGATTCAAGGCAAAGTGCACCGTAACCATTGATGCTTAGGTTGAACAAGCCTTCGTTGCCGGCAACCGCAGAAGAAATATTGCTGCGCATAACGGCTTGATGTTGCAAGCTTGAATAACAAGCAAGGAACAAACCATCATCCAAAACAATACTGTTTCCCCAGTTAGCTACATCAATAAGCAAAATGTATTTGAACGTTGGTTCCAAGATAAGCTTACCCGTGCCTTTGTATTCAGGCTTGATAGCGGTTTCTTTGGTCACAGCGCCCCGTACTGCTTTCCCCAAGAAGTCTCCCACGCCCGTAACGCCTGTGGTTGCTTCAACGTCACCAACCATCCATTGCATAGCACCTGCCTGTACGGTAACAGGAGCTTGGCTTAAGTCGCATATTACCTGACGGCGACGGACATTCATTTCGCTCGAGAAATAGGCAACCACGGATGATTCTGGTGTAACACTTAAGTCGCGCTTCCACTCGATTACCTGAAAAGCACCTAAACCATCAAGGATTTGAACGTCGTCATTTTCGGTGAAGTTACTGATTGTAAACATAACCCCTCTACTTTCTTTTGCGGCAGGATGATAAGGGTGTCTTTCTCTTTGTTAGCAAAACACGGATATTTGCTTACAGCTAGAAAACCCCCAAAAAATAAAAATCTGGGTAAATTATAGAACGAAATTTCGCCCAAAAAGAAACCCGTTACGTGTTTTTATTCATCTTACGTAACGGGTATAAATTAAACGAAATACTAAATAAATTGATAAGGAACCCAGAGGTTTTTTCGCTCAAACAGATAGCTTTGCTATTAGTGAATGAAACGCCTTGTCGTAAACAAAACTAGTATGTTACTAGTTTTTAAGCGAATTCAGTGGGGCAGGCATACGACCACCGCGATGGGCGAACACTGTTCCTGCATGCTGGTTTACGGGCATAACAGGGGCATAGCCCAGGAGGCCACCAAAATCAAGTTTGTCGCCTACCTTCATTCCGATAGCAGGGATAAGACGAACTGCGGTGGTTTTATTGTTGATCATGCCGATAGCGCATTCGTCAGCAATAATGCCAAAAATAGTTTCTACCGATGTATCACCAGGAACCGCAATCATGTCCAGACCAACCGAGCAAACACAGGTCATTGCTTCAAGTTTTTCAAGGCTCAGTGCTCCTGCTTCAGCAGCGCGAATCATGCCAGAGTCTTCCGAAACAGGAATGAAGGCACCTGATAAGCCTCCAACGCTTGAGCTTGCCATTACGCCACCTTTTTTAACAGCATCGTTGAGCATAGCAAGAGCGGCAGTAGTGCCAGGGCCACCACAAGTTCCAACTCCAATAGCTTCAAGAATTTCTGCAACTGAATCGCCTTCTGCGGGGGTTGGGGCAAGTGACAAGTCTAAAATACCTTTTTCTACCCCAAGGCGATTGCTTGCTTCACGGCTCATCAGTTCACCTGCACGAGTAATCTTAAAAGTGGTAGCTTTAATAGCTTCTGCAATACTGGTCATATCGGCATCTTTAGGCATGCTGCGAAGTACTGCGTTTACCACACCTGGGCCCGATACGCCTACGTTTACTACAGCATCGGCTTCGCCTGAACCATGAAAAGCGCCTGCCATGAAGGGGTTATCTTCTACTGCGTTGCAGAAAACTACCAGTTTACCAGCACCAATACACTGTCTATCAGCAGTCAATTCGGCAGATTTTTTTACAATGCGTGCCATACGAAGGGCAGCATCCATGTTGATACCTGCTCGGGTGGATCCAACATTAACTGATGCACATACGTTATCGGTGGTTGCCAGTGCTTCTGGAATGGATTCCATAAGGTTGATGTCTGCTTGGGTTGCTCCCTTATGAACAAGAGCGGAAAAGCCTCCCACAAAATCTACTCCGACTTCTTTTCCCGCTTTGTCCATAGCGCGGGCGATAGGAGATAGATCAGCTTCAGCGGTTGCAGCACAAATTTCTGCAATAGGAGTAACAGAAATTCGTTTATTAACAATAGGAATACCAAATTCGCGTTCAAGCTGTTCAGCAGTTGGAACCAGCTTTTCTGCCGCTTTGGTCATGCGATCATATACTTTACGTGCCATTACTTCAACGTTTTCATGAGTGTATGCACGAAGATTAAGACCAAGGGTAATAGTGCGAATATCAAGATGCTGCTGGCTTACCATTGCCAGTGTTTCAGCAATTTCTTCTGGAGTAATTTGCATGGAAGCAGTGCCTTTCCGTGTAGGTTAAAACATATGAAAGCTTACCAAAAAAGACCGCTTTGCGGGCGTGCATCGTGTGATCGTTATCAAAAGTGCAGTATCAAAGCAGTTTGCCAGGATGTAATAAAGCTGTAAGAAGGAATTCGTAGAAGCATCATGAACTTTTATATGTTTTTGAACAGTGTGTCTATTATTAGGCGAAGTGTTGAAATATAATGTTCTCAATAAGAAATATGTGTCTTTATATGGATAGACCACGGTAGGTATGAATTCGCGTCTACTAACGCAGCTAATGCACAAAGCAGAAGGCACTCTTATGAATCATTTGCGGCATTCTGGTTGTGGGCTATTTCAGGCTAAGTAGTGTGCTTTTGATTGTGTAGTTTAGATAAGGAGCAATAGTTTTTGCTATACACTGAAGAACAAGATTGGTCTTGTCGTTCAATGAATCACAACGAAGATAGACGCATTGTGCGTTCGAAGCGCGCCTTGCGAAGCGCTCTTATTTCCTTGATAGAAACCAAGGGCTTTGAAGCAATTACCGTAAATGACTTATGTAGTGCAGCGGATTTAAACCGTGGTACGTTTTATAACCACTTTTCTGACAAAGAGCACTTGCTGGTTTCATTCGAAGATGAAGTCATGGATGATATTGCGCTTATTCGCAGTGAAATGAGCAAGCTTTCTGTTAAGGATGTTATGGCTTACTGCATTTCAAAAAAGCCCCTTCCTTTTTTAGTTTCTCTGTTTGATTACTTGCGTGGCCAGGGAGATTTCCTTCATGCGGTTTTAGGTCCCGGAGGAGATCCAGGTTTTGGTTCGCGTTTGCGCGACAACTTTTGCACGAACCTTATTGAAGGGGTGCTTCATGAAAAGTATCGTAATGACACCGATCCATTTGTAAGGTATTACATTTCGTTTTATGCTTCTGCTTACCTTGGGGTTATTACCCATTGGATTGAAACAGGTATGAAAGAAGATTCACAAACTATGGCGCTTATAGCTATGCGCCTGCTTTTTATTAAACCAGGCGAACCTATTAGATTGTAAGGAGATTTTGATGGCACCCGAAACTAGTAGCGCAACGCGACTTCATTTGGGCATTGACGTGGGTTCTACCACCGTTAAGGTAGCGGTGTTAGATGAAAATCAACAAATAGTATTTTCTGTTTATCGCAGGCATCATGCTGATGTTCGTGCAACGGTTTTGGAAGTATTGCGTGAAGCAGCTCAGCAATTTCCCGATCAGCCTGCTACCATTGCCATTACTGGTTCAGGTGGTTTGCTGTTATCTCAGTGGCTTAACTTGGAATTTGTGCAGGAAGTAATTGCGTCTAAAACAGCGGTTGAAGCCTTTATTCCTAAAACCGATGTTGCTATTGAACTTGGTGGCGAAGACGCAAAGATTATTTATTTTGACAATGGTATCGAACAGCGTATGAATGGTACCTGCGCAGGTGGTACGGGTGCTTTTATTGACCAGATGGCTTCTTTGTTGGATACCGATGCAAGCGGTTTGAATGAATTGGCTAAAAATCATACGGTGTTATATCCCATTGCAAGCCGTTGTGGTGTTTTTGCTAAGACCGATGTGCAGCCCTTACTCAATGAAGGTGCTCGCAAGGAGGATATTGCGGCATCAATCTTTCAATCGGTAGTAACACAGACCATTTCTGGCCTGGCATGTGGTAGACCTATTCGTGGCTATGTTGCTTTCTTGGGTGGTCCGCTGCAGTATTTGCCAGAATTGCGTAAGCGTTTTTATGAAACACTTGAACTAGATGAAGAGCATATTATTGTGCCTGATAATGCTCATTTGTTTGTTGCGGGTGGTTGTGCTCTTGCTAGTTCGAATGCAAAGCCAGAACTGCTTAGTGATGTGGTTGAGCGTCTCGAAAATCTGGGCGATATTCAAGGAAGCGAAGTAGTTCGACTGCCTCCTTTATTCAAGGATGAAGCAGACTATCAAGAATTTAAAGAACGCCACAATAAAGAAGTAGTTCGTCGTGAAGATCTAGCAACCTATGAAGGAGCTGCTTATTTAGGTATTGATGCGGGTTCTACCACCTTTAAGGCTGCGCTTATTTCTGAAGATGGTGCTCTTTTGTGGAGCAGCTACATGAACAACAAGGGTGATGTTCTGGGTTGCGCAAAGCGTGCCGTAGCGGAACTGTACGGTCAGCTTCCAAAAGACCCAACGACCGGTAAATCTCGTGTACGTATTGGTCATGTTACTGTTACAGGATATGGCGAGGCGCTTCTTTTGGAGGCGCTGCGGGTTGATTCGGGTGAAATCGAAACTGTTGCGCATCTTCGCGGTTCAGAAGAAATGCTTCCTGGCGTTGAATTTATTCTGGATATTGGCGGCCAGGATATGAAGTGCTTGCGTGTTAAGGATGGTGTTATTGAGCACATCATGCTTAACGAAGCATGTTCTTCAGGATGTGGATCCTTCATTGAAAGTTTTGCTTCTGGTCTTAATTTAAGTGTTTCTGAATTTGCAGAAAGTGCAATTCAAGCTCGCAATCCCGTGGATTTAGGTAGCCGTTGTACGGTATTTATGAATAGCCGTGTTAAGCAGGCTCAAAAAGAGGGAGCTACGGTTGGCGATATTGCAGCAGGTTTGGCGCTTTCAGTTATTAAGAATGCCTTGTTTAAGGTTATTAAAATTCGCGACCCACACGAAGTTGGTACCAAGGTTATCGTTCAGGGTGGTACTTTCTTGAACGATGCGGTTCTTCGTTCTTTTGAGCAGTTGGCTGAAACCAATGCAGTTCGCCCTGACATTGCGGGTAATATGGGTGCTTATGGAGCTGCGCTGTTGGCACGCGATCGTGCTCATGAAGCAGAAGCGCGTACTGGTGTTCCTGCTCAAACTACTATGCTTACTTTAGAGGCACTGGAAGCACTTGAGCCAACCCATCGCAATATTCGTTGTAAAGCATGTTCTAACCATTGCTTGCTCACCATTAATGATTTCGGGGTTGATGAAGCAACGGGTAAGCATCGTCGTTTTATTACGGGCAATCGTTGCGAAAAAGGCGCAGGCCTTGCTCAGGAAGCTGCAAAAGTTCCTAACTTGTTTGATTACAAAACGAAGCGTATGTTCGATCATTACACGCCGCTTTCTAAAGAAGAAGCAACACGTGCGAGCGTGGGTATTCCTCGTGCACTTAATATGTACGAAAATTACCCCTTCTGGTTTACCTTCTTTACCAAGCTTGGTTTCCGTGTAGTACTTTCTGATCCTTCAACAAAGAAAACCTATGAGGCAGGTATTGAATCTATGCCATCGGAAAGCGTGTGCTATCCTGCAAAGCTTTCGCATGGTCACATTATGAACCTGCTTGATAAGGACATAGACTTTATCTGGATGCCTTGCGCAAAGTATGAACGTCAAGAGGACGAAACTGCTGGTAATCACTTTAATTGTCCCATTGTTATGAGCTATTCAGAGGCATTGAAGCTCAATGTTGATGCGCTTAACGAAACCGATATCCAGTTCTTAAATCCGTTTGTTCCTTATCACTTGAAGGACAAACTGAAAGAGCGTTTGTATGTGGAACTGGTTGAAAAGCATCCAGAACTTATGGGTATGGGTCCTTTGCCTACTAAGGATGAAATTTCTGAAGCAGTGGATGCGGCATGGGCTGAAGACGAGCAGGTTCATGAAGACATTCATCAAAAGGGTATGGAAACCCTTGAATGGATTGAAGAGCATGGTGTTCATGGTATTGTGCTTGCTGGTCGCCCCTATCATGGTGACCCAGAAATCAATCATGCCATTCCTGAATTGTTGACCAGCTTTGGATTGGCGGTATTTACGGAAGATTCCGTTGCTCATATGGGTCAGGTTGAACGTCCTTTGCGTGCGGTTGATCAGTGGATGTATCACACGCGTCTGTATCGCGCAGCTAAGGTGGTAACACAGCGTGATGATTTGGATTTGATTCAGCTGAATAGCTTCGGTTGCGGTTTGGATGCTATTACCACTGATCAGGTTCAGGAAATCTTAGAGGGTTCTGGCAAGATATATACCGTTTTAAAGATTGACGAAGTATCCAATTTGGGTGCTGCGCGCATTCGTGTTCGTTCGCTTTTGGCTGCTTTAAAGGATCAGGCTGAAGAACGCGCTGAACAGCAGGCTACACAGGGTGGTTGCCCAGTGTGTGGTATTGATGGTGATCAATTAGAAGCTGATGTGCGGGCTCGCGAAGCAGTTATTGAAGCGAAAACTGGTAAGCGTGAGGCGGAAGCGGGTGCTGTTATTGCAGCAGAAATTGCTCGTGAAAGTGCCGAAGAGGTTCAGCAAGATCGTCGTATTATGACCGAAGATGAAGAAGCAGCTCTTGCAGAAGCACTCAAGGGTAACCATGCCCTTAAGGCTGAATCCACTGCATTTCCTAAGGTGCAATTTACTAAGGAAATGAAAGAAGCGGGTTATACCATTTTGTGTCCCCAGATGGCGCCAATCCATTTTGATTTGTTGCTACCTATCTTTAACGCTAATGGCTATAACATGGAATTGCTTCCAGCGGTTGATCACGGTGCAGTTGATGCGGGCTTGAAATACGTTAACAACGATATTTGCTATCCATCTATTCTGGTTACAGGCCAAATTATGGAAGCGGTTACGTCGGGTCGCTATGATACTGACAAGCTTGCGGTTATCATTACGCAAACTGGTGGCGGCTGCCGTGCAACCAATTATATTTCGCTTATTCGTAAGGCTTTGAAGGCTGCAGGACTCGGACATATTCCGGTTATTTCGTTAGCTTTCAAGAAACTGGATGAATCAAATCCTGGCTTTAAGCTTTCAGCGACAATGTTGTATAACGCTGTGTTTGCCTTGTTTTATGGTGATTTGCTTATGCAGTGCCTTTATCGTACGCGTCCCTATGAAATAGAACCTAATGCTGCCCAGAATTTGTTTGACTATTGGATGGCAAAATGTAAGCAGCAAGTTTATGAGGGCGAAAAATTTGGTCGCTATAAGAAAACGGTTCGTGCCATTGTTGATGACTTCGATAATTTGCCTTTGCAAGGTGAAGGAACCAAGCCGCGTGTTGGCGTAGTAGGTGAAATTCTTGTTAAGTTCCATCCTACGGCCAACAACCAGGTAGTTGATGTTATTGAAGCTGAAGGTTGTGAAGCGGTTGTTCCTGGCCTGGTTGACTTCTTCCTGTTCGGTATTGCGGGATCTATCTTCCAGCAGGAAGGTGTTGGTAAGTCGAAGAAGGGCGCTACGGGTGCTCGTGCGGCACTGAAGGCTATTGCGAAGCTCCGTAAACCTATGAATGATGCTTTGGCACAGTCGAATCGCTTTGAGCCACCAACGGACATCTTTACCTTGGCAAGTTATGCTGAAGAAATTCTTTCCCTTTGCAACTCAATGGGTGAAGGTTGGTTGTTAACGGCAGAAATGGTTGAACTCATTCGTAGTGGTGCTCCTAATATTGTGTGTGCTCAGCCTTTTGCTTGCTTGCCTAATCACGTAGTAGGTAAAGCGGTAATTAAGGAATTGCGTCGCCGTTACAAGGGAACCAATATTGTTGCGGTCGACTATGATCCTGGCGCTTCTGAAGTAAATCAGCTGAATCGTATTAAGCTCATGATTTCAGTAGCTAAGGCTAACTTGGAAGAAGATTTAGCGCAGCGTCAGCCTCATGAAATGCCTACGCGTTCTCAGGCTGCCGATGGGGTAGATGTATTTAGCACGGAAGATGAAGTGGAGCAAAAGAACGTCTAAATTTCTTTGTAGGGTGAGCTCTTGCTATATAGTGCATTTCGCTCACCCGTCTTTCTATCGGATGCTTCGCATCCTATGCGTCGGACTGCGCCGCTTCGCTTTTGAATAAAAGTTTTGAAGCGTCGAGTTCGCGCTTTGCAATATATGGGAAGAGCTTTACTGCTGAAAATGCTTTACGTTTGTAATAGGCTGAGTAAGTGATACGAAACATACAACAAGCTCAAACGTAAATATATCTAAATAAAGCAAGTTCAAACAAAAACTCCCTTAAGTACAAAAGGTGTCTAAGGGAGTTTTGCTAGTTCCTATGAAGAAATGCTTACAGGTGAACTTGAATAAGCTTAGGGCGGAAGCCTTTTTCTTCCAACGCGTGAACAATCTTGTTTTTATGATCGGTTCCGAATGCTTCAATGGTAACGCGCAATTCCACCGCAGCATTGCGATTAGCGGTAACAAACTGGTTGTGGTCAAGGCGCACTACATTGCCGTTGCAGTCAGCAATCGTCTGAGCAACACGAACTAATTCGCCGGGGCGGTCGGGCAACAGTACCGATACGGTGAAGATTCGGTCGCGCTGAATTAAGCCATGTTGAACCACGGAAGACATGGTAATAACGTCCATATTGCCGCCCGAAAGAATTGAAACAATTTTCTTACCTTTTACGTCAAGGTGTTTTAAGGCAGCAACGGTAAGAAGACCAGAATTTTCAACGATCATCTTATGGCTTTCTACCATGTCTAAGAACGCAACAATAAGTTCATCGTCTTCTACCGTAATAATGTCGTCGATATTTTCTTGGATGTAAGGGAAAATTTGATCACCTGGTTCAAGTACGGCAGTACCGTCGGCAATGGTATTGACGCTAGGAAGTTTTACTACGTGTCCTGCTTCAAGAGAGGCTTTCATACAAGCAGCACCTGCTGGTTCAACGCCAATAACGCTAATTCGAGGATTAAGCATCTTAGCTAAGGTTGAAACACCCGTGGCTAATCCGCCACCTCCAATAGGAACCAAGATGATGTCTACTAAGGGCAATTCTTGGACAATTTCCATCGCGATGGATCCTTGACCAGCTGCAAGAATGGGGTCGTTAAAAGGATGAATAAAGGTCAACGAACGCTCTTCAGCAAGTTTTAAGGCGTGTTCATAAGCTTCATCATATACATCGCCTGCTAGTACCACTTCTGCACCCTGTTCCTTGGTGCGTTCCACTTTAATGAGTGGGGTAGTGGTAGGCATAACAATGGTGGCAGGAACGCCATATTTACGAGCTGCATAGGCAACGCCTTGGGCGTGGTTACCTGCTGAAGCAGTGATTAAACCATGCGAGCGTTCTTCGTCAGTCAGCGTACTGATTTTGTAATACGCGCCACGTACTTTGTAAGCTCCTGTACGCTGCATGTTTTCAGGTTTAAGGTAAACTTCATTACCTGTTTCTTTACTGAAATGATGGCTGTAAATAAGCTTGGTTTCTTGTGTTACTTCTTTAACTTTTTTTGCGGCTTCTTCAAATGTAGCGAGCGTTAACATTGATGTCCTTTACTCTTATAGTGTGAATAGTCTGTTATGAAATATTCTCTTAACAGCGATACGTTATCACTACTTATATTACCAATTCGTGAAAAGGAAGAAGAATGCATTCTATTAGCACTGAAAAAGCACCTGCAGCAATTGGACCTTACTCTCAAGGAGTGGTAGTTAATGGCTTGTTGTTTGCGTCAGGTCAGATTGCCCTCAATCCTGAAACGGGTGAAATAGTAGGTTCTACTATTGAAGAACAGGCAACTCAGGTAATGAAAAATGTGGCGGCACTTCTGGAAGCAGCCGGTACCGACTTTGACCATGTGGTTAAAACTACCTGTTTCTTGGATGATATTGCTGATTTCGCTGCGTTTAATAACATTTATGCGCAGTCTTTTGGAGATCATTTGCCTGCTCGTTCTGCGGTAGGGGTAGCGGCATTGCCTAAGGGCGCGCTTATTGAGGTAGAAGTAATTGCGGCAGTTGAGGCGTAAGTTACTAAGAACTTTCAATCATTTAGTTGCCCGAGGAATCACCACTGGAATCTAGGTTATTATTAACGTCTTAATAAATTTGTTATGGTGATGATTTATGTGAATCCCACCACCATTATGGAGACAAAGGTATTATGTGCAGCAAATCTTTATCGCATGAAGGAAAGCTTGTGGTGTGTCCCACTCCTTTAGGGAATTTAGGGGATATTACTAAACGTACCATCGAGGCATTTTCCAAATGCGATGTGGTTTGCTGCGAAGATACGCGGGTAACAGGAAAGCTGCTTAGTATTCTGGGAGTACGTAAACCGCTTGAGCGCTTGGATGAAGCTAGTGTTTCTGTAAAAGCAGACCGAATTGCACAGCGTGTTTTAGCTGGTGAAGTAATTGCATATGCATCCGACGCGGGAATGCCTGGCGTTTCTGATCCAGGTCAACGTTTAGTCGATGCGGCTTTGAATGCGGGTGCTGTGGTGGAGGTATTACCGGGCCCAACAGCTGTTACTTCCGCCTATGTTGCAAGTGGCTTTTCCGCTCAGTCTTTCTATTTTGGTGCCTTTTTCCCTCGTAAAACAGGGGAACGCGTGCGACTTTTAGACCAACTTAAAGTGCTTGATGCGGTGCTGGTTTTTTATGAAAGCCCTTTGCGTTTGGTATCAACTTTACAAACTCTTGCTGAAGTAATGCCGTATCGACGGGTTGCGGTATGTCGTGAACTTACAAAGCTTCATGAAGAGGTGGTAAGAGGTAGCGTTGATGAAGTTCTGCATATTTTCGAAGATCGTGCTCAACATGAAGGTATTAAAGGAGAAATCGCTATCGTAATTGATGCTCCTGGTGCTGATGAAGCACGAGCAACCAAGAATGAAGCATTGCAGTCTTCCCAAGAGCGTGTAAAGGTACTTCTTCAAGATGGTAGTTTTTCAAAAAAAGATATAGTTCGTATGGTGCAAAAAGAATATGGCTTGTCGCGTAATGATGCCTATGAACTGGTGCACTCATCTTCTTAATTTGCCAGGTTAATTGATAATCGACAAAAGATATACCTTGCTGAATGTAATTGTTTTCTTCTACTAGGCCTTTGCTCAGTCTTTTTGGTTAGGTGGTTTCATGCTACCCTGATTCTGTTTTGGGGTTAAGGGGGACATATGACTGAGCGCAAAGCAGGTGCACCTTTTTCAATACGCCATGGTATGGTTATTGCTGCTGGAATTCTGGTCTGTTTGGGGCCATGTGCTTTAGTGTATAACACCTGGTCAATCTTTGTTGTTCCTGTATCCTCAAGCTTAGGTGTAAGTACCAGTCAGTTTACGTTGTATATTACGTTGGTATATTTAATTGGTGCGTTGGTTTCCCCAATTGCTGGTAATTTAATGGAGCGATTTGACCTCCGTATCGTCCTTTCTGCCTCTGTGTGTCTTGTTGCTTTTGGTATGGCTCTTTGTGCAATCTGGTCTTATGTGTGGCAGTTTTATATTTCAGGCGTTCTTATAGGTTTTGGTATTGTTGCTCTTATGTTTTTAGCGGTACCGACACTGGTTAATCGTTGGTTCACTAAACGGACAGGGTTCTTTATCGGATTATGATTTTCTATGTCTGGAGTGGGTGGTGCGCTCTGGAGCATGGTGGGTGGCCTAGTTTTTTCTTTTGCTAACTGGCGTGTGGCCTACCTTATTTTTGCTGCCATAGTTTTACTAACAGGATTGGTTGCATCGGTAGTTCTTATTCGCAGTTATCCTTCTGAAGTGGGCTTGCTCCCTTATGGTTCTACCGATGTCTCTGCTAACAATTCATCAGACACTAACGTAACATCTAAAGGAAAACAATGGGGTGTACCTGCGCGGGTTATGTTTAGAACTCCCGTTTTCTATACTCTTATGATTACCATGGGTATATTTAATGCTATGACTGTGGTGGGTAATTTGTTTGCTACCTATATCTATCATTTAGGCGATTTAGGGGTTGCGGGTATTACTCCTGAAGGAGCAGTTTTACTCGCTTCTGCAGTGGCTGCTTGTATTATGGCGTTATCCGCTTTAAGTAAGGTGCTTCTAGGGGCGGTATCTGACAAAAGCTTGCTTGTGGCACTTTGCATTCCTTGTGTGTGCGGCGCGTTGAGTATTCTTTGCATGTGGTTTGGCGCACCAGTGTCTTCATTGTTTATTTATGCGGGTGGATTGCTGTGTGGCGTATTGTATGCTGCAGTAGATGCACTTGGGGCATCCTTTACGCGTGCAATTGCGGGTCCGCGAGATTATACCCTTATTTATTCGCGTGTTGCCATTGTGGTTAATTTAGCTGGTGCGGGGGCTGCAACGTTATTTGCTGCCGTAGCTGAAATCAGTTGGGAAGCAGAATGGATAATGGCATTATCCTTGCTTGCATTAACCTTTGTTTTGGGTTTATATACCATCGTTAAAGGCAAGAAGCTGGAGCAAACCTACGAATAAACTTTGCGTTATCGGTTTAGCTCGATTTTCTAATAACGTGTCTAACTAGGCTCTATGTGGTCTGTCTTACTTTTATCTCAGAACAAGCTTCGCTCAATGTGATTCTCGAATATAAATTAAGGACACGGCGGAAAAGATTCGACAATATATTTTTCCATCCCACATTTCGTGATCGAACATCTAGGGCCGTGTCTTAGCTATTTATATTCTCAAATCACGCTCAGAATTGTTCTTCGATAAAAGTAAGCCAGATATATAAAGCCACTACTCAATTAGACTTTAAAAGCAAAGCAAATACTAGAGCAAGAAACATTCACCAGCTCTAAACTATCCTCAGATCTATACACTAGGAAAGCTTTTTCAGTTCTTCGCGTGCCTTATTCATTTGAACTTCAATATCCATGCCGATAATATCTAGCCCTTCGGCACTTACAAAACGGGTTTCGCCAAGGGACAACATATCGGCAAGACCACACACGTAATCATACCCATAGTTTTTATCGCCAATGAATCCACCACTAGTCGTGATATAGGTGAGCTTCTTCGAATGACAAAGGCCTTCTGGGCGTCCTTCTTTGGTGTAGTGGAAGGTAATATCGCACACACAGCAATATTCAAGGTAGGTTTTTAAGGCAGCAGGAAACGACAAGTCCCAATAGGGGGCACCTATAAGAATTTCGTCCGCTTTTTCCATTTGTTTGGCGAGACTGAAAATGGGGTCATCCCATGCGCCTTGTGCTTGCTTTTCCATACGGTAGGCAGCTTTTTGGCCCGAAAGTGGTGTCAGTTTAAGAGCGTCGAGGTCAACTTCTTCAATGATGTCGTCCTGTGTTTTAGTGGATAGATATTCTTTACAGAGTTCAAGTGTGCGAGAATCATTTCCACGCATGCAAGCGTTCACAAATAAGATGGTTGCCATAGGTTCTCCTTGCTATGGATATGTGGTAATTGTTGTTAAATTGTAAGCATTTTTATATCTTCCAGGCTTGATAATGTGGATGAATTATTCAGAGTTTTAGTTTTCAATACTTATGAATCACCAAATGTTCAATGGATGATCATTGAATATGAGTTTGTTAAAAGGGGTTAGATGGCATCCTTGTCTGAAAAAGAGTTGTATTTGCGCTCATATTTAAGGAAACAAAACATGCTTGCGATTGCGTTTTCTGGTGGAGTAGATTCTACTTTACTGCTGAAATTAGCTGCTGAAGAACTGGGCGATAAGGTTATAGCGGTAAGTGCGAAACTCCCTATGACTTCGGCAGATGATTTTCGTCTTGCGTGTGATTTCTGCAAAGAACTTGGCATTAAGCAGGTGGTATGCCAACCGGATGTGCTCTCTATTCCTGAAGTGAGCTCTAACGATCCTAAACGTTGTTACTTCTGTAAAAAGGCGTTGTTTACCGCCATGAAAACCCAGGCTGAAGAGCAGGGATTTTTTGTTATTGCGGATGGCACGAATACGGATGATTTGGGTGATTACCGACCCGGACTGCAGGCGTTGGAAGAACTTGAAGTGGTAAGCCCCTTTTTGGAAGCAGGGTTTTCTAAAGAAGATATACGTGTTCTGTCTAAGCAGCTTGGATTATCCACTTGGAACAAACAGTCCAATGCCTGTTTAGCAACTCGTGTTCCTTATGGTTCAACTCTTGATGTTGAATTGCTTGCACTTATAGATAGGTGTGAACAGAAGCTTCATTCGTGTGGTTTTTCTCAGGCACGATTGCGTGTTCAGGATAAGCTTGCGCGCATCGAAGTGAACCCGCAAGATTTTGAGCTGCTTATATCCGATGATATTCGTTCTGATGTTGTTGCCTTCCTAAAAAACCAGGGCTTTGCCTACGTTACCCTTGATTTAGAAGGTTTTCGAAGCGGAAGCATGAATACCGCGCTTATGGGAGAAAAGTAATGAAGCGAGTTTTGTGTGCTATGAGTGGCGGTGTGGACAGTTCAGTTGCTGCACGTTTATTGCTAAACCAAGGGTACGCTGTGGTTGGGGTAACCATGGTGCTTATTCCGGACAATGCTTTGCTTGAAAACCCCTCTCAAGATGAATTGTATGCCTATTCACCTGAAGCCCAGGATGCTCGTGCTGTTGCCAGAACACTTGGCATAAATCATGTGGTAGTAGATTATCGTTCTTTGTTTTCAGAGCAGGTAATTGTTCCTTTTTGTAAGGCTTATTTGTCGGGTTTAACCCCTAACCCCTGTATTGAATGCAATAAGTATTTGAAATTTGGTGCTTTACAGGCGCTTCGCAGAAAACTTGAATGTGATTATCTTGCAACGGGACATTATGCACAGGTTGTCTTTAATGAAGAAAGTCAGAAATACGAACTTCATAAGGGCGCGGATCATTCCAAAGATCAAAGCTACGTGTTGTATCACGTAAGTCAGGAAGATTTAGAACACATCTTGTTGCCTCTTGGTTCATACACCAAGAATGAAACCCGCGAACTTGCTGGTGAGGCGCACTTTAGCAATGCGAATAAGCCAGAAAGCCAAGATATTTGTTTTATTCCCGATGGTAATTACGCTGCCTATATTGAGCGATTTTTACTACAAAACAAAAAAGAATCGTCTTGCAAAGAAGAAGGCCATTCGAGTTTCTCTGCTGGTGCAGAGAAATCTAGCAATGGCGAAGGTTGTAGACAGAATTCGGAATATGCTATAGAACCTGGTCCCATTGTGGACACTTCAGGCAATCAGCTCGGAATACATAAGGGGCTACTATATTACACCATTGGTCAGCGTAAAGGTCTTGGTGTTGCGGTGGGTGAGCCGTTGTTTGTTTTAAAGAAAGATGTAGAACACAATACCCTTGTAGTTGGACGCGCTGAAGAAACGGGAATTACCTATCTTGTTGCCGCTGATTGCGCGTTTCCTTCAGATGATGATTTTTCCGTTAAAAGATCCGTGCAGGTAAAAATCAATTATCGGGCGCGCATGCGTAGTGCTACGGCTTGGCTTGAAGGAGAACAACTTATCATTAGATTTGATGAACCTATTCGAGGAGCAGCACCAGGTCAAGCTGTGGTGCTCTACGAAGGTGACAGGGTAGTAGCAGGCGGTACCATTGCCGGTTTTGGGCACAGTTAATACGTGTTCAGTAATGACAAGATCGCTAAGAACAACTGCCAGAGACATGCTCGAAGTAGTTGTTCTTAGCGAGTAGATAATCGGTGTGTTCATGTTCAGTTGTTTGAAGAAGCATGCGTTTTTCTAAATGCTTTTCGAATCATCTTTTCGCATATTAAGGTATTCCAACAGTTCACTGCGTTAATGAATTCCCACCTTGTCGTAAATATGGCGAATATGAGTGTTTACCGTATGAGGCGAAATAACTAACTTGTTTGCTATGCCATTTGCTGTGTTGCCTTTGGCTAGCAGTTTCAAAATTTCTGTTTCCCGTTCCGACAAGGTAAATTCAGTAGAAACTTCCTGGCAAATTGCTTCAATTTCGGTAGGTTTAACCGGTGTGCTTGTTAATTCCAAAATGCTGGTTTCGCGTTTTGTTAAGGGAATAATGAGGAAGGCTAGCAAGCAAACAAAGGCTAATGCGACTGGATCCGTGGCAATCTGGGCAAGTTCAGGATTTATTTCAAATCCAAGGGCAATACCATTGCCTACAAAAATGCCTAAGCGGGCTGATACTACCGAAAGTGTGAAGGCTACGGCAGGAGAGAAAAATCCACGTTGCATCAAAATGCCAAAGTACATAATCAGTGACACTTCAATCAAAGAAGATATACATAACGCTCCGATGAAGCTTAAGATATAAAGCTCGGAAGATAGAATGAAGGCTGCTAAACATGCTATTACTAACACTAAATAGTAGGGAAAAATTTTAAAAATTGAGGCTTTTTCTTTGGATAAAGAACACAGCACACTCACGAGCAGGATCATTATTGATGCAGCAAAAACACCAATAGTAAAGGTCAAAATCTGCGTTGGCATTTCTTCCCACGGGATAATAGCGGTTAAGTAGTAGCAGGCAACGCTGGTGGCAAACCCAATCATGCATACTATCGCAACGCTTTTAAAGGCAGGTTGTGATGTTTTTTTAGGAAGAAGGGTAACAAAGTCGTTTTCGAACGCGCTTGGTTGCATAACAAGCAATATTCCCGATATTGCTACAAGCAGTACACAGTATATGCTGCGGTAGAGCTTGCTTGCCCTAAAGCTGCTGGCCTGATGGCTGACTGGGGTGCTGATGTAACGTGGTTGGAAAACACGGGTGCGGGTGACACCATTCGCGATACCGCCTACATCAAGCAGGCTGAACGTCGTAACCAGCGCTCGGTAGCTCTTAACTACTTCTCTGAAGAAGGCAAAGAAATCTTCTTCAAGATGATTAAAGATGCCGATATCTTCATGGAAGCTTCCAAGGGTGACACCTGGGCACGTAAGGGCACTACCGATGAAGTTCTTTAGGAGATTAATCCTAAGCTTGTTATCGTTCATGTTTCTGGCTTCGGTCAGGAAGGCGATCCTAAGATGGTTAAGCGTGCTGCCTATGACCTAACTGTTATGGCGTACTCTGGCATCATTATGCAGAACGGTACTCCAGAACAGCCTATGCTTCCTGGGCCTTATGCAGGCGACTACTTCAACACCCTCATGATTGCATCTTCTGCTTTGGCTGCTTTGTACAAGGCGGAAAAGACTGGCAAGGGCGAATCTATTGATCTTGCAATGTATGAAACCTTACTTGCTATTGGTCAGTATTACTTGGTTGACTACCTCAATGAAGGAATTAAGTGGCCTCGTCCTGGCGCTCGTAACCAGAACCTGTGCGGTATTGGCGAATTTGCTTGCAAAGATGGTTTCTTGGGTGTTTGCCTCTATGGTGTTAACCAGAACAAGTACTTCCTTGAAACCATTGGTTTAGGTCACCTGTGGGGTACTGAAAGCATCCCCGAGGATTGTTCTGCACTTTGGCTTTCCAACCCTTATGCTGAAGAAATTCAGAAGGCATTTGAAGACTACTGCTTGGCTCATTCTAAGTATGACATCGAGCAAGATTTTGCTGATCACCGTATTGCTGCTCAGGTTGTTAACGACTTTGAAGATTTGGTTGAAGAAGAGCATCTTAAGCTGCGCAACACCTGGGTTGATTGGGAGACCGCTGATGGCGAAACCTTCCATAGTTTAACGGTATTCCCCAAGTTCAAGAACAATCCTGGTCAGATTTGGCGTCCAATGCCTCATCAGGGTGGCGACACCGTTGATGTTCTTACCAAGCTTGGTTACACCGAAGACCAGATTAAAGAGCTTCTTGCTTCTGGTGTTGTTAAGGAAAGCTAAGCAAGCGTATTCGTAACATTCCAGCTCACTTTGCATTTTTCGTTTGCCCTCAAGCGTTGTCCCCCTCCCGCGCAACGATGGGCATGGTAATCATATCCCCTCCGGTTCCCTTTTCCGCAGGGGAGTAAAAGCGGAAACTCTTGATAAAAGCCCACATAGACTCTCCTCTTTCTTTTCGGACTTCTTTGGTTGCATTCTCCTATGTGGGTTTCTATCAGGACTGAGGTATCGGACAAAGGTACATATTGGGGCTTACCTCGGTATCCGGTACTTGAAATAAAAGGGACATAAAAGGGACTTACTACTCTGTGCGTAAAAGGGGAAAGATCACGCAAGAGTTTAAAGATAATCCGGAGGAGGAACCAAGGATGACGGATATCGCAGGTAATGAAACGCTTCGCGATTTATGGCAAAGCGTAGTGGACCGTAAGGGTGATAGGCAATTCCTTACGTTTCATAATCGCGTGGGCGATATTTTTGAATATACGTATTCCGAATTCGATCAGGACGTAAACCGCATTGCTAATGTGTTCTTGTCGTTGAATATTAAAAAAGGCGATCATGTGGCACTGCAGCTTCATAGCTCTCCAGAATTCTTGATGTGCCTGTTTGGATTATCGAAGATTGGTGCCATTGTGGTACCGGTGAATGAACAGTATTTATCCGATGAGGCTGAATATATTCTTCGTACCTCTGGGGCGGTTTGTGCGGTTACGGAACCTCTGTTTTTTGAAACTTACGAAGAGCTTCTAAAGCGCGGATTATATTTTCCTAAGGGGCTTTTAGTTGCGCGTGCCGGAAGCGATTCCCCTGAATCTGAAATTGATTTTTCCAAGTTTTATACGAAGCCTGGGGAAGAAAAAGAAGCCTTTGAAGAACGTTTTGGCGTGAAAATTATGAACACCTATGGTTCTACGGAATCTATTGGATGGGCTTTAACTGACCCTCCCGTAGGTAAGCGTAATTGGCCTTCCGTTGGTCGTCCTGGTTTGGGTTACGAAGTTCGCATTGCCGATATGAACGATGAAGAATTACCTCATGGTGAAGTGGGGGAAATTCAAATAAAGGGCGTACGAGGTCGATCGGTTATGTTGGAATACTTCAACAACCCAAAAGCCACTGAAGAAACCTTTACTGAAGATGGCTGGCTTAAAACAGGAGATCAGGGATACCAGGATGACAACGGTTGGTTTTTCTTTGTTGACCGTAAATCCAATATGGTAAAGCGCGCTGGCGAAAATATTTCTACTACTGAAATTGAAGAAATTCTTTGCGAGCACCCCAATATTTCTGAAGCGGCAGTAATTGGTGTGGATGATCCCATCCGTGACCAGGCAATTAAGGCTTTTGTACTTCCTTTAGATAAAAGCAAAGTAACAATTGAGGAACTAAAAACGTATTGCGAAAGTAAAATGGCAAAATTTAAAGTGCCAACTTATTTCGAAATCGTTGACGAATTTCCTCGTACCTGCAGCTTGAAGATTGAAAAGAAGCTGCTTAAGTAGCACAACGACAAGGTAGTACGGTGGTGCAGCGGCCTGTGATGCAGCAACGTGGAGGGTGTTAATGAGGAAATGACCTTCACTTTAGATTATGGGTATGACTATTCAGGATCACTTCACTATGGATTTGAGATTCGTCTTCACGCGCCTTTTAAAATGGAAGATATCATTGAAACATACGTAACTCAGGATGCGCTTTATGATCGTGGTGAAGGCCGCGGGTGCTTATCGAAGCAAACAGGCCGTAGTTATAGTGCAGACGGCACTCATATATGTACCGTTGAAACCTGGGATGTGTGCATCTACGACGGCGGTTGGGGAGGGCCTAAGCCTCCTCGTGATATAGTTGAGATACCCGACCGTGCACCAGATATGCAGGTTACGGAAACCATGCCGTACAACATGCCTTTAATTTATCGCCTTATTGGCGACTGGCATCAGCAGCATATTGACTGGTCATACACCGAACAAACCGGTTTAGAGCGACCAATTGCGCACGGAGTTAGTCTGGGCGGATTTGCTATGCGTCACATCATTTCTTCTTGGTTCCCTGGTGAGCCTGAGCGTATGACACGCTTCAAGACGCGTATTACGTCACCGGTAATTCCGGGACAAACGCTTACTACGCGTATGTGGCAGGTTGGAGAAAAAGAAATCCGATTCTGATTGGTAGATTCCGATGCAGACGAAACGGGAGCAAAACCGCATTTGAATTACGGCATATGCGAATGGGATTAGGACTAGGTGAGATTTATGCGGCAGCATCTTAAAACATTAGCAAAGTCGGTTACTACACCCAAGGTGGTTGTTGAAGCGGTAACCGATGGAAGCGTGAGTCGAAAGATTAAGCATGCTGCCCGCAAAACTATCGATGACGTGGCAATGACGCCCTTTCTTCGTAAAATCACCTTTTTTTCTAGTGGTGGAGCATTCTTAGAAGGTTATGCGCTTTCTCTTATTGGCGTAGCTCTTACCCAAATTACACCGCTTTTTGATCTTGATTCATTTTGGAGTGCTGCTATTGGCGCTTCGGTATTTTTAGGCATTCTTTTTGGTGCTATCTTAGGTGGTTACTTAACTGACCTTATTGGGCGTCGAAAAATGTTTATTATCGACATGATTGCTATTGGTGTGGTGTCAATTTTGTCGATGTTTTCAACCGAGCCGCTTCATTTGGTGTTAGCGCGCTTCCTTATCGGGTTTTTTGTGGGAGCTGATTATCCCATTTCTACGGCGATGATTACCGAATTTACCTCGAAGAAGTATCGTGCCATCGCAATGGGTATGGTTTCTGCTTCTTGGTATTTTGGTGCTACGGCAGCAGCCTTTGTTGGCTTTGCGCTGTTTCCTCTTGCTGATGGCTGGAAATGGATGTTGGGTAGCGCTGCAATTCCTTGTTTAATTCTGCTTATTGGTCGTCACGATATTCCTGAATCACCTTTGTGGCTTCGTGCTAAGGGGCGCCTTGAAGAAGCCCGTGCTGTTATGGATCGTGTCTATGGTGAAGATGTCGATTTCAACGAAGAAGAGCAAGTAGGTCGCACCAGCGTATCCCAAATCTTTAAGGGTGGCTATTTTAAACGTGTGGTATATGTTGGCCTTCTTATTTTGTGCCAAGTAGTACCGATGTATGCCATTTACACTTTTGGTCCAGATATCATGACTGCGTTTGGCTTAGGCGAGGGTCGCGAATCTATTCTTGGTGAAGCAGCAGTAAGTTTATTTTTCTTAATTGGTACATTCCCAGCCATGTTTTGGCTTAACTCTATTGGGCGTAGGCCGCTTCTTATTGGGTCATTGGCCTTTATGGCGGTGGGATTGATTATTCTGGGTGTTTTCCCCGCAGCTCCAGTGTTTATTATCATCTTTGCATTTGGTCTGTATGCGTTCTTTAGCGGTGGACCTGGCATTTTGCAATGGTTATATCCCAACGAATTATTCCCTACGGCTGTTCGTGCTTCTGCGGTAGGTATTGCAATCTCTATTTCTCGTGTAGGGACTATTATTTCAACGTATGGCACACCTATTATGCTTGAACAATTTGGCGTTGGTCCCACTATGCTTGCGGCAGCTGCGTTGGTAATTTTGGCGCTTGTTCTTTCCATTTTCATGGCGCCTGAAACGCGCGGAAAGTCTTTGGCCGAAACAAGCAAAATCGCGTGACAAGTGGGCATTTGTCACGCTAGATAGAGCACACTATCTCTTTCTAGCTCATATAATTAAAAACGTACGTTTTTAGGGTCATTTTTGGCAAATTTTGCGCTTATCGGGTTGCTGTTTTCGGGTTTTCCGAAAAATGAGAGCATTTTTTAACCCGATAAGACTCGAATTTGGCCTTTCATATTCACAATTTACATATAGATATATAGTTCATCCATGCAATGCATAGATAAATCAAAACCGCCAGCCCGATAAGCTAGGTTTTTGCCAAAAACAGGCCTATCAAAACCGAATTCCTTTAAACACCGGATTCTTTACCTAAAAGAAAAATAGCCGTTACGAAGAACGGCTATTAAGAGTAAAGGTTAATGACCTTTTATTATCTTCGGGACAAACGCAGCAGCTTTGCTTCTGTTAACGGCCCTTAGCCATCTTTGCAGCAATTTCTTCTGGGGAAAGTTGGGTTTCCTCGAAGATGCTATCAGAGTCCAAACCAAATGCGGTATGTAAACAACGAACCGCGGTCTGCACCTGACTACCTTCAACCACAACAGAAATACGGATAGGGCTGGTGGAAATCATCATGATATTAACGTTGTTTTCCGCCAGTGCCGCAAACGCCTTAGCAGCAACACCAGGGCTTGACTTCATACCTGTGCCCACTAAAGAAACCTTAGCAATGTTGTCATCCATTAAAGAAGTAGCACCAAATTGCAGCGTAATACGCTCTACCGCAGATACAGTGTGACAAGTGCCCTGTCCGGCTGTTCGGCTCACACCCGGCTGTCACGAATAGTGACTGTGACGAGTGCGTGACAAGTGCCCTGTCACACAAGAAAAGACGCCTAGCGGAAAGGCGTCTTTTCTTGTGGGGAGGGATATGAATGAATGTCCATACGAATTTCTAAATGCCCGCCCTAACCATAATCATTGTGTGTGAGGAAGGGTGAGGACGGTTTTCGGGCGGGCTAAATTAGGGATGAAGATCGAAATAATGAAGTAAATCAAAATTTCCGAAGTGTCTGTAAAAAGGTTTTAAGAACCTTAGAAGTAAGCTTAGCGGCCCTTCCAAACAGGCTCGCGCTTCTCAACAAATGCTGCAGGGCCTTCAATGCCGTCTTCAGTCTTTTCAAGGAAGCGATATGCCGCATCACAATATTTCATGGCGTCTTCTTCAGACATCTGATCAGCAGCATGTACCAAATACTTGGTCCATTTCAAAGCAAGAGGAGCATTCTTTAAGCATTGCTCAGCAAGTTCGATTGCCTTATCCATAACTTCTTCAGCTGGAACTACATAATTGATTAGACCAAGCTTCTGTGCTTCTTCGGCCTTGATCTTCTTGCCGGTGAGCAGAAGTTCCATGCAGTCTTTACGGTTGATATCGCGGGCGAGGCGAACAATACCACCGGTAGAAGCAATAATGCCAAGACCTACTTCGGTGCAACCAAACTTAGCGCGATCTGAAGCTACTACCATGTCGCAGGAAAGTGCAATTTCCATACCGCCACCAGTAGCAGAACCATTGCAAGCTGCAATAACAGGCTTAGAGCAGGTACGAGCGGTCAAGCCGCCAAAGCCGTGTTCGGTAACGGTCTGGCATTCGCCGCCTTCGGAAAGTTCAGAAAGGTCTTCGCCTGCACAGAATACCTTGCCGGTATCCGTAACAATAATTGCGCGAACCGCAGGATCAGTTTCTGCATTGTTCATAATGTTTTCCATGGCCTTTGAAGTAGCGCCATTGAGGGCGTTTGCCATGTCAGGACGGTTGATGCGAATAATAAGCAAACCGTCTTCGCGCAGCTCTGAAACTACGGTGTCAGTTCCAAAATAATCTGCCATTTCTTCCTCCTTGTTTAATGAGTACCTATGCATCAAGAATTTTTAACTCCCCTTTGTGTTTTGTAGGAACAACACGTCTTTTCTTAATGCACTCTTATCGTATGAATTTGTGTTTGGTAGGACATCACCAGGTGTAAGGTATCGCGTAATTACTTAAAAACGACCACTCACTACTTTTTAAGTAGGGGTGTTTTGAAGCATTTTTTGACGTATGGAATGGTGTTGTCCTAGAAAACTCTTTTCCATTTACCGAGCAAATAAGCTAACCCCGCGAACATAGGGGAGTGGTTTCGCTCTTTCCTACTAGAGTAGATACATCGCCATTCAGGCGATTTTGTTTATCAGTACCAGAAGAGGTGGATGCCCATGGAAATGCTTGGATTTCTTATCCTATTTCCGCTCGTAATTGCGGGTCTCCTTATGGTCTTCAGAAAGACCAGACCCCGTAATGTCATTGTGTGTATTGGTTCAGCGGCAATTGCTATTGCCTCAATTGTTTTGGTTGTTACCAATATCGGAACAACAGGAACGTATTTTTCATTTGAATCAATATATGTGGATTACATTTTCCTTGGGGTTGATGTCCTTATTGCGGTTACTATCATCGCCTTTGCGTTGAAGTATCGCAACGTTCCTGCATTGGTCTTAGCGCTTGTCCAGATTATTGGAACTTTGGTATACGAATCCATGTTTGCTCATGGTCTTGAGTGCACTCGTAGTTTGTATATCGACTCGCTGTCCTTAATCATGGCGCTTATTATTGGCATTGTAGGTACGGGCATTTGCGTGTATTCCATTGGCTACATGCATGACTTCTATTTTGGTATTCATCATCCCGAAACAGAGATGCCCGATAGGCGTCCTACGTTTTTTGCTTTGATGTTCGTGTTCCTTTCGGCCATGTATGGAATCATTTTCTTTAATAATATGATTTGGCTGTTTACTGCCTGGGAAGTCACGACACTCTGTTCGTTTTTGCTTATTGGCTTTACTAAAACCGACGAAGCCATTCGTAATGCATTCCGTCAAATTATTATGAACTTAGTGGGCGGTATCGCATTTCTTGCAGCGCTGTTCTATTTGGCTATTCAATTTAGCTGCATTGACTTTATGGACTTCATTGTTTTTGGCACCATCGCTCCAACGTATGTGGTTCTTCCGCTTACCTGCTTAAGCTTGGCTGGTATTACCAAAGCAGCCCAGATGCCGTTCCATACGTGGTTGTTAGGCGCCATGGTTGCACCAACACCAACTTCGGCTTTGCTCCATTCTTCAACTATGGTAAAAGCGGGCGTATTTATGCTTATTAAATGCGCACCTATTTACGCGGTATCGTTTGCACCGTCTATTCTGGTAATTCTGGTAGGTGGTATTACCTTCCTTCTGTGTTCGATGATGGCAATTTCGCAATCAAATGGTAAGCGCGTTTTAGCCTATTCAACCGTTGCTAATTTAGGTCTTATTACGGCATGCGCGGGTGTAGGCACTGCTGAAGCTATATGGGCAGCAATTTTGTTGGTAATCTTCCATGCAGTTGCGAAGAGTCTCTTGTTCCTGTGCGTAGGCACTGCAGAACACCACATTGGCTCGCGTGATATCGAAGATATGGACTTGCTGTTTGAACGTATGCCTCGCTTATCACGCATGATGATCGTGGGCATTATGATCATGTTCTTGGCTCCTTTTGGTATGTTGGTTGCGAAGTGGGCAACGCTCGTATCGTTTGTTGATACTCGTCAGTTTGCGCTATTGCTTATGTTGGCGTTCGGTTCAGCAGCAACCTTTATGTTCTGGGGTAAATGGCTAGGAAAACTTGCAGGTATTACCGGCACTTCTGAAAGTATTGAAAAAACGGTTCATTGGAGTGAATGGATTGCTACCATGACCTTTACCATTTTGGCATTGGTATGCTGTGCAACTATTCCGCTTATGTCCGATTACTTGATTGAACCCTATATCGCATCCGTTCTTGGTATTGCTATTCAACCTATTTTGGATGACGACTTGTATATTGCAGCAGTAATCTGCTTGGTTATGGCTGTTGTTTTGTTGGGTGGCATGCGCAAGTTTAAGAAGAACGTACGCAAAACCGATGCATACTTATCAGGTATTTCGGTTGATAATGCGCAGCGTACGTTTGTTAATTCGCTTTCACAACCTACTGCCGCTACGGCACGAAATTGGTATCTTGAACCCGTATTTGGTGAAGCAAAGATTAGGCCCATCGGTACTATTGCCTGTTATGTATTGCTGGCAGCAGCCTTTATTTGGGCGATCTATTTAACCGTTTCCGTAGGGATTCTTTAGGCAAAGGAGATATAGAAATGAATACGATAGTTTCAATTCTCATTACTCTTCTTGCCTCGGCCATATTTGCAGTTGTGGCTACGGTGTTAGGCTGTTTGCTTGCTGGCCTAGATCGTAAGGTTACGGCGCGTATGCAAGGACGTGTTGGTCCTCCTTTGCTTCAGCCTTACTACGATGTACGCAAGTTATTCTCGAAAGAAAATTCGGCAGTTAATACCGCAATTGGAACCTATGTGTTCTGGGCTTTAATCTTTACTTTTATTGCGGGTGGCGTTTTTTTCAGCGGAGGCAATCTGCTTTTGTGCATCTTTGTTATTACCTTGGCAGAGATGCTGTTCATCATGGCAGCTTATGCGGCTCGTTCTCCGTTTGCAGAAGTTGGCGCACATCGAGAAACTTTGCAGGTAATGGCCTATGAACCCATGGTATTGCTTCTTGCCGTAGGATTCTTCCTGGCAACGGGTAGCTTTAATGTTTCCACGGTTTTGCATGGGGACTATCCCATCATTGGTCCTGCTATTGGCGTCTTTTTGGGTTTGCTCTATATTCTTACCATTAAGTTAAGGAAGTCTCCGTTCGACTTATCCTATTCGCATCACGCTCACCAGGATTTGGTAAAAGGCGTTACCACCGAAATGTCAGGCAAGGTGCTTGGCCAAGTAGAAATTATGCACTGGTGTGAAAACATCTTGTTCTTGGCGTGGGTAGGAATGTTCTTTGTTTGGGGTAATCCGGTTTGTATCCCTATTGTTATTGTTGCGTTGGTTTTTATTTACCTGCTGGAAATTTGGATCGACAACAATTTTGCTCGCGTTAAGTGGCAACTCCTTTTGAAGTCCGCTTGGATTGTTACCCTTGTTTTCGCTGGCATTAATATTGGTTTGTTAATTTATCTGTAAGGAGAAGATATGTCTGCACTTTCTAAATCTCCTTGGATTATTCATTATGACGGTTCAAGCTGCAATGGTTGTGATATTGAAGTTCTTGCTGCGCTTACGCCGCTCTACGATGCGGAACGATTTGGTGTAATTAATACAGGCAATCCAAAGCATGCTGATATTTTCTTGGTAACGGGCAGTGTTAATCAGCGCAATATCAGTGTTATTCAAGAAATTTACAACCAGATGGTTGAGCCAAAAGTTGTGGTTGCTTGTGGAGTTTGCGCCTGTTCCGGTGGTATTTTCCATGACTGCTATAACGTTATTGGTGGTATAGACCAGGCGATTCCGGTTGATGTATATGCACCTGGTTGTGCAGTTCGTCCTGAAGCAATTATTGATGCGGTTGTTCAGGGTGTAGCTGTTCTTGAAGAAAAAGCCAAAAAGCTTAAAGAACAAAAGAAAGGTGCCTAGTTATGTCGTTGAAACAAGACTTTAGACCCTTGGCACTGGATAAGCTTATTGATACGTGCAAGGAATACAAAGAAAAAGGTTACCGTTTAGACCAGCTTCTTCCAAAGTTGGAACGTGACAATACTATTACGCTGATTTACACCTTCGTAATGGGTGATGAAATTGTTACTTTTAAAATCGGAGGAATTATTAAGAACGAAACAGTGGTTCCTTCGGTAACGGAATTATTTATTGCGGCTTTTGTTTTCGAAAATGAAGCTCATGAACTTTATGGGGTTAACATCGAGGGCAATGTTTTGGACTTTAAAGGTGACTTCTACAAGTTTCCTGATGGTGTAGATGCCCCTATGACTATTATTTCGCCCGAACAGCTTGCGGCGCGTGAAAAAGCAGCAAAAATTGCTGCCGCCAAGGCTGCGCGTGAAGCTAAGGCTAAAGCTGCGCAGGCAGGTGATGGTGTTCAGGAATCCAGCAAAGCAGATCAGGCTGCTCAAGCTAAAAAAGAAGAAGATCTTGAAGCTAAGCTTGCCGGTATGGATCCCGAAAAGGCAGCGAAGGTTCGTGCTGCAATGGAAGCAAAAGCTAAACGTGCAGCAGCTCAAGCCTCTGCGAACACTTCAGATTCTAAGGAAGGGGAGTAGTAATGGGAAAAGCTCAAGTAATACCCTTTGGCCCCCAGCATCCTGTTTTGCCCGAACCAGTACATTTAGACCTTGTTGTTCAAGATGAAACAGTAGTTGATGTATTGCCTCAAATTGGCTTTATTCATCGTGGTTTAGAAAAGCTGGTCGAAACGCGCGATATTCATCAGTACATTTATGTAGCGGAGCGCATTTGCGGCATTTGCGCTTTTGGACATAGCTATGGATATGCTCAAGCGGTGGAAACTTTGATGGGTGCTGAAGTTCCGAAACGCGCGGAATATTTACGTACCATCATGCATGAACTTTCCCGTATTCACTCTCATCTTTTGTGGATGGGTTTGGCGGCAGATGCTTTTGGTTACGAAAGCTTGTTTATGCATACCTGGCGTTTGCGTGAGCGCATCTTAGATATTTTTGAAGCAGTTGCTGGAGGTCGTGTTATTCTTTCCTACACACTGCTTGGTGGTGTAACGAAAGATATCGATGCGCCTATGCTTGCTTCTATAAAAGACACCCTTAAAGGTCTTGGTAAGGAATATGGTGAAATTTGCAATGCCTTTTTAAAGGATTCTTCTGTTAAAAACCGCACCGTTGGTATTGGGGTTATTGACGAAGAGCATGCCTATGAATATGGCATGGTTGGTCCTTTTGCTCGTGCGAGTAACGTCAATAACGACGTACGCTGTTTAGGCATTGGTGGTTATGGCGAATTATCTTCGTTTGAACCTATTATGGAAACTGCAGGCGATTGTTATGCGCGCGTAAAAGTTCGCGCTCTTGAGGTACTGCAGTCAATTGATATCATCAATGAACTTATCGATAAAATTCCTGACGGGCCTGTTCATATTCCCGTTAAAGGCGCTCCTGCTGATGGGTCGGAAGCTTGCAACATCTTAGAACAGCCTCGTGGCGAGGTATTTTACTACTGCAGTGGTAATGGCACCAAGAACCTTGAGCGAATGCGTATTCGCACACCAACTTCGCAAAACCTTGCGGGTATGACCATGGCTTTAAAGGGCTGTGAAATTGCTGACGTGAATATGATTGTTCTTTCGATTGACCCTTGCATTAGTTGTACGGAAAGGTAGGAGCGAAATGGGTGGTTTTAAATTAGGAAAGATGACCCTTCGCTCGCTGTTTTCGAAGCCAGAAACCATTCGGTATCCCTTCGAAGAGCCTGAGCATCCTGCGTGTATGAAGGGTCTTGTAGAATTTGATTATACAGACTGCATCTACTGCGGCATTTGTCAAAAGCGTTGTCCCACCAATGCCATTTCGGTAAACAAAGATGATCAAACCTGGACTATAGATCACTTTGCGTGTATTCAGTGTGGATCGTGTATTCGCGAATGTCCTAAGTCTTGTTTGACTATGAATCCGGTTTTGGTTCACCCCAGTACCGAAAAAACAAAAGTAACATTTTCTAAACCAGAGCCTACTGAAGAAGAAAAGGCAGAGCTTGCGCGCAAAGAAGCCGAAAAAGCTGCTAGAATCAAGGCGGCAAAAGAAGCAAAAGCTGCAAGAGAAAAGGCTTCTTCTGAACAATAGAGCAGTATTCTTTGCAGTTGAATAGCAGTATAAGAGCCGGGTATTTTGCCCGGTTCTTTTATGGAGGATAATCTTATGGCTCATCATAAAAGCCCAGAAGACTACGAGGTAAGCAATAAAATACTTACCCTGCCTAATGTTCTTTCCTTTATTAGGCTTTGTATGATTCCTGTTTTCTTAGTGCTTTTGCTCAATGGCTTTAATTTGGCAGCAACGATTATCTTTGCAATAGCTGCATCAACCGACTGGGTTGATGGGCAGGTAGCTCGACGCACCAATTCGGTTTCTAAATTAGGACAATTGCTTGATCCTTTTGTTGATCGTTTTCTTATGATTTCTGGGGTGGTAGGACTTCTTATAATCGGTCGTCTTCCCCTTTGGATCGTCTTGGTTGTGGTCCTGCGTGATGTGTTTATGCTGGCAGGTGGATCCTATTTGATAAGTAGATGGAAGGTTCGCGTTCCGGTTATTTATGTGGGTAAAGTGGCCACAACGTTTTTATATATAGGTTTTGCAGGAGTTCTTCTTAATATGCCTCTTCTTGAAGGACTTGGCCTTGTTTCGGTTTCCTGGCTTCCTGGATTTAATTTTGAACCGTATTCGTGGGGCTTCTGGTTTGTATATGCTGGGTTACTATTATTAATTGGCACTACAACGTACTATATTATTAAGGGATACCAAGGTATGCGTGCTGCACAGCGCAAGGAACTGACGTGCGAGGGAGGAGAAAAATAAGGGAATGCCTACAAAACGTTCCCATAGTTCTCAATTTCAATTCCGAGGAGATGGCAACAGACATCCATCCCCTCGTAGAAGTGTGCAAAAATTATTTCCTACACGTTCTTCCGCGGGTCGTTCTGAAGTATCGGGTGTAACTTACGAATCGCAGGAAACAATCTTCCCTCAGTCGTCGCTGCGATCTTCTGTTCGTATTAACGAAATTCGTGCGCGTGCCAATGAGAAGATGAATGAACCAAGCCCTACTATCGGTTCTCAAAAGTCAAACGAGCAAAAGGAGAGGCGCTCTGCTCCTACTCGGCGCTCAACCATTCAATCTCGAACGAAAAGGCCACAGGTGCAACGTTCTTTTAGGCCACGCACTTCAGTGAGTTCTGATCCTCAGCCTTCTCATTTGTCCGGATCATCTGCACAAGGACAAAGGCCTTCAGTGGTTTCTGCAAAACCTCGACCTTCTCATGCTGGTAAAGGAAGAGCTCAGTTAAGTGTTCAAGATCAAAAGGTCGGATCGTCCCGCACACGTAAACGGATTGTTCCAAACCGTCAGGAATCCTTAGCTACCGTATCTATTGCTGAACAAAATATGTCCAGTCATATCTGGGATCAAGGTAGGCAATCCTCAAAAAGGTCTGACAGTGCCTATCGTAGTGCAGCTTCTGGGCGAAACAAGAATTCGAAACATGTCTCTTCGTCTGACTATTCCGGAAGAAAGAGGGGAGTAACAGGGCAAGGCGCTGGTGTGCAACCACTTCATAGTGTCAAAAAGCATCGCTCGTTTCCTTTTAAGCCGTTAGTGGCCGTGTTTGTCGTGGTTGTTATTGCATTAGGAGCGTATGGTGTTGACTCGCTTTTAAACGGCAACAAAATTTATCAAGGTGTTTCAATCGGCGATATTAATGTGTCTGGTTTAACGCGTGAAGAAGCGGTAAACCAGGTTTCGGGATATTATTCTCCGCGCGTGTCCGAAAATGTTCCTACGTTCTTTTCTACCTCTGAGGAACAAGCGAATCCTCAAACCGCTGATGATGCAGGTAATATTGAAGAACAAATTTCATACGAAGAATCGCTTGAAACGCGCACTCAATGGACTCTTCCTGCCAGTAAGCTTGACGCCACGTTTGATGTGGAGGGGATAGTCGATCAAGCATTTCAAGTGGGTAGAGATACGGGTGGCATTATCGCTCGAATCCAAGCAGCAGTAAACGGCTGGCATTTTGCTCCTGAGTGCACCTTTAACGAAACTACCTTATCGGAAACGCTTTCTGAGATGACCGCCTCTATTGGTAACGAGCGCGTGAATTTTAATATCGAAATGAATGACGAAGGTATTGCTTCGGTTACTTCTGGTCACGATGGTAACGAAGTGGTTCGCGATTGGTTGACCTCTCGTTTGAACGATACCTATTTTGGGGCAAACCAAAATAGCTCCTACGTTCTTGAAGCACAATACATGCCATTGCAAATTACAGAAGAACTTGCTCAAGCGTGCGCTGATAAAGTTAATGCTTCCATAGCTTCGGGTGCCAACTTTTCTTTTGAGGGTCAAACGTGGAATGCAAGTCGTACCGATCTATCTCCTTGGATTACCACCTCAATTGTTCAAGTGGGGGATTCCTGGGAGTTAAAACCAGCCTTTGATGAAGCAACTGCTAAAAAAGCTCTTTTATCGTCACTGCATTCCAATATTCAACTTTCTGATTTACAAGTGACGTTCTCAAAGGATGATCAGGGCGCAATTACGGTTTCTTCCAATGCAACCGGTACGGTACCGCTGGTAAGTGATGCGGTAGCTTCCATGAATGAGACCTTCTTCGTGAATGAGTCTCGTACGGAAGCGCCAACGATTGAACTTTCGTCTACTGATTTACCTTCTACGGTATCGTTCGATGACGCTAAAGACTTCGGTCTGATATCTGAAATATCATCCTTCACGACTCAATATTCTTCTGGTGCTGAAGCACGTACCGTCAATATTCATACGGCGGCAGATTTGTTGTCGAATTCGATTATTAAAGCCAATGGCGGAACGTGGTCCTTTAATGATACGGCAGGCGAGGCTACGGAGGACAAAGGCTATCAAAATGCTGGCGCCATTGTAGGGGGAGAATACTCTGACGCTATTGGTGGTGGAATTTGTCAGGTTGCTACCACGGTGTTTAATGCTATTTATGATGCTGGATATCCTATTACCGAGCGACATAATCATACGCTTCACATAGAAAGCTATCCCGAAGGACGCGATGCGGCAATTGCTTATCCTTATATGGATTTGGTCTGGCAAAACGACACTTCATCCGATGTTATTTTAGTTATGAGTTACACCAATTCTTCGGTAACTTGTACGCTATGGGGTGTGGACCCAGGTTATGAAGTTACGACCGACTATGGTGACTGGCAAAAGGGAGAACCTTATTCGGTTAAGTACAAAACTGATGATACGGTTGCTGAAGGAACAGAATACGTTGAAACTACTGGGGTAAATGGAAGCAGTATTTCTATTACTCGTGTCGTGAAAGATTCTGATGGCAATGTTCTTCATGAAGATGTATTTGAATCGAATTATGCACCAAAAGATGAAGTCATCGTAAAGGGCACTGCATGATCTTTTAAGGGATGATACACTTTCGAGAACAAGATGTAAGATACACAAACCGAAAGATGGGCATGTCGTTTAATAAAAGTTTTCTTCATATATCGAAATCTAATAGAGTAGGCGCTTGTATTGGCGCCTTTCTCCTTTGTTTTGCTCTTACCCTTGGTTTTAACCCGGGAGTTGCTCAGGCGGACGTACGTCAATCTGATGTTATTGCGGGCATGAGCGTTGAATCGCGTGGCTTGAATGCGGCTTCGTGTCCCAATGTAGTTGCTGAATATGCCTACGTAGTAGACGATCAGGGAAAAGTGTATTTTGAACGTGGAGCTGATGCCCAAACTCACATTGCTTCTATCACTAAAGTAATGACTGCTTTAGTTGCTCTTGAATATGGCGATCCACAAACTACTACTATTAACGTGAGCCAAACAGCTGCCACTATTGGTGAATCTTCTGCCATGCTTCAAACAGGCGATTCAATGAATTTGGAAACTGCCTTAAAAGCTCTCATGATTCCTTCGGGTAACGATGCCGCTCAAGCAATAGCAGAATCAATGGGGGACTCCATAAAGCAGCAATTGCAAGAACAGGGCGATTCTAATGTGCCTGATTCTGCGTATGATGCGTTTGTATATGCAATGAACAAAAAAGCACAAGAGCTTGGTATGACCAATTCGCTTTTTGCTAATCCTCATGGGCTTGATATTGATGACCATGATGAGGAAATGTATTGTTCGGCCCGCGATGTGGCAACTATGGTTTCGGAAGTAATGAAGAACGATACATTCCGTAATATTGTATCGATGGATGGTGCAACTATTCAGGTGTCTCGTAAAGGTGAAACTGTTGATATACCTTTGGAATCTACTGATATTTTGATTGGTTCTTATGAAGGTGCCTGCGGTGTGAAAACTGGCTTTACCGAAAAAGCTGGTCAGTGTTTTGCGGGTGCAGTTGAACGTGATGGCAAAACGCTGTATGCCGTTGTGCTGAATTCGAACTCCGAACAGCAACGCTTTACCGATGCCACCACGTTGGATGATTGGGTCTTTAATAACACTATTGCTTATGCATTGGCTCATTCTCCTGAAACCACTTCGATGACCACGACAGACGGGCAAACCACCGAAGTTCCCGTGGTAGCATATGTAAGTCATTCAGGTTGGATCGATAAGACGTTTAAGGCTACTTTTGCCGATCCGAAAGCTTCGGTAGAAGTGTTTGCTTTAGAGGGTAATGTAAGTCAGAAATTGGAGTTTGATACCGTTTCTGGTGAAGTAAGCGTTGGCCAAAAAGTAGGTACTGCAACTTTTTATCAGCACAATAAAGAAATCGCATCGTGCGATATAGTTGCTGCAGAATCATGTAGTGCGCCGAACTTCATTGATGGCATTGGTATTTGGTGGGATCGTTTGTGGCGAGGCTTTAATGGCCAACAAACTTCCGCAGAAAGTGTTGTTGTAAATACTACGCCTCTTATTTATGGGAGCAATGCAACCCTTAACGCAAACTAGGTAAGTACTTCATACAAGGAGGAATAATGGATAGATGTCCTGTATGTAATAGTCCGCTCAATCCTCAAGACGTAGCGTGTGCCGCTTGTGGTTATCGTCTTCAGGATACTACCGAGGAATTTAAGGTAGTATCGTTAGAGCCCGACACCACTGATGTGCCTAACACTCCTGCCTCTACTCCTACTCTTACGGTGCTGTATGGAAAGCAGGAAGGTTTGGTTTATCAGCTTACCGGAGATCGTGCTGCTATTGGTCGATCTCCAAAGTGCGAAGTGTTTTTGAATGATATGACCGTTTCACGCGAACATGCCTTACTCGAACGCGTGGGAGATGGATGGTCTATTCGGGATACTGAATCCTTTAATGGGGTGTGGGTTAACAATACCAATGTCGATCATGTCATGTTGTCAGACAGAGACATTATTCAAATTGGATGCTTTGTATTACGTTACGCCGAGTAACAAGGAGATTGCTCTATGAAGCTTCTATCGGGAAATGAAGCAATTGCTCAGGGTGCGTGGGAAGCTGGCTGCCATATTGGAACAGCGTATCCCGGAACCCCTTCTACAGAAACCATGGAGGCGTTTGCGGAATTACCTGACGTCTATGCGGAATGGTGTCCCAATGAAAAAGTTGCTTTAGAAGTTGCGGTGGCTGCTTCGGCTGCTGGAGCTCGTACGCTGGTTACTATGAAGCATGTAGGAGTAAACGTTTGCGCTGATCCCTTATTTACTGCAGCGTATACGGGTGTTAATGGTGGTTTGGTGCTGCTTGCAGCCGATGATCCAGGAATGTTCTCCTCGCAAAACGAACAGGATTCGCGTTACTATGCTATGGCTTCTATGATTCCTGTTTTAGAACCTTCCGATTCTGCAGAGGCCTATCATTTTGCAAAGGATGCCTACGATATATCCGAGCAATTTGATACGCCGGTGATGATGCGTTCTGCGGTTCGTATTTCCCATACTAAAACTCCTGTTGAAGTAGGAGAGCGTAAAGAGGTTGCTAAAAAGCCGTATGAAAAAAATCCAGGAAAATGGGTTATGATGCCAGCTTTCGCTAAGTCGCGCCGCAAGGTTTTGGTTGAACGAATTGCAGCGTTGCGTGAATGGGTTGAATCGTGTCCCTATAACGTAGTGGAGCGGGCTTCGCGGGATGACGTGCAAAGTGATTCTTTTTCCCTTACTAAACGACAGGGTATTATTTGTTCGGGTTCGGTATATCAGCATGTAAAAGAAGCGTGTCCTTCTGCTGATATTTTCAAGCTCGGTATTACTTGGCCGCTTCCTCAAAAGGCTTTATATGAGTTTGCTCATTCAGTTGAGGAAGTCTATGTGGTAGAAGAGGCTTCGACCTATCTTTCTGATGCGGTAAAGTCTTGTGGAGTTGCTCTGCATGACTTTGTAGTTCCTCTTCCTCCTGATGGAGAACTAACTCCTGCTTCTATACGTCGCTCATTTGGGTTGGAGCTACCTTTACATAAGCCAATAGAACGAGATATTCCTAATAGGCCGCCTGCTCTTTGTCCGGGATGTCCTCATCGAATCGTATTCAAGGAGTTGTCCCGTTTGCGGGCAATTGTCACCGGCGATATTGGGTGTTACACCTTAGGTGCGCTTCCTCCGCTTTCGGCAATGGATACCACGCTTGATATGGGTGCTTCTGTTTCTATGGCCCATGGCTTTGAGCTGGCACTTGAAGGAGAACATAGGCCGGTTGTTGCAGTAATTGGGGACTCTACCTTTGCGCATTCTGGTTTAACTTCGCTTATCAACACCATTTATAACAATGGTTCAGGCACCGTTTGTATTTTAGATAATCGCACTACTGCAATGACAGGACAACAAGGCAACCCCTTTAATGGTATTACTTTACAGAACCGTCCTACTAAAGAATTAAATCTCCCCGCACTCTTGCAAGCACTCGGGGTTGATCACGTTCATTGTGTTGATGCCTTTGATATGAAAGCTGTTCGTCAAGCTTTAAAGGAAGCTACGACTAATGACGAACTGGACGTAATTGTTTTCCAGGGTCCTTGCGTTTTACTTGATAAATCACCAAAGAAATCCTATGTCGTAACACCTGATTGCACGGGATGCGGTATTTGCAAAACGCTTGGTTGTCCAGCAATTGCTTCTGATCCAGAAACGGGTATTTCTTCCATTGATCCTGACTTATGTATTGGGTGTGATCAATGTCGTCAGTACTGTAATTTTGGAGCAATTGAACCACGCGAGGGGAGTCGATAACTTATGAATTCTAACGTATATACGATTCTTCTTTGCGGAGTAGGTGGCCAAGGTACTATTACTGCTGCTGACCTTCTTGCTCGCGTAGCTACTGCGGCTGGTCTTGACTGCAAAGTGTCCGAGATTCACGGTATGGCTCAACGTGGCGGCGCGGTAACAACCGTTGTTCGCTTTGGACAAAGTGTTTCAACGATGGTATGTGATGAAGGTTGCGCCGACAGTGTTGTTTCGTTTGAAGTGGTAGAAGCATTGCGAAACATTTCCTATTTGAAAGCGGATGGCTCGTTGGTTGTTAATGACGAGGCTATAAAGCCACTACCAGTTTTAACAGGAAGAGCTTCAATGCCCTCGCAAGCTCGTCGTCGTTTGCAAAACTATGGGGCTACGCTCATCCCTGCCAGCGAAATTGCACGCAAAGCGGGTACTGCAAAATGTGCCAATGTTGTTTTACTGGGAGCGCTTTCGGTCTCGCTACCTTTTGATGCTGCTTTGTGGGAAGAGGTTATTCGTGCAAAAGTGCCGCCAAAAACCATAGATATAAATATCGAAGCATTTCGTCAGGGTGCAGCCTATGCGCGAGGGGAGCTGTAAATGAGCATCAAACAAATCAGTGTCTTTGTACAAAGCAAGCCGGGCCATTTGAAGCGCAACTTGGATATTTTCCAAGAAGCGGGAATTAGCGTACGCGGATTTAGCTGCTCTGATACGGGCGACTATGGTATTGCTCGTTTTATCGTCGATGATCCCGAACGTGGCTTAGCGGTACTTCAGGATCGTGGTGCTGCGGTTACGCTTACCGACGTTGTTTGTGTTGAATTGGTAGATAAGCCAGGCGAATTGGCTCGCGTGTTTGGTGTTATCGCAGATGCAGGTATCAATTTAACGTATAGCTATTCGCTTATTGCTACCTATATTGCTTTTAGAGTTGACGATCCAAATGCCGTTGAAGATCTTCTTCGTAAGCACGGAGTTCGTATTATTGAACAGGATGAATTGAAGTAAACGCTTTTATGTACTGGTAAGTGCCTTCTTTATCTAAGGCGAACTTTTGCTTATAGCGGCAACCATTGCAGAAAACCCATGGAAGGAACCATTTCGTTATGACTACCGTGCAACCAAGGTTATATCAGCCTGAAATAGAAACTATGGGACGAGATGACATTCGTTCTGTTCAGCTTGCAAAGCTCCAAAAGCAGGTTGCGTATGTCTATGAACGAGTTACGTGGTATCGAAACAAAATGGATGAAATGGGTGTAAAACCATCAGATATTTGTAGTCTTGAAGATGTTCGAAAACTTCCTTTTACCGATAAAACAGTTCTACGAGATACCTTCCCTTATGGGCTTTTCGCTATTCCGCTTGAAGAAGTTACGGAACTTCATGCTTCATCAGGTACCACGGGAAAGCCCATTGTGGTTGGTTATAACACGCACGACATGCAGGTTTGGAGTGAATGCATCGCACGCCTTGCTTGTATGGCTGGCGTAGTTCCTGGTGATCGTGCACAAATGGCGTTTGGCTATGGTATGTTTACGGGAGGCTTTGGCCTTCATTACGGCTTGCAAAAATTGGGTTGTATGCTTATCCCTGCAGGCTCGGGCAATACCGATCGCCATCTTCAAATGATCGAAGATTATGGTTCTACGGTTTTAATTGCTACTCCTTCCTATGCGCTTCATATGTGTGAAGTGGGAGAGAAGGCAGGATTTGATTGGGAGCATTCTACTTTGCGTGTTGGTTTGTTTGGTGGCGAACCATGTCCTCCTAAAATGAAGGATGAAATTGAAAAGCGTATGCATATTACCTGTACCGATAACTATGGTCTGACCGAAGTTATGGGCCCGGGTGTTGCGGGCGAATGTCTTTCTGTACGTGATATGCAGCATATCGCTGAAGATCATTTCCTCTGGGAAGTAGTAGATCCCCAAACGGGAGAACAAGTACCAGAAGGTGTGGAAGGCGAATTGGTGTTAACGCCCCTCGATAAACAGGCAATTCCCGTATTGCGTTATCGTACTCACGATCTTACGTATGTAATCACTGAGCCTTGTGAATGTGGTAGAACTCATGCACGCATGAAAAAGGTACGTAAACGCAGCGATGATATGCTTATTATTCGAGGTACCAATGTGTTCCCCTCGCAGGTAGAAGATATTCTTTCTGGTATTCAAGGAGTTACGCCGTTCTATCGCATCGAAGTAGATAACGAAACGGGGCTTGATCGCATGAAGATTCTCGTTGAACTTGAACCCTCTGCTTTTAGTGATTCCTATGAGGAAATGAACACCTTTAGAAAACATATTGCCCAAACGCTGAAAGAATCGATGCTGGTTTCTTCTGAAGTCCAACTTGTTGAGCCTGGCGGAATTGAACGCTCCATGGGTAAGACCAAACATGTCATCGACCGAAGAAAATAAGCCTGCTCCCGTAGGTCGTTTCGCTCCGACGCCTTCAGGTAAATTACATTGTGGCAATGCCTTTTCTTTCCTTGTTGCTTATCTTGTAGTTAAGCAACAAGGGGGTATTATGCGCATGCGCGTAGAAGACCTTGATAAAGCTCGTTGTAAACCCGAGCTCATTGCTGCACTCTTTCGAGATTTAGAGTGGCTGGGCTTTACCTGGGAAGGGGAGGTTATTTACCAAAGCAAGCGTGATGAGGTGTACGAGGCTGCGTTTGAGCGTCTTATTGAACAAGATTTAGTCTATCCCTGCTTTTGCTCGCGAGCTGATTTACATAGTGCTTCTGCTCCGCATTCGGGGGAAGCGCTGGTGTATCCGGGCACTTGTAGAAATTTATCCACAGAAGAACGTAAGAGTAAGGCTCGCTTAAAAGATCCTTCTTTTCGTCTTCGAGTTACCGATGAGGATATCTCTTTTTATGATTCTTTTCAGGGAAACTATTCAGCTAACGTAGCAAAAGACATCGGGGACTTTATTGTACGTCGGAGCGATAGCGTTTTTGCGTATCAGCTAGCGGTTGTATGTGATGATGCGGATATGGGTATCACATCGGTTGTGCGCGGGTACGATCTTTTATCTTCTACCATTAATCAGATATATTTAGACGAAATATTAGGGTATTCCTTACCTTCGTTTGGTCATGTTCCTTTGTTTGTAGATGCAACAGGAAGGCGATTAGCAAAGCGTTCAGGCGATGTAAGCATTGAATATCTTCGTACTGAAACAAATCTTTCGCCTGAAGCGTTTTGGGGCGTAATTTCATTTTCGGCTGGTTTACTGCCTGATGAACAACCAATAAGCCTTAACGAGCTTTGTAAAGAAGCAAACTTAGATGCATTACATGGGAAACGTGTGGTTACGATGCCATCCTTTACATCCAAGTTATAAATTTGCTTATCGCCAAAGCCAGGCAATAAAACACGGTAAACACAACATTTAAGGTAACGATTTGAGCCATTGCTCCATCGCGTGTGGTTTGATTTAAAGGATTAGAAAAAAGCGCACGAAGGGTAGGGAAGGCTGATAATACTAGCAGTAGAATAAACGGCATACCTGGTGCATAAAATAAACCTACAATTCCAACGATAATAAGTAGCCACACGACAATCATGGCTCGATAGGCTTTTACCGCCGAGGTTCGTCCTAAAAGCACCGAAATCGTTTTACGATGAGCAGGAATGTCTTTTTCTATATCGCAGGTATTGTTGGTAAACAAAATCATGCCAATTCCAATGATGCAGGGAAGCGAAATAAGCAAAACGCGAAAATCAAGCACTCCTGAAAGAACATAGCAACTTGCAAGCGTAATTAATCCGCCCATAACAACTCCACTTACTACTTCTCCAATAGGAAGATACGATATGGGGGTGTTTCCTGCTGAGTAGAGCACTACTGCAAGAGCGCCAATTAGGCCGATGACTAAAAGCGGCCAGCCGGTTAAGAAAACTAAGTAAATTCCTAAAACACCAGCTAAAACAAGCAGAAGAATGGCATATATCAGAACGCTACGAGGATTGATATGATGATAGACCAATACTGCATCAAAAGCATCTTCGGAGGAATTATCAACCGAATCAGTGCCTTTTTTATAATCAAAATAATCATTGAGTACATTAACCGCTGATTGCATTAAAACGCTAATGGCAAGCAAAATTAATGCCAAGACAAAATTTAAATTACCAGAGTAGGTAAGACCACTATACACATAAGAAAGAAGAACAGGAGTAAGTGCTGCAGCCCAGGTATGGGGCGCCGCAAGCTGAAAAGCCAAAGAAGGCGTTAAAGTAGTAAATGAGCTTGATGACTTTTTTACTGAAGGGCGTTGCTGAGGGTCAGCCATATACTCCTGTCCTTTCTTGATAGTTAAATTAATTCCAGGTTTCCTTGCGATAACCAGTGCAGCGCATGACGCAGAGAAGCTTGCCATCTTGGTCGTGCATTTCGATAACATTGCGAACAATTTTACGAGCACGAGAAACTTGAGTGCAGGTAGCAGTAACGGTGTCACCTAGCTTTGCAGAAGCAATAAAATCAATGGAAGCATCGAGGGTAACAACACCATTGGTAATGTATTGATTAGCAGCACCAAAAGTGAAATCACCTAAAGTGAAATATACGCCACCCATAGGAATATCAAGACCATTTAAGAAGGATTCATCGATGGTCATTTGAGCTTTGGCAAAATTTTCTCCTAATTCAGTAACGACCATACCGTTTTTTGCGGCAAATTTGTCACCTTTGCAATACGGATCTGGTTCGGTCTTAATCATGAGTACTCCTTATCTAAATACGTAAAGGTATCAAACATACAAATGAAAATACTAGCACCAACTAAGAGCGTTTGGTAGTAAACGTTATGAATCGTTACCGTAAGTGATTCGCTAAGCAATTCACTGACTGGAGATGAATCTTCCCTGGAATAGAGAAGTAAGAAAGAAGAATTACAGGTTTACATAACATATATTATCACCAGTTAAGAAAGACTAATTAGTAGTTATTTGAGCTTGGCAAAATTTAGTTGATACGATAAAACCTGTAATGCTTCAAAAAATATCGATGCAGTATATTTATAGTGTTAAAAGCCCAGGTCAAACAGGTGTAATAAAATTGAAGCCCTGAGAGCCGTTCTAAGACCCTGTTTTGACTTTCCATGAGTATTTACCCGTGGAAATAGCTTACTTTTTATGCCAAATAATTTAGACCATTTAAAATAAGAAAAATTGTGTCGAATTTGGCACAATTTTTCTTATTGTTGGTTGGCTGATACACCGCTCGAACCAAATCCACCTGCACCACGATCTGAGTCATTTAATTCATCTACTTCTTGGAATTGCAATGACTCAACCTTCATGATAACAAGTTGTGCAATGCGGTCACCAACATGAATTTCGATAGGATTTTTAGGATCAAGATTGATAGCAATGACTTTTAGTTCACCACGGTAATTACTATCAATAAGACCTGGCGCATTTACTATAGAAAGTCCTTGCTTAATTGCTAGTCCACTACGAGGCACTACGAAACCAGCGTATCCGAAGGGAATTTCAATCGCAAGACCCGTTGGTATAAGAGTCCGTTCAAACGGTTGAAGAACTACTTCATCCGTCGAACAAAGATCATAACCCGCATCACCGAGATAGGCATTTCCAGGAATAATTGCTTTATCATGTAAGCGCTTAGTAGGAATGGTATGAGTTTCTGTTAAATTCATTACGTTAAAACCCCTTTAGTGCTTCTTTAAATTCATCGATGTTTTTGAAATCTTTATACACGCTTGCAAAACGAATATAGGCAACTTCGTCAATATTTGCCAATTTTTCCAGTGCCTTATCTCCTAGGGCTTTTGAAGTGATTTCGCGTTTTGATTCACTTCGTAAATCAGCTTCGATATCGTCAATAAGTTGATAAATTTGTTCAGGTGAAATAGGACGTTTAGCACATGCAATAAGAAGGCCTCTAAACAATTTATCACGGCTATACGCCTCTGACGAACCGTCAGATTTAATAATAAGAAGAGGGCTTGTTTCGGTGCGTTCATACGTGGTAAAACGAGCACCACAAGAAAGACATTCTCGTCTACGACGAATTGAAGCCCCGTCCTCAACAGGACGAGAATCAACAACTTTGGATTCTTGGAAACCACAAGATGGACAGCGCATGCAAACTCCTTTTATAGTGCTACACACGCTAGTATACAAGATATTGTGGTAAATACTTAAGCTCCAATAAGAATAACTACAAATGCAAGCACCGTAGTAAGCACAGTTCCCTTAATGAATAGCTGGCGATCGTTCTGAGAAGTTGATGCGGCAGCATGAGATTTTAAATTTTCCTTCGAAATAGCTCCCAGCAAAGGATCATTTTTAAGAGATTGTTTTAAGGTACGAGCAGAAAAGAACTCATTTTTAGAAGATAGTGCTGGAGATTTGCGTGAATTACGAAGTTTGGATTCTGGGCAGCAAGCGCCGGAATGAGAAAAAGGAATAATGGGTGTTTGAGAAGTGTAAACTTCCGCCTTAAGAGCCGCTGTTCCTTCAGTGCGAAAATGTTGATATTTCTTTTCCATTGCGGTCCTCCTTATTGGCATAGAACTTTTGTTCGTGTATACTTTAATTCGAACAGATGTTCTTGTCAATAAAATTACGAACAAAAGTTCGTATTTGGAAAGGATATACTATGACCGCTCCGCTTACCAAGCGTCAACGCTCTGTGTACGAATTTATTGAATCTTATATTCATGAAAAGGGTTTTGGTCCTACCGTGCGTGAAATTGCGGAAGCAGTTAATCTTTCCTCCCCTTCTACTGTCCATGTTCATTTAAAAACACTTGAAGAAAAGGGCTATATTGTTCGTGATCCCCTTAAATCTCGCTCCATTGCGCTGCCTCATAGCGATGAATCGGAGCTCTCTTATGGATCGGAAGGTTTTGAAAACGCCTTGTCGCTTCCTTTGGTAGGTAATGTTGCGGCAGGAGAACCTATTCTTGCTGAACAAAATATCGAAACAACCATGACGCTGCCTACTGAATTAGTGGGTGATTCAGCTTCGTTTATTCTTTCGGTGCATGGCGATTCCATGATTGAAATTGGTATTAACGACGGCGATTATGTGGTGGTAAAACAACAAAATGTTGCTCACAATGGGGAAATTGTTGTTGCACTAATAGATGATGGAGCAACGGTAAAGCGCTTCTATAAAGAAAAGGATCACATTAGGCTTCAGCCTGAAAATTCTTCTATGGAGCCAATTATCACCAAGGATTGCGCTATTGTTGGTAAGGTGGTTGCCGTACTTCGTAAGGTTTACTAAGGTACGACAACTCTTTATCTATTAATCCTGTTTGAAGTCAGCAACTTTAGCAGCTGCTTGTTTTCCTGCACGCACAATAAGGTGTGTCCCTTTTTCTTCGTAGGTTTCGCTTAATATGGTACAACGTTGATGTATGAAAGAAACTATATCTCCCCTGTTAAAGGGAACGAGCAGGTCAAGTAATTCATCTTGCGCAGAAGATACTACCCCAATGCGATGAATTAATTCATCAAGCCCTTCTCGTGTTTTGGTTGACGTAAATACCGCATGGGGGAATCGCGTTGAAAGTGCTTCGTATTGGCCCTGTGTTAGCAAATCTAACTTATTCATTACCTCAATACGACCAATTTCATGGGCTCCAATTTGTTCAAGAACCATATTGACCGTGTCAATTTGTTGAGCATGTTGATCATCGGACGCATCAACCACGTGAAGAATTAAATCGGCACCATTTATTTCATCTAAGGTAGATTTAAAGGCTTCTACTAAGGTGGTTGGTAGCTTTTGGATGAAACCTACGGTATCGGTGAGGGTTATTTCTTTACCTTCAGGTAAAACTAATTGACGTGTTGTTGAATCAAGGGTTGCAAAAAGCTTGTCATAGCTTAAAACGTCAGAACCGGTAATAGCGTTAAGCAGGCTTGACTTTCCTGCATTGGTGTATCCTGCAAGCGCCACCTTGAATATCCCTGATTCTTTTCTCTTTTTTCTTTGGAGGTCACGCTTTTTAGAAAGACTTGATAATTCGCGTTTAATAGCAGTAATACGATTACGAATTAAGCGGCGGTCTACCTCTAACTGGCTTTCACCTTCACCGAAGCGGGAGCCAACACCGCCACCCATACGATTCGAAGCCAGATGAGCCCACATGCCTCTTAATCGAGGATATAAGTACTGATTTTGAGCCAAACGAACTTGGAGACGTCCTTCTTTACTTGTGGCATGAAGGGCAAAAATATCTAAAATAAGGGCCGTTCGATCGATAACTTTAACATCCTTCCCTACCACTTTTTCTAAATTGGATTGTTGAGAAGGGGTAAGCTCATCATCAAAAATGACCACATCAGCTGCGTAGGTTCGTGCAAGCTGTGCAATTTCTTCAGCCTTACCACTTCCCACAAAAGTACGAGGATTAGGTGATTCTAGACGTTGAGTAGTTTTGGCAACCATGTCCGCACCTGCAGTCCAGGCAAGACGTTCAAGCTCTGCTAACGATGATTCTAGAGTCCATTCTTGATTCGGTCTATCAACCCCGACCAAAATAGCGCGTTCTCGGGGTTTTTCAATGATGGTTGAAGGACCGTGCTGTTTAACTTCGTCAAAAATGTACTCTGGCATATATCCTCTACTTATAGTTCAACCGTACCTGTAAACGAACAAAGTGAAGGTCCGGCCATGTAAACATGATTATTTTCATTCCAGGTGATGTCTAATATACCACCGCGTAAATGAACTTTGTTATGGCGCTCTGATCTATTGGTAAGAACAGCAGCTACGAGGCTCGCACAGGCACCCGTTCCACATGCTAAGGTTTCTCCGCAACCGCGTTCAAAAACGCGCATATGAAGCCCGTCGTTATCGACCACAATGAATTCTATATTGCTTTTTGCGGGGAATACCGAATGATTTTCAAAGAAAGCCCCAATTTCGTTGAGTTTAAAGGTGTCAAGCGACTTTTCTGCTCCCGAAAAACAATCATCTGGCAAAGCTTCTATATCATTCAGGAAGCACACCGCATGGGGGTTACCCATAGAAACACACGTGAAGGCAAATGTTCCCCAGGGAGACTCCAGTGGTTCTTCACGGACAAATTCGCAACCTGCTGATTCAACATACGTTTCGGGAAGTGTGGTGGGGATTTGTGCGGCGGTTAAGATAGGTTCGTCCATATCCACAACCGCGCGTTCGAATTCCCCTTCGGAATCATAGTGCAACTCAAGAGACAGAGGTCCTCGAAGGGTGTCGGCAATAAATGAGGTGGTTGTGTTGCTGATATATCCCTGATCAACAAGAAAACGAGCAAAACAGCGAATACCATTGCCACACATTTCAGCCAACGTACCATCCGAATTGATGTAGTGCATGTAGGCGGTGCACTCTGGTCTATCAGAAGGACGAACTAATATGACACCATCAGCACCAATACCAAAATGTCTATCACACAAGAATCGAACTTGGTCAGTCGTTAACGAAATACGGTTAGACATATCGTCAACCATTACAAAGTCGTTACCAAGGCCATGATATTTATAAAACGAAAGCTTCACGTTGTTCCCCTTTGTTATAGAGCGCTAATCTTTACGGAATCGTTTCATAGTGTAGAGGTCTTGCGATAGGAATCGCATATAACGTCAACGATTTGACCTATTGTTAATGTATCAGCGTCAAGCATAGTAAGACGGAAATCACGCCGTAACCATGTGCGCTGTCGTTTCGCATACCGCCTGGTTGCAGTTTTTATTTGTTCAACAGCTTCTACAAGGGAAATGGTGCCGTCTAGATAACTCACAATTTCTTTATACCCAATTGCCTGTGGAGCAGTAAGGGCATCACGAAATCCCTGCTGCAAGAGATGGTTTACCTCTTCAATAAGACCATGCTCAATCATGGTGTCAACACGATCGTTAATGCGCTTTGCCAAGAGAGCAGGGTCGCGCTGCAAACCAAAGCGAAGAGAAGGCACTACTTCGGGAAGGTGTTTCATGTGCTTTACCTGTTCCGCATAGGAAACACCTTGTTCGTGCATCTCAAGAGCGCGTATAACGCGACGTACATTATTAACATGTAATATTGAAGCGCTTGCAGGATCAAGCTCGTTCAAGACATCCCAAACCGCTTGATTACCCTGCTCTTTTGCCATAAGCTCATACTTTTCGCGGACCGGATTATGCTTTTGGTCCCCTTTAGGAAAGCGCATATCTTCTAGCGAAGCTTGAACATAAAGCCCTGTTCCACCGCAAAGAACAGGAATCTTGTTCCGTTGCTCAATATCGATAAATGCTTTACGAGAAAGCTGCTGGAACTGTTGGGCTGAAAAAGCATCTCCTGGGTCCAGAATGTCAATAAGATGATGAGGGACTAATCTTTCAGAAGGTAAAAGTTTCGCTGTGCCAATATCCATTGAACGGTATATCTGCATCGAATCAGCAGAAACCACTTCCCCTTCAAGTTCTAACGCTACCTTTTGGGCAACTTCAGATTTCCCAGAAGCGGTAGGACCTAATATCGCAATAACAGGAAACGGATACGCCACTACAGCACCCTACCCCGCAAATACCAGGCTCGTGCTTGCTCAATCTGAACAGGAATAATGGAACCTTGTAGCTGTTCGATAGTGGTACCTTGAGGAATAGGTGCATGCACGGTTTGATTCTTTTCGCTTCGACCCATTAAAACGTTTGGGTCTCGTTTTGAAACTCCTTCAACCAAAACCGAAACAACTGAATACGCATCAGTTTGATTTACCTCATACGCGCGATCCTGAACCAATTGAACCAAACGCTCGAACCGTTCTTGAATAACCTCATGAGGAGTAGTGTCTTCCATTCGAGCAGCAGGCGTACCTTCACGCTTGGAATATAAGAAGGTAAATACCTGGTGATACCCAACCTGGTTAACAAGATCATAGGTTTGCTCGAAATCTTCCTCAGTCTCCCCCGGAAAACCAACAATCACGTCGGTAGAAAGCGCAATATCAGGACGAACAGCACGTAGTTTATCAATAATTTCCAGATAGTGTTCTCGGGTGTAACGACGATTCATTGCCTTTAATATAGTGTTAGATCCTGATTGCACTGGAAGGTGCAATGCAGGCATGAGATTATCAAGCTCACCAAACGCTTTAATTACCTCATCATTTAAATCTTTAGGATGAGATGTGGCAAAACGAATTCGCTCTATATTAGTATCGGCAATTGCATATAAAAGCTTTGCAAATTCAGGTTGCCCATATAAATCGCGCCCATATGAATTTACGTTTTGTCCTAAAAGAGTTATTTCTTTAACGCCATCTTTTATGAGGTTTTTAGCATCGGCCACAATATCTTCCAGTGGTCTTGATTTTTCTCGACCACGAACATAGGGAACAATGCAATAAGTGCAAAAGTTATTGCATCCAATTGAAATAGGAAGCCAGGCAGACCAGCGGGATTCACGCTCTGAAGGAACATCGGTGGGAAAAGAGGAAGCTTCATCAAGCACTTCAACCTGGTGGCCACCTTGTGATATGGCATCATGAATAAGCTTTGGCATGCTGGCAAGATTAAAAGTTCCAAATACCACATCAACGTGTGGTAACTTTTCGGTAAGCTTTTCTCCATCGCGCTGACCTATACAACCTCCAATTACCACCACGCGTTTTGAAAGGGGCGAATCGCTACGAAGTGGAACGTTTTTAAGGGAAGCTACCTGTCCCATCAAGCGAACATCAGCCGCTTCTCGAACGCAGCACGTAACATAGATAATAATGTCAGATTCTTCAATGGTGTGAACTTGACGTGAACCGAGTGCGGTTAGCATTCCCACAATGCGTTCAGAATCGTGTTTATTCATTTGGCAACCAAACGTTACCACGCTAAACGTTGTGTCAATAAAAGAACTAAAGGATGTAGTATCCCAGTCAAGAATTTCTGCTAAAGGAGACTGATTTGAAGCATTAGCGCAAAGAGAAATTGTAGTCAAAAGGATTCAGCTTTCTATTACGTTTTACGAATGTAGTGCAACACGGGGTTCTACGGAAAAACGGATAGCAGTGCGATATTCCCCATCAATAACAATATCCGCAAAAGAAGGTATGCATACGATTTCAATACCCACGGGAGAAAGAAAACCACGAGAAATTGCTATAGCTTTAACTGCTTGATTGACAGCGCCTGCCCCTACCGATTGAATTTCTACATGAGAACCGTCTTTAATCATGCCGGCAATGGCGCCTGCAACTGAGGCAGGAGAAGATTTTGAAGAGACTTTAAGACAACCAATAGGTGGCTTATCGTGCGATGTTGAGTTTACTGCATTACTCATAGGTAAATCTTTCAGGGTACGATCGTTTTGCATTGTACTAATTCGTTTATTGATAGACTAAGTTATTTTACTCAGAACAAGTTATTCTCGCAAACCAAGCGTTAGGAATCGCCGGTAAAATCACGAGAATGAAGAGGAATGGAAATGATGAGATTGCCACTTTTTGCTGCTATGTTTGGTTCAACGTTTTTATCAAGGTAGTAGGCTTCGGCCAAATCGTCATAGGAATGCATGACCGCTTTAGAAAAGCCTGCAAGATCCTCTTTACTAAAGGAAATCTTAGATGAAGCCAGATGTGCTTTGCCTTTGTCTGAGCTTTTAAGTGTTGAAGTGGGTCTACCTGAAGGTTTTCCTTCCTTACGTAAGTATTCCAAATGAAGAGGAAGCGGTTTTATTTCGCCATTTAAAATACGATGAGCACTTCGTTGAGAAAGAGGAAAGCCCAGAGAATTAGCCAAATTCGCAAGCGATTCAGCATCGTCTACATACGCAAAACGTTGCAGATACGGGGTGGATTCATCGTAGCTTTCAAAAATATAGGAAAGTTTTGAAGCAGCATTGGATCCCAGATGATAGAGGGTTGATACGATTTGCGCGCTGCTTCCCAAATATACCGAAATATGGTTGCGCTCTTCTATGGCGAATTCCATAACGGTTCTTATGATGTTATGCGGTCCACGAAGGACCGGCTTTCCTTCATCGTTTTTTGAGATCGTAGGATAGGTAGATTGGTCACGTTTTTCTCCAAGGCGATTAAGATCAGACACGACATGAAATACCGATCCAAGATCAGTTTCCGAAGCAAGGATGCAAGCTTCCTCTACGTTTTGCTTGATTGAATACAATGCCATGCCACGACCATGTACTCCCCATTTATCCGAATGAAAGGAATCTAATTTGGAAGTAACAAAGGGCTCAAATACCGTCTGATGCATAGAAGCTGGAATGCCATCTCCATCGTCGAGTATAGTAGCAAAGCGCTTAGAGTCTTCAGTCCACGTGGCAACGAAAATTGCGTGGGCATGAGCATCGCGCGCATTGCGTAAAAGTTCGATGATAACATCCTCAAACGAACGAATATCCTGTAGGGCCTGACGTCGCTGCGCTTCAGCAGCGCGAAGACGAACAAAGCCATTTCCCAAATCATCTTCTACACGAAAATAGTGATCTCCTGAAACCGTATGAATGAATTGTTCAAGTGATGAATCCATCGGCTTTCCTAAAAATGGCCCTAGATAAACTAAGGCCATTACGTAGTGTTAAATGAAAAGATGCAAGATAGGTAAACTCATCTAATTTGCATAAATAAAATCAATAAAAAGGTGCTTATTTCGCATAGTCAACTGAGCGAGTTTCGCGAATTACTACAACTTTTACCTGACCGGGATACTTCGTCTCATTTTGGATTTGTTGAGCAATATCGTGTGCTAAGACGGTTGCATGCGCTTCATCCACTTCTTCAGGGGTAACAATAACACGTACTTCACGACCTGCCTGAATTGCATGGGTTCGCTCAACTCCGGGATAAGAATTTGCAATTTCTTCCAGTTTTTCTAAGCGCTTAATGTAGGATTCAATATTTTCTTTGCGTGCGCCAGGACGAGCAGCAGAAACCGCATCTGCCGCTTGAACCAAAACATCAACGACAGACTGAGGTTCAACATCGTTGTGGTGAGCCTCAATGGCGTGCACAATGGCAGGTTCTTCTCCATAGCGGCGGGCAAGATCGGCACCAATGACCGCATGAGAACCTTCAATTTCATGATCTACCGCTTTGCCAATGTCATGTAAGAGACCTGCACGCTTTGCTGGAACAGGGTCAAGCCCTAATTCAGAGGCCATCATGGCACACAAGTAGGCTACTTCAAGCGAATGGTTTAATACATTTTGACCGTAAGAAGTGCGGTAGCGTAAACGACCAAGGATTTTTTCCAGCTCTGGATGAAGATCATGAATTCCTGTATCAAAGGTAGCCTGAGCAGCAGCATCCTTAATTTGCTGATTAACGTACTTTTCTGCCTTATGGAACATTTCTTCAATGCGCGCAGGATGAATACGACCGTCACTGATAAGATTTTGCATAGTTACGCTTGCAATTTCGCGGCGAACTGGATCATGCGAAGAAACCGTTACGCATTCAGGGGTGTCATCGATGATGAGGTTCGTGCCGGTAATCTGTTCAAAAGAACGAATATTTCTACCTTCCCTACCAATAATACGGCCCTTTAAATCATCAGAGGGAATATGGATGGTAGAAACCGTGATCTGTGAGGTGTAATCAGCGGCAAGACGCTGGATAGCAACACTTAAAATCTCTCGAGCTTTCTTGTCAGCTTCTGTTTTGGTTCGGGTTTCAGCATCACGAATAATAGCAGCAGATTCATGAACCACGTCTTCTTTCAAGCCTTCAAGAAGTTCGGTTTTAGCTTCTTCGGACGTAAGCCCTGCCACTTCTTCAAGGCGCTGAGAAACTTCACGTTCAGCCCGTTCTACTTCCTTTACACGGCGATCTACTTGTCCTTGCAAAGAAGATATTTGATGTTCGCGGTGATCAAGAGACTCGATGCGCTTATCTAAGCTTTGTTCACGTTGATTGATACGATTTTCGGCAGAACGGACTTCACGCATACGTTCATTACTTTCACGTTCCGCGTCCTGCTTCATTTTTAAGGCTTCGTCTTTTGCTTCAACTAATGCTTCACGTTTAAGGTTTTCTGCCTCACGTTTAGCATCTGCCAAGGTAGTTTCAGCCTCATGGGCAGCATCAGCATTTCGCTGATGAAGCATTTTTTGCATAAGAAAATAGCCAATTAAAAAACCTATTACGATGGCTACCACAGCAGCCACAATAATTTCAACCATTGAACTCCCTTTCGTTCAAACAGCGATTTAGTACGAGAGCCAAGGACACAAAAGATGCCCTGGTACACCGGGGCAAGAGCACACGCCAAAACTGAAGCGACACTATTCACTTGTAGAAAAATATATTCAGTACCGTTTCTGGTACGTAAGCTCAAGCATATTGATCATAGCCAAAATTTATAGTTTTGACTAGATAGTTTGCTAAGCTGAGTTTTGTTCGTGAATAGAAAAACAGGATACCTAAACAAATTGGGCCATTACTCTTGCGTGCGATACCATTCACGGGCAGCTTCACTTGCAAGTGACGAACTATATCCTGAACGAACAAGCTTTGCATAGGCGGCCTGGAGCTTATTTTTTGAGCGCGGTGGTTTTTTACAAAGTAAGGCAATAGCAGAATCTTTTTGACTTGGAAAAAGACATAGATAAGCATCAGGAAAATGAGGAACTTGAATTTCTGGGTTAATATTATGACGTTTTAACTCTGAAACAATTCCTGCTAAACCCTTACCTGCGCGAAGACGAGACCGAATAAGAACATCGGCAAATCGTTCATCGTCCAAGTAACCGCACCTTTTAGCACGTGCCACCGCCGCATCGATACAGTCTTGAGGATAGGCATCTTTTTCAAGGCGCTTGATTACTTCGCAAACCGACCTGTCACGAACTTTAACCAAGCGTTCAATTTTCTTGAAAGCTTTTTCTTCGGTAAGCTCATCACAGGGGTTAGTCTTATTCGGTTTACCCTTAAAACCAGTTGGATCGAATGAACTTTCATCCAAAGAGTAGCACCCTGAAGTGTTTTCTTTCAGGTGAGAAGAACCCTTGAGGTTAAGAAATGATTCAAGGGTTTCTTTCGTAACATAAACCATGAGTATACTTCTTGTGCTCTTTTATGCTTCTGTTGTAGAAGTAGCTTGTTCGCCAACTGCTGGTAGATCAAATTCTGCACGAATTTTATTTTCTATTTCATCACGAACATCAGGATTTTCTTTAAGGGTTCGTTTTGCTGCTTCCCTGCCCTGACCAAGACGTTCATCACCATAGTTGAACCAAGAACCGCTTTTCTTAACGATACCAGCCTCTACACCCATATCAAGGATGCAGCCTTCTTTTGAGATGCCTTCACCATACATGATGTCAAATTCTGCTTGACGGAAAGGAGGTGCGACTTTGTTCTTTACCACCTTAGCACGTACACGATTTCCTACGAATTCGCCGTCTTTTTTTACCGAATCAAATCTGCGCACATCAATGCGAACGCTGGAATAAAACTTTAAAGCGCGACCACCAGTGGTTGTTTCAGGATTACCAAACATAACCCCAATTTTTTCACGAAGCTGATTGATAAAAATACAGGTAGTATTTGAACGAGAAAGAGAACCAGCGAGCTTACGAAGCGCTTGACTCATAAGGCGTGCTTGCAGGCCAACAGTAGTATCTCCAATTTCTCCCTCAATTTCAGCACGAGGAACCAAAGCGGCAACCGAGTCAATTACCACACAATCGATAGCACCTGAGCGAACAAGCATGTCGCAAATTTCGAGTGCTTGTTCACCGGTATCAGGTTGAGAAATAAGCATTTCATCAACATCTACCCCAAGTTTTGCGGCATATACCGGATCGAGGGCATGTTCAGCATCAATGAATGCGACAACTCCACCTGCTGCCTGTGCTTCCGCAATAATATGAAGCGCAATGGTTGTTTTACCGCTTGATTCAGGACCATAGATTTCAACAATACGACCTCGAGGTACCCCGCCAATGCCTAAAGCTACATCAAGAGGTAATGCTCCTGTAGGAATAACTCCAATTTGAAGATTGGTTGATTCGCCCAATTTCATAATAGAACCCTTACCAAATTTCTGTTCAATTTGGTCGGTGGTAATTTTTAAGGCCTTTTCTTTGTCCTGGCTCATTATTTCCTCCATAAAGGCATCGTACGTTTGACGTTATAGAGAATACACGAACAGGTGTTCGTATGCAATATATAACTTAACGTGGAATTACTGGATAGTTTTATAGTAGCGAGAAAATCTATTATTGATCTCACATAAAACAACTATATAACTCACAAAAAGCAATCGTCTTTTGCATATTTCGCCACTCAAATATTCACTTTTTCGCACAGCAAACGTAAGCTTGACAAAAGAAATTATTAAATATCAACTTAAAGCTATTCTTCCTGGTCATCATTTGGTGCAGGGAAAGATTCGGTTTTCTCTAGGGCTACTTTATAGAGTTCAAGTGCAAACGCTACCGTTTGACTTCGTACCTCTGCCCTTGTCCCACGAAAATGGCGTACGAACGTATGGGTATTTGTTGCCGTGGCCAAACCAAACCAAACGGTTCCAACTGGTTTTCCGGGTACTGCCCCACCGGGCCCTGCGATACCGGTAACTGAAACCGCTATATCAGTTTCGCATATCTTACGCGAACCTTCGGCCATTTCTGCGGCTACTTCACTGCTTACTGCTCCAACGCGCGCAAGATCTTCGGTAGAAACCTGTAAAACTTTATGCTTTACGTTGTTTGAATAGCTGATTATCCCGCCTTCGATGGCTGCTGAACTGCCAGAAACTGCCGTAAGGGTGCCTCCAATAAGACCACCCGTGCAGCTTTCTGCAGTTGATAGGGTTTTTTGCTGAGCAATTGCAAGAGAAATAACTTCCTGGGCTTTTTCTAAAATTTGATCTTTAAGAACAATTTCGCCTGCTTGCCAAGGAAGGGGTTGAGCATTTTTAATGCCGTCAGAAGAAAAATTAGAAAAAGAATCGTCTGGCTTAAACTTAAAAATTGGAGCGCATTTAATAAAGTAGTCGCACATAGATACTACGGTTAGCACCAATGCCACAATCATAAAGAACCAGGAAACGACATACATTACCCAGCCCATAGAGGTGTGAAGTCCCAGCAGAAGAGGCGATCCTTTAATAATAAACAGAAGGATCGCTATAATCTGGAAAACTGTTTTTGCTTTTCCATACCAACTTGCGGCAATAACAATACCGTGTGTTGCCACTAACATTCGAAGTCCCGAAACAATAAATTCTCGTCCCAGAATAACCAATGCAACCCAGGAAGGCAGCATTTGAAGCTCTACCAGTGCGAGTAGTGCCGCAGCAACTAAAATTTTATCGGCAAGAGGATCAATGAACTTACCAAAATTAGTAACTTCTCCCCTACTCCTTGCAAGATAGCCATCTACTGCATCGGTACACGAAAGCAAAACAAATATAAAGGCTGCGATCCAAGGTTTCCACAGTTCCGCATCAGGCCAGGACGGAAAATAGTCGGGCCAAGGAGATATAAAAGCAACAACAAAAACAGGGACAAGAAGGATTCTTACCATAGTAACAACGTTAGCAGGAGTCCACATTGCCTGTTCGTTTGAGGTTTGATTACTCACCAGATGCCTCCATCTCGTAGAGTAACGTGTCCTCAATAACACAGGAAACACGCTGACCCACTTCACCGCAGTCTATATAGGTAGCCCCATCAACATCAGGAGCTTGTGATTGACACCGTCCAAAACGCTGACCGTCTTCCTCTTCTCCTAAAACCAATACATCGCAATGTGATCCTATACGTTCAGAAATTTTTTGAGCAGATACTGCATCAGCAATGTCACGAATAGTTTGCAAACGTTCTTGTTTGGTTTCTTCATCGATTTGATTTGGTAGTTCCGCCGCAACTGTACCTTCTTCGGGTGAATAAGCGAATACTCCTACATAATCAAATTCTGCATCTTCAACAAAACCGCACAACGCATCGAATTGTTCGTCGGTTTCTCCGGGGTATCCCACAATCAAAGTAGTACGAAGAGCGATATCGGGAACGTTGGTCCGTAATCGTTCAACGAGCGTTAAAAACTCTTCGCGTGAGCCAGTACGATTCATAGACGTAAGAATAGTAGGGTCACAATGCTGAAGAGGAATATCTAAGTAATTACAGATGTTTTCATGAGCTGCCATAATCTTGATTAATTCATCGGTTATACCTGCTGGTTGCAGGTACATAACCCTAAACCAAGTGCGAGAAAACTCCGTAGCAAGGCGCTCAAGCAAGCTCGCAAGGGTTTCGCGGGGCTTAAGATCCAATCCCCAGATGCCTGAGTCTTGAGCTATAAGAACAATTTCTTGAGCACCACCCGATACCTTGGTAGCTACTTCTTGGCGAATAGATTCATAGGTAAAACTGTGATAAGGACCGCGAATAAAAGGAATGGTACAAAACGCGCAATGACGGCTGCAACCATCAGAAATTTTTACATATTCACTCGGGTTATACGTGAAGTCTACGCTTCGGTTTTGCACCGGTTCATTCGGAAAAAGTGATTTTATTTTTTCAACAATATGGATTTCTTCAGCGCAAGGAACAAAAGTTTGAACTTCGGTAAGTTCCGATTCAAGTTCTTCGCCAAAACGAGAAGACAAACAGCCCGCAACCACAAGCTTTGCCTGTCCTGATGAAATTGATTCAAGTGCCGCCGCATCTAAAATAGTGTCGATACTTTCTTCGATTGCAGGCTGAATAAAAGCACAGGTATTTATCACAAGCGCATCAAACGGCGCTTCGACATCAACAATATCAAAACCAGCGCGCACAAGATCTTCCTGCATTTGAGCAGAATCCACTTCGTTTTTTGCGCATCCTAGTGTTAAGAATGCTATTCGCTTTGGCATAGGTGCCACAAACTTTCTATCGGTAATTTACAAACTGGAGAGGTTGACCATAGTCTTGGTCTTTAAGGAAGGCAATAACTTCTTGCAAGGTGTCAATTTTAGGACCAGAAACACGAAGCTTATCGCCCTCAATAGTTACCTTAACTTTAAGCTTGGTTGCTTTAATGTCTTTATTAATTTTGCTTGCGGTTTCTTTATCAATACCTTCAATAATTTTGGCATTCTGACGAACCGTTCCGCCGCTTGCTGCTTCAAGCTTTCCCCAATCAAGGGCATTCAGTTCAATACCACGCTTAATAAGCTTTGAAGTAAGCACATCCATTACTTGCTTGCAAACAAAATCACTCGGAGCGGTAATGATTATGGTTTTGCCACCTTTATCAAGAGCAATATCGGCACCTGAACCTTTAAGGTCATAGCGTTGGGAAATTTCCTTTTTTGCCTGACCGTAGGCATTATCTACTTCTTGCATATCAATTTGAGATACAACATCAAAGCTAGAATCTTTAGCCATTGAAAATCCTTTCAAAAGAGAAAGTACTACTTTGTAATAGTACCTAATTACCTATCCGTTAGCAGTTAAAAGTTAAAAGTTAAAAGCCCTAAAAGTTACCTATTCTTCGGAGCTTGAATCGGAACTACTTTGGCTACTTCGAGCTGAAGTGGAAGAGTTGTCTTCGTCCGAGGTATCCGAAGATTCATCTGAAGCGGTATCGCTGTCATTTGAATCAGATGAAGAAGAATCTTTGGAGCCATTTCGAGGGACATCGGGGTGATCTTTGTACCACTGATCCAAGATATCATCAAAGGAATACGTGGTGTTTACGATTCCAGAATCATTGGTTTTTAGATCAACTTCCTCATCATTAATATAAAGAGAAACACCTTTTGTTTCCGTGGAAACAAAGCGAATAGTGCCCGATGAAGTATATGATTCCTGTGCTGGACCCGTTACCGTGGAAGACTCCTGCACATCATCGTCAACATACACTTCAATATAGGATTCTGACCCATCAGCAACTTCATAGCGAAGCGTAAATTCTGTAGGTGGTGTTTCCGTTACTGGTTGTTCCTGAGCGTCGTTAGTGGTTGTTTGTTGTACCGTTACATCAACGCCGGTAACCGGAATATTGGTCTGGGGCTCAGAGCGATGAGTGAGCACTAGAGCAACAATAAGAATCACAATGAGAAGCAGAGCCACTACTGCCCCAATAACAAGATTTCTGTTCCTATTGGGATTAGGTATGTTTTTTGGTGCGGAATACAAATTAGTATACCGACCATCAGTCATGGCCGAACGTCGTGCGCGATGTGCAACAGGCGCGTTATTGCGTGGTGCAAACGTAGGATCGTCGGCATTTTGCGAATACATTCGACGACCAAAACCGTTCGAACTGCCATCATACACAGAGCTTTGTTCAGTACGTAAAACATCTCTTTGGTTGTTTGAATACGAAGTAGCACGAGACCGACGACCCGAATCAACGCGATCAAAACGGCTTGTTTGACCTCTTTGGTCAGTATCGCTGTGTTGATAAGGTTCATTGTGCATTTGAATGGTATTGCCCACGCTGCGATGCGCTTTTTCTACCTGATGTGCATATTCCTGATCAAGGTACATGCGAGAAATATCTTGAGGATTCAACCCAACCAAGCGGGCATAGGCAATAATCATGTTACGAGCATACCCACGAGAAGGCATACGAGAAAAGTCACTATTTTCTATAGCAACTAAAATATCCTGTCTAATACGTAGCTCACGGGAAACGACAGCAAGATCGAGTCCTCTGGCTAATCGTGCTTCTTTGAGCACGTTACCGAAGCTGATTTGATGCATCGACAACCCCCGAATTACTGTGAATCATGTTCTTCAAATGCTTTGAGCGTTTCCAATTCCAAAGCATCTACTAATACTTCACGTGGCTTAGAACCATTTTGAGGACCTACAATTCCTTTCGCTTCTAACAGGTCCATAATACGCCCTGCACGTGAATACCCAACACTAAGCCTTCTCTGTAGATTAGAAGTTGAACCCACTCCTGCGGAAACAACAATGTCTGCCGCTTCCCACACAAGAGGATCGTCGGAAGAGTGTGCTGTACCTCCTGATCCATCTACCGAAGAATCTCCCAGTGTAATTAAATTTGTTTTAAGAATATCATTATGGTAATCGGGCTCGCCCTGTGACTTCAATTTCTCCACGACAGCAGCAATTTCGTCTTCCGATACAAAACAACCCTGAATGCGCTGTGGTTTTGCAAGTTCAGGCTTAGATAACAACAAATCGCCCAGACCAATAAGGTTTTCTGCACCTGGGGTATCCAAGATAACACGTGAATCAATGCCTGAAGCCACATTAAACGCAATACGATTGGTAATATTTGCTTTGATAAGACCTGTAACCACGTTGGTTGAAGGACGTTGAGTAGCAACAATTAAATGGATACCGGCTGCACGTGCAAGCTGAGCTAAACGAGAAATAGAAAATTCTACTTCCTTGCCCACGTTCATCATTAAGTCAGCTAATTCGTCGATAATGATAACGATGTAGGGCATTTCCTTGGCTGGTTCATCGTTTAACTCTAAGCCTTGTTGCACTTTTGCATTGTATTGGCCTATATTTCGCGCCCCAATGCCAGAAAATACTTTAAGGCGGCGTTCCATTTCCGCTACTGCCCATGAAAGCGCACTTGCCGCTTCTTTAGCTTCTGTGACAACAGGCACATAAAGATGCGGAATTCCGTTATAGGGTGTAAATTCTACGCGTTTAGGGTCAATCATAATCATGCGCACTTCCGCAGGTGTTGCACGCATAAGGATAGACATAATCATGCCGTTAATAGAAACTGATTTACCTGAACCAGTGGTACCGCCAATTAAGAGGTGAGGCATGGTAGCAAGGTCGCTAACAATACAGTTACCTTCAACATCTTTTCCGATAGCAACCTGCAGGGGTCCCTTTGGAGCATGTTTTAACACGTCTCCCAATAACACCATTTCACGTTTTTTGTTAGGCGCTTCAATACCTACATAATTAGTGCCAGGAATAGGTGCAAATATACGTACACCAGGAGCTGCAAGTGTGAGAGCAATATCGTCTGTTAAGTTAGAAACGCGATTTACTCGAACACCACTAGGAAGTTCGACTTTAAAAAGGGTCACCGTCGGACCATGAACCCACCCCACTACGCTGGCAGGAACTCCAAAATCGGCAAGAGTATCTTGCAGTAACATGCCGGTGGAGCGAAGCGATGCTTCGCTTTCTTTCGTTACTTCTTTGCCTTTGGTGGTGTTCAAAAGAGACATATCTGGTAGCTCAAACCCTTCAAGGGGATGAGGGCTTGCAGTGTCGGATACTTTTTTGCGTGCTGGTTTTTCGGCTTTTTCTACATCGGAAATACTTTCTGTGTTCTGTGAATCCTCTTTAGAACGAAGTTTTCTCGTGATAGTAGCCGGCTTCATTTCCTCTTCGGAAATAACAGGAATAGTTGCACTTGCAGAACCAAGGCGCTGGGTAGCAAGAGTATGCGGTACCTGTTTCCTTGATGCTCCCCTGCTATTCTCACTATTGGTTTCCTGTCCTTCTTCATCCGAAGCCATAAGTTGTGTGGGGGCTTCGGCGCGACCAAAGTGTGGCAAAAGATACGTTTTTTCTTGGGCACGCTCTTGAGTATTAACATCCTCTTGCGCATACGATTCTGCATTTTGAGGTGCACGACGAATACGGGCAAACGAATGACGTGCAGGTTGCTGACTATAAACCGGTTCGTCAGGTAAGGCATGTTTGTCTTCATAGCGCGTTTTAATGCGGTCATATACCGAAGACAGGGAAAATCCAATGATAATAAGCGCAATAACGATAAGGCCCACCATAAAAATGATAGATACGGTGGTGCCAAAAAGACGCAATCCTGCCCAGGCAATACCTGCACCCAAGTAACCGCCATGATTTACTAAATATACCTGGGCAAACAAGACATTAGGATCCTGCTCTGCCCCAGGGGTAAAGAGAGAGACTATGGTTAAAAAGGCAATAAATAACAGCGCAAACCCAACAGCGACACGAGCAGGTACCATTTCATTTTCAAAACGAATAAGAAAGGTAACGCCCAGAATTATTAACAGGACGGGCAACACATACATGCCCACACCTAAACTAAAGCGAAGCGCCGTTGCAAGAGCGCCGGTTACTACCCCATTAGAAGAAAACAGTACCGTAGCTAAAAGAGCAAGGGCAAGAATAATTAATACCACCGACGCAATATCGCGTTTAGTACGTTCATCTAAAAGCGTCTTAGGTTGAACTTCCTGCTTTTGCTTGTGGTAGCCCGGTTTTGCTTTATTTGACGACGACCCGCGAGCTCCCTTACTGGAGCCAACGGATCGTGAAGCTTGTTTACGATTTTGAGGTTGCCTTTGTGCCATAGCCTTCCCTTTGGTGTGTTTAAAGTTCGTGTAGGGGTGGTTTTGATACGTTGGTAAATGGTTGTTATAGGGATAGTAGTGCCAAACCTGCTAAATCTCAAGTAGGTTAATTACCACCAGCGGGCGCTGATTGGTCCTTTCCCACAAAATGGACAAAAGGGCACTTCGCGCTGATTTACGTACCACTTTTAGCTCTTCCTGCTTTTGTAAGGTTCTTTTTATGGCACTCGTTACTGAACCCGTTACCGTATCAACAAAACTCGGTTCATCGCCTCCAGGAATGCCGTGCATTTCAATGGAAACAGGACACATAAGGTCATGAGTTTTTTTATTGATAGCGCAGGCAATAACAGCAACACCCTGAGATCCCAAATTAGTGCGTTCGTTCAAAATAAATTCGGACGTATCACCAACACTTAAGCCATCAACTAAGATAATGCCACTTGATACCGCTTTACCACGTTTCAAACCACGATAGGTTAGTTCAAGAGATTCACCGTTTTCGCAAATAAAAATATGATCTTTTGCAACACCCGTAGCTTGTGCAAGACGTGCATGAGCGCGCAGATGAGTTGCCTCACCGTGTACCGGCATAAAGTATTTTGGCTGTACGATTGAAAGCACCAGTTTTAATTCTTCAGCAGACGCATGGCCGGAAACATGTACTCGGGCGCGAGATTTATCAAAAACGTCTGCGCCAATTTTCGCAAGATCGTTAACTACTTTGGTAACTGCTTTTTCATTTCCAGGAACCGGAGTAGCCGAAATAATGACGGTGTCCCCTTCTTCGATAGAAATAGTCTTGTGGTTACCGTTTGCGATACGTGCAAGCGCCGAAAGGGGTTCACCTTGCGAACCCGTACACATAACCACATACGAATTTGGAGGGCAGCCCTTCAGATCATAGGCATCAATGAGGTTCTTATCGGCAATATTCAAATATCCTAAACGACGCGCAATGTCGGTATTTTGAACCATGGAGCGGCCCGTAACCGCAACCTTACGACCATTGCGTACCGCCGCATCGCATATCTGCTGCATGCGATGGATGTGAGAGGCGAACGAAGCAACAATAACCCTACCGGTTGCCTGAGAAATAATGGTATCGAGTGCTTTACCAACTTCTGCTTCAGAAGGCGTAAAGTTAGGATTCGAAGCGTTGGTAGAATCCGACATCATTACATCAACGCCAATTTTGCTAAAACGAGCTAGCGCACCAAAATCAGTATGAACACCATCGATGGGACTTTGGTCAAGCTTAAAGTCGCCGGTGTGTAACACATTACCTGCAGGAGATTGGAAAAATACGCCTACTGCATCTGGAATGGAATGGTTAACCGAAAAGAATTCAGCAGTGATGGACCCAAGCTTAATGCTTTGCCCTGGCTTGATTTCACACAGTTTTGCATTTTTGATTTTGTGTTCGGCAAGCTTACCCTCAATCAGCCCAAGGGTGAGCTTGGTGGCATAAATAGGTACTTTGCGATCGAGATCTTTAAGCAAATACGGCAAAGCACCCGTATGGTCTTCATGACCATGGGTAATAATAATGCCGCGCAGCTTTTCTGCATTTTCCAAAACATAGGAATAGTCGGGCAAAATAAGATCAATACCAGGATGATTATCATCAGGGAACATCAACCCCGCATCGTCCAAAACCATATCGTTGCCACATTCAAAAGCGGTCATGTTTTTGCCGATGGCATCAAGGCCGCCTAAGGGAATAATGCGCAACTTTGCACGAGAATCACGACGCGCAGGAGATGCGCTTGCCTTTTTACCACGGGAAGCGCTTTGCGCACGCGACCTGCGCGTTTGAGCTTTTTTCGCCTTACGTGCATTATCTTGTTCGTCATAGCTGGAAAGCTTAGGGCGCGTACGCTCAAGATGAACGTGACGTACCACTTCCTTGGTACGACGAGGCTTTGTTTGCTGATCCTTTCCCTTTTGGGATTGTTCTGTCATATGTTTCCTTAAATCAGTGTCTTATATACGTCAAACACCCTTCGCATCCCATGAATGCGAAGGGTTCAAGCCAAAACATATAGACGAACTGTTCGTGAAAAGAATTGAGGGACGTTTAAATTAAACGTTATAAAACTCCCACTTCTTTCATTACCTGAGCTAAATGCGCAGATTGTTCTTCTGTTGCATTAACCAAAGGCAAACGAACACCACCAACAGGGAAGCCAGAAAGATTGAGAGCTTCCTTAACCATGATAGGGTTAGCGGTCACAAAGAGTTCATCCATTAAAGGCAAGAAAGCATCGTGTGCTTTCTTTGCCTCTTCAAAGTTACCTGCAGCACACAGATCGGTAATTTCCTTCATACGACCAGGGGCAACATTACCCGCCGTAGAAATTACGCCTGCTGCTCCCAATTTCATCATTTCGTAGGTAAGGGAATCATCACCCGAATATACATCGAAACCTTCAGGAGCATCTTTAATAATTGCGGCAACTTGCTCTAAATTACCAGAAGCTTCCTTAATTGCAACGATATTTTCGCAATCGTTTGCCAAGCGTAAGGTAGTTTCTGCCGTCATATTGATAA
>CATYOF010000005.1 GCA_958410215.1 uncultured Cryptobacterium sp. | reverse complement strand
CTCCAAAACTCGCAAGAACACAAACGGTACTGCACCGGGTTATCAGCCAAACCCCCTTAAAGTAGGAGGACCCGCCCAACCCAAACTTACTCCTGAAGTACTTCTTACCAGGCGAAATCTTCTTATAGGAGCTGCCGCTGTTGGCGGTATTGCGGCACTGGGTGGAGGCATTTCGCTTGCCAGCAGCGCCCTTGAAGGCGATTCAACCGATCAGATTTCTTACCTTAACGTTCCGGAAGATGCAGTAGAACAGCAAGCGGACTACACCCTGATCGAAAACTACACTGACTATATTCAGCTTACGGGATCATATTCGCTTCCTTACGGCACGCTGGTGTGGGCCGATAACGATACGGTTGCGGCATGTCTTAATCCAACCGAAGAAGCAAGCCCTCTCAATACGGTAAGTTTGTTGTACCTTTCCAGCGGAAACACCGCCAAAGTTCTTGACGCGGCACAAAGCGCCGAAGAAGGCTTCGAGATATTGGACGTACGTTGTAGCGAAAACGGGCTTATTTGGACTGAGTCCAATCCTTACCAGTCGCGCTGGCGCGTATACACTGCTTCTTTAAGTGATGGAAGTGCCTCGAACATCCAGCAGATTGACGAAGGTGATTCGAATTGGCTTATGCCTTCTCTTGCTGCCATTGATAACACGGCCTTTTGGCAGGTAAGTCCTAACCCCTCGGGTGAAGCAGCAAATGAACCTGCCGAACTACGTGCGGCAACCTTTGGATCAACCGACGTGAAGCATGTCTATTCGTCAAAACGGGCTTTCGCTACGCGTGTTGCACCCGCCACTGATGGAGTCGTGATTACCCCTCGGGCCGATTCAACTACGGTGTACTATCAGCTCACCAAAATATCTGCCGATTCGCTTCAAACGGTTGACCAGATGACCCTACCCTCTTCTATGACCCCTGAAATAGTTGGGTACGGATCGAGTGGTTTTTCCTTTGGTTTTACCAGTATTTATAACTACGGTGGTGGCATTGCAAATCTGGGAACCTACACCCCACGCACCGCAGTTCAAGTAAACAATTACAATGGCCTGCCATGGTTTCGCTATAGTAGATCCCCCATTACCGCACCGTGCTGGTGTGGGGATTGGTTTGTGGTGAAATCCACTACCGCGCTTTCAGGTGTTCATTTTGCCAGCAAAAGCTATTTCGCTATTGATACGGTAAGCGGGGCCGATTCGTATGGCGAACAATTGGTTTCATCGGGCAGTTGTTCTTCGTTTGTGGGATTGAGCCAAGTTATCGATGACGCAAACGCCGATAACAACCACACCCTTATTCGGGTGTTTACCCCCATCGAAGGGGCTATTGGCAGCGCATTCGCGTAAAAGATTGTAGTGGCCTCCTGTTGAAGACAAGGTTCTCTACCAGCGCCACCAAGACTGGCTGATTAAATTAGTAGCGGCTTTTCAAGCAGGTGGCATACCTATTATTGAAGGGCACTCGCCGCTTCAAACTTTAATTTTTTAAAAGTGAAGCGGCGGAGTGTTGCGCATAGTGAGCCGCAAGGCGAACGGTAGCTGAACGGGTGACCCTGAAATAATAGGTATACCGTCCGCCATACAAAGCAAAACGAACTCGAATTAAAACTCCAATTCCTTCAGACGATCAAACACCACATCTTTACGGGTTAAGAAGTCCCATGGATCAAAGATTTCGTCCAGAGTTTCCTTGGAAAGATTTGCCTCAGGGTCTGCTTCAAGACGCTCGCGATACGTAGGACCATCAACCGCATTTTGGATGTCTTCCCATACCTTCATAGCGTTACGCTGAACGATAACATAGGCATCTTCGCGCGTAATGCCCGTCTGCACCAACGCAAGTAAAACCTTGGAAGAGAAAATAAGACCCTTGGTGCGCCACAGGTTGTGCTCCATCTTGGCAGGATAGGTTTGCAAACCATCAAGCATCCACTGCATCTTGCCAAACATATAATCAAGCGCGATAAAACTGTCTGCCAAAGCAACACGTTCAGCACCTGAATGCGAAATGTCGCGCTCGTACCACAGCGCTACATCATCCAAAGCAACCTGAGCATTCGCTTTTACCACACGAGACAAGCCGCATACCCTTTCTGCGGTAATAGGATTGCGCTTATGAGGCATAGCAGAAGATCCCTTTTGTCCCTTTGCGAAAGGTTCTTCCGCTTCAATAACGTCGGACTGCTGTAAAAGACGAACCTGCATTGCAATAGATTCCAACGTTGAAGCCGTTACTGCCAAAGCAGTCATAACCTGAGCATGACGATCGCGTGCCAGAACCTGCGTAGACAAGGGATCAGGCGTAAGGCCCAACTTTTCGCACACATACTGTTCCACAAACGGATCAATGCTGGAATACGTTCCTACCGCACCAGAAATAGCGCCCGTTGCAGCAACGCGACGAGCTTCTTCCAAACGCGTTTGAGCGCGCTTCAAAGCCCAAGCCCAGGAACCAAACTTCATACCGAAGGTCATAGGCTCTGCATGAATACCGTGAGTGCGTCCCACACAAAGAGTTTCCTGAAATTCAAACGCACGACGTTTGCAGGTTTCGCCAAGCTGTTTCACGTCGGCCAAAATAATGTCAAGGGCCTGGGTAATTTGATAAGAAAGTGCCGTATCGCCCAAGTCGGAAGAAGTCATGCCATAGTGAACCCAACGGCTGGGAGGCTCCATGCCTTCAGGAAGATCGGCATCAATATATTCAGCCATGTTAGTGGTAAAGGCAATTACATCGTGGTTGGTTACCTTTTCAATTTCATCAATGCGCTCAACCGTGAAGTTTGCATGCTCGCGAATCCAAGCTGCTTCTTCTTTCGTAATACCGGATTTACCAAGCTCTGCTTGCGCTTCGCACGCCAGTACTTCGATTTCTTTCCAAATTTCAAACTTGTTCTGCAATTCCCAAATTGCTCCCATTTCGGGACGGGTATAACGACCAATCATACCTTTTCCTTCCTCTGGTTGGCGCTTTGTCTTACCTGCTCTACGTCAGGGCGCTTGTTTACTGCTTATATTACTGCCTGCATTGTTGCGTTACTGCCTGTTTTACAACTTGTTTTACTGCCTTTATATTTGCATTTCCATCTAGGATGCCGAACTCACTTTACCGAACTTGCTTCATTAAAGCGAACGTACCAACTCGATCGCCGTATCTACTCGGTCGGTATCCGCCGCTACAATAACCTGATCACCGGGGAAAATGCGGGTTTCTTCACCCACGACCTCTACTTCATCAGCATGAGACACCGCAATAAGGCGAACCCCTTCGCCAAATTCCAAATCAAGGGCGCGCATACCACGGAAATTATCGTGATTACGCATGGTAGGTACCTTAATTTCAGTCAGCGCAATCTGATCACTTGTAAGCGTTACCGCCGCACTCATGGAACCCATCATTGCCTCTTCTTCGATCATGTGCGCAATAAGGGCTGTTGAGGAAATACTTTCAATACCTAAGCGGCGAAAAATACGAAGGTTTTTAGGACTGTTTACACGAGCAATGCTACGAGGAACATCAAAAACACGCGTTGCAATTTCGCATGCCGCTAAATTGTCTTCGTCTTGGCCGGTAGCTGCCACAAATACATCAGCTTGATCAGTGCCGGCATCGTCTTGAATAGTGGCCGAACAGCCATCGCCATGGATGACCAAACACGATCCATCCAGTTTTTCCGACAGTTCAATAGCGGCGCTTTCTTCTTCTTCAATAATGGCAACCTGATTATCGCCGCGAAGAAGCGTGCTTGCTAAATAAGCACCCAGTTTACCGCCACCAACAATAACGATATACATGAACCCCTCCGTTAATCCTGGGCGAATTTCGCAATGGTTGGAATAGCGCTTTGCGCAACAACGGCTAGTACTGCATCGCCCTGATACAAAATACTTGATGAAGAGGGAATAGAACTAATGCTGCCATCCGCACGTTCGAAAGCGCATACACGAAGAGAATGACGTGATTCCAATTCGGAAACCTTAATTGATGTTTGCCCTGTTGAACTTAAATCGAGCGCAAACTGAAGAACTTCGTAGTCAGAAAAAGTTGCGATATGATCGCCAATACCCGATGTTGCTTTCGAAAACAGTTCTTCTGCAACCAGCGTGGTGCCACATACATAGTCAATGCCAAGCTGCATATAGGTGCGTTCATGAGAGCTGTCATAAAGACGAGCAACTGCATGCGGAACATCGTAAAGACGACGGGCAATTTCGACCACCATAAGATTTGCATTGTCACTTTGGGTTACCGCTGCAACAAAATCGCAGTCTTCAATACCTGCTGCAACCAGAACTTCTTCGTCATACCCTACACCGGGAAAGGTAGATCCATTAAAATCGCGACCCAATGATGCAAAAGCACGGGGATTGCGATCAATTACACATACATTGTCATCGTGGTCCGAAAGCATCAAAGCCAACCGCGAACCCACGCGTCCACAGCCGACGATAATTACGTTGCTCATAACCGTCCTTTTCTCGTCGCTTCAGTATAGCGCAGGAAAAGTACTACAGGAAACGATAGTAGATAGTGCGAACTCCCCAGTCTGAAGGAGACGAAGCACCAAAGGCTTTATATACGCCAGGAGCTAAATCAAGAGAGCGGCCATATTGTGCAAACCCGCCCGTATCGGTTACGGTAGCAATAACTACTTTGCCGTCATAGCAAAGTTCAACTACACTGCCCACCAAATAGGACTGAGATTCAGGAACAGCAACCGTGATGCTGTTATCGGTAAGTGCAATACCTGAAGAAGTATCCGTCACGCCAAAGTTGCCCTTGCCATCATCGTTAGTGGCAATGTTGTAACCGCTCGCAGAACCGCTTGACCAGGTGCCATCGTTTACATCAGGTGCAACACGAGGTGCAGTAGGAAGCGGATCGAGCGTGCAAACTTCTGCAGCTTTTTGAAGCGCAGTTGGATTTGATTCATCAATAGCAATAGGAACTACAACCGGCTCGGGGTCTTTTACGGTAATAGAGCGCTGAGCACTATCGCTTAAATCGACTGTTTCAGAAACCGCCATGGCATCATTTTGATCGGTGGAAGCACCTGTTGCACGATCGGCGGCAGAAATTTGAGAAGAAGTGGAATTTGCCTGAGCAGTACCGAAGCCTAACGTTGATGAGTCTTCCTGACCAGAACCTTGCGCCTGTGTAACGCCACAGAACAAAAGAACTGCGACGAGCGCAACCATAAGAGCCAAAACGCACACGATAGGAAGGGCTCGATTTCTTGTATGTGAAGTGGCTTTAGCCAAAAAACTCCAATGCCGTGGCTTCGCCGTTGATGTTTTCGATACTTCAATTTTGCTTCATGCGAAAACACAAGGGCCTTCATTTTCTGTTGATACCCTCTTGGTATAGGCAACAGAAAAGCGCTCAAGCGCACGAACTATTATACCGCCATGAGCTTTTTCGGCCAAATTTTAACGTCGGCAAGCGGCTCACGTAGAGCAATTTTTCCTGGTATTACAGTGTACTATCCCAGCACATAACCGTCTTTGAACAGGGGGAACGTAATATTGTGTCGAGAATATGAGGAAGCGGCCAACAAACGTTCAAATATCCCTACTTCACCCAACATCCACACCAGCGCCAAGCCAAACAACAGCACCATAACTACAAGCGCACCGGTTCGTTTTCTTACCAAAAAATACCCAAAGCACGCAACGCCACCAACGCATAACGCAACAGGAACTATCCCTACACGTTCAAGGGAATGAAGAGGGCAAATACCTAACGTAAAGGGCAAAAGCGCTAACGCTAATTCCACACAGAATATAAGTCCTGTAATGCGAATAACAAAGGGTAATCGATCATAAAAACACACAAGTAGGGTTGTTCCCGCCACAATAAGGAGTTCCGGCCAGAAGTTAAAAATTTCCAATCGAGGATAACGCGCAATAGTAGAATTCGCCATCGCAATAAAAAGGGCCGTCATAGCTACCGCGACCGTTATAACGATAAGAACGCGATTGGTATAGGGCATATCGTCATCTGGCTTGTCGTGACGATAGGCAATGTAGACTTCCTGGCGCTCCACATTCACACCTTCACCTTGAGGAGGCTGCGGCGGTACGTGTCCTGCATCAGCATGAATACCATATCGCTCGGGCACTTTTTGTGTGGCTTGCTTTTGGGCTTCAACCACCTGTTCATAACGATCGGATACTACCGATACCGGATCAACTTCCAAAACTCTTTCATCTTCAGGCTGCTTGGGAAGAAAGAAAGCCAGCAAAAGATACGGGATCGTAATAATGCCTGCCGTAGAAATAAACAACACCACACAGGTTACCCGCGCAACAATGGTGTCCACCTCTAAGTAATGAGCAATACCATCACACACTCCTGCAAGCACCTTATCGTTGCCTTTGCATAAGGTAGGAGCTGCCGTTGTGGCTACATGGTTGGTATGTTTTACGGTAGCCACCGCCATCCTCCTTGAAAACGTATTACTCGATTCGCGAAAACTTCATTACGGTTTATTTACATGGTTTATCTAGTTATGCCTCATTCTAAACAGAAAACAGGATTCGTTAATAAACCGTTGCTCTTAGGGTTATTACGCTACAAACAAGCTTGGTAAGAGACGAAAGCTGCAGCCCGCACCACGGGCAACATCGCTTACAGCACACAACACCACACACCTTATCGTTCGCACCCGCGCTACACTTCTTACCGTCCGCTCATGCCACCCATCTTATCTTCCGCGAGGATGCACCCATTCAAACCATTCGTCCGCATCGGCCTGCGACACATCAATCAACCTGTGTCGGGTACTTCCTACTCCTGCAGCAGTATCTACCAGCACCGTTGCCACATGCGCATGGCGTTGCAAGGGGTTGGTTCGAATCGAAGCCGCTTGTATCTTGGTGCGCGGAACCGTAACCGTGTCGAGAGAAAAGCCGCCATTTACCATGGTGAAACCACGATGATCCCACCCGAATGCTGCCTTGCGATACCACAGAACCGCATTTACTGCTTCGAAAGCCGCAATGACAATAACAAGCGCCACCATAACGCCTGATAACAACAGCATGTTTTGCAACAGAGTCATACCAAACATAAACTCTGTAGAAAATTCTTCAGGAACAGCCAAGGCCAGCACAAGCCAGAGGCACACCAAAATAACCAGAAGCCAAAAACCAAGCCCCTGCCACAACACTCGTCTTGTTGTAACGCGACGAAGCGCACAAGGATCTACCGGTTTAGTTGCTTGAGGCAACGTTTGATATTCCGGCGTAAGCCCCGCAATTACTTCGGGTACGCGCGAAAGCGGCAAAAACGGATGCACCACCAGTTTGTTTAATGCAGAAGAATCCGTTGAATCTGATCCATTTTCTTGTTCCATGGCACCCACGCGACCATACGCCACCGAACAACACTTTAATAAGCGCTGGAAAAAGGTTTGATGAATATGGATGGACTGAATTTTTTCAACATCCATTCCACTAAAGATGTGAGTGATTAGTCCCCGCTCCACCTCGATACGATCTCCTCGTCTACGAGAACGAAAACCCGCATAGGTTAAGCAGGAAGACACCATACTGATGAGCCACAGCAATAATAGTATGCCCAGAACGAAGAACAAGAGAAGAGGTCCTATACCACTTCCTACCATATTCCAAGCAGCCGAATACACCGCATCACTGCTTGATACGATGCGGGCGTCAACAAGCCCTGCCAAAAGGGTGGACAAGGTAGAAACCACGCCGACCAAAACGAAGGCAAACGACGTTTTACTTGAAAGAGCAGAAAGCACCAGTTCTTTATTGGAAAGACCAAACTCGCAGGTAATTTTTCCCGTATCAATTTCGGCACCAGCGAAAATACCGCGCATATCATCCATAACATTTGCGGGCATATCCAAAATGTTTTCTTGCACGGTTTGCGAAGTTGGTTGCGCAACTGGTGTTTGTCCATACGGTTGCGCAGAAGGTGCGCCATAAGAATACGTGGAAGTCGGTGTCACCCAAGGAGGAACCGGAGCCCCTGGAGCAGCACCAGCATAAACCTGCGCAAAGGTAGCTTGATTTTGTTCCTGCAGGGTAAGCGCACGCATACGTTCATCAGCCTCTTCAGGGCTTAGCCCTGAAGCAATAAGATTTTTACGCATAAACAATTCACGTCGAATGCGTTCTGCTGCTGATTTTTCCACATAGGGAACCACAAGCGCTTTATTGTCCACTCCACCTGCGGTATCAATAGTTACGGTACATACCCCAACCACACGCTGCAAAAGCGAGGTCTTTTCATTGACCGACTGCACGCGTTGATAGGGTATATGGGTGCGTTTTTTGCTTATGATACCCGAACAAAAACTGAATTCTGAAACGCCAAACTCATACCACTTATACCGATAGGCAAGCGCGGCGGAACCTAGCGCGATAACCGCAATTATCAGCGTAAGGGTTAAACAGAACAACACCACTAAAAGAAGCGTGAAATGTTCAAGTCCTAAAAAGGTAGCTACATCCTGCGCAAATTCCGAAAGCGCAGAAAGTGAAGAAAACAATACGCCAGCAAAAATATAAGGAAGCGCGCGCAGAGGACTTAACCAAATATAGCTATGGTGAAGCTTATGGCGTTCGTTCATTTTAGACATCCTCTCGCGCAATACGCGCCAATTCTGCCGCATTATCGCGAACCTGATCAGCCTCATCGGCTCTTAAGCCAGGAATTTCAAAGGATGCACCCGCGGTTGAAACCATAACCGACGACAAACCAAACGCGCGCAACACGGGTCCTTGGCGCGTATCGGTGTTTTGCACGCGAATAAAAGGGATAACTACATGCTTGCGCCAAATAATGCCGTTTTCGATTTCTAAAAATTCTGGAAACAGCTGGTAACGCCAACGAGAGTATCTAAAGGGCGTGGCGGCAAACAGGTCAAGCACCAAAACCACCGCATAGACAATCAAACAAATGAGACAATAGGGACCAGACCAAACGTGAGTGGACTCATCGGCAAGGTAAGCAATGATGCCCACCAACCCAATACAAACAAAAATAATGGTTATTACAATAGCGTCGCTAATACGCCAAACCGCTTTGATGCGCGGATCGAGTTTGCACTCTGGTCGTCCCCTCATACCCATTCCTTACTCTAACGCCTGCAAGCCTTTAACATTGAAAAGCAAGTGTTGTTCAAACTGCTGTTCAGCCTATGTTCTCTTACTGAAAACGCCCGTGTCCAGCTCACAGCTCACAGCTCACAGCTCACAGCTCACAATAGTATCTCAGAGAATTTCTCTGCTGCCGATATCAATAGACTGTCTGTTGCTAGACTACCTGCTGCCAAGTATTAATCCAACATACAGTAAGCAACTGTTGTATTGAATCTATGATACCTGTTGCCCCCCCGCAAGGGTGAAAAGAAAAATTCGCAAAGCGTAACGTAACGTACAAACAGAGACTTTTATCTTGAGTTTCCCAATACAATCTTTTGGTAGATCCCTTTAGGTCCCTTTATTCTGTTTTCGCAAATAGTAAGACGCAAAGCCTTAGAGGTAGCGGAAATACGCCGCGCAGGATCCTTCCGATGAAACCATGCAAGGACCCACAGGATTTTCTGGCGTGCAAACCTTACGGAATAGGGGACATTCGTTAGGTGCCATAGCTCCACGCAGTACATCCCCACAACGGCACCCTTTTGGTTCCTGTGTTGGTTCTACTTCAGGCTGAAAACGTTTGAAGGCATCAAAGGCTGCATACTTTTCTCGGATGGCATAGCCCGACTGAGGAATAACACCTAAGCCACGCCACGTGGTATCGATAGTTTCAAATACTTCATCAATTGCCGCCATAGCAACAGGGTTACCCTGTGCTTCGACACCACGCTTGTAAGCAATTTCTATTTCGGCGCGTCCTTCATACAGCTGTCGCATAATCATGGCAATGCCTTGCAGCACATCAACTGGTTCAAAACCCGTAATAACCCCTGGTACCCCGTATTTTTCTGCCAAGAATTCATAGGGCTTCACGCCGATAATAGTGCTTACATGACCAGGTAAAATAAGCGCATCAATTTTCAAAGAAGGGTCGGAAACAATAGCTTCAAGCGCATTGGGCATATTCTTATGCGCTACGAAGACACTAAAATTCTTTAGCCCTAAAGCTTGAGCGCGCTTTATAGCCATAGCCACCAAAGGAGTGGTAGTCTCAAACCCCACACCTACAAACACCACTTCACTTTCGGGATTTTCTTGCGCAATTTTTAGGGCATCGAGAGGCGAATACACAATATTGATGTCGCGTCCGGCAGCCTGCTCCTTTAAAAGGCTGGAAGTGGAACCGGGCACGCGAGTCATATCGCCAAAGGTAGTAATTTTTACCCCTGGAATACGCGCAAGAGCAATGACGGTATCGATATCTTTGTTGGAAGTTACACAAACAGGACAGCCAGGTCCTGACGCCAAACGCGTACCTTCAGGCATCATGGTACGTAAACCGTTACGAGCAATAGCTACCGTATGAGTGCCGCACACTTCCATGAGTGTTGCGCTTTCAGGTGCCCATTTCTGAATAGAATGAATAAGACCCTTTGCAAGCTCGGGGTCTTTAAATACTGATAAATCCATGACTGCCGCCTTTTATGATGCCACCTCTAAATCGGCTAATTCGGGAAATTCCTTAATGAGATCTAAGGTTTCCTGAGCAGCTTCTTCACTTACCACTTCAATAGCAAACCCCGCATGGATAAGCACATAACTTCCCACTTCAGCGCTGGGGGTTAAATCAAGCGCAACTTCGCGCGTAACACCTAAAATATCGACCGTCGCAAGATTATTTTCGTTAATAGCTTTAACCTGCGCAGGAATAGCTAAACACATTTCACATCACTCCTTGGTATGTGCCTGCCATCCTAGCACAGCTTGTCCATAAGAAATGGATGCATCGTTCGGCGGTAGGTCTTTATTCATTGCCACCGTGAAGCCTTGTTCCTGTAGTTGAATTAAGGTTCGTTCAGCAAGATAACGGTTCATAAATACGCCGCCGCCTAACGCAATAAGCGAAATACCATATACCGCACGAACCAATTCAGCCATATCAACAATTGCTTGCACAAAAGCATCATGGAAGCACTGGGCAATAAAGCCAGTTGGCAAGCCTGCGTGCATATCGTCAAGCAGCGCCTTAAACAAAGGTGCCGCATCAAGCAAAAGCACCGAAGTATTTGCTGCGTTGCTCTGTTCGGTAGCTACGTTTTTTATCACATCAATACGGTAGGCTTCGGCATGCTGTGCTAGATCGCTTTCAGTGTACTTTGTCGCCTCGCCTTCACTGCAAGCATTACGATGCGCAAAAGAATCTGAATTGTTACCAGCAAGGTAGGAATGAACGCATGCTTCTAAAAGAATTGCCGCTTCTCCTTCATACTTTGGTTTCGCGCAGATGCCAAGCAAAGCAGAAGCAGCATCAAACAGGCGTCCTACCGAAGAAGTTTGTGGTGTGTTAATTCCCTGTTCGATCATGCGTTCAAGAAGATCTGATTCGGAAAGTGTTGCATCTATGAAGGATTTAGCTGCAGGATGATCGAGCAAATCAAACGCCCACAATGCCCCATAGGCAATACGGGCAGGATTTTTAATTGCTGCAGCACCACCAGGAAGGGGAATATAGGCAAAGTTTGCAAAACGTTCAAACGCGGTAAGATTTGAAAGTAAAACTTCCCCGCCCCAAATAGCACCATCAAGCCCATAGCCCGTACCATCAAAAGCAAAACCACAGACCGGCCCTTCAAGATTATTTTCACCCATAACGGAAAGAATATGAGCGTGATGATGTTGAACCTGAACAACCGGAAGTGTTTGCTCGTGCGCCCACTTCGACGTGAGATATTCCGGATGATAGTCACACACTATGCGCTTAGGCGATAATCTAAAAAGCTGTTCATAGCGCTGGCGTGTTTCTTGCCAGGCGTCCATCACCGCCACACTTTCCATATCACCAATATGTTGGGAAACAAAAGCCTGGCCCGCACGAACATAGGTGAAGGTATTCTTTTGCTCTGGCCCAACCGCAAGAAGTTCTGCAGGAAGCGCTTCTTGGTCTTGCCCGGATTCGTGCTCTAGAATATTTTCTTGTGCTGCTGCCTGTTCTTCATGGGCTGACTTGGCAACCTCTTGCGAAATTGGCTCTGGAACCTCTAAGGGTAAGGGAGCAAAACCACGAGCACGACGAATAAATTGAACGATAGAGCCTGCACGGCCTGCATTGAGTACTCGTAAAACAGAATCGTCGTAACGTCCTTCAATAGCACGGTCGTTAACCAAAAAGGCATCCGCTACCGCACCAAGCTTGCTGAATGCCTGCTCTTCATCGGTCACGATAGGTTCATCATGAATATTCCCTGATGTCATAACAAGCATGCCATCAAATTCGTGCAAAAGAAGATGTTGCACCGGTGTTGAAGGAAGCATTATGCCCAATTCAGGAAGCGCGTCAGCCAGACCTTCGGCAAACTGTACATCAGAGCGTTTTTGCAATAACACAATGGGCCTGCTGGGCAAAGTAAGTTGATACTTTTCAGCATCGTTTACATAGCAATACTGCTGAGCTTCAGCAACGGATGCCACCATGACCGCAAACGCTTTACCTTCACGACGTTTTCTTTGACGTAAGGTTGCAATAGCTTGCGCGTTATGCGCATCACAAGCTAAGTGATACCCACCAAGACCCTTTATTGCCACAATTTTTCCTGCACGCAAGGCCTGTGCTGCCTGTACGAAAACCACATCACTTGCCTGACGGTCATAAGCCCACATGATATCGCTTGCAGTAAGGGGAGTAGATAAGTCGGACACCGCCCATCCCACATGAGGACCACATTCAAAACACGCATCCGGTTGCGCATGAAAACGACGATTGGCTGGGTCGTGATATTCACGTTCACAATCAGGGCACATGGTAAAAGCAGTCATAGATGTTTGTGCGCGATCGTAGGGCAAATTCCTCATGATGGTAAATCGAGGACCACAATTGGTACAGTTAATGAAGGGATAATGATAGCGGCGATTGTTTGGGTCAAACAATTCTGACACGCATGCATCGCAGGTCGCTAAATCGGGCGACACCAAAGTGGTAGTTTGCGATGCTTCATCTTCTGAAAACCGAATTTCGAATTTTTCGAACCCCTCTACAGGCACTTCTTCGATAGATATTTCTTTTACCTGAGCTGCAGCAGGAGCCTGTTCGGAAAGTGCCACAATAAAAGAATCTATATCGTTGGTCTGACCTTCGGCGTGCACAATAACACCTTCTACAGTGTTCAGTACCCAACCTGCAATATGATGAGAAATTGTCTCACGATAGACAAAGGGGCGGAAACCCACCCCTTGTACGACACCTGTTACTGTGAGTTTTACTGCCTCACAACTCATGCATACACCACTTTCTTGAACGCCTTAGCTAACGCCCGAATAGAAACCGCCGAATTATCGGGAAGATGAATATGAACACAACGACGTCCACGCGACGACAAAATAGTAAAGTCTCCCGATGCTTGTGCCTTAGCCAGTTCGCCTAAACTTTTAGCGCGGGGATCATCTACTTCTATATCTTTTGGTTCATCAGCCGAAAGAATAAGGAATACCCCCTTATTAGGACCACCCTTATGCAACTGACCAGTAGAATGAAGGTAACGAGGACCAATTTCCAAACAGGAAGCAACCCCGTAGCGGGAAGCAACTGTATGGCGAATTTCTTCAATCGCTTCACGACGTCCTTCACCTGCAAAAGGCAAAAATGCGTTGAAGGAGAAATAATCGCCCGCTTCAATACTGCCAAAGAGCGCGCGCAGTACCGCTTCGAGTTCCGGTTCGGTTACCTTATCGCGAAGGGTTTCCGAAATATGAACCTCAACTTTGCCAATAGGCACATCCGCCAATCCATTTTGAACAAATTCAGGCTCACGGGCACCTTCTGCCAAAATATGTAAAACCTCTGCCTTTGCTACCGCAACATCCGGCTGATCGAAGGGGCATACCTTCATAAGATAGCCAACCATAGCAATAGCGTATTCCCACATAACAAAATGTGCTGCTAAATCTTCTACATTGAGCACTTTAAAGTGCATCTGGGGAATAGCGGGATCAAGAAATTCAAGGGCATGATTAAAGTTTTGACGGTCGTCCCACAAATCGGTTTTAGTGTTGTACGTAATAACCGTACGATCCTTTGGATCTTCGCGCAGTACCAGCGAGTCAACCTCGATATTCGGTAAAATACCAAGCCCATTTTTGCCTAGGCTTTCTGCCACAAGCTGTTCAATCCACAAGCCTAAAACACGGCCGCGCTTGGGTGTAAATAAGGAAAATTTATCGCGTCCCCGTTCGTAGGTATCAAACAGGAAGGCCGCCAGATTCGAAGCGGGATTATCAAGGTCATCTGAAGCGCAGATTTCTTCCGCTTCGCGAGCGCTTTCAATAAGAGAAGCAATATCCATACCAACCAGTGCTGCTGGCACCAAACCGAATACCGAAAGTGCCGAATAACGACCGCCCACCGTTGGTTCGCCCAAAAACAGCCTTGCCCAGCCTTCTTCAAGCGCACGCTTTTCCAAATCAGAACCAGGATCGGTAATGGCTACCAGATGCTTAGGAATTTCTTCTTCTGGCAAGCTTTCCGCCAGTACATCACGAACCGCCTTCATAACCAAAGAAGGTTCGATCGTACCACCCGATTTGGAAGATTGAATAATAAGCGTGTGTTCAGGATCGCACTGAGACATGATGGTACGCACACGAACAGGAGAAACCGAGTCGAGCGTTTTGAATGCGATAGAAGAAGAATCGGGTTTGTTATACTTCGTTAAAGTCATAGGTGCCTGAGTTGATCCACCCTGACCAATTAACACCACAGCCTTTAAGCCTTTTTTAATCATCTCATTGGCAAATGACTGAATTTCCTCAATGGGACAAGGAGGGTTGGTGGCCAGCGTTGCCCAGCCCATGAAATCCTGTGCACAAGCTTGTGCTTCTTCAGAAAAGTTATAAAGCGTTGCATCCTTGCTGTGAATGCGACTTGCTACCTTACCGTCAACAAGTGCCTGAAGCGAAGGAGGATATATACCCTGAATGGAAAAATCGATCATCGGTCCTTCTTTCATATTTTCAGATATTTTATCAAAGGCCCTTGAGCGCCCCGAGAAATGTAAGAATTATCCCCTTAATTTTTTGCCACAAATTACCTGTTATGTGAAAAAACCCCGCATATGCGGGGCTTCACAATGTAAATGGTGGTCGGGGCGGGACTTGAACCCGCGACACGCGGATTTTCAATCCGCTGCTCTACCAGCTGAGCTACCCAACCAGTTACGTCTTATGTATGACGCGAAACGAAATTGTACCGATAGTCCTTAAATCCGTCAAGTAATTTTTTTACGCATCCCAAGCGCTACGGCCAAGAAGAGCACGTTTCCCAATATCACTGCGGAATTGCATATCTTCAAACTTGATAAGATTACATGCCTCATAAGCGCGATTACGTGCTTCTTCGAACGTATCACCCAATGCGACTACATTTAGTACGCGGCCACCCGCGGTAATTAATTCGCCATCATTGTTCAGTGCGGTACCCGCATGAAATACGATAACGTCATCCAAGCGTTCCGCTTCAGATACACCTAAAATAACCTTGCCTTTTTCATACGAACCGGGATAACCGCCGCTGGCAAGTACCACACTTACGGCCCATTTATTAGACCATGAGAGCTCAATGTCTTCAGGACGCCCTTCAGCTACCGCAAGCATAATATCCACCAAATCACCCTGGAGGCGAGGCAAAACTACTTGTGTTTCAGGATCACCAAAGCGTGCATTAAATTCAAGTACTTTAGGTCCTTCAGGAGTAAGCATGAAGCCACCATAGAGACATCCACGATAGTCGGTTTTAAAAGGATCTTGAGCAGTAGCAGCAGCTGCAGTTTCCATAACAGATACCATTGCAGCCATTTCTTCATCAGTCACAATGGGCACTGGAGAATAAACACCCATACCACCGGTGTTGGGGCCAAGATCGCCATCATAAGCTCGCTTATGGTCTTGAGCTGGTGCCATGCAAAATGCTTTTCCGTTTGAAACAAAAGCTAGCAAAGAACATTCAGGACCAGTAAGCATCTCTTCTACTACCACGCGGCTTCCTGCTTCACCAAAGGTGCCACTAAAGCAACTATCTACCGCATCAAGAGCGGCTTCTAGTGTTTCAGCCACAATAACGCCTTTACCTGCTGCCAGACCATCAGCTTTTACCACTAAAGGAGCGCCGAGTTCTTCGCAGTATGCACGCGCATCTGCAGCATTGGTGAAACTTGCATAACGCGCTGTTGGGATACCATTGGCTTCCATAAATTCTTTGGAATACGTTTTAGAGCCTTCAAGCTGAGCACCTTGTGCATCAGGGCCGAAAACAGGAATTCCACCTGCGCGAACAATATCAGCAACACCTACTACGAGAGGCGCTTCGGGACCCACTACTACAAGACCAATTTCATGATCCTTTGCAAACGCAAGTACCGCTTCACCATCTTCAGCATCAAGAGTTTTTACATTCTGAGCAATCGAAGCAGTTCCGCCATTACCAGGAGCAACATAGAGCTGATCACAACGAGGAGACTGGGACAACGCCCAAGCGATAGCATGTTCGCGGCCACCGCCACCAAGAACAAGAATGTTCACTGTTTTACCTTTCACTCACCGGGCATCAAGCGCCCTTAGTTAAAGTGTTTATAGTTTACTTTATAGCGAATATGTACGGCTTATTTTATCGCCCTCAACGCAAAGCACCTCCACAGAAGTCCTGCGAAGGTGCTTGTTGTGTCATTTTTTGCTTCTTTGCACGTTAGCGGCTTTCCCAACCATTAAAAATAGTCTGATTTCTATCAGGACCAACGGCAATAAGGGAAGCATGAACGCCCGTAACTTCTTCAAGATACGTAACATAACGCTGAGCATTTGCAGGCAAGTCTTCAAATTTCTTGCAATCAGAAATATCAATACCTTCCCAGCCAGGAAGTTCTTCATAAATAGGCGTTACATTCTTCGGATAGATAACCGAATGCTGCATAGGGAAGTAGTCGTAGCGAACACCATCGGCTTCGTAACCTACGCACACCTTAATGGTTGGTACACAGGAAAGAACATCAAGCTTGGTAAGTGCCATATCAGTCATGGAATTAACTTCTACAGCATAGCGAGCCTGCACCGCGTCAAACCAACCGCAACGACGTTTGCGTCCTGTGGTAACGCCGTATTCGCCGCCTACCTTACAAAGCAGCTCGGCCGTTTCATCGTGAAGTTCAGTAGGGAAAGGACCAGAACCAACGCGCGTAATGTAGGCTTTTGCAATACCCAAAACCTTATCGATTGCCTTAGGTCCTACACCAGAACCAGTAGGTGCGCCACCCGCGCAACAAGAAGACGAAGTAACGAAAGGATAGGTGCCATGGTCAATGTCGAGCATGGTTCCCTGTGCGCCTTCGAACAAAATGTTTTTGTTTTCACGAAGTGCGGCGTTTAACATCTGAGTTGTTTCTGCCATATGCTTGCGCATTACCTCTGCATAAGGCAGATACATTTCGCAAATCTGATCAACCGTATAAGGCTTCAGATTGTAAATCTTAGTAAGAACTTGGTTTTTAATAGCCAAGGCAGCTTCAAGCTTTTCACGGAAGATTTTTTCATCCAGCAAATCCTGAACACGGATGCCATTTCGTGCAAACTTATCTTCGTAAGCAGGACCAATACCACGATTGGTAGTACCAATTTTATGCTTACCAAGATGACGTTCCGATGCTCCGTCTAAATCAATGTGGTAAGGCATGATGATGTGAGCATCGCAAGAAATACGAAGACGATCGCAAGGAAAACCTGAATCTTCGAGCATCTTCATTTCTTCAACAAGAACTTTAGGATCAATAACGCAACCGTTTCCAATAACGGGCGTAATGTGGTCATACATTACGCCTGAAGGAATAAGATGCAACGCAAGCTTGGTATCGCCATGAATTACCGTATGCCCGGCGTTATTTCCTCCCTGATAGCGAACAACATAATCATAATCACTCGAAATAAGGTCAGTGATTTTGCCTTTTCCCTCGTCGCCCCATTGAGCGCCAAGGAGAACCGTGCTTGGCATGTAAGGTCCTTTCGATGTTTTATTAATACCTGCAAAGCGCAAATCTAACGCTTGCACAAAGTTAGATTTTACGCGATAACGCACGTTAAAACCTAACTAACACAGGAATAATACTACAGTTCAATCAATTTAGAGTTTGAATCAGCTTCGCAAACCAAGGTTGCAATGTCTTTATGGCACGTAAAAAGAATAACTTGGCGTTTCTGTGCCAACTCCAACAGGGCACGCACTGCCTGAATACGACGAGTATCATCGAAATTTACCAAAATGTCATCACACATAATAGGAAGACCACGGCCAACATTTTCTGCCGTCATCAACAGTGCAATACGTAAACTGAGATAGAGCTGCTGCCTGGTACCCAAAGAGAGCAACTGGGGAGGACGAGTGGTCTTGATAGCATCCACCACTTCAATATCGCCCTGGGCGTTCATTCGTACCGTTTGCCACAAACCATCGGTCATCTGGGAAAGCAAACGAGATGCACAGCGATACACTTCAGGCTGACTTTTTTTCTCCCATTGAGCTATAGCTTCTTCCAAGGTTCGCTTAGCTAAAAGAAGTACTGCTAAATCCCGATAAGAATCCTTTAAACGTGCTTCTATGGTTTCACTCTGAAACTTCATTTCATCAAATGAATTATTTTTACGAGCTGAATGAAGACGTTCAGTAATTTCTCCAATTTGACGTTCGGTTTCCCCTATTAAAAGTGCTGTTTTACTGCGCTCTTCCGATTTACGTTTAATAAGTTGCTCCACATCGGCAACTTCGGCTTGCGCATCAAGACCTATAGCCAGACACACTTCCTGTCTGTCTTGCTGCGCTTTTTTGATATCACGAGCAAGCGATGAAAGATGAACCATATGCGCTTTTTTTGCTTGTGCTGCTAAATCACACGCTGAACGATATTCTTTTGCTTGGTCAAGCAACCGTCGAGCACGGCGCGTTGACCCCAAAGCGGCTGATAAGCCGTGTTCATCCAAAAACGAGGTAATTTCCGCCGCATATTCCTTGGTTTGGCGCTCGCACACTTCAAGGGTTTTAGTATCTTGTTGCATTACCCATTCTTTTTTCGCGCGATCGTCTTCCCATTCTTCTTCAGTTCTTGTTGGGCGCATACTGATGGCAATACCCACTGCAGCAAGAAGAAGAGCCACCAATACCAATACTACTCCCACCATGAAATAGGTTGCTCCGGTGGTTTTACGGGCAAGATCAATAATGTATAAGCCGATCAGCGCCATTAAAACAGGAACCGCCACAGCAAAAGCAAGCTGCACCCAGCGTTGCTTTTTTGCACGGGTATAGTTTTGTTGAAGCCTGCCCTCTTCCATATGGAATTCAAAATCGGCCTGCGAAGCATTAAGAGCTTCACGAGCTTTATCAACGCCATGTTCTAACTTCGCACGACGCTCATCGAATTCATCCAAGGTATCTCGAAGTTGATATTCTTCTGCTTGAGTGAGCGTAAGCAACTCAGCTATGTCATCATCAGGTGTTGCTGCACCTGCAGTATTTGCTGCAGAATTTTCTTGGAGCGCTTCGTCGTGCTCCTGCTGCAGTGAGGTAATTCGTGCATCAAGAGAAGAAATATGCGCGGCTGCCTGGTTAAGTTCTTCTATTTCTTTATTTAAACGTTCTTGCGTATCTTGCATCATTTCTTTACGCGGACGAAGCGAAGCTAGGAGCTGCTCCTCTTCTCGTAGGGCATCTGCTTCTTTCCTACCTTCATTCACCTGCTGTCTAACATGTATCTGTTCAGCTTTTAAATTGCCGATAGCGTTCGGAACTTGCGCAGAACGTGACGTCAGCGCTTTGATGCGATTGTTTATTTCTTCTAAAGCGTGTGCCGGAGAAGACGAAGTACCCGATCCTGCAGTTAAAAGTCGTGCTGTAATATCACTATGCCTATCGAGTCGCAACAGTTCATCGCTGGTAAGCGAAAACATGGTTTCGTACGTTTCTCGATCGATATTAGTCAGTAAGGGTGCGGGAGGATTTAGTTCATCAGAATTCTTAATTCGCTTAAGTTCAGTAACTTCATCTGATGAAGAATCCCTAAAAAAGAGACTTCCTGATCGTTCGGCATTTTCTGGTCGATAGGGATTGGCTTCACCACGAGCGGCAGGCCAACCAAACAATACTCCCTTTACCAGTTCGTTTAAGGTAGTTTTACCTGCTTCGTTTGGTCCGAATACTACATTCATACCAGGACCAAACGGTCCCACAATAAGGTTGGCAAACTTCCCAAAGCTGGTCATTTTTATATGCTCAAGGAAAAATTGAGAGCCTGTCGTTTTTGCTTTGTCGGCTGCTTTGTTCTCTAAAACATCCTGACTTTTTTTAGAACGAGATGGCTTTATTTTTTCAAGTGCTTTTTTCGCCATTACAAATCATCCCGTCCCAGTAAATCAAGTACCAGTGTTTCAGCCTCACTACAAAGCTCGTCATATTTTGTTTCCAAAGAACTGGGAAGCGATAAATCTCGTTGATAAAATTGCTTTTCCAAATCAAGCAACACCGTATCTTTTTCATTGCGGCAATCATTCATTGTTCCCAGATATACCGCAGGGAATAATCCTTCTTTTCGAAGCGTTTTATAGCTCACACAGGGTAGTGTTTTATTAAGCAATGCATCCACATAAAAGAAAGGATATCCGTCGTTTAAAATCTTTCGAATATCACCCAATACTCCCGGATTCAATTCTGTATGCAGGGTGGTGCGGCCCGTAAGAGCGATACGGAAGATCATCCGCTGAGCCCTTGTTTGAGCGTTTTGCGCAAATTCAGCACTGATAATTTTTTCTTCAATATCGGCAATCGTAGAACAATCAGAAATATCCAAAGTAAGGCGTTGCCAGGCTACTTTTGCCGTAGGAATAAATTCAACGTTGCGGGTAATATGTTTCGATTCTGAAGTAAGCGTCACCTTAAAGATGCCATGTTCTCCCACTTCTTTCATGTCTCTCCCTTGAGGGCACCCCGAATACCCAATACGAGGATCGTCTTTCGAAGGAAGAACGCGAGGCTGATGCACATGTCCACACGCCCAATAGTCCACATCGCGCTTAAGGAGCTTTTTTGGGTTTACCGGTGAGCGTGTAAGATCAATATCTAAGCCCGTATGAAGAATACCAATCATAAAAGGAGCATATATTCCCAGTTCAGCACGGGCTGTTTCACGTGAAATACCCTCAGAGATATCCTCTTCGCGGGGCCATGATTGCGTGTAATAACCCCGGCCGCCAATTAAAGCTACAGGTTTATTATCACGCGTGTAACACGTAAATTCCGGTTTAGTTGCCCCTAATACTTGAGTGTTGGCGGGTAAGGTAGCAAACGCATTATCCCACGAAATGTAAGGATCGTGATTACCGGTTACCAGATAAACTGGAATACCCGCCTCATCAAGCTGCTTTAGCCCTTGAATAAAAAGTGAAAAATCCGCATACGAAGGATGAGAATTATCAAACACATCCCCTGCAATAACTACAAAATCAACCTGTTCAGCAATTGCAGTTGAAACCAACTTACGGAAAGCTTCTGGTATAGCTTGCAACAGTACTTCTGCCCAATCGGGCGCAAGGGAACGTAGTCCCTTAAAGGGGGCTCCTAAATGAAGATCCGCTGCATGTATGAACGTTACCGATTCCATACGCAAAAGTGTAACGCGAATTAATATCCTGAATCGTCAAAGTGGTTAGTAAATTTAGTAAATTCTGGAATAAAGGTAAGAGGAATATCGCGCGTAGGACCATTACGGTGCTTTGCCACAATAAGTTCCGCCATACCCCAATCGGGACGCTTATCGGATTCCGCTTCAGCTTCCGAGGTACTTCGATCAAGAAACATAACAATGTCCGCGTCCTGTTCGATAGAACCCGATTCACGTAAGTCGGAAAGCATCGGACGTTTATCGGTACGGGTTTCCACACCACGAGATAGCTGCGACAAAGCCAAAATAGGCACGTTCAATTCTTTGGCAAGCACTTTTAAACCACGAGAAATTTCCGCAACTTCAACTGCGCGATTATTGGGATGAGGAATAACAGGCTGCATTAACTGCAGATAGTCAACAATAATAAGTCCCTGCTTTTTGTTACGCATCATACGGCGCGCTTTAGTACGCAGCTCCACAATAGAAAGCGAAGGAGAATCGTCTACATACAAATCGTACTGGGAAAGCTCCGCCGAAACACGTACCAATTCACTCCAGTCGCTATCTTGCAACATGCCGCCACGCAATCGCGACAAGCTCATACCCGCTTCTGCTGCCAAAACACGCTGAGTAATTTGCACTGAAGACATTTCCAAACTAAAAAGCGCAACCGTTGAACCTAGTTTTGCCGCATTGGTAGCAAGGTTCATAGCAAAGGATGTTTTGCCTACCGCAGGACGTGCCGCCAAAATAATAAGGTCACCGCCACGCAAACCACAGAACAGTTTATCCACATCGGTAAACCCGGTAGGCACACCTTGCATGGTTCCTGCACGGTTTGCCATTTCGGCAATTTCATCGTTCGCTTCAATAACCAAGGTTTGAATATCTTTAAACGTTGAACTTACCGTTTGTTCCGTTACGTTAAACAAGGCCGCTTCAGCCTGCGATACCAATTCTTTGGGATCAGCAGGAGAATCATAGGCAAGAGAAGTAATTTGCGCTGAGGCGCGCAAAAGTTCACGACGCATAGCATCGCGGGCTACAATTTCTGCATGATATTGCCAACTGGTAAAAGCAAAGGTATTGTCGGCAAGTTCCAGCAAATATGACTGGCCGCCAATCGCTTCTAGTTGACCGCTTGCTTTAAGGTGGTCGGATACCGAAATTACATCAATAGGAATGGAACGCGAATTCATTTCGCGCATGGTTTCGAAAATAATGCGGTGCGCAGGACGGAAAAAACTTTCCGGCTTCAACTTAAGAGAAACTTCTTCAAATACCCCTGTAGACAGCAAGCACGCCGCAAGTACGGTTTGTTCCGCTTCTATATTTTGAGGAAATGCTTTATTGATATCTGAAGTGGTAGTGTTCTGAGAATCTGGCACGATTATTCCATCCCTTAGTAATGCTTAGATTAAGCAATTATACAAAAAGGTCGCCTAGTTAAACTAAGCGACCTTTTAATGTGTTTCAGTAAAAGCACACAGCTTAGTAGTACTAAAAACTACTCTGCAGCTTCTTCCGTTGCAGCGGTTTCTTCAGCTTCTGCTTCTGCAGGTGCCTCAGCTGCTTCAGCAGCAGCAAAGGTGTCTGCATCGCCAACCATGATGGTCAGGTTAGCCTTAATGTCACGATACAAAGCGATAGCTACTTCGTGAGTACCTGCAGACTTAATAGCAGACTTAATTTCAACACGGCGACGATCGATATCGAGATCAGCCTGTGCCTTAATTGCATCTGCAATCATCTGAGCAGTTACGGAACCGAAGAGAACGCCTTCTTCGCCAACACGAGCCTCAACCTTAACGGTAAGAGCATCAAGGGTTTCCTTGGTCTTGTTAGCTTCAGCGATACGGTTTTCTTCACGCGTTGCAATGTTGTGCTTGCGCTGCTCGAGCTGCTTTAAGTTACCCTTAGTAGCAGCTACTGCTAATTTCTTAGGGAATAAATAGTTGTTAGCAAAGCCGTTAGCAACTTCTACTACGTCGCCTTCGCCGCCCTTGCCTTTAACTTCAGCTAAAAGGATTACTTTCATTTCATCCTCCTCTTAGCGATTACGGCGATCACCGCGGCCGCTTACAGCAGGCACAGCATAAGGCATAAGAGCCATTTCGCGTGCGCGCTTTACGGCGTTAGCAATATCGCGCTGGTGCTGGGTGCAAGCGCCCGTAACACGACGGGGCTTAATCTTCCCACGATCAGTAACATACTTACGCAGCATCTGAGTGTCTTTGTAATCTACATATTCTGCGTGATCCTTGCAGAACTGGCAGTACTTTCGACGAGGCTGCTTTGTGTAGTCAGACATGTAAACCTCTTTCGAATGATTAGAACGGAATGTCGGTATCGTATACGGAGGCATCAACTACGGGTGCCGCCATTGGCGCTGCTGCAGGAGCAGAAGCAGCCATAGGAGCATTCATAGTGTTGCGCTGCATAGAGTTATCGTTACGAGCAGACATAAATTCTATTTCATCAACAATAACTTCGATTTTGCTGCGCTTTTGCCCATCGCGTTCCCACTGGCTCCAACGAAGTTTTCCTTCAATGGCAACCTTGCTTCCCTTTGAAAGGAAGCGAGAAATTGACTGAGCACGAGCACCAAACATAGTGCAATCAATAAAGTTGGGATAATCTTCCCATTCGCCTGTTTGCTGATTCTTACGACGATCATTTACAGCAACGCCGAAACCCAAAACAGGCATTCCCCCTGCAGTTGAACGCAAATCGGGATCACGAGTAAGATTGCCGGTGATTGTTACGCGATTGATGCTCATTTTGAACCTCTCTCATGCTACGAACCAATTCGTTCGCCTTTTGATTTCCAAATTACGTATTAATACTAGTCACGGTCGGGACGAGCAACGATCATATGACGCTCAACAGCATCGGTGATGCGAAGAACGCGGTCGAGCTCTGCAATGTTAGCAGGCTCAGCATGGAAATCGATAAGGGTGTAATCACCGTCAGTCAGACCATTGATTTCATAAGCGAGCTTTCGCTTACCCCAATTGTCTACGTTATCTACAACACCGTTACCTTCTGCGAGGGCGGTCTCGATACGTTTCATAACTGCGATACGGGATTCTTCGTCGATCGACGGAGCTACAAAATACAAGAGTTCATAAGCCTTCATCAGTTCACCTCCTCTGGACTTACGGCTTCGGGATTTGAAGGCACGCCCGAAGCAGGAATAGCCGAACCATAGTAACAAACTGCTTATATCTTCGCAATTACCTTTTCATACGAACTCACGGTTTATACACATTACCTTTTAGATTTACCCTAAACCTGCCAAACTACTGTTCCTCTTTTTTGTCATTTTTTGACAAGGATTTTGAAAAATCCCCTATGTTCTCAATTCTGCCCTTCTTTTCCGCTGATTAGTTTTCTTTTATAGTAGCGCTGCAATCTATCATGAATCTCATAAAAAAGAACCATGTTTCTCATATAAAAAGGGTATCGAAGCGCTTCGATACCCTTTCTGAAATTGTTTTTGATATAGAGGCTTTATTATTCTTTAGCTTTCTGCTCTTCTTCTTGAGCAGCTTTTCCTAGTTTTTCAGCCAGCGCTTCTACCTGTTCTTCATTCACTTCTTCTTCCCCCGCCACTTCAGCCATAGGGTCAAGTGTGCCTTCCATATCAAGCTCAAGTTTGAGGTTCTCCATAAAGTTTGGAGCAGGACCAATATAGGTAATATCTTTATTGATGCCATTTTCATCGTATAAATAACCGAAGGCGTATGCCTGCTCTTCGCCAGGAAGACCGCCTTCAGCAATAAGAGCATCTTTCATACCATCTTCGGTTTCAATGTAACCGTCATAGCAGAAAGCATATGCAGTAGCACCACGAGCTCCTTCCACTTCGCGACGGGCTGCTAGGAAGCATTCTTCAACATCATCTGCGGGATGGGTTTCAATAAATAAGTTTTCTTTCACCGCTAAACCAGTAAAAGGAACTACATCTTCTCCGGCTTCCATTTTGGTTACCGCTTCATCAAGTACCGCACGGATAACCGTTTTTAATACATCATCAATATCCTCTTCAGGGGCTTTTGCCTCGGGATCTACCATACGTTCGGCCATGGAAAATCCTTTCTGTAATTCTTTTTTTAGTTATCAGTTTTGTTTTGCAGTGTAACACGAGCTCTTTATATTGCTCGTCCTTCTCCGAGCAATGGTTCTTATTACCCGCTTCAATATAAAAATGACCCCGAAGCGCATCGAGGTCATGAAAATTTCTGGCGGAAGGAGAGGGATTTGAACCCTCGTTACCGGGAGTACCGGTAAAACGGTTTTCGAGACCGCCGCATTCAGCCGCTCTGCCATCCTTCCAAACTATGTAATTTTACCCTTTTCAAGAGCTACGTTAGTGTAGCGCATTCAGAGAGTTAGGCAAAGTTTTTTCAAGTAAAACAAAAAAGCTCCTCTTTCGAGGAGCTGAATACGTGGCGGAGAGATGGGGATATCCAAAACTTTACAAAGTAAAGTTTTGTAGACCTCAGACTAACGTCTTCGGCCGCAAACAGTCCACAGGACTGTTTGCCCCTCTCGGGTTCGAATCCCCATAACATTGATTCGAGATAATTACCTATTAAAAAAAGCTCCTCTTTCGAGGAGCTGGATACGTGGCGGAGAGATGGGGATTCGAACCCCAGGTACGCTTTTGGCGCACACACGATTTCCAATCGTGCTCCTTCAGCCAGACTCGGACATCTCTCCAACTGATTTGCCGTACTATTTGCACGTGCAAGATGGCAGTATACACCAAACTAGTACTCGGTAACAAGAGAATAATAGCCATCTTGTGACAATATTCTTAAAGGTACCTCAAATAATTCTGAAACACATTCAGTGGTAAGTGCTTCCTCTTTAGGTTTATCGGCAAAAAGTTTGCCGTCTTTAATCATAACTACACGTTTTATTTCCGGAATAATATCTTCCGGATAATGAGTAACTAAAATAATTGCTTTTCCTGCCGCTGTTAAATCACGCATAGTTTTACGAACGTAATACATGCCTTCTGGATCAAGACCAGTCGTAGGCTCGTCAAGAACCAACACTTCAGGATCATGTACCAACGCACGCGCAATTAATACACGGCGCGCTTGACCAGAAGATAGCGTCATTACATCACGATCCGCCAAATGGGTAATACCTAAAAACTCTAACGTTTTTGCAACCTTAGCTTTGCCTTCTTCATTCATCGAATACTGACGAGGTACTCCTAAAGAACCCAACAAACCACCATACACCACCTCAAATACAGGAAGGTGTACGGTTATTTGGTTCTGCATTGTGGCTGATACTACCCCTAAACATTGTTTAATTTCTTGGAGCGTTACCAAAGATTTACCCTTGAATAAAACGGGAGGATGGTCGCGATATAAAGGGAATACCTCACGCGTAATAAGATTAATAAACGTCGATTTACCTGCACCATTCGGACCAATAAGCGCAATACTTTCACCTTGTTTTAAATCAAAGTCATCAATCGATAAAATGTCTTTACCATTTCGTCTCACGATTGCGTTATGCAGGGTGATAAGAGAAACATCTTCGTTTGCCATAAGAATCCTCCAAAAAAATAGGGCTTCCTTATCATACAAGGAAGCCCTAGATATACCCAACTAAATTAGTTAAAGGAACTTTTTACTGTCCTTCAGTTGATTCATTGGAGGCCGATTCATTGGTTCCTTCTTGATTATCGGTGTTACCTTCCGCTGAAGCATCACCGGAATTATTATCTGATTCCTCAGTGTTTTCTTCAGTGGTGCCGTCAGATGATTCCCCTTCGGTGCCCTCAGTGGTTCCGTCGGAATTATCATCGTTTGATTCAAATTGAGTCATATCAAGGTTGTAGGGTACATCTGCAGGCATATCGTTAATTTGAATATCAGCCTGCTCCTTATAGGAATTAAACCAATCGTTGTAAGCGGTAGATTGATTCTGGCTCTTTACAATATCGGAAATATAGTCAACGAATTCACTTGGATATTCATCTAAGGAAGTTGCCTTACCATCGCAAGAAAATTCATCGGTGCACTTAATAATATGGATTCCATAGTCGCTGGTTACTAACCCAGAAACTTCACCCTTAGAAAGCTCACTTAAAGCAGTTGTATAAGGTTCCACAAACGTATTAATTGCATCCCAGCCTACATCGCCGCCGTTTTCAGCAGAAGCAGTATCGGTTGAATATTGCTTGGCAGCATCGGCAAAATCGAGCGTACCTGCGTTAATTTGATCCAATACCTCTTGAGCAGTTGCTTCGTCATCGGAAGAGAACAAAATATGAGAAGAACGCTTTGCCCCATCGAACATGGTGTAGTAGGTGTTAAGCATTTCTAATACTTGAGAATCATCAGCCGTAGCAGAATCACCTGCAACGTTTTCCATTAACGCCTCATCACGAAGACCCTCTTCGATAGCTTGACGATAAGAATCTTCGGTAATTCCCGCAGAATTAAGGGCATTTTCAAACTCTTCATCGCTGGAATACGTTGCCTTCATGGAATTAATTTGGTCGTCTACCTTAGACTGATCAATAGTAATTCCTTTTTCATCGCATGCTTGTTTTTTCAGTTCAACTTCGGTGTAGTAATCAATTACCTGACTACGTACTGTAGAAGGATCGAGGGAATTTTCATTCATCCAATTAGCCCAGTCTTGGTCGCTTGTTAAATCAGAACTGGTGCGAAAATCTTGAATGTACTTAGTGATAGTGTCTTCTTCGATTTCAGACCCATTTACGGTTGCTGCAACGCCTCCGGTGTATCCATAATTCGTGCCACCGCACCCAACAAGGGCAAAACAGCATGCCGCGGAAACACCAATAATAGATACCTTACGAAGTAGAGCTTTGTGCTTCATTACTTTTCCTTTACCTTATAAACGCCGAAGAACCGCAGTTAGTGCGGTTCTTCGATATTTTGGCACAACGCATCTATAAGTATTCTTTTCGCACAATTTGCCCATTTCTCAAGAGCGTATTATCACAAGCTCTTCATAAACTAGGGGATGAACTGTCCGTACACTTCGGTTTTTCAGCCTGTAACCCCAGAACAATCTATTTTTACGCCTTGTGCTTTGCTTCTTTACGGCGATCGGTTGCGGAAAGTAAGCGCTTACGAAGACGGATAGACTTAGGTGTAATTTCTACCAATTCATCGTCTTCGATATATTCCAATGCCTCTTCTAAGGTGAAGGTAACGGGCGGGGTAAGCTGAATAGCTTTATCAGCACCGGCGGAGCGCTGGTTACCCAATTGCTTTGCTTTAGCAACATTTACTACCATATCGCCCTCTTTTGCGGATTCACCTACAATCATACCCTCATAGCAATCCTCGCCAGGACCGATAAATAAACGACCGCGTTGCTGTAAGGTATCAAGCGCATAGGCAACGGATTTTTCGGTTGCCATAGCAATCATACAACCATTTTTACGGCCACTAAATTCGCCACGATAAGGACCATATTCACTGAAGTGATGAAACATGGTAGCTTCACCGTGCGACACGTTAAGAAGTTTGGTACGCAAGCCCATAGTGCCACGTGAAGGAATCTTGAATACTAAGTGTGTTTGTTCCCCACGCTGGAACATGTCTGTCATTTCGCCACCTGCGGTACCGAAGACTTCGATACATTTGCCTGCGTATTCGCTGGGGGTATCTACGGTAGCCTCCTCGATTGGCTCCATCTTGTTGCCATTTGCATCCGTCTTAATAATGACGCGTGGACGACCTACCTGGAATTCGTAGCCTTCACGGCGCATGGTTTCCATAAGAACTGACAAATGAAGTACACCACGACCAGCTACTTCGATACCGGATTTATCTTCCAGTTCGGTAATACGCATAGAAATGTTCGATTCCGCTTCACGGAACAAGCGCTCTTTTAATTGACGTGCTTGAACGATTTCACCTTCGCGTCCTACTAAAGGTGAAGTAGAAGCTTCAAACACTACCGCCATAGTAGGTTCTTCAACCTCAATAGGGTCAAGAATAACAGGGGTTTCACGGTTGGTTACCATATCACCAATATCGGCATCTTCAATACCAACTACTGCAATGATGTCACCAGCACTAGCTTCGGGTACTTCTTTTTTGCCCAGTTCTTCGAAGGTAAATACTTGCTTAATAAGCGTGTTGTAGCGCGTGCCATCGTTTTTAATAACGAGCACCGGTTCATTTTTATGCATGGTGCCAGAATGAAGACGGCCTACACCAATACGGCCAACAAAGCTAGAATGGTCTACCGTACAAATTTGTAGCGCAACAGGGCCATTGGGCTCACAATCAGGAGCAGGTACTTCTTTAAGGATAGTTTCCAATAAAGGCACCATATTCATGTTGTCATCGTCTACTTCATAGCGTGCATACCCATTAACCGCACTCGCATAAATGATAGGAAAATCAAGCTGCTCATCAGAAGCGTTTAATTCCACCATAAGGTCAAATACTTCATCAACCACTTCTTCAGGACGGGATCCTGGACGGTCAATCTTGTTGATTACCACAACGATACGAAGTCCAAGAGAAAGTGCCTTCTCTAGTACGAAACGCGTTTGTGGCATAGGACCTTCGAAGGCGTCAACAATAAGAAGAGCACCGTCAGCCATGTTCAATACGCGTTCTACTTCACCACCAAAGTCGGCATGGCCGGGCGTGTCGATAACGTTGATTTTTACGTCTTTGTAAGTGATGGAAATATTCTTTGAAAGAATAGTAATACCACGTTCGCGTTCCTGATCATTTGAGTCAAGAACACGCTCTGCTACTTCTTGGTTTTCGCGGAAAACCCCTGCGGTATAAAGCAGACGGTCAACCAAGGTGGTTTTACCATGGTCAACATGCGCGATAATAGCTACGTTACGAATATTTTCTTGCTTCATAAAGTTTCTTCTTTCTCAAGCGAAACCATCAACTACTTGATAAGCGTTTTTGTAAGCTCTATTTATTGGATAGAACTTGCTGTTGTTAATTCTATAAGCTAAGCACAAGTAACATTTTTAAAAAAAAATTGAGTACAAGTGCATAACAACGAGAAGGATAGTAATGAGATTAAATGGCGTGAAGGATTTGCGAAGCGTACTTTGGTACGTGAGTAAATTCTGGAGCGCCAGTTAAGCCATTACTATCCTTCGCAGTGTCATTGCGTCTCAAACGAAAAAACGCCGGTCTGTTAAGACCGGCGTAGAATCCTTGGTGGAGCATAGGGGGATCGAACCCCTGACCTCAGGCTTGCAAAGCCCGCGCTCTCCCAGCTGAGCTAATGCCCCATATGTGCGATCTTCTATAATAAGCGCTTCATCGGCTAACTCGGCTCACGGTGAAGCGCTTATCCGTAAAATAATGGTGGGCCCAAGCAGACTTGAACTGCTGACCTCACGCTTATCAGGCGTGCGCTCTAACCAGCTGAGCTATGGGCCCGAAAAATCGCGCTCGATTAATTTACTACCTTGCTCCTATTCGGTCAAGCAAAATTTTCAATTTTTTTGAAATTTCTTTTCGTAAATTTTAAATACGCAGATAGGCGTTTGTTTTTCTTTCTAAAATAAATTTGAGTGATATGCTTAAAACATGTTCAAATCTTCAAAGCGAGGCTTCTATGATTCCCGTTCGCGTGCAAACTCTTCTTATGTCCCAAGATGCAAGCCCATCTATTTTGGTGCTAAGCGCAATTCAAGATAATAAGCTCGAAGTGGATCATCGCTTTATTCCTATCTGGATAGGTTTACCCGAAGCCGCACAAATCGGTTTGGCACTTGAGGATATTAGGCTTCCGCGACCGCTTACACATGATTTATTCATCAATGCAATAGCAAGTCTTGATGCTTATGTAGACCACGTATTAATTACTGACGTTAAAGCGTCCACTTTTTACGCCACACTTACATTACGTCAGCATGGCCACCTTATAGAACTTGATGCTCGACCAAGCGATGCTATTGCCCTTGCCCTGAAGCAAGATGCCCACATTTATGTAATGGAAAAAGTGTATGAAAAAGCTTCTTTTCCTTACAAACTGAATTCACAAAACGAAGAAGAAGATTTGAAAGAATTCCATGAGTTTGTTTCAAATTTAAACCCAGAAGATTTTCTTAATGAATGATGCCTTATTTAAGAAGTCAGTAAGTAGAGATATTCAGGCTATCCTGAGCGTAGTTCGTAAATAAAACTTTAAAAGCGTAGCCCCTGATTAGCTCAAATAAAGATAGGGATAGAAAAATTTATTGTGCGCTATTTGCGCTACGCTCTTAGTTTTATTGAAGAACTACAAAAAAGCGAAGCTAGCCTGAATATCTCTACTTACTGACTTCTTAAGAGACGATTATTTCTTCAATGAAGCCCCAAAACATCATTTAATAAAAATTCCTAAACAAAAAAAAGAAACAGGTAAGAGATGCTATCTCCTACCTGTTTCACGTAAAACACCCTTATGTGATCAGCGCTTATTCTTGATCAAGTAAGTTCATCTGATCTTTAGAAGCCGTATGTTTTGCGGTTTTCTTTTCATTTGACGTAGCAATAGCAACCGCTGTTACTTTATCTTTGTCAGCTACGTTCATCACATGAACACCCTGGGTCGAACGACCAAGTTCCGACACCCCTGAAACTGCCGTGCGAACTACTACGCCTTCTTCAGTAATAATCATAATTTCATCTTCAGGGTCAACAATTTTCATTGCTGCTAAAAGACCCTTTTTTGGCGTCATAGTAATGGTATAAACACCCTGTCCACCGCGATGATGCTCGGGATATTCAGAAATTGGAGTGCGCTTACCATAGCCCAGTTCAGTAATAACGAACAAATCGCTTCCTTCATGAGCAATTTCCATGCCAAGTACACGGGCGTCGGCGTTAACAGTCATACCGCGTACACCCATGGTGTCGCGACCCATGGCACGAACTTCTGATTCATCCCACATAATAGCTTTGCCCGCAGAAGATACCATGACTACTTTTTCACCTTCAGCAACACGCTTAACGGAAATAAGTTTGTCATTTTCCTTTAAGTTAATAGCAATCAAACCATCACGACGGGTACGATCATAAAGCTTCATGGAAGTTTTCTTAACCATACCGGAAGCCGTTGCAAACATAAGGTATTCATCTTCAGGGAAATCTTTTGTAGCGATAACAGCCGCAATAGTTTCTCCCTTTTCCAAAGGAAGTAAATTCACGATAGCAGTGCCACGCGCATGGCGGGAAGCTTCCGGAATTTCATATGCCTTTAAGCGGTATACCTTACCTAACGAAGAGAAGAACAACATATAGGCATGGGTTGAAGAAATAAAGAGATGCTCAACAAAGTCGCTTTCCTTTAAGTTAACCCCTTGCATACCTTTACCGCCGCGCTTCTGCTGACGATAAGTAGCAACTGGCAGGCGCTTAACGTAGCCGGCTTTAGTTACCGTTACCGCAACTTCTTCTTCAGCGATAAGGTCTTCAACATCAAGCTCTTTAACTTCATCGGTAATCTTAGTTAAACGCTTGGAGTTGTATTTTTCCTTAATCTCAAGCAGCTCGTCTTTAATAATTTGCTTCAGTAATCCCTTGTCAGACAACACACGCTTATAGTATTCAATCTTTTCACGAAGTTCGGCTAATTCCTGCTCAATCTTTTCTCGTTCCAAACCGGTTAAACGGCGCAACTTCATTTCGAGAATTGCTTCGCTTTGTTTTTCAGATAGCGAGAACGATTCCATCAAGGAAGCTTTAGCTTCAGCATCAGTTTTGGAAGCGCGAATAATACGAATTACTTCATCGATATTATCCAGCGCAATAACGAAGCCTTCCAAGATATGGGCACGAGCTTCAGCCTTCGCCAAATCATAGCGCGTACGACGCTCCACTACTTCTTCTTGGTGAAGAATGTAGTAATGAAGCATTTCCTTTAGGGAAAGCGTACGAGGAACACCATTAACCAGGGCAACCATATTACAACCGAAGCCCATTTGCAATTGTGTGTGCTTATAGAGCTTATTAAGCACTACCTGAGGAATAGCATTCTGTTTTAAGTCGATAATAATATCGATACCATGACGGTCAGCACCGTCGTGAACGTTCGAAATTTCTGGAAGCTTCTTATCCCTAATAAGGTCAGCAATCTTTTCTAAAAGCTTAGTACGATTTACCTGATAAGGAATTTCGGAAACAACGATAGATTTCTTTCCGTTCTTTCCTTCTTCAATGCGACAGGTGGAACGAATCGTTAAGCTGCCACGACCGGTTTCGTATGCTTCACGAATACCCTTGCGACCCATAATAATGCCGCCCGTAGGGAAGTCAGGACCAGGCATTACTGCCAAAAGATCATCAACCGTGCAATCAGGGTTATCCAGCATAACGCAGGTAGCATCAATGGCCTCCCCTAAATTATGAGGAGGAATATTAGTTGCCATACCTACCGCAATACCTGAAGAACCATTAACTAAAAGGTTCGGGAAACGAGCAGGCAAAACCACCGGCTCTTGCAAACTTTCGTCGTAGTTCGGTTGGAAATCTACCGTTTCCTTATCAAGATCACGCAGAAGTTCCATGGCGGGTTTATCAAGACGCGCTTCGGTATAACGCATAGCAGCAGCCGAGTCACCGTCGATTGAACCAAAGTTACCATGACCATCAACTAAGGTAACGCGCATGGAGAAAGGTTGCGCCAAGCGAACCATGGTGTCATATACTGCTATATCACCATGCGGATGATATTTACCAATTACGTCGCCAACCGTACGTGCGGACTTCGCATGGGGGCGCTTAGGGGTAATACCACTTTCGTTCATCGCATACAAAATACGACGATGAACAGGCTTTAATCCGTCACGAACATCAGGAAGTGCACGCGATACGATAACACTCATTGAATACTCAAGAAAGGAAGTTCTCATTTCCTTACTGAGTTCAGCTGGAAGGATAGTGGATCCGGTTAAATCCATTCCCTCATCTTTCTTTTCAGCCACGAAATTAATCCTTTCTAGAAGTCAAGGAAGCGAACATCATGTGCATGCTTTTGGATGAAGTCTTTACGAGGTTCTACCTGATCACCCATTAATTCACTTACCACGCGTTCCGCTTCGGCAGCATCTTCAATACTTACCTGAAGCATAGTGCGCTTTGAAGGTTCCATAGTAGTTTCCCAAAGCTGTTCGGGATCCATTTCGCCAAGACCCTTGTAGCGCTGAAGTGAAATACTATCGCGATCAGGAATTTCTGCGAGGCGTTCTTGGAGCGCTTGATCATTAAAGATATATTCAAGCTTTTTGCCGCCCTTTTTCTTCAAGCCATACAAAGGAGGCTGAGCGATGTAGATGTAGCCGCGCGTAATCAATTCAGGCATATAGCGATAGAAGAACGTCAAAAGCAAGCAGCGAATATGAGCACCGTCAACATCAGCATCAGTCATGATAATGATGCGGTGATAACGAGCTGCATCCGCATTAAAATCTTCACCAATATTGGTACCAATCGCGGTAATTAAGCTCGAAATAGTGTCAGACGATAGCGAACGGTGCAAACCCGCACGTTCAACATTTAAGATCTTACCGCGCAAAGGCATAATTGCCTGATATTTACGATCGCGTGCCTGTTTTGCGGAACCACCTGCAGAATCGCCCTCAACAATGAAGATTTCAGATTCAGCGGGGTTCTTCGAAGAGCAGTCTGCCAACTTACCAGGCAGGCTAAAGGAATCAAGAACACCCTTACGACGCGTCATATCACGCGCTTTACGAGCCGCTTCACGAGCCTTCATAGCCTGAGATGCCTTATTGATAATACGTTTTGCAGGCGTAGGATTTTCTTCTAGGTATTCCGCAAGGCCCTTCATTACTGCTGTTTGAACAAGACCACGGATTTCAGTGTTACCTAATTTACCCTTTGTCTGGCCTTCAAACTGAGGTTCGCGCAGTTTTACCGAAACGATTGCTGCCAAACCTTCACGTGTATCATCACCGGATAGGTTGCTATCCTTTTCTTTCAGGATTCCTTTACTACGTGCGTAATCATTAATCGTACGCGTTACGCCCTGCTTAAAACCATCCAAGTGAGTACCACCATCGATGGTGTGGATGTTGTTTGCAAAAGACATAACGGAATTCGAAGAATACGACGTAGTCCACTGCATAGCTACTTCAACCATGCCGTTTTCGTTTTCTGCTTCGAAATAAATTGGTTTATTGAGGGTTTCTTTGCCTTGATTCAGGAATTTTACAAAGTCCTGCAAGCCGCCAAGCGCATGAAATACCTCGTAACGAGGCTTACCTTCAGCATCGATATCGCGCTCATCAGTAAGGGTAATCTTCAAGCCCTTGTTCAAGAAAGCCATTTCACGGAAGCGTGCCTGAAGAGTAGCGTAATCAAATACCGTAGTCTCACGGAAAATTTCCGGATCAGGCCAAAATGTTACCGTAGTACCGTTATGCTTCGCTTTGCCAATTTCGTGAAGCTTTTCTTTCGTTTTACCGTGATCGAAAGAAATCTCGTATTCCTTGCCATCACGACGAACTTGTACAACCACGCGGGTTGAAAGAGCATTTACTACCGAAACACCAACACCATGAAGACCACCGGATACCTTGTAGCCTTCGCCACCAAATTTACCACCTGCATGCAAGATAGTAAGTACTACCTCTACGGTAGGAATTTTTTCTTTAGGATGCTTGTCGATAGGAATACCACGACCATTGTCAACAACCGTAATTGAATTGTCTTCATGAATAGTTACATTGATCGTATCGCAGTAACCAGCTAACGCTTCGTCAACTGAATTATCTACTACCTCATAAACCAAATGGTGCAAGCCGCGAGGACCTGTCGAACCAATATACATGCCAGGACGTTTACGAACAGCTTCCAAGCCTTCTAAAACCTGAATGTCCTGACCGCTGTAATGGTTGCTTTCTGCTACCACAAATTCCTCCTCTTCCTTATAGATTCAAAGCGCTTCCCTAAAACAGGAAGCGCACAAGAGGGTAGTTTTCCAAACGATTAGTATAACAGAATTACTAAAGTACTTTGATTATTTCTGACGTTTGCAGCGCTTCTAAGCGTTTCTAAGGGGAGAAAACATATTCTCATGATATTTTTTATTATTTTTCTACAGTATTTTGTTTTTGGGCGGTTATTGCTTTTTTAAACGACTCTTTTAAGGTTCCTTCAGGAATATCACTTACCAGTTCATCAATATGCTGTATTTCTGCCTTCGTTAGTTCACGAATAGAAGCTTTAGGGGCGCTTTCTTCAACTATATTTTTAAACGGATATTTATCCTTATAAGAACCGCGAGAAATTCGTATTTCGAAAACATCAATAACAACCCTAAACTGCTCACGGTATTTAAGGCGTATCAGTTCTCTTCGTGCATTTAATTCTGCTGCGACCAAGGAGTTATCAACATATACAACCAGATCAAAAACTTCCAATAAAGACGACGCTTTATCCTCTCGTACTTGATTCGATTTTAAACCAGTAGTCCTTAAAGATTCTTTTGTTCCTGGTTGATTCTGAACCAACTTCGACATCTCGGATTGATTCCGTCCTGATTCCTTTGACTTAGGCTGACTCTGTGCTAACACATCCTTATGTCGTAAAAGGTACACCGAATTGGTGTGTTCTAAAATAAAATCATCAACCACCTGCGCAAACTGATGGTGAACCGTTTGTATTCGTTTATTTACTAAAACTCTTTTCTTTACCTCTTCAGGAAGAGATCCATAAAAAGCATTAAAAGAATTTGCAACCGGTTTTAAAGAATTATTCCGTTCATTAAAAAGCTCGGCTAAATGGCGAGGATCCTGAGAAGAAGCCCATTCAGGGTGATCAACCATATGAAACCACTCCTTCAAATCCTAATTCCACCACGCGAGCTTGTTTTTTAAGTGCTTCATCAAACGCTTCTGAATTAGTAGCAGTAATAAACGTTTGGATACCTTCTGAAAGAAGGGAAAATAAGGCCGACCTACGATCACTGTCAAGTTCGCTCATTACATCATCAAGAAGCAAAAGGGGGTTTTGACCAAGTTTATCCCTGATAAGAGCAACCTCAGCCATTTTATAACTCAGGACCAGAGAGCGTTGTTGACCTTGAGAGGCAAACGAGGAAGCGTTTTTCTTATCTAAATAAAATTCTATCCGATCAATTTGCGGTCCATAGAGCGACATGCGTCGCTCATGTTCTCTCACATAGTCAGCTTCCATGCTTTGCAATAAGAGTTCTTGAGCCTGAGTGCGATCAAACCATTCGTTTTCCTTGTATTCATCCGGATTGCTAGAAGATCGTAACCACGAAGGAATATAACGAAGGCAAACTTCCTCACGACCACGCGATAATTCACGGTAGTAATCTTGAATATAAGGAATAAGTGCCACAATAAGCTGTGAGCGTAAATGATAGAGTTGCGCCCCGATAGAAGCTAATACTTCATTGATACTTGAAAGATATTCATGAGGCATTTCCTGTTTTAAACAGCTATTTTTCTGTCGTAATATTTTTTCGTAGTCTTTTCGAACTGCGTTGTATCCCACTGAAATTTGAGAACCCAGCAAGTCTAGCTGAGTGCGTTTTATACTTTGTGAGCCTTTTATAAGATTTAAATCATCCGGGCAAAAAAGTACGGATGGCACCATGCCTCGTATCTTATGTGCCTGTTTCTTTTTACCGTTGAGGTAAAACCCTTTATGTTCTGAATCACAGCGAAGTTCAACTTCCAAATGACGACCATCGCCTTCAAAAACGCTGCGAAACCAGCCCGATTCTTGTCCTGTTCGTACCAAATGCACTGCGGCAGGGTGTCGAAACGACGAAGCGGCCGTGGTGTACTGGATCCCTTCAAGAAGGTTAGTTTTACCCGTAGCATTAGGGCCCACAATAAGGGTGAGCATACCGAGTTCATCCAGCTTCACCTGGCGGTATGATCGAAAATTAGCGCACTGTATTGATCGTAGAAGAAGACCCATAAAATGGTTTGACACCTACACTCGCACAGGCATGATTAAATAGAGGAAGTTTTCACCTTCCGTAGCACGCAAAATTCCAGGCTTCATAGAGCCAAATAAATCCAGATGAACAGCATCGGTAGTAATTGAATTTAAACCATCCAGTAAAAACGAATAATTAAAGGCGATATCAACCGATTCTCCCTCAATTTCACAGATAAGGTTTTCTTGCGCGTTACCAATATCCTGAGAATTAGTAACCAGTGTCATAACCCCTGCTTCAGCATCAACTTTAATCTGAACAGGGGAAACTTTATTACTCAGTAGCGATACGCGACGCACGGCATCAGTTAACGCATGCGTTGAAAGGGTTACCCGCGTGGAAAATCCATCAGCAATAAGCTGCTTGTAATTAGGGAATGTTCCTTCTATACGACGATTAATAAAGGTAGTGTCCTGATATGAAACAATAATTTGATTTTCACTTAACGCTAAAGTTATGGGCTGGTCCGACTGAGGAAGAGAAGCAATATCATTCAGGAAAGAACCTGCTATTACTGCTTCGAATTCTTCCGGACAAGGTTGATTAAGTTCGGTTTCGCTTACCGCTAAACGATACGAGTCGGTAGCGACCATCTTTAATTCATTCCCCACACAGGAAACTAAAACACCAGTAAGCACTGCACGGGTTTCATCATGTGATACCACTTTTGCTGTTCTTTTAACCATGGTGGCAAAAGCGGAAAAAGGAAATTGTGCTTCCTGTTCTGCTTCAACTTCGGGAAACGCAGGAAAATCAAGAGGATTAAGAGCTTTCAATGAAAACGTGGTGGTATCACAGAATACCGAAGCGGTAGCATCGTCTGATTCGATACGTACTGCCATATCGGGAAGATTTTTTACGATATCAAGAAAGAGCTTAGCGGGTACCACTGATTCGCCTTGCTCTTCCACTAAAGCTGGGCAGGTTACCTTGATAGAAAGTTCCAAATTTGTAGTTTGTAGCGTTAAGGTTCCCTCTTCAGCTTTGAGATACACTCCTGCAAGAATAGAAAGTGTTGAACGAGTAGAAGAACCTTTAACGCATACAGAAAGGGCGTTTTGAAGTTCTGATTGGTTGATACTGAATTTCATTAAAGCTCCTCTATGATTACCTTTATATCACTACAAAGAATAGTGTGTGTCTGTATGATACCTGTTCTTGTTGCTTGCGTTTGCAAGCAATTAAGATTCACGTTGCCAGAAATTTTCCCCTTAGTTTTTTCTTCTTATTCTTCTTAATTAAATACTAATCATAGAAGTAATAAGCAGCGTTGATTTGTTGATAACGTACCTTTTGCCTGTTCGCGCTTAATAAAATGGTTGGTTTAAATCTTGTGGAATACCACACCTGTTTTCCTCGTGGAAAAGGTGGGGAAAACTTTATTCACAGAAAAGGTTAGTTTTCCACTTTATTTTGGAGCGGTTATACCACTTTGTATCGTTAGTAATTTAATACTGCTGGATGCGAATTTTTTCCCTGATTGCTTCAAGCTCTTCGCGAAGATTACGGTCTTCTTGTAGTTGGTTTGTAATCAAATCGCAGGAGTGCATAACCGTAGTGTGGTCGCGATTGAATGCATTACCAATATTCTTAAGGGTTGTTTCGGAAAGTTCACGACAAAGATATATAGCCACCTGTCTAGGGTGTACAATACGTCGTTCTTTCTTTTTACCTACTAAATCCTTGTGAGCAACCCCATAGAAATCTTCTACGGCACCTTGTACCATTTCGATAGTAATACGCTTTTTGCCGCCGCCAATAAAGTGATTCCCTAAAAGTTCTTTCACACGACTTTCTGATAATTCGTGGCTTTTATCCATCTTAAGCGCGAAGATAACGTTAGTAATTGCGCTTTTAAGCTCGCGTATATTGGAGCTTGAATTATCTACGATATAGTCAAGGATGCTATCCGAGATAGTAAAGGGTAGGTCTTCTTCATTTTTATATTCCGCTATAAAGCTTTTAATAATGTTTCGTTTTGTTTCGTCATCAGGCGGTTGAATATCGATAGTTGCCCCTGAATTAAAACGTGAAACATAACGTTCATCGAGGTCGATATTTTTAGGAGCGCGGTCTGCAGAAAAGACAAACTGTTTTCCTTTGGGAATCATCTTATTGAAGATACGGAATAAGGTATCAAGGGTGCCTGGTTTACCTTGTAAGCCTTGAATATCGTCAATAAGAAGTACATCAGCTTGCTGGAAGAAATTTTCAAAGTTTTTAAAGCTTTGTTTGTCGACATTCTTTTCTATAGCTGCATCGGAATAGCGATTTACCAACTCCATTGAATCAATGTAGATGACATTAAAATCTTCATACTGTTCATTAATATAGTTTTTTATAGCGCATAAAAGATGCGTTTTTCCCACACCGCTGCGTCCGTAAATAAATAGAGGATTAAGCGCGGAAGAACCTGGCTTTTCCGCAACTTCAACCGCCATTGAATACGCCATACGATTTGAATCACCCATAACAAAAGTTTCAAAAGTAAGGCTGTTAGATCCTTCAGTACCCCTTGGCTTTGAAGAACTTGGCAAGGAAGTTGTTTTAGCTTCTAAGGTTGATCCCGAATTTTGCTCTAATGGCTTTTTGTGAGGATCCTTATGGTATTCCGAGTGGGGTTGTTCCTGGTAAAATCCTTCTTCTGATAAGGGAGACCGTTGCGGTTTGGGATCACCCTGTTGCATAGTGTTAAGTATCTTTGCAGGATTTTGCATCTTATAAGAATCCATAGAAGAACTAGGAGCTTCTTTTCTGAATGCCCCTTCAGGAGTTGCTTGAGGATAAGCTGGTGTCGACTGAATCGATGCTGGTACATCCTGTGAAGGAGTGGGCGCGGTTTCTGGTAAGGGCGCAATAGGGGTAGAAGTAGGATCTACTTCAATTTGTACAATAAAATCGGTTCCGTAGATATCCTTCAATGCCTGTTGAATATCTTTTATGTAGTGCTTTTCAATCCAGTCTTTAATGAAGCTATTATCCGAGGTAAACATTACAAAACCTTGGCTTGCAGCCTGAAGTTGCACACGGGAAAAGAATGCATCAATCTGTGATGCATTTACATTAGGGTACGACTTAATTTGATGTATAAGATTTGTCCAAAGTTCTGTTAAATCCATAGCGTAGTTTTACCTTGGGTTTCTTTGTTTACTTTTAGTTTTTTGGTTCTTTAGTAACTTCCTATTATATAGAGTTCTGAAGCTCTGTTTTTCTGATTCTAAAGTGAAAGTGTTACTCGTTCTCCAAAAACCGTAAGCTTTCGTTTCTTATTGATCTTTTCTACCAGTTTTTGGTCTTCCATCTTTGATAATGCCGTATGGATACTAGCAACTGCTATCCCTGTTTCGTTATGAATTTCGGTAATACCTAGTGCTTTATCGGGTAGCAAGGCTTGCAAAATTCGTTGTTCATTTTCAGTTAATTCAGGTATAGCAAGATCTGGTTGTTCGTCATGAATGCTTCGTGAAGCTACAAGACTTATAGTCACTACAGAGCCTTTATTAATATTGTCCTCAATTTCGATATAACCGTGAGTAGTGTCCAGGTAATCTTTTACGATTGGCAGCCCTGAACCTACGCCACGAATGTAGCGCTTCATAGGTTCTGTAGCGGAAGAAAAGCCGGGTTCTTGCACAAGGTCTTTATGGGCAATACCGGGACCTTGATCCGCAAAGCGAATAGTATTTCCCTTATCCATAATAGAAACCACAATTTCTTGGAACTGTGCGTGGATAAAGTTTTCCGATACTTCACGAATAACCGTATAGGGAATAATTCCCCCTTCTTCCTTTGCATGTTTATAGGTTAGGGAAGCTATACGTTCGATATATTCATGGGTGGGTGCCCCGGTAATTTCTATTACGCGTGGAGCTGATTTTAAATCATCGTAAATCGCTATACGCGCTGGTGAAGTTATATACGTGTAATCAAAGATCGTTGCCTCTTGGGTGTCATGAGGTAAAGGTGTGGTACCTTCATTGTTTGGATATCTAATATCCTCCCGCATGCTTTGGCTTTGTGAAGCTATCCCTTCCTTTTGGGGAATAAATGGCGCTTGCTGTGTTTGTGGTATTGGGTTTTGATACTGAAATACCGCTTGGACTGGTTGCCCCTGTTGAGTTGTTTGCGCTTGCTGTTCTGTAGTTGTGGTGGTTGATTGTGGGTAAGTGTTGTATGCGGTGGCACCACTTGGTACTACGACATTATTCGGTAACCCTTCCATACCTGTTACGTAGGGCATATATGCTGGCATCGTGGATGGGTTATATATCGCTTGAGGATAGTAATAAGACATTTGATTTGGTAGCGGTGGCACTCCCCCGTTTACGGTGTAAGCGTAAGGGGGTAGCTGCGGTGAAGAATCCTCCACTTTTGCATTATCAATTAAGATCTCAGGATCTTCGGATTGGTGATCTGGTTGAGTATGTGGAGTGTTTTCTGGTGCCATGCTACTTTTTCGGTTCGTTTTCCAGGAAAGATGAAAATAGCTCAGTTATTCACCTCTCGAAATGAATAAACCGAGCAGCTTTTCGCTCATATTTTAGTCAGCAAGTCAGTTTTTTTCAATTATTCCACGAGTTTTCCTGTATGTTTTCGGAGTTTTCAACATTCTTTCAAGAAAATGTGGAAAACGTTGAAAACAAGAATAAAAAAGAGTGAAAACATGGAAAAGGAATATGGAAAACTTTGCACGCAGCTTTATGAAATAACGCCCCTTGCAGCATGATTTTTCTTTTTAGGAAGGTATGTTTCACGTGAAATTACAGTTTTATAAATTCAAGTATTGCATTTCTGTAACTCCTGTGCTTTAAGACAAAACACCAGGTTAAACGCTTATTTCAAATTTCTATCTAAAAAAGTACCAGGCAGGGTTATAGGGTCTAAAAATATGGTGGGAGAACACCGAAAGCGCATTGTTGATTGTTAAAACGGTTTTACAAAAACACCTGGTAAGTTATCCACATTATCCACATTGCTACATATCAAAAATGTGGATAACTAAATTTAATGGTAGAAAAAATATATTACCTAAGGTGCTTTTAGTGGTGTCCCTGTGCTTATTAAAAATTTCCACGAAGGTATTCAGCTTCTATAAAGGTATTCGTTATGTAGGGAGGATATCTATTTAAAAGAAGATACTTTCAGAAAAAGCATTTATAAAACATTTACAGGAAAATCCGTGAATGTTCTGTGGTGACGTGGCTTTTATAAGGCTTTTTTGAATTTATATTCTTGACTGATGGATTCTGTATCGTACAATTTCAAAGTTACTGTAAATCTGAAAGGAAAACGTACATGAAGCGCACCTATCAACCAAACACCCATAAGCGCGCCAAGACCCACGGCTTCCGTGCACGCATGGCTACCAAGAGTGGTCGTGCTGTTCTCTCTGCTCGTCGTGCTAAGGGCCGTAAGCGTCTTGCCGTTTAGTTTTTCTTGTGAGATACCGTGTTAGGAACTATTAAATCTAGCACTGAGATCTCCTACCTGTTCTCGCACGGAAAACGACATGCAACTCCTTATATGACATTAATTGTTTATCAAGGGGATACCCAACACGGCCCTAGTGGCCGTGTTGCTTTTATTGCAGGTAAGAAAAACGGAAATGCTGTTTGGCGTAATAGAGCCAAACGAAGAATGAGAGCAGTGTGTCACGATCTTGGTGGTCCATGGCAAAAATTAACCATTCTTTTTGTTGCAAATCGCAAGACTACGAAGGTTGAATATACTAAACTGCTTTCAGCATGTAGAAAGGTTATTGATTCGTACGAAGTTAAGGCATGATAGCTATGAAGAAAATCTTTACCTTTATAAAAGCTATCCCCCAGCAGCTTCTAATCTTATTGATTAAATTCTATCGGCTTGGAATTTCCCCTTTACTACCTGCAACCTGTCGTTTTATCCCAACTTGTTCACAGTATGGGTTAACTGCAGTAAAAAGATTTGGCTTCCTGAAAGGTTTATACCTTACTATTCGAAGGATACTTCGGTGTAGACCCGGTGGAGGTAGAGGATACGATCCGGTTCCGGAAGAATTTCACTTCCGGATAAAGAATTGTAAATAAATCGAGTGAGAGGATTTTAGTGTAAATGTGGGAGGCATTTAAAGACGCCATCTTCTTTTGCATTCAGTTTTTTTATAACTTTGTAAGTGACTGGGGTCTTGCGATTATCATCGTTACTTTGATTCTTCGCTTGATCATGTTCCCTTTCATGCAGAAGCAGATTAAATCATCGTACAAGATGCAACAATTCCAGCCTCGCATGCGTGAAATTCAAGAAAAGTATGCGAATGACCAACAGCGTCAGGCTGAAGAGCTTCAGAAGGTTTATGCGGAAATTGGATTTAATCCTATTACGGGTTGTCTTCCTTTACTTATTCAGATGCCCATCTTTGTTGCCTTATTCCAGGTATTGCAAGAAATGGGCGGACGTACAGAAGGTATGGTGTATTCCTTCTATAGCATCCTTCCTACCCTTATCGATTCTCCCGGTACTGTATTTAGTCAAGGATTTATGCAGTTCTTGCCTTACGGTATTCTTCTTTTGCTGTTTGCGTTCTGTACCTTCTTACCTTCAGTCTTGCAGCAGCGCGGCACCAATAACCCTCAGAAGAATCAAATGCTTATTATGATGGGTATTATGTCCTTATTCATGCTGTGGCTTGGTTGGACCTCTCCTACGGGCGTATTGTTGTTCTGGGCTACTTCTTCAGTATTTGGTGTTTTACAGCAAGTTATTTCTACTCGCATCTTCAAACGTCATGATGAAATCGTTGAAGCCGAAGATACTACTCCAAAACCCGTTGAAGTAGACGTTGTACGCAAGACTAAGAAAAAGCGTCCTACTAAGAAAAGCAAGTAGTTTTATTACACATATTTTTTGTCGTCTCCTCCCCTTCCTTTGTGAAGGGGAGATTTGAATGTAAGGGGTTTTTATGAGTGAAGAACTATTAGAAGAAAACCAAACAGATGATGATCAGCTTACTGAAGACTTCGAAGTGGAAGAATCTGAGGAACGTGTTTACACCGACGAAGAAGTTGACCATATAGCTGATACGGCAATTGCTGCAATTCAGGATATTCTTAAATACTTTAATGTAGGTGAAGTTACTATTGATGAATATGAAGGTGATGAAGGAGAACTTATTCTCGATATCACAGGTGATGATCTAGCGGTACTTATCGGTCGCCATGGTAGGACTTTGGATGCACTTCAATTCCTTATTTCATCTATTACTTCTCGTACCGTTGGTTATCGTTATCCAATCGTTGTTGATGTTGAGGGTTATAAGGGCCGTCAGCGTCAGAAGCTTGAGGATATTGCTCGTAAGGCAGCTGATCGGGCTTACAATCAAGACAGAAGCATCAAGCTTCGTCCTATGACTCCTTATGAGCGTCGTTTAATTCATATTGCTCTTCGTGACGACGATCGTGTAGAAACCGTTTCTGAGGGTGAAGGTCGCGCCCGTCGTGTAGTAGTAATTCCTCGTTAATGTTTCACGTGAAACAATGTAAGGAATATAAAATGAAGGATATACTTCAAGATCTTACTGTCGAGCAGCGTAAGCTGCTCGATTTGCATTTACAAAAAGTAATCGAACAGAATAAAAATACCAACCTCACAAGAATTACCGATTGGGATACTGCCAAAATTCTACATGTAGAAGATTCTTTAATAGGGATTCCTTTTATTAGTGAGGCACCACAAGGCGATTATCTTGATATGGGTACTGGTGGTGGCTTCCCTGGTTTACCTGTTGCTATTGTTACTCGTAGGAATACTGTATTAGCTGATTCTGTAGGTAAGAAAATTTCTGCTCTGAATAAGATAATTAGTGAACTTTCTCTTAATGATATTGTTTCTACCTTTAATGGAAGAATTGAAGATCTTGCAAAAGTTAGAGCGGAAAGCTTTAGTGCTATAACAGCCCGTGCTTTATCATCTTTATCTTCTCTTCTTGAATTAGCTTCTCCCCTTCTTATTAATTCTGGGCTTTTAATTTGCTATAAGTCTCAAAATGTTAATGAAGAACTAGATCATGCAAAAGAGATTTGCAGTAAGTTAGGTATGGAGTTTGTAAAAGCAGAGAATTTTACGCTTAGCGATAACAAAACTCAGCGTTCGATTATTGTTTTTAAGAAAGTTTCTCAACCTTCAGTTACCTTACCTCGACGTGTAGGTCTTGCTCAGCGAAAACCTTTCTAATAATTACCTCTGAAATGATTCCTTTCCTATTTAATTAGAAGCTGTTAGATGGTAGTATTCTCGAAGTGGAATCTTACTTTTATAACTTTCCTTTAAGAGTTAAGAGATGTTTCACGTGAAACATCTCTTTTTTATATAACGTAGAAGTGTCACAAATGTAATTAATGGAAACCTTTTATCATTGATTTAGGTAGTGATATTTCTAGTGTTTAGTTAGTTGCATGTAATTAAGGTTTTTGTTTCACGTGAAACAAAGGATAGAGAGTTATTGCGGTTCAATAAGACAAAATAACGTACTTCGTGTTTCACGTGAAGCATATTAGTTATAATCAGTTCGATATCGAGGAAAGGAATATTTGTGGGATTGTTCGGTAGTCGAAAGAAATTCAAAAATGTACCAGTGGCTTCCGTTAACGAATCAAAACCTCAGGTATTACCTGAAGAGGAACAACCAACAGCGTTTGATGAAATTAATGAGCATGCTGAAGTAATTGAACGTGAAGTGATCCCTTCAGAGGAATCAACTCAAGAAGTAACTGAAGAAAAAAGTGAACCTGAAATGGTTGAGCCGGAGGAGGCCCCAGAAGACGAGGTAGTAACTGCTCACTATGTTCCTTTTACTCAGAAGCCTCCAGTAACTCATAGTATTGGACAGACAAAAATCCTTGCAATTATCAACCAAAAAGGTGGAGTTGGTAAATCTACTACAGCGGTGAACCTTGCTGCTGCATTGGGTGCCTTGAATAAAGAAGTTCTTCTTGTTGATTTAGATCCCCAAGGCAACGCTACAAGCGGATACGGTATTGATAAGCGTGAGCTTGATGGCTGTGTGTATGATGCTCTTTTAGGGGAAACTCCGGTAGAAGAAGTTATCTTGGCATGTGTAGGTAAAGGGGTAGATGTATTACCATCTACTATCAATCTTGCTGGTGCTGAAGTTGAATTAGTAAATGAAATGGCTCGAGAAAACCGTTTAAAGAGCGCTTTAGGTAGTTTACGCGGTCGCTATGACTACATTTTGATCGATTGTCCTCCTTCGCTTGGTCTTCTCACTATTAATGCCCTTGTTGCGGCAGATAAACTCTTGGTACCTATCCAATGTGAGTTTTATGCTCTTGAAGGTGTGACAAAACTTCTTGATTCAATGAATCGTGTCAAAAAGATGCTTAACCCAAGTCTTGATATTTTTGGCATCGTTATGACCATGTACGATTCGCGTACCAATTTATCAAATCAGGTAGTAAACGAAGTACGTTCTTTCTTTGGTAAAACGGTATTCGAAACTATGATTCCACGAACTGTAAAGTTGTCAGAAGCTCCAAGCTATGGACAACCAATTATTGAATATGCACCTGATAATAAAGGAACTGAAGCGTATAACGATCTTGCCCGAGAGGTGATTGCCCGTGGCTAAACAGAAAAGTGGGTTAGGACGCGGTTTAAACGCGTTGTTTGATGACAGTCCTGTTTCTCATGCTCAACCATCTGTTACTCAGAAGGAACATGAGAAAAAAGAGACTCCTTCTGAGATAAAGACTCAAACATCTCCTAAAGAAAATACCAGAGAGAATAACTCTTCTAACGAAGCAGTAAAACAGGAAGAAACCCCTAAAAAGCCTTCATCGAATATATATATTTCTGAAGATGCATTAGAAAATGCAAAGGTTGTTTCAAGGGAAGCTCGCCCTAAAACAAGCACCCATACTTCAGTGAACCAGGAGCGCCCTCGAAGTTTCTTCCAGCATAAAAGCACGAAAGAGATTCCATCTCGTCCAACTGGAGTAAGTTCATCTTATAAAGCTGGAACCACGGCAGAGCACTCTAAGGTAAGTGGAGCGCGAACTTCTCAAGGGGCAGTTCAGTCTTATCAAAGTGCAGCTTCATCAGCTTCGTCCATGAACAACACGGCATCTTCTGCAACATCTAATGCAGCTGTTGCGCCAGCAAAACCTAAAGATGAAAAAGGTAGTACTGGTGTTGTAGCTCTTGATAAGGTACAGCCTAATCCTGATCAACCTCGAACAAACTTTAAACCCGAGGAAATTGAAGAGCTAGCAAATTCAATTAAGAAAGAGGGTTTACTACAGCCTATCTTAGTAAGAAAAGTAGGCGATCATTATCAAATTATTGCTGGTGAAAGACGTTGGCAGGCATGTAAAAGTCTTCATATGACTGAAATCCCTGTACGTTTTTGGGCAGCTGATAATGACAAAGCGTTAGAGCTTGCACTGATTGAAAATATACAACGTACTGATTTGAATCCCATTGAAGAAGCTTACGGGTATAAGCGCCTTATGGAACGCCGTGGTATGACACAGTCTGAAGTTGCTCAAACCGTTTCAAAAGGACGTTCTACTATTGCGAACGCTTTACGATTATTGGACTTACCAGAGGAAGCACAGCAGCTTTTATTTGAAGAAAAAATTACTGCGGGTCATGCTCGTGCAATTCTTTCTATTCCTGATGCAGAAGGAAGAAAAACATTAACGAATAAGTTAATGGATGAAAAACTGAGTGTTCGTGAAACGGAAGCTATTGCGCGCTTGTTATCGGGAAGGGCTCAAGCGAAAGAAAAAGGACAAAATAAACGAGTACCTGCTCCTGCAAGCTTCAAAAAGGCAGCGCGTGGTTTGACTCGATTCTTATCGGTTCCTGTACGAGTAAAAACAGTGCAAGGTAAAAATAAGATTGAGATCCAATTTAAAGATGAAGCAGAGCTTGAACGAATCTTGAACCTTATAGCAGAAAATTCTGATTCTAAAGAGCCTGAGAAGGCAGAATAGTTAAAACACGAACTTCTATACCTAAAAGAAGCTAATCGGGGCTTACAGAGGATTCTGTGGCCCCGATTTTTTATATGACTAACGGATTTTATTCTTTAATTGCCCGCAGGCACCATCGATATCAGAACCGCGAGAATTTCTGATAGTGCATTCTTTTCCATGACTTTGTAAGGTGGTAACCCAATAGGCAAGAGTTTTTGGGTTACTTGGATTAAATCTACTGCCTTCAATATGATTAAGCGGAATAAGATTGATATGGCAAAGTAAATTTTCACAAAATGAAATGAGTGCCTCTAAGTGTTGTTCAGTGTCGTTTAGGGAATCGATCATAAGGTATTCGAAGCTTACACGACGTCCCGTCTTTGTAGTATAGACAAGCAATTCTTCTTTTAAGTTTTCAAGTGGCATATTCTTGCAACGAGGCATAAGATAATCGCGCGTTGATTGAACGGCGGAATGAAGCGATACCGCCAGGGTAAATTGCTCAGGCTCGTTAGATATTTTTTGAATACCAGGAAGAATTCCACAGCTAGAAAGCGTAATATGACGTGCACCAATTTGGAGGCCGTCTTTACTGTTTACATAACGCAATGCATCAAGAACTGCATCGTAGTTTTGAAAGGGCTCTCCTTGTCCCATGGAAACAATATTGGTTACACGGCAGCCAAAATCGTTTTGTACCGCAAGAATTTGCGCAACCATTTCTCCTGAAGACAGGTTGCGGGTAAGACCTTCTTCCCCGGTAGCGCAAAAGGCGCATTGCATGGCGCACCCTGCTTGAGTAGAGAAACAAACCGTTAGATGTTTAGGCTCATTGCGAGTATTCTTTTGGGCAAAAGAAGGTATTCCTACCGCTTCTACTTGAGTAGTTTCATCGCAAGCAAAAACGTACTTCCTCGTACCATCCTTAGATACTTGCTTGTTAACAATGCTAAGAGGACGCAGTGGATAGAGTTTGGCTAATTCTTGACGTAACGAGGTAGGAAGATTAGTCATTTCGTCGTAGGATTGTACATTATCACGATATAGCCACGTAATAAGTTGTTTGGTGCGAAAGCGTGGCTGTTTAAGCTCTGCGAGAAGCGCAGATATCTCTGAAATATTGTATGCATAAATTGATTTAGTCATATTGTTATTATACGCAAAGGAATTCCCATACTAATTAAGAGGAAACAAGAAGACTACAAGTGTCCTTTGCTATACTCACTGAGTATTAAAGTAAGAGAACAAATAAATAACGCGGTAAATAAGAGCAAAAAATAAATCAGTTTATAGAACGACGTTTGAAAGTGAGTCATATGTCTTCTCAACGTACGCCCCAGTCAATTAAAGTTGCCCTTTTAGCTGGAGGTAAAAGTGGTGAAAGAACAGTTTCTTTATCATCAGGTAAAAGCGTAGAACAGGCTTTACGGAGCGTAGGCTTTGAAGTGGTTATGCTCGATCCTGCTTCTAAAGATGACTTAAAAATTCTTCTCAATGAATCATTCGATGTGGCATTTTTAGCTTTACATGGCAAAGGTGGAGAAGACGGCACCATTCAAGGTTTTCTTGAAACAATAGGTTTGCCCTATACCGGATCTGGAGTGTGGGCGAGTGCTACCGCGGTAAATAAAATTACCTCGAAATTCTTTTATCGAGAGGCGGGTATTCCTACGCCAGCATCAATGAGGCTTCATGACCCTCAAACATCTAGCAAGGAAATAAAAGAAAAAGTAGGTCTTCCTTGTGTCGTAAAAGCGGCAACGGAAGGTAGTGCGCTTGGGGTTTATATCTGTAACACTGAAGAAGAGGTAAAAGAAGCGGTAGAAAAAGTGTTCACCGTTGATACTTCAGCCTTTGTAGAGACCTTCGTTAAAGGTGGAGAATTTACGGTAGGAGTATTAGGTAGTGATGTTCCTGAGGCGCTGCCTGTAATAAAAATAATTCCTGTAAACGAATTTTATGATTATGAATCGAAGTATGCAACGGGAGGATCCCAGCATATTTGTCCTGCTCCTTTAAGTGAAGAAGATACGAAGCGTGCGCAGGAATTGGCATTAAAAGCACATCAGGTATTGGGATGTCGTGGTGTTTCAAGAACTGACTTACTCCAGGATGAAACAGGTAAATTCTGGGTGCTAGAAACTAATACACTGCCAGGAATGACTGCAACATCACTTTTACCCGATGCGGCAAAAGTAAAAGGAATAAGTTTCGAGCAGTTGTGTTCGGATATGATTTTCGATGCTTTATTAGAAAACCAGGCACCTGCTGAATAGCTAGGTGCCTGAAAATAAGATTTATTGCATCTATTTGAGAGTTTAAAAGATAATAAACCCTTTTTTTGTGGTTTAAAGTGTTTCGGAAGCTCCTAAAAGCGGGTCTTTAAAACAACCCGCAGGAATGAAGACCAAACACAATTAAGGCAACAACTGCCAAAAGGAAAATCCAACTTGCGATAGTACAACCAATATTTCCTTTTCGTGCTTGTTCAACTAATGCTTCGGTACCAGAACGTTCAGTTTTAACCCAAGCGGTACCTTTTTCTTTTTTAGGTAAAGCAACACGATCGGTAGGCTGCCATGCACCTTGAGTATCGATAATTTTTTGAAGAGAATCAGGGCCAAGTTCAACCTTAGGACGCTGCCCTTTACTGACTTGCTTTCTAATTCCTTCAACAAAAGTAGAAAAAGCCGATTCATAAGCAGGATCGTAGGAGATAATAACTACTTCGCCCCAATATTGACCTGGTGCTGGTTGTTCAGAGAAAGCAACGAGAGCCAAAATAGCAACGGTATTCCAGCCTTTTGCCTTACAAAGATCAACTTGTTCAGCAACCTTCGGGCTAAGGTAGCCCATTTTTTTACCGAAAGGATTAACGATCCAAGCTTTGTTAGATTCAGGAGTAATTTCATGATCTACGGTAAAGGTATCGCCTACAATATTGTCGGCACCGAGAAATGCCGCAGCTGCTTCTTTGTCGACTGTATCGAATCGTGCGTAGGTCGCGAAGTAGCCTATTTTTGCCATAGTTTCTCCTAAAACAAAGTAAACAAATTTGGTATCGAATTTTATAAATGATAGTCTTACTGCCATGGAAAAACAAAACAAAGAACAACTCATGCAATTAGATACATATATTTTAGAAAATACACCTCAAAGAACCCGGGATCGTTATCATGGGCTTGTTAAATATGCCCAAACGCATGATTTTGGTGTTTTGGACGAAGATGTCGTAGTGATCGATACGGAAACAACAGGCTTTTCGTTTAATCATGATGAGTTAATTCAAATTGCTGCTGCACGTATGGTGCACGGGGAAATTGTTGACTGGTATATAACATTTGTTAACCCTGGGAAACAAATTCCTGAAGATGTGGCACATCTTACGAATATTAGCGATAAGGATGTTGAAGATGCTCCTAATCCCGACGAGGCATTGCAGGGGCTTGTCGAATTTGTAGGAGATTCCGATCTTGTTGCTCATAATGCGCATTTTGATCGCACGTTTGTAACTAAAAGACAAGCAGGGGAATCTCTTAAGCAGAATAGATGGATAGATTCACTTGATTTGGCGCGAATCGCCCTTCCTCGTTTCACTTCACACCGTTTACTTGATTTAGTGCGAGCTTTTGGCGGTCCAGAATCAACTCATCGTGCTGACGATGACGTTGCTGCAACCTGTTTGGTATATAGGGTTCTTCTTGCAGCGGTTGCAACACTTCCACAGCCACTTATTTGTGCTATAGGTCACATGAATGAAGTGGAAGAATGGAATACAGCATATGTCTTTCGCTGTTTGGCTGATCCTGAAGTGTGGGAACAAACTGAAGGTTTAGCGTTTAACTTACGTAAATACCGTAAAGAATCGCTAACGAAAAACCTTGATCCTATACGTCCTGATGCAAATAGTCCTGCGAGTGGGGTGTTTAGAGAAAATTACCTAGAAGACGAACTTGCTAACACTGAAGATCAACTTCAAAAGGAAGCTGTATCGTTTAAGGATTCAGATACTCTAGTAAGTGAATCCCAAAGAGATGAATCACAAAACGTCGCGCCTCGCGTGCTTTCTTTTGTAGATAACGAAGTAATAGCAAACGCGTTTAGTCCTGAAGGGCTATTAGGTAACCTTTATGATGATTACGAAACGCGTGAAGAACAGCGAGAAATGGCCCTTGCGGTTCATAGGGCGCTTTCTCAATCACGTAACCTAGCGGTAGAAGCAGGAACGGGCGTTGGTAAGTCGATGGCTTATCTTGTCCCCTTGGTTTATGTAGCAAAGGAAAACGGTATAACGGTTGGAGTGGCGACCAAAACTAATGCGCTGTTAGACCAATTGGTACACAAGGAACTTCCGCTGCTTTCAAAAGCGTTAGGTATAACGTATGCGCCTCTTAAGGGCTTTAATCATTATCCCTGTTTACGAAAGGTTGAAACGTTAACTAATCAGGGCCCTCAAACAATTGAGTATAAAAAACAGCCGATTAACCAAACTCCTTCGCTTGCAGCACTTTTATCTTTTATTGTGCAGAGCGATTATGACGATATGGACGCCCTCAAAATTGACTACAGAGGTATTCCCCGTTGGCGTATTACCACGTCAAGTGCGGAATGTTTGCGCCGTAAATGTCCTTTCTTTGGTCGTTCTTGCTTTGTACATGGTGCTCGTGAACAGGCGCAACGTTGCGATGTGGTGGTAACAAATCATAGTCTGTTGTTCTGGGATACCCGTTTTGAGGGCGGTTTATTGCCTGCTATTCGCTATTGGGTAGTGGATGAGGCTCATGGTGCTGAAGCAGAAGCACGTCGTGCTTTTTCGCTTTCGGTGTCTAGTAACGAAGTAATGGCTCTTGTGAAGCGTGTTACTTCAGATTCTGCTTCAACGAATGTACTTACTCGAGTAAAGCGTAGTGCTCAAGCACCTGAAGAAGGGCAAGCGCTGTATGACACGTTGATCACGAAGGCTCAAACAGCAGCAGGAGCGTTCGCTATTGCTGCTGAAGAGTTCTGTCTTCGAGCTAAAGATTTACTTCTCTTCGACCAAAAATCGCGTTCTCGTGGGTATGAATGGTTTGATTTGTGGCTTAATAGCGAAATTCGTATCAGTGAAACGTTTCAAGGGGTTAGAGAGTGCGCTCGTTCGCTTTACGACACTCTAGAAAAACTTATTAAAGCTACCCGTGATATTGTTGCGTATGCTGAACAAGTGGACGATACCTCAAGCGCACAGCGTGATCTTGCTTTGGTAGCTTTGGAGTTACGAGAATTATACGAATCGCTTGAGATTGTGTTTTTCCGCGATAGTGATAACAATGTATATTCAGTGCGTTTGAATAGAGCAAAAAACGCGCTTGATGAAGTATTTACCGTACAACCCCTTGATATTGGTAAATCTTTAAATGAGTCGTTGTATCAAGAAACAAGAAGCGTAATTTATGCATCCGCTACGCTTTCTATTGATGGTCAGTTTGATGCCTTTAATCGTGCGGTAGGGTTTAACGAAAGTGATGAATCAAAAGCCGATACTCTGCAAGTTGAATCAAGCTTTGATTTTGATACCAATATGCACGTATACGTACCAACTGATATGCCTGAGCCCCAGGATCCTCACTATTTAGAGGCTCTTGAGGCATTTTTAATAAAATTACATCGTGCGCAACAGGGTTCGCTGTTAACACTGTTTACGAACAGACGCGAAATGGAACACTGCTTTGAAAAGGTGCACCCTGCGCTGAAAGAAGATAATTTACGACTTGTCTGTCAAAAATGGGGTGTATCCGTTAAGGGTCTGAAAGATGATTTTCTTAAAGATGAACATTTAAGTCTTTTTGCCCTTAAGAGTTTTTGGGAAGGATTTGATGCACCAGGTTCTACCTTAAAAGGGGTAGTGATTCCTAAACTTCCTTTTGGTTTACCAACTGATCCATTATCGTGTGAACGTCAACAACGTGATGATCATGCGTGGGCTCATTATTCGCTCCCTGCAGCAGTTATCGAAGTAAAACAGGCGGTAGGACGTTTGATTAGAACCGCGACTGATAAGGGTATTGTGGTTCTTGCGGATAAGCGTCTTATTACAAAGTATTACGGGAAAAAGTTCCTCAATTCGCTTCCTAGCAAAAACATTTCTTTCCTTACGTGCGATGAAATTGTTGAGGATGTGTTTCTTAATCATGCCGATGCCTGCGTGAAAGAATAAGACTTCTGCAGTAAACGTGTCCCAAATGAAGGATAAGAAAGCTTTAAGGTAACGTACGTGATACGAAACAAGAAACATAAAGGGAAAACACAACCAGAGCGAGGGCTGGGACAAAAAGAGAAAAAATTCCTTCATCTCAAGGAATTTTCCCAAGGAAAACCCAATGAATTATCGCTTAATGTGCTTGAACAGAAGGCTGCAGACTTAGAAGAACAGCCAAGCAAATTTAAACTATGGCGTTCAAGGAAGAAAGAAAGCGATACTTCTGATTTTTTGCCTTCAGTAAGTGGGACTGAAAATGCCACTCCTACTTCTTCTTCCTCTTTGGGATCGCATGCAGAACCGAAAGCGAAAAGAACGTTTAAAAAAGCTGCTCGCTCAGCTTCATCAAGCAATTCTTCTCAGAAAACGTTTCTTGGGGCAGAATCGCAGGCAGAAATTAAAAGCAGGCAGAAACGCCGCAAAAGATATCGCCGTTTGAGTATTGCCATTGTGGTAGTGCTTTGCGTTGCGCTTGCGGGATCGGGTGGCTATTGGCTTTATCAAGAGCAAGTGAAGCTCAGCACCAGCGTGGGAGTTCTGCATCAGGCATGTGACATTATTGCAAAAAGCGATGAAACCACCGTGTCAATTGATAACTACTTCCAAACAAGTTTTAACGATGATACGGTAGAAGTGGCAACAAATTTAAAAGAACAACTACCAAACGTGCGCGAAGATTTAGATTCTGCTCGGGTGTATGCGCAAAAAGCGCGTGATGAATTGGAAGGTTCTCAACGGGATAAAGAAGCTGCTGATCACGTATTAGCCACCATTGTTTCCCGTGAAACAATGCTTGATTGTGCAGAAAAACGCCTGGAAGATGACATTGCCGCGAAGAAGGCGATAGATTTAATGGAGCAAGCACAAAGTTGCATTAATGAAGGGAACGCGCTGTTAGCTCAGTCAGCGCAAATAATTTCAGATACCACGGAAGACAATGTAGCGCAGTCAACGGAATATACCACTTCAGCAAAAGCTCAATTCGAAGAAGCTAAGTCGTATTTAGAGGATGCTCAAGAATGTTATAGCTCTGCAAACTTTGATGACGTATTGAAGTACGTTGCCTTAAAGAGTGAAGCAGCAGGGGAAGCGCTTGCTTCAAATGCAGCAATTCTAATACAGGATAAAAAGACCGCAGAATCTCATAACGATGCGTACAATAAGGCCGACACTCAAGCATCAACGCTTGCGGAAAGTCTTCCTTCAAACTTGAAAGACATAGTGGTAGATGCTTATGCAGCTAATCAGGATCCGCTTATTCAGGATTACGAAAAAGCACGTGCTGATGCTGCCACACATGATGCCTTTTTACGTGATTATTTAGGAACAGCGGCATAAAACAATAAAATCGTGTAGCGAAATTGTGAAAAAAAGACGAACAGGTTCAACTTAAACGCATAGATATGGGCTGTAGGATAAAACGAAGTATATAAATGGCGTATACTTATAAGGTCTGTATACAAAATAGCTTTAAAGCGCGTAAGCGCACCTGTCATATATAAAGGGGCTCTCATGGCTGAAATAATGGATGATGTTGTTCATCTATCTCAAGAAATTGGTCCTCATCCAGCAGGAACCGAAGAAGAACAACAAGCAGCACTGTACTTGGCGGAAGAACTTCAGCGTGAATCAGGCTTTCCTGCGGTCATTGAAGGTTTTCAGTGTGTAACTAATTATTTGGTACCGAGCTTGGTTTGCTTTGGTTTGGCTTTTGTAGCAGTTATTGTTTCTATTGTTTTGCCCGTTGCGGTTATCCCTTGCTTTATTGCGGTTTTGCTTGCTGCGGTTTTATTCGGATGCGAAGTTTTTCACAAGCCCGTTTTATCTCGCTTTTTACGTACGGGCGCGAGTCAAAATGTGGTGGCGAAGTATCAGCCAACACCCATGGGTGGAGTTGCTCGTCGCCGCAAGGTAATTTTGATTGCAAATTACGATACCGGCAAAGTATTAAAGGAAGAAGAGCTTCCTTTTGCGGGAATTTTGCCCTATATCCAAAAAGCTTCGACAGTTGCGCTTGCAGTTGTAGCAGTGCTTTTGTTCTTGCGTATGACTATCTTTGCAACCGATACCGGAGCTTTATCTTCTATTATCACGATGTTGTTGGTAATTTGCGCGGTGTTGTTTGTTATTCCTCTTGTTCGCGCTGCGTTGCACTTAACTGCTCCTTATAGTCAATCAGCCAATAATAACGCGGCAGGTGTTTCGGTGTTGCTTGATGTTGCGCGTCAAGTAGGAAATGGATTAGTAAGCAACGAAGAAGCTATGGAGCGTGCGAAACAAGAAGGAACGTATGTTCATGGTGAATCAGCAGCACGCGCAGCGGGATTAGTACCCGAAGGTGCATCGTTGGAATATGATTCGAAGGTAAGTCCTCAAGAATCTCTTGCCGCAGCAAAAGCAGCTATCGCTGCTTTAACCGGTAAGCCTGTTGCCGATAAAGTTCCCGTAACCGATATTTCTTCGCGTTTGGTAAAGGGTGGCGGACTTGAACCAGTTGATGAAGAGGCTGTATCAAGTGTTCATTTCGAGGTAAGTGAAACTCCTCAGGTACGGACAGAAAAACCTGGTCGTTTCCGCACGATGGTTTCTATGGATGAATCGCCTGTAGATATGACAGAAGAAGTTGAGGAGCCAAGCGTAAATCAACTTTCTCCACGTGAGCGTGCCGAGCAAAAAGAACTAGAAGAAAGTCAAGCTAGTGTATCTCAGTCGGATGCCGCTAGTGCGGATGCTCACTTTAATGAAGCAATGCCTCAGCCAGCAGAAAAAAATAGCGAATATTCGTTTGAGCGTCCTGCTCCTATGAGTGTGTTGTCCAACAATGCTCCAGCCTTTGCTTCTTCTGCCGATAAAACACCTGCATGGGCGAAGGCTGCACAGGCAAAAGCTCGCAAGAACAAGCCAGAAGAAAGCCAACCTCATAAGGTTGCACGTTCGCGCTATGCCGATACGGTGGCGGCTCATTTAATGGAAAATCAGACAGAGCGTCAACGTTTAGAGGAAGCGGAAAGGGCTTATCAGGAAGCGCGTATTCAAGAAGAAAAGGAAGAACCGCTAAGCGATAATCCCGAATTAGCATCGCGTTTGGCGGCACTTCGTTCGGAAATTGCCTCTACTGAAGCTCCGCATATTTCTGCTTCAACTCAAGCAGTACTTGATACTATGGAAGTGCCTGCTGAAGAAGTATCTCAGCCGGTAGTACAGGAACAAGCGTCGTTAGAACAGCCTGTTTCTCGTGAAACACAAAAGGTTGAACAGGTGCATAAGCCAGAAGAAGCGCGTGAAGTATCTGCGACCGCAGAACCCGCACGCACCGCAGAATTATCTGTACAAGAGGCGCAGAATACCGCTCAGACAAATAGGACAACTAGCACGAACGAGAAGGATTTTGATGCAGCTGGTTCTATGACGAATACTGCTGCATCTCGTGATGGATTGGGTCAAGGATTTTCACAATCGCTCCGTAAAGCAGCGGCAGGTTCTTCGCATGCATTTGCTTCTCGTTTGAAGTCTATTGCTAACCATAAGCAAACACCTGGCAATGAAGAAGCGAATGATCGGGCTGCAGTTGCAGACGAACATAGGGCAACCATTAATTCGCAAGAACAAGAGAATATTTCTGAAGCCAAGCAGCCACAAAAGCAAGGTCAGGTGCTTAAGAAAGTAGCACCAAAACCGGAAGTTCAACTTCAAGAAGAGCCAGCACCGATACCTGAAGCTCATAAAACAGCAGCTATTTCTCCGATCGATGTTTCTCAATTTATGGATAAAACAAAAGACGAGGAAACGGAGCTTATATCAGAAGAATCTTTCGACGAAGCTTCTTTCTACGACGTGCCAGAATATGGTGTTCAGGATTATAGTGATCGTCGTGTAGATGCTGCAGAAACGCAGAAGGTATCTTCAGAACGTATTCAAGAGGCAATTCAAGAAGCCAGTTCGCATGAGCCAGTTATTGAGCCTCGTGAAGAAGACGTTGCGCCCGTAGCTTCTCCTATCGTGGGAATGGAATCAATGATTCCTCAGGTTCCTTTGGACGACCAATCGAGCAAAAGCGATACGCCAAAACGCCAGGTTATCGTGCTACCTGACGTAATGGCTACCCATACTGCATCAAATGAAGCATCTAAACAGCGTGCTCCTATGGCTGCAACGAATGAAGACAGTAAAGCAGGTTCGAAAGCTTTGCTTTCCAATATGTTGCCCCGCATTGGGGATACTGATTCAACTTCTTCGAGTACAGAAAAGAAAGATTCTTTCGGACTTAACTTGCCGCCGCTTGGGGAAGCGCAAACAACCAATTCGGCGGTATCTGCAACGGGATCATTCTCGACCGTTGGAGGAACGGGTTCGTTTGCTCCGGTGGGTGATGAATTAGTTGCTGATATTGATCCTGAAGATCGTTATATAGATGATGCGGATGATTCTGCTTACGATGAAGACTACACCGAGACAGGAGCCTATGCAGGTCGCGGGTATGTCGATATGCCGAAATCGCGCGCTGGTCGTTTGTTTGGAAAGTTCCGCAAGAAAAAGAAGAACAAGCAGGAAGAAGTTTCAGTTAACGATTGGGTAGATGTTGACGATTCTTATGATGCACGCAGTGTTGGAAAAGCACGTGGTGATTGGTCAAGCTTCCGCCAAGAAGGCGACGACGCTCCTCAGGCTACCACGCAAGTACCGCGCGTGAACAATGATGGCTTTGTCGATGTGGATTATCACGATACCGACTTTGACAACCGTCGTGGTTGGAATGGCGGCGCGTTCTCATTAAGTCGTCTGAAAAAGAACCATAAAGCAGAAGCAATACCAGAAGATTCGCAAGAATTTGATGACGCTTATCAGGATCAAGAATATCCAGTAGATGACGCAAACTTGGTAGAAGTTAATCCTGCAGTTCGTATGGACGGTGATCATGATACGGCTGAGCAGATCAACCGAGAATTGCGCAAATTGCAAGATTTCCGTCATCCCGATATCGATACGGAAGTATGGTTTGTAGCTCTAGGTTCTGAACAGTATTCGCATTCTGGTATTACGGCATTTTTGGATGAGCATGCCGATGAAATGAAGGGTGCTGTTATTGTTAATCTTGAAGCATTAGGTGCGGGTACGCTGTCGATTATTGACCAGGAAAGTGCAGCTTTTAAAACCTATCGTCCTTCTTCCCGTATTAAGCGCTTTGTCCGTCAAGCAAGTGATCGTTCAGGGGTCACTTATCGAACCGCTCCTTTAACCAGGCGCGATACTCCTGCTACGGTTGCTATGGCACGAGGAATACAAGCCTTTACGGTTGCAGGCATGGGTGATGGTAACACTGCACTTTATTCTGCAGAAAACGATATTATTGAAAATCTTGATCCTGAGGCAATGAAGGACGCTTCAAAGTTTGTGATGGCAATTTTGAAGTCGATTTAAACCTCTATAACTTCAAGAGTATCTAAACAAAAGCAGGGCTTGGTTAATATGATCGGGCCCTGCTTTTATGCGTAAACAATATAGAGGTAGCTTTCTCAAACACCAGGGGCTACGTTATTTAAAGAGTTATCTTTCAGAGCGGTGCTCAGGATGCCTTTTCGAAAAAGCTGACCCTTCCTTGATTTAATAGTTTTTTCTTATATCGTTGTTAATCGAACGAAATTTGATCAATCATATTGCGAAGCGTTTGAGCAGACGCTTTTAAGTGAAGCGCCTCTTCTTCGTTTAGATTTAAAGGAATTTGATACTCAACACCAGAGCTACCAATAATCGCAGGCATGCTCATAACAACATCATGTACGCCTTGTAGTTCTGGCCAGAAGTTCGAGACAGTCATAATGGACTTTTCATCACGAATAATTGCTTCACAAATACGGGTTACGGAAGGTGCGATTCCGAAATAGGTAGCGCGTTTTTTCTTAATGATTTCATAGGCGCTGTTGCGCACCTCGTCTTCGATTTCTTTTCGCATAGCTTCAGGATTATTGAAACTACGGAGACGGAAGAAATCATCAATATGAATACCTGAAATATTCGCTAAGCTCCAAACGGCAAGTTCGCTATCGCCGTGTTCGCCAATAATGCGAGCATGCACGTGTCTAGGGTCTACATCAAGCGTATGACCAAGAATGTACTTTAGGCGTGCGCTATCCAAAACCGTACCTGATCCCATTACGCGCTCTTTAGGTAATCCGGAAAGTTTCATAACTACTTGAGTCAGAATATCAACCGGGTTAGAAACTACAACGATGATGCCACCAAAATCCTGTTCCATAATGGAAGATACCACTTCTTTAAGGATGGAAACATTGGTCTGAAGTAAATCGAGGCGTGTTTCTCCGGGTTTTTGGTTGGCGCCTGCCGCAATAACAACAATGGAGGCATCAGCTAAATCTTTATAGGTACCTGCATAAATATTCATAGGGCTGTAATAGGGAACACCATGAGCAATATCAAGCGCTTCGCCTTCGGCACGTTCTTTGTTTACATCAATAAGAACCATTTCCGAAAATAAACTTGATTGCATAAGGCTAAAAGCACAGGTGGATCCTACGAAGCCGCATCCCACTACGGCTACTTTTCTGTTGTAAATAGTGTTGTTCATATATAACAGCCCCCTCGTGACAAATGGACAGGGCGCTTGTCACACTTATCACTAGCAATCCGTGACAAGCGCCCTGTCCGCTTGTCACGAGACAAACCATTATTCATGATCCCAGAAAATAAATATCTGAAGCAAGTATGGTATCACGATTTAAGGTTGTACAAAGAAAGCAACGCCCAGAAAAGCATTGCTCCAAAACGAGCGATGAGTGATCTGAGTGATCTGCACCAAACGATCTGTTAACGCTAAACGCTTTAAGTGCTTATCACCAGCAATTCGTGACAAGTGCCCTGTCCATTTGTCACGGTTGTAGGGTGAGACTTTTTTATGTGTGCACTACAATGAACTTATACGATACCGATAGCATTTGGGGGATTGTTATGAAAGCTCTTGTTCATGATGGTAAAGGTTCCATTTCTTTGCAGGACAGACCAAAGCCATCAATCAAAGAGCCAAGCGATGCCCTCGTGCGGGTAACGCGATCTACTATTTGCACTAGTGATTTGCATATTCTTAAAGGTGCTGTGCCTCGGGCGGTGCCCAATACGGTGTTGGGCCACGAATTCGTGGGTGTCATTGAAGAAGTTGGTTCTGCAATAACGGATCTGAAGTCGGGCGACCGAGTGGCAGTAAACTGTGAAACCTTTTGTGGGGAATGCTACTTTTGTAAGCGCGGTTGGGTAAACAACTGCGAACACGGTGGCTGGGAACTAGGCTGTTGTATTGATGGTTGCCAGGCTGAATATGTTCGCGTACCGTTTGCTGGCAATACGTGCACAAGCATTCCCGATTCCGTTTCCGATGAAGACGCGTTGTTTTTAGGAGACATTCTTGCAACTGGTTGGTGGGGTGCCAACATTGCCGATATTGAAGAGGGCTCTACGGTTGCCGTTATTGGAGCGGGACCGGTAGGGTTGACTACTATGATGTGTGCTCGCTTGAAAAATCCTGCTCAAATTATTGCGCTTGACATTGACGATAAACGCTTGTTGCTTGCATCTGAGCAGGGACTAGCGGATAAAACCATTAACCCGAAAACCATCAATCCCGTAAACAATTCGCTTGATGCGCTCGAAGCAGTAGTGAAGGTACTCACTCACGGGCGTGGTGCTGATTCAGTTATAGAAGCAGCGGGCGGAAACAATACCTTTGACATGGCCTGGAGAATAGCGCGACCAAACGCTACTGTGGTACTTTCGGCCATGTATGAACAGCCGCAAGTGTTGCCTCTTCCTTATATGTATGGTAAAAACCTTACCTTTAAAACAGGTGGGGTAGATGCCAGCGGGCTTGATGAAGTTATGGCTTTGATCGAACAAGGCAAGCTTGATACGTCTCGTTTGATATCGAAGCGCTATGCGCTCAATAATATTGTGGAAGCGTACCGTGCATTCGAAACGCACGAAGACGATTGCTTAAAAGTAGTTATTACTCCTTGGGAAGACGACTAATAAGCATTAACAACCTTTGATATTTTGTGTACGTGATTAACCTGCGTTATACTACTAGCTGCGCTCTAAGGCGCACGAACATATTTGCGGGCGTCGTATAATGGTTATTACCCAAGCTTCCCAAGCTTGTGACGCGGGTTCGATTCCCGTCGCCCGCTCCAGAAATCGTACAGCAATGGCAAACTGTCATTGCTGTTTTATTTTAAAGGGGTTGTTGCTAAGGCGACGGGAATCGAACCGCCTGCGTGATAAGTGCCCTAGGTGGTTTTGTCACGTTTATCCAACCAGGAATTGTACGTTCACGTACCCCGTTTTGGCAAAAATTTGCTTTATCGGGTTGAAAACCAACATTATTTTATTCATTTCATAAATATAAAATTACTACCTATTTAGTATCCGAATGTTTAGTGTCAATTTATTGGCTTATCGGGCTAAATATCGGGTTCAGGTCTTCAAAAAGCGCAACCAGCCCAACCCGATAAGCAACCTTTTTGCCAAAAACGATCCCAAAAACGTACTTTTCCGTTTCTGAAGAATTATTCAGTACTCGTGGCAGCACAATGACACAACAAGAGTTCATGACACGGCAAGAGTCCAGGGCGTTTGTCACGGTGTGTGCCAAACGGTGCAATGACTGCCTGATGTCACCCTTTTGACACGAAATCCTTCGAGTTTCGCTCGTTGCCTATTCCGTAATGCGCAGTGCAATTTCACGGCGAATCTGAGCAAAGCGTTGTTTGGGGATAGGCAAGGTAGTACCGTTGGTAAGGGTTAATCTGTAACGTTCAACACTTACCACATGGGCGGTGTTCACAAGGTAGCTACGATGGATGCGCACAAACGATCCGCCGAGTAAGTTTTCTATATCTCCTAAAAGCCTATTAAGCTGCAAGACGCTTTGCGTGCACTGTACGGTGCAGTATTTTCCTTGGGCCTTAACGTAGAGAATGTCATCTGGGTCTAAGTAATGAAGCTTTCCATCTTCTATCGCAATACGCGAAGGCAAAATTCCCGTACGTCGTCCTGTGTGTAAAATGCGTCGAACGTAGTCGTACGTTTCGCGATTCACAGCAAAAGGGAATACTTCATCGTCTATTTGATGTTCATTGGCATTTGATATATGAAGGTGAAATATTTTCCAAACGTTATTTTGGTCTTGCTGAAAACAGGCCGTTACGTGGCGCATAGCCGCAAAGATTACTTGTTCGTTAGCGACGGTATAAAGGCGATAAGATCCGGCCACTACCGTTACGGTGTCGTTTCCCTGTTCCTGAATGCCAGTGGTTGTAAAAGATTGTTCTTCAAGACGCATTAAAGGCTTAGGCAAGAATTGCTCAAGGGTGGCATGAATCGCGATGTTGCCACAAATCATTTCACCGCTAGGAGTAATAAATGAACAATGCGGGGATAGTCGTTCTAAAAAGGGAGGGATATTGTGGGTATAAAACCCTGAAAGGAGCGTATATAAAAGAGAAGCAGGTTCTTCGGTTTTACGGGTGTGCGGACATTTTCTTGGACTTACTAGACTGCATAGCCTAAGGCTTCACGATATTCCCTTGGGCTTAGCCAGCCTAGTGATTGCTTGATTCTTTTATCTCGATAATAACGTAGATAAGAATCTAGACGCCTTATGAATTCTTCGACACTTATACCAGACCAGTTTCTTCCATAAAAGAACTCAGTTTTGAGACGTCCGAAGAATCCCTCACATGCCGAGTTGTCCGTACAACACCCTTTACGTGACATCGAACGGGTAATACCCGCCTTGTCGCAAAGGGCGATCCAGGAAGGGGTTCTGTAGTGAACCCCACGATCAGAATGGATGATAGGTTGAGAATTGGGACGCATTTTTAGAATCGCATCCTTTAAGCTTCCCTCAGAGAGAGCCTTGGTAGGTCTTGGTCCTATGCGCCAAGATACAGGCGCGCCATCAAAGACATCGATAATGGGATTCAAATAGATCTTTTTGTTTGAGGGTAATGCAAACTCGGTCATATTGGTAAGCCATATCTCATCAGGACGCTTTGCGCTGAAGTTATGCTTGATGAGATCTTTTGGAGCATCAGTAAGCTCACCTTTGTAAGAGCAGTATTTCTTTGTCTTACTTGGCCTGATGACAATAAGTCCCTCTTCGTGCATAAGACGGCGCACTACCTTTTCAGATACATAACATCCGCGACGACGTAAGTGTGCCCAAATACGTCTATAGCCAAAGGTTTTCCCACTGAGCTCAAAAAGCTCACAAACCTCTTTTCGTAAAGCCTTGTATTTATCGACACTCAAGCGTGAGCGGTGGTACTCATAGGAGCTCTTCGATATCTTCAAAAAACCTGTGATCGAGCGGAGGGGCAGGCCTGTCGCCATTCTCAATCTCTCGCCTAACTCGCATTTGCTCCTGTTCGAGATCGAATCCGGCACCCACCCTTCCGCTTTTAGGTCGGCCAACACCGCCCGAAGAAGAAGGTTTTCTATTTGAGAAGGTTCAAGACCTGACAAAGGTCCTGATCTAGGTGGATCATAGAGGTTAGAACTGTTCATATGCGCACCTTTCTTTCTGTGTGTATATGATACAGGTGAAAACTCAGGTTCAACGAGGGCTCGCCTAGCAGCAAGCCATCTATAAATAGTTCTTGTACTTAAACCAAGATAATGAGCGGCTTCTTCTCTAGTGGCGCCCTCGTCAATAAGCTTAAACACTTTAGCTTTTGCTAGATCTTTATACATGCGAACCCCTAATTGGACCCGAACGGTCCAACTTTTCGTCCGCACACCCAGTGGACAGGGCGCTTGTCACGCGCCCTCGCGCGGGATTCTCGTCGCCCCCACAAGTTTTCCTGCCGAAATCTAGAATTTGTAAAACAATGTAATAATCGCGCAAAGCTCACCGGTAAAACAAAGCAGTCCTAGTATTATTTTCTGCATACTTAATAAGCCTGCGTATAACGAAGAGAGAACACGGACGGCTATTTTAACTAACAAAAAGAACGAATAGCATTAGGCGAGCTTGTGTAGAGGTGACATTTACCTACCAACGCAAGAGAGGCCATCAATGAGAAGGACCATCACCGAGAAGGATGTATTGCATGACGCGTACAGGTTTTAAAGGCTTTTTTTTTGATATGGACGGCACCTTGTTGCATACGCTGCCCGATTTGGCGGCGCTTACCAATATTGTGCTGGAGCATGAAGGATATCCCACGCGTACCGAAGATGAAGTACGCACGTTTGTAGGAAATGGGGTGTTGTCGCTTATTCTGCAGGCAGTGCCTGAAGATATTTCTGAAGAAAAAGCCCAGCATGCCTTCAAGATGTTTTGCGACCTGTATGATGAATACGGCATCAAGCTTACTAAGCCCTTTGATGGTATGGAAGAAACCCTTCGTGCACTTAAAAATAAGGGTATAAAACTTGGTATTGTGTCTAATAAATTTGAAGCTGGCGTTCGTGAAGTAGAGCAGCGCTACTTCCCTGGGATGTTCGATGTGTCGCATGGCGAAGCAGAAAATATTCCTCGAAAACCCGATCCTACGGGCCTTCTTGTTACGGCGCAAGAAATGGGCTTAAAGCCTGAAGAGTGTGTATACTTTGGCGATTCTCATGGCGATATGCTAGCCGGCAATAACGCGGGCATGTATACCGTGGGAGTGACCTGGGGATATCAGCCTATCGAGAAAATTAAATCAGGCAATCCTGATGAACTAATCGATAAGCCTGAGGACATTTTGAAGTTTGTATAGTGGGTCTTTATGCAACAGAAAGGTAGAGAGAGTTGAGCTTAACTTGCTAAAAATCCTGTAAAAAGTTTTCCTCAAGCTCAGCAAATCTTTAATCAGATTTCTTTAAAGGCGAACGGACGTAGCGAATATAACGCACATACCGTTCGCCTTTCCCCTTAGAACATCCAAAGCTAATCTGGGGCTACGTCTTTTAGAACCTTTAAAGAAATCTGCGATTTGAATGATCTTTCGAATAACTTTTACGGGGTTTCAGAGCTTTAAAGTGCAAAACAAATCAGCGTCTATTAGCCGTTATAACCGTTAGGGTTATTGCTTTGCCAACGCCAAGCATCTTCACACATACGTGCCAAATCGTATTCGGCAACCCAACCTAGTTCGTCGCGCGCTTTATCGCAAGCAGCATAGTTAGTGGCAATGTCACCAGGACGGCGGGGACAAATCTTATAGGGAAGTTCTTTGCCACAAGCTTTTTCGAAGGCATGGATTACATCCATAACACTTGAACCCGTGCCAGTGCCCAGGTTAAAAATAGCAACACCGCTGCGAGTGCCGTCTTCGGCGGAAGTGCCCTCGATAGAACCAAGACCAATAGCTTTGCCGGTTCCCACTTTGCCTGCCATGTAATCAAGCGCTTTCACATGGCCACGAGCCAAATCAACAACATGAATGTAGTCGCGCACGCCGGTGCCATCGGGCGTGGGGTAATCGTTGCCAAATACCTGGATGCATTCCAGCTTGCCGGTTGCTACTTGAGCGACATAGGGAAGTAAGTTGTTGGGGATGCCCTTTGGATCTTCGCCGATGCGGCCAGACACATGAGCGCCAATAGGATTGAAGTAACGAAGAAGCACTACATTCCATTCGTCATCGGCACGGTAGAGGTCGGTTAAGATGCGCTCAAGCATAGATTTAGTTTCACCATAAGGATTGGTAGATTCATGCTTGGGGCATTCTTCAGTAATAGGAATCATTTCTGGTTCGCCGTATACCGTGGCAGAAGAAGAGAAGATAACATTCTTAATGCCATGATTGCGCGCAACATCAAACAGTACCAGCGAACCCGCCACGTTGTTCCAGTAGTATTCCAAAGGCTTTTGGGTAGATTCGCCTACCGCCTTAAAGCCTGCAAAATGAATGATGGCGGAAATATCGTAGGTGTTAAAAACCTTTTCCAGTGCTTCGCGGTCAAGAATAGAAGCCTGTACAAAAGCGCACGTTTCTTCGCTGGCGCCTGTGAGTTCACGAATTCGGTCTACCGCAACAATGCTTGAATTGGAAAGGTCATCATAAATTACTACGTTATAACCCTGTTCAAGCAGTTCAACACAGGTGTGGCTGCCAATGAAGCCTGCACCACCAGTTACCAGGATGGTCTGAGATTCGTGAGCACCGCTCAAGCTTTTGTTCGACATGTGAACGCCTTTCAATAAGTGCCGCATCAATAATCAATGATGAACGCATGTACACGGAATGCTTATGCGTGAAAGAATTACTCTATCTACGCAGGCAAGAATACCATTTCTTGTAGGTACGTGTACAAATGTCACAAAGATTTGATGAGCCGCACTGCAAAACTACAAAGTGGGCAACGTTTTTAAGCCGCGCCACGCTTTTTGTTTGTCTTCGGGGGTTTCTAAAAGCGATTCGAATGATTCAAAACAACAGCAGGCATGGCCCAATAAAAACTCTCGCGTTTCAAGGCTTAGTGGTGTGTTGTATCCGGCCGATGCCGTTTTAACTGCTTCGTGGTCGGTCAGGACTATACAAAGGGGATCAATTGCTTCCACGATGGTGAAAAGATCGCGTGGCTGAAGGACGGCATCGCTCACAGAAAGCGTAACAAACAGTAATTGTCGCTGGTGGTAGCCAAGTTGTTGTGTGCTCGCTAGAAGTGCGGCGTGTGCGGGTTCAGATAGGGGCGAAGAGCTTACCACGCAAAACAGCGCATCTTCGCTTCCTTTTAAGTGAGCAACGAAGGGCACTAGATGCTCATGGCGAATTCTTTCGTAAGGAGAAAACTGCGTTTGAGGAGAATTCATGAGCCAAGCACCTCTAAAGAATAATACCAATTACGAAATTCTTCACACTGATATACCCTAAGCGTGATATTACAGATATAACAATTAATAACACAATTTCGAGCCAAATAATCAAGGAGGCTTTATGTGCACTAACGGAATTAACACGGGTCAATTTGAGCAAATGATAGACCAAATTGACGATCACATTAAACTAGAGCGCCGCTGGGCTCATACCCTTGCGCACAATGCATCCGATGCTGGTTTTGAAACGGTGGGCGAAAAGCTACATCAGGTTCAAGCCCTGCTAGACGAAGTGCGTGCAACGCTTGATGACGCAAAAGATGCACTTGAAGATGATGCTCAAAACGCAAGCGGCGTAACGGTTAGCCTTGTATAGCAATTTCGAAAACGCTTAGAAGACGAGGATACAATGAGTAACGATCTCATGCGTTTTTCGGTGGCGATGCCCGAAGACTTGCTGGTTAAGTTTGACCATCTGGTGGCACGCCGTGGGTTAGCTAAAAACCGAAGTGAAGTAGTGCGCGATTTGGTGCGCGATGCCCTTGTCGAAGACGAATGTTCTATGCCGGGACGCATCGTAATGGGAACTTTGACTATTGTGTATAGCCATCACGCAAATGATCTTCAAGAAAAGCTTCACCAGATTCAACATAATTACTTGGAAACTATCGTGTCATCACTGCATGTTCATGTAGATGAAGAAAACTGCCTTGAAGTAATAGTGCTTAAGGGTGAAACAGGACTTGTGCAAGACATTGCAAATCTCATCATTGGCACCAAGGGAGTAAAGACTGGTCGCCTTCATATGACAACAACCGGGGCGTTTATTTAGGAGAAAACTATGGACGAAACAGTTCTGCTTGGCCATGGGAGCGGCGGTACCATGATGAAGCGCATCATCGACGAAGTGTTTTATGAAGCGTATGGATCTACTGAGCTTTTAGAAGGCAACGATGCTGCTTCGCTTGAGGCGCCTTTGCCGGGAGAGCGTCTCGCTTATTCAACTGACAGCTTTGTGGTTACTCCTCACTTTTTCCCGGGGGGAGATATTGGCAAACTTGCGGTGTGCGGCACCGTAAACGATGTGGCAACCAGTGGAGCGGTTCCTAAGTACTTATCATGTGGCTTTATTTTGGAGGAAGGTTTTCCTGTTGCCGATTTAAAGCGCATTTGCACCAGCATGGCGAAGGCCGCGCAAGAAGCAGGTGTGCATATTGTGACGGGCGATACCAAGGTGGTAAATCGCGGTCATGGTGATGGCGTTTTTATTAACACCAGCGGAGTAGGCTTTATTCCTGCGGGCGTTGAACTTTCAGGCGCATTTTGTAAGCCAGGAGACAAAATACTGGTTTCAGGAACGCTGGGCGATCATGGCATTACCGTTATGGCTTGCCGTGAAGAGTTATCTTTCAGTGCCGATATTCAATCCGATGCGGCACCGCTTAACCATCTTATTGCAGAAGTGCTGGCGGCTGCTCCTCAAACCCGTTGCTTCCGTGATCCTACGCGTGGAGGGTTAGCTTCTACGCTTAACGAACTTGCAGGACAATCGGGTGTTGATTTTATTGTGGACGAAGATGCGGTGCCCGTTAAAGATGCGGTTCGTGGTGCCTGCGAAATGTTGGGATATGACGTATATCAGGTGGCAAATGAAGGAAAAATGGTGTGCGTCGTTCCCGCTGAACAGGCACAAGCTGCTCTTGCTGCGATGCGCGCTAATGCCTACGGCGCCGATGCGGCCATTATTGGTGAAGTGGCAGAAAAACCTGAAGACAGATCGTCGCGCGTATCTATCCGCACTGGTTTTGGCGCACTCCGCATTATGGATATGCTGGTGGGCGAACAGCTTCCTCGTATCTGCTAAACGCGCTAAAACACCCAAGACCTTTCCCTCAAAGCTAGCGAAACGGTTTTTCGCTTTTCAAGAAGGTTTCATAACGTAGCGAAAAGGATTTGACGCATGATTGGCCTCATCCCATCACTGGTCCTCAAACACCAGGTGCTGCGTTCGTTTTGGACCTTCTTTCAAAGCGCCGTTTCGAATAGCTTTTCGCAAAAGGTCTTGAGTGTTTAAATCGTTAGAATTTTTAGGCAGGTTACTCATATCTTTGTCGTGAAGTTGGGTCTTGCTCTGTCTTAGCGCGTTTGCACTTTCGGCTTTTCGAAACACTGATTGGCCGACAGAGCGACTGACGAAAATTGCGGTGGACGGTAACGCGCCCGACAAAACCACAAAAACTGTCTGAAAAATGTTGCGAATTTTGCTATTAACGGAAAAAAAGAGATTAGTGACTTGCAAGTTTGCGATGCTATGGTATTTTCCCGTCATGGCATTGTACAGAGGGGATCTCCGAGCATCCCTTGAAAACCAAACAAACGAGAGAAGAGGTACCCATGTCCCATCCAGTGATTTTGGCTGACGAATGCATCGGTTGTGGTATTTGCGTTGACGCTTGCCCTCAGGGAACCATCGAAGTAGTAGATGGTGTTTGCACGGTAGTAAACGAAGAATCCTGCATTGCATGCGGCGATTGCGTTGAAGAATGCCCCATGGGTGCAATTGAGGAAATTATCGAAGACTAGTTTCGCTTCTTTTTTGCCCCCTGTTTCTTCTTTTTGTTAAGTGCGCAAAAAATTACCGACTTTAACTGGTCAAATGCTAAGAGCATGGCTACAATAGGTCGAGCGCTGTGCGCAAACGGCTTTTATACCGAATACATATGAAAAGAGGTTACGATGGCAGTTGTTGCTTATTGTGTTAAATGCAAAGCTAAAAAGGAAATGGTAGACCCACAGGAAGGCGTTACCAAGAACGGTCGCATTATTACCAAGGGTACCTGTCCTGATTGTGGCACCAAGATGTCTCTTATCGGTGGCGTTGCAAAGAAGTAGGCTTCTTTTAAGGCTTTAAACCGTAAGCATTACAAAGCAGGTTTTTGAACCTTGCTTTCATATTCATCATGAAACAAGAAGGCTCTGCAATTCGCAGGGCTTTTTTGTTTTGTGTGACAAGGGTGACAAGTGGATAGGGCGCTTGTCACATTCGTTCTCTCAGCGTGACAAGCGCCCTATCCACTTGTCACACACCGCCTGTCATACCCTGCCTCCCTTTCGTTGATATAAAAACATCCCACTGAACAGGTAAAATAGAAACAGTGAAATTTTCTTCAACAGGAAGGTAACAAAACCTAACAATACTACACTTAGATTCTTGACAATGAAGCACTTAGATTTTATTATGGTCACTGTCATGAGGTCCACCAGAAGGTGGGCTTCCTCATATGGGGCAAAAGCCTCGGGTGGGGAAGCAATAACCATGACGCAAACTTTAGGTAAAAACAGAGGGTTTGCTTACTAAGTTGGCAGGTGGTTTAGTAAGCACGCCGCAACTGAAAGGAATATGCAAGATGGCAAAGATTATCGGCATCGACTTGGGTACTACCAATTCGGCAATGGCGGTTATGGAAGGTTCAGAGCCTGAAATTCTGGTTAACGCAGAAGGTGACCGCACCACTCCTTCCGTTGTTGGTTTTGGTAAAGATGGTGAACGCACCGTTGGTAAAGCTGCTAAAAACAAGGCGGTAACCAACCCTGAAAACACCATCGCTTCCGTAAAGCGTTTCATTGGTCGTTCTTATGCAGAAACTGCTGAAGAGCAGAAGACGGTTGCTTATACCGTAAAGAACGGTAACGGCGGTCGTGCAGTAGTAGATATTGAAGGCAAGGACTATATGCCAGAAGAAATTTCTGCAATGGTTCTTCAGAAGCTTAAGGCAGACGCAGAAAAGCGCGTAGGCGAGCCTATTACTCAGGCAGTAATTACGGTTCCTGCTTACTTTAACGACGCTCAGCGTCAGGCAACCAAGGACGCAGGCAAGATTGCTGGCTTGGAAGTACTTCGTATTATTAACGAACCTACAGCAGCAGCTTTGGCTTACGGTCTTGATCGTACCAACAAGGACGAAAAAGTTTTGGTATTCGACCTTGGCGGCGGTACGTTCGACGTTTCTGTTCTTGAATTGGGCGACGGCGTATTTGAGGTTTGCTCCACTGCGGGTGACAACCACTTAGGTGGCGACGACTGGGATCAGCGTGTTATTGATTGGTTGGCAGACAAGTTCCAAGCAGACAACGGCATCGATCTTCGTCAGGACAAGATGGCTTTGCAGCGTTTGAAGGACGCAGCTGAAAAGGCAAAGATGGAACTTTCTTCCACCTCTCAGACCAACATCAACTTGCCCTTCATTTCTGCAGGTGCTGCAGGCCCCTTGCACTTAGACTACACCTTAACTCGTGCAGAGTTTGAACGCATCACCAAGGACTTGCTTGATCGTTGTAAGGCACCAGTGCAGCAAGCCTTGAAGGATGCTGGCCTTTCTACGGGCGACGTAAACGAGGTTATCCTGGTTGGTGGCTCTACGCGTATGCCCGCTGTTCAGGAATTGGTAAAGAACATGACTGGCAAGCAGCCTAACATGTCCGTAAATCCTGACGAGGTAGTAGCAATGGGCGCTGCTGTTCAGGGTGGCGTTTTGGCTGGCGATGTTGAAGGCATTCTGCTTCTTGACGTAACGCCTTTGTCCTTGGGTGTTGAAACCATGGGCGGCGTAATGACCAAGATGATTGAACGCAACACCACCATTCCTACCCGCAAGACTGAAATTTACTCCACCGCAGCCGATAATCAGACTTCGGTAGAAATTCATGTTCTGCAGGGCGAACGCGAAATGGCTCAGGACAACAAGACCCTTGGCAAGTTCCAGTTAACGGGTATTCCTGCTGCACGTCGTGGCGTTCCTCAAATTGAAGTTACCTTCGATATTGACGCAAACGGCATCGTAAACGTATCCGCTAAGGATTTGGGCACGGGCAAGCAGCAGCAGATCACCATTTCTGGTTCTACCGCTCTGACCGACGACGAAGTAGATCGTATGGTTAAGGATGCGGAAGCTCACGCAGAAGAAGACAAGCTGCGCAAGGAAGAAGTTGAAACGCGTAACAACTGCGACTCCTTGATCAACGCAACCGAAACTACTTTGAATGAGTTGGGCGACAAGGTTCCTGCAGATTCTAAGAAGCAGGCAGAGGATGCTATCGCTCAGGCTCGCACTGCTTTGGAAGGCACTGATCTTGAGGCTATCAAGTCTGCTATGGAAGCTTTGCAGCAGGCAAGCTACAAGCTGGCAGAAGTTGCTTACAGCCAGAATGCAGCTCAGCAGCCTGGTGCAGCTGGAGCAGCGGGTGCTGCTGGTGCTCAGCAGCCTGCCAACGATGACACCATCGAAGCAGTCTTTGAGGTAGTTGACGACGACGAGAAGAAGGATAAGTAATCATGACCGCGCCTGAAAAAGACGAGGTACGTGAAGACCAAGTGGTAGAAGAAACAGAGGCAGCGCAAACTGCTGCCTCTGAAACCGAAGATACGCAAGCCGCCGAGCAGGAAGCTCAAGCAGCAGAAGAGGAAACTTCCGAAAAGGAAGAAACAGAAGATCCTATTGAAGCTGCAAAGAAGGAAGCTGCAGCTTGGCAAGATAAGTATCTTCGCCTTCATGCGGAATGGGATACGTACCGTCGTCGCATGAACGAACAGCGCGAGGAAGAAAAAGCTCGCGCAGCAGAGAAGCTTGTTGAAGGTTTGATCCCGGTAATTGATGACTTTGAACGAAGCATCGATTATGCCGAAAAGAACGGGGAAACGGGCTTGCTTGGTGGTGTTCAGGCAGTACATACCAAGATGTTGGAAGTACTGACGAAGCACGGGGTTGAAATGATCGATCCCAAGGGCGAAGCCTTTAATGCCTTGGAAGCACTTGCGGTAGCTACGGTGGACGATCCTTCGGTTCCCGATGAAACGGTAGCCGAGGTTTACCAGAAGGGTTATCGCATGGGCAACAAGGTAATCCGTTCTGCGATGGTAACGGTTACGCAAGGCGGACCAAAAAGGGAAGTCGAAGAAGAATCTAACGATTCTTCTTCTAAGTAGACGCTGCGGCTTGTTTTGGCGGTACCCTGAGCGTTCCAGACAAAACTCACGTAACAAAGTACGCTTCGTTTTGTCTTCACGCTCATGACGCTCGCCAAAACAACCCTCGCTGACTTTGGTGGACCCGCGAGTTTCACAAAGGTCGGCGGCTGACTTTGGTGGACCTGGAAGTTCGCCAGTTGGAGAACGAGAGGGATCGACAAAGTTGGCGAAGCTGCAAACGGCTAACAACAAGCAATTAAGTAGAGGCAAATGCAAGGGCGGGCGAGTGTATTGTCCGCCCTTGTTGTAGAGAATATGAGAGGTGGGACGAATGGCTCAAACCCCTGACTATTACAAGACGCTAGGCGTTCCACGCGACGCAGACGCAGACACTATTAAGAAGGCGTTTCGTAAATTAGCACGTAAGTATCATCCCGATGCTGGTGGTGATGAGGCGAAGTTTAAGGAAATAAACGAAGCCTACGAAGTGCTTTCCGATGATAAAAAGCGCAAGCTATACGACCAATACGGTACGGCAAACGAAAACCAAATTCCTTTTGGTGGAGGTGCTTGGCAAGGCCAGGGAGGCAACCCCTTTGGCGGTAGCGGTTTTGGAGGCTTTGGTAGCTGGGCAGATATTTTGGAAAGTATCCGCAATGGCGAAGGAGCTTTTGGCACCGAATGGAATTTTGGCGGTCAGCCACACACGTATCAGGCGCAGCCTCGTCCCCAAAAGGGCGCTGATAAAAAAGTAAGTATGACGGTTACTTTTGATGAAGCCTTTAAGGGTTGCGAAAAGAAGGTGCGCATCGGTAAGGCAGGAAGCAATGAAAAGGAAACTCTTACCATTAAAATTCCTGCCGGTGCCGTAGAGGGCGGTCGTGTTCGTTTGCGTGGTAAGGGCGCTCCCGGAATTCAGGGAGGTGCCGCGGGAGATCTGTTGGTAACGATCCATATTGCCGATCACCCTCTGTACACGCGCGACAAAGCGGACGTGTTAATGAAGGTGCCGGTAACGTTTGCGGAAGCGGCGCTGGGAACCAAAGTAGTGGTACCTGCTCCCGATGGAACAAAGGTAAGCATTAAGGTTCCTGCTGGTTGCCAAAGCGGCACGGTGCTTAAAGTGAAGGGCAAAGGTGCTCCTCGCCTAGGGAAGAATGCAAGCGGTAACGGGGATTTATTGCTCACTATAGTAGTGGAAGTTCCTCGGACCTTAAATGAAAAACAAATTGAAGCCTTGGAAGCTTTCCAGGCAGCAACGAACGATAAAGTGAGGGCTTGGTAATGGAGGACAAAAACAGACCGCTGTACATGATTAGCGTGGCAGCCGAACTTGCGGGAGTCCATCCCCAAACCTTGCGTATTTACGAGCAGAAGGGTTTGGTGTCTCCGCAGCGTACCAGCGGCAACACCCGTATGTATTCGCAGGCGGACATCGAGCGCCTTCAGCTTATTAACGCTCTGACGGATGAAGGAATAAACCTCGCTGGCGTTATTCGTATCCTTGATTTGAAGGGTCGTTTAGATGAGCGCGACGAAGAGTTGGACGCACTACACAAACGGGTACGTCGTTTGGCGGATAGAGTGCATGAATTAGAAACACGTGAAAGTGTTAACTCATTAGTAAACGAAAGCAACGCTATTGTGTTGCGTCGTCTTTTATAAAATTTCGGCCCCCAGTGGGCTTTTAAGGGGAATTACGGAAGTAATTACTTGAACTTTTGCACAACGCGAAAGTGAAGGGAGTATAGATGAGACTAGATAAGTTAGCGCTAACGGCGCAAGAAGCTTTCCAGTCGGCAATGAGCATCGCGGGTGAGCGAGAAGCGAGTGCTGTTGAGCCTATTCATTTGCTTGACGCTATCTTGTCTGCTGGCGAGCATAATATGAATGCCATTATTACGCGCATTGGTGCCGAACCTGCGGTACTTCAGGCGCGCGTAAAGGAGGAAGAAGACCGCATGCCTAAGGTAAGCGGTAATGGTTTTATGGGAATGGGTATTACTGCCCCTTCGCCTCAGTTTGTTTCGCTTATTGATAAAGCAGTAAAAATTGCAGAAAAGCTGGGCGATTCTTACGCAACAACGGAACATCTGCTTATTGCACTGGCGGAAGATAACGGCACGGCTGGTCGAATTCTTAATGATCAGGGTATTACCCGCAAAAACATTGAAGAGGCCTACGAGGAACTTCGTGGCGATACGCGCGTAACCGATGCTACCAGTAAGCCTGAATTTGAAGTGCTGGAACAGTATGGCAACAACCTTACCCAGGCGGCACGCGAAGGAAAGCTTGACCCGGTTATTGGTCGTTCCGAAGAAATTCGTCGTACCATTCAGGTTTTGTCCCGTCGTACCAAGAACAACCCGGTTCTTATTGGTGAACCAGGTACGGGCAAAACGGCTATTGTTGAAGGGTTGGCACAGCGTATCGTTGCGGGCGATGTTCCTTCGAGTTTGAAAGATCGTGAGCTTATTGCGCTCGACTTACCGGCAATGCTGGCAGGCGCTAAGTATCGTGGTGAATTCGAAGATCGCTTGAAGGCAGTGCTGCGTGAAGTTAAGCAGTCCGATGGGCAAATTATTTTGTTCATTGACGAGTTGCACACCATTGTAGGTGCGGGTTCTACGGGCGATAGCTCTATGGATGCGGGCAACATGCTTAAGCCTGCCTTGGCTCGTGGTGAATTGCATGCTATCGGTGCTACCACCTTGGATGAATACCGCAAATACATTGAAAAGGATGCGGCGCTTGAACGTCGTTTCCAGCCGGTATTGGTAAGCGAACCAAGTGTGGAAGATACCATTGCCATTCTTCGTGGCTTGAAGGAAAAGTACGAAATTCATCATGGTGTTCGTATTAAGGATTCGGCATTGGTTGCAGCGGCAGAACTTTCTAACCGCTACATTTCGGACCGATTCTTGCCCGACAAGGCTATTGACCTTATGGATGAAGCGGCAAGCCGTTTGCGTATCGAAATCGACAGCATGCCTGAAGAGGTAGATATTGCTGAGCGCAAGCTTACTCAGATGCAAATTGAAGAGCAAGCGCTTATGAAGGAAACTGACGAGCCAAGCCGCGAACGTTTGGAAGCCTTGCGTAAGGAAATTTCTGCGGCGCAAGAAGCGCTTGATAAGCAGAAGGCCATGTGGAAGAACGAAAAGGATGTCATTGTTGGTGTTCAGAACCTGAAGGCCGACATTGAAGCGGCACAGTTGGACGAAGAGCGCGCAACTCGTGAAGGCGATTTAGCGCGTGCATCCGAGCTACGTTATGGCACCATTCCTTCACTGCAGGCTCAACTGGCTGATGCTGAAGCGATGTTGGAAAACCGTCAGCAAGATGGCGCAATTCTGAAGGAAGAAGTTGGCGAAGAAGAAATTGCCGAAGTAGTTTCTGCTTGGACTGGCATTCCGGTTACTAAGATGATGCAGGGCGAAATGGCGAAACTGGCCGATTTGGAATCGAAACTTCACGAGCGTGTTATTGGTCAAGACCAGGCTGTTTCTGCGGTTGCGGGCGCTATCCGTCGTAATCGTGCGGGCCTTTCCGACCCGAACCGTCCTATTGGCAGCTTCCTGTTCTTGGGACCAACTGGTGTTGGTAAGACGGAATTGGCGAAGGCGCTGGCAGAATACTTGTTCGACAGTGAAAAAGCCATGGTTCGTATTGATATGTCGGAATATATGGAAAAGCATTCCGTTTCCAGGTTGGTTGGTGCACCTCCGGGATATGTTGGATACGACGAAGGCGGTCAGCTTACCGAAGCAGTTCGTCGTAGGCCGTATTGCGTAGTTCTGCTGGACGAAATCGAAAAAGCCCATCAGGATGTATTCAATATTTTGCTGCAGGTATTAGACGATGGTCGCTTGACGGATGGTCAAGGCCGCGTGGTCAGCTTCAAGAACGCTATCATCATCATGACGTCCAATGTTGGTTCACAGTCCATTCGTGAATTCGCTAACCAAAACGAAGGCGATTCCATGGGCAGCATGATGGAAGACATGATGAAGGCCGATGTAGCTACGGCGGCAAAGCGTTTGGCTGAAATGCAGATGAAGATCAACGAAGCGCTTAGCACCACGTTCCGTCCGGAATTCTTGAATCGTATTGATGAAGTTATTACGTTCAATACGCTTTCAATTGCGGCTATGGAGCCTATTGTTGATTTGCAGTTGAATGGAGTACGTGATCGCTTGGCAGATCGTCGCATTGACTTGGTGGTAACCCCAGCCGCACGTGAACGTTTGGCGATTGACGGATACGATCCTGTGTATGGTGCTCGTCCGTTGCGTCGTTTAATTCAGCGCGAAGTAACGGATAGGGTTGCTACTGAAATTATTGATGGTCATATTGGCGATGGCGCTAAGGTGACGATCGATCTGGATTCTGATGGCAACTACAGCGCAACGGTTGAAAATCGTTCTCGTGTAGAAAGTGGCGATACCGCTTCTGCATTGGCAGGCGGCGAATACGAAGATCCATCGAGCGATGATAGCGATGCCGATGATGTACTGAAGCAGGCAAACGATATCCTGCGCGGAATGGAGTAAACGGACAAGTGTGACAAGCAGACAGGGCACTTGTCACTGCCGGTTCGCTCAGTTCACACGCTTTCGCTATTCAAAAGGCTCACCGTATATACGGTGAGCCTTTTTCGTGCGCTTCATGACGAGCGGCGGCGTTGCTTGGGCAAGCGTCCAAGTTATGCCGTCGCTTTTATGTAGAAGCCCCTCTTTTGCGTGGTTGTATTAGAATAGCCCCCATGAAAAAGATCGAACGAAATATGATAAGGACGGAAAAGAAGGAACGCTTTCTTGTCCCCGTGCTTGGATTTTGCGCGGTGTTGGCCAGCATGGTTACCTTCCTTATTGTGTTGTACGTGATCACCATTGTCATTCGATTTCTGTTCGTATTCGGGTAGGTGCACGACGTATGTGGCAGCGATTTACCTGGTACGATGTGCGCGTTATCGGTCATTATTTAGGCGTACTTATTTCATTTTTTACCATTGCCTTGGCGGTTCCGCTTTTAGTGGCAGTGGTGTGTCAGGAATGGGAGCCAGCGTGTAGGTATCTGCTGGCTATCGGTGTTTCACTTATTGTGGGGTCGGCCTTACGTTTTATGCGTATTCAGCCAGGTCGTCTTACCCACCAACAGGCGCTTGCCGTTACCGGCTTATCGTGGATCGTTTTGGCATTTGTAGCAGCGGTCCCTCTTGCGTTATCGGGCCACTACGGTTCTTATCTGGATGCCCTGTTTGAAGCAACATCGGGTTTGACCACTACAGGTGCATCGCTGGTAATCGATCTCGAACATATTTCGTACGCCGACAACATGTGGCGCTTCACCATGCACCTGATTGGTGGCTTAGGCCTTATTGTTATCGCTTTAACGTTGGGTATTTTTGGTAAATCAACTTCAGGCTTGTATTCTTCTGAAGGCCGAAGCGAACACGTGTTACCCAACATTGTTAATACGGTACGCCTTATTAGCCAAATTGCTCTTGGTATGATTGGCGTTGCTACGGTAGTGCTTTTCATTTTCTGTATGTTGGGCGGTTTTGATCCCTTGCGTGGTTTCTTGAATGCGCTTTGGATGGCGGTTTCTGGTTTTACGACTGCGGGATTTTCTCCCACTTCGCAATCGGTTATGTACTATCATTCCTTTGCTTTTGAAGTGGTTTGTATTTTGCTGATGCTTTTGGGTGCAGTTAACTTTGCTCTGTTTGTAAAGATTCGTCAGGGTGAAACCGTATCCTTTTTCAAAGACTACGAAATTCGTACTGGTGTGGTATGGATGCTTATTGCAACCGTAGTCTTAATGCTTTCCCTGTGCGCTTCCGGAGGTTTTTCGGATATTATGGCGCTTTTGCGTCGTGGCGTATTTATGGTTGTTTCAGCATCAACCACAACTGGCTTCCAAACGGTAACCAACAATCAAATGACCACGGTCTTTTCTTCCGGCGCGTTTTTGGTTGTTGCCATTTTGATGGCTGTGGGTGGTTCGAGCGGAAGTACCGCAGGTGGTATGAAGTTTTCCCGTTTGGGCTTAATTGCAAAGTCCATGGTTTCTACCATTAAAGAAACGCTTTCGCCAGGAACTGCGCGAGTTTCGGTTCGTTACTTCCATCTGGGTAAGAAGGTGCTTACGACCGAAGTGGCAAAAGCAGCGCTTACCGTTTCTGCCCTCTTTGTATTTACCTATCTTTTAGGCTCGCTGGTAGGCATTGCGCATGGTTACGATGCGCTTGATGCTATTTTTGAGTCGGTTTCCATGGCTTCAAATGGTGGATTGAGTTCAGGTATTATTGCTCACGGTATGCCACCAGTATTGGAAGCGGTGTATATTCTGGAAATGTGGGCAGGACGTCTTGAATTTATTACCCTTATTGCCCTTATCGTGAAGGTGGTTGTTTCCTTAAGTGCTTTGGCTAAACGAAAGATAAGGGATTAATCATGCGTTTTTCCCTCCCTGTTCAAATAAAAAGCTTCCGCACTAAATTTCGCGCTAAACGTTTTCAGGCAAAGCGCTTGCATTTGGAAAACCTTCAGGCGAAAAGATTGGGTACTGAAAGATTGCAGGAAGAAAGTTTGGGTGCCGAAAGGCTGCAGACAGAAAGCTTGAACGCCCTTCAAACCGTTAGCGCCGCGTCGTTATTTCAGGTGTTTCATCGCAAGAATATAACAAAGGCCCTGCTGGCAACCTTGATAAGCTTGCTGCTGGTGTGCAGCTTAAGTGTGGCACCGCTATCGGCTTGGGCGGATAACGCTCGGGAAGAAGCAACCCAGCAAGGCACCCAAGGAGAAGGAAGCTCCGATGACCAAGCGTCAACGCAGAGTGCTGACGGCCAAAGCGATAGCGAAAATCAGGATAACGGCGATGCCCAAGACAGCGGAAACGACCTAGACAATAAAATTTACGTTAATCAGCTTTCCGATAGCTCGTTTTTATATGAAACTTCCATTGCTGATTTAGCCGAAGCCGATTCGTATTACGAAGGGCAAACCGTTTTGGTTAAAGGCGAGGTAGTGGGCGATCGCGTAAACGATGAATTCCGATCCGATACGTGCTGGATTACCCTGCAAGATGATGAAGAAAATCCCAGTATTGTTGCGGTGTTTATGACCAAAGACCAGTCTTCTATTATTGATACCTACGGGCAATATGGCCAAGTGGGCACCCAATTACAGGTGCGAGGAACCTATCACTTGGAATGTGCCGAACACCAAGGTATGTCAGACATTCATGCTGAAGAAGTATCAGCACTACAAGAAGGTTATGAGCAGCAACCTGTTCCTAACATGCGCATTTTGGGGGTTGCGGTAGTTGCTTGCGTGTTGGGCGCAATACTGATGGTTGCCTACTACATTAAGCGTGAAAGGATGCTGTAGCTGTGTCGGAAGAATTCACGCAAAAACAGGTGGGTAGAGTAGTAAAGCTTGATCGCGGGTTTCCCCTGGTTCGTCTGGACTCGGGCGAAGAGGTTCGTTGCGAACATGCCATTGCTATGGTGAAGGGAAGCGATCAGCGCGCAGTTATTGGCGATTTTGTGACGGTGCTTTTGCCTGAAGGTCACGATAAAGGCATCATTGAAGAAACGCTTCCTCGTACGTCTCGCTTTGTGCGCAAAGATCCCACTGAGCGCGCTCTTCCTCAAACGTTGGCTGCAAACTTTGACTTGGTGTTGGTGGCCCAGCCTCTTGAAGAAGTAAACGTGCGTCGCCTTGAGCGCGAACTGGTTTTGGCCCACGAAACCGGAGTGGAAGTTGCGGTAGTGCTTACCAAGGCTGATTTAGTGGCGAGCCCCGAAGAAGTGGAAGCTATGCGGGCGCGCATTGATGGCTTTATTGGTAACGATAAGGTACTGGTGGTTTCTGAAAAGGACCCCGAAAGCATCGCAGCGCTGGCAGACATGATTGCGGATGGCGATAAAATGGCGGTACTGTTGGGGCGTTCTGGAGTGGGAAAATCAAGCTTGGTTAACATGCTGGTGGGAGAGGATATTCAATCCACCACGCCAGTGCGTCAGGATGGGAAAGGCCGTCATACAACGGTTTCACGTGAAATCATCGAACTTCCTCAAGGGGGAAGTGTGATCGATATGCCCGGTGTGCGTGGCTTAGGTTTATGGGATGCCGATGAAGGTATAGGCGCTACGTTCGCCGATATTGAAGAATTGGCTCAGTCGTGTCGTTTTCGCGATTGTACTCATACCAACGAACCGGGTTGCGCGGTAAAACAGGCAGTAAAAGACGGCACACTTTCGCCCGATCGCCTTGAATCGTATGTGCGTTTGCGTGAAGAAAGCGAACAGGTAAAAGTTCGTCGCGAAGAAGCACAACGTATCAAAACAAGACGAGGGCATCCTCGCCGGCGCAAATAGCTTAGTGGTTACTGATAAGCTGTCCGTTTCTCATGAGATTTTAAAAGCTTATCTTTTCAGACAACTTTATTGCCTTCCTACTGAACCGCGAAAGAGCATTCGGAGCGCCACTCTGAAAGAATGCTTTCAAAAGCACAGCCCCAGGTATTTGAGTAAAGAGCCTGGGATATTCTAATCTTTTGTCAAATTATTTCGCTGTGCTCTTTGCATTCTTGAAGAGTGAAAATGCGCGTAGCTGCTCTTGAGGGGTTTAGTAAGAAGGCAATACAGCCGGGCAGAAGCTTGCCGTTGTTTGAGTTTTTTAACAGGAGTGCTCATCCGGAATTTCAGCAGAATTGCAGGCATGGGGTACAATGAGGCTTGAAAACAGATAAACATGAACCACTACGGTAGCCCATCGGTGGGTTGCTCTGCATTTTGAATAAGCTTAAGGGGACACCATGAATCCAGCAGTTATCATTCCTGCTTTTTATACCTCACCCATGAAAAGGCGTGGAACACCTTCGAGTCTGTATGATCATCCAACTCCCTTAAATTCAAAGGGCACCCTTGAGCGTTGCTTGGCTTCGCTTCAGAAGGTAAAAGGGCTTGGTCAGGTAATCATTCTGGTTGCAGTTGAAGGTGGTGTGGAAAAGGAAGCGGCGGCAAAAGTAAAGGCTATCACCGATAAGTTTCCACAGATGCACACCCTTATTATTGCCCAGGAAGAAGAAAGCATTATTCAGCAGCGTTTTGAGCAGCTGGGGTATGGCGACCAAAGGGATTGTATTGGTCTGACGGGTTATTCGGCTATCAGGAATCTGGGGTTAGTGGTTGCTCAGGTTCTTGGTTTTGATGCCGTAGTTTTTCTTGATGACGATGAAGTTATTGACGACGAAGAGTTCCTTGAAAAGGCTATGTATGGCCTTGGAAAACTTACTAAAAAAGGAATTCCTATTCTGGCAAAGTCGGGCTTCTACTTCAACGATGAAGGCACGTATTATTCCAAGAGTCAAAACCGCTGGTACAACCATTTTTGGCAACAGGGTCGTGCCTTTAATAACTGGATAACAAAGGCTATGGCGGGTCCGCGTCTTTCGCGTTCGAACCATGTGTGTGGTGGTTGCTTGGCGCTTCATCGCGAAACGTATCGTCGTTTAAGTTTTGATCCTTGGATTATGCGTGGCGAAGACATGGATTATCTGCTGAGTTTGCGCATGTATGGATCGGACATTTGGTTTGACAATCAATGGTCGCTCACGCATTTGCCGCCGAAAGATCGCAACGAGGGACATCGCTTCTATCGCGATATTTTCCGCTGGATTTATGAATATTACAAAATCGAATTCAGCCGTGCTCAAATTGACTTGCTGCAAATTAAGCCTTCCTCGCTTATGCCGTATCCAGGACCATTCCTGGAGCCAGGCATTACGAAACGCATTAAGCGTACGGCGTTCTTGCGTTCTCTGGTGCGTCCTGATAAAAAAGCGTACCGAGAAGGTGCGCGTGCAGCAACCCGAGAAGCCACTGACTACGCACAAGTTAATTGTATGAAATATTTTGAGTTCCAATACACTTGGGGCGATATCATGGTGCGCATGGAAAGTGATGCGGGTCTTCGTCAGGCTTTGGTTCATGCGGCAATGGCGCGCCAGGCGGGCGAAGATATTGTGGTCGCTGCAGCAGCTTCAACTGAGGTAAATCAGGCGGAAGAATTTGAGGCAGAGGTTGCAAAAACAAATTTCGATCCTGGTATGACAAGCGAAATTCATCTGAATTTAAGTGACGAAGAATAGCGTGGCACACAGTACATGGAAACATTTATCATAGCCGCAATCATAGGTTTGGTTATTGGCATCTTTTCGGGGCTGTTAGGTATTGGCGGCGGCACTCTTATGGTCCCAATCTTCCGTTTAGGATTTGGCATGAGTGCTATTTCTTCAACGGCAACGTCTCTTTTTACTATTATTCCCACTTCTTTGGCGGGTCTTATCACGCATCTTAAAAACAAAACATGCATTCCTAAAATTGGCATTTTATGTGGGCTAGGTGGTGCGTGTACCAGTCCGGTGGGAGTGTATCTTGCTTCCATTTCTCCTTCATGGGCTATTATGCTTGCCGCTGCTGCAATCATTGGGTATTCGTCTTACTCTATGTTTCGCAAAGCAATTCGTATGCCAAAGATTGCACCTCAAGGGGAATCGGCAGTTACTGGTAAGGACTTGGAAAAGGAAGCTGAAAAAGCGGCACAGGCGGAAGCAGATAAGGAGCAAGCAGCTGCTGCGTCAGGTGCTTCTGCGGCGGCGAAAGAATCCGTTTCTGTAGCAGACGCTTCGGCAAAACCAAAAGTAGATCCCTTTAAGCTTACGGCTAAAAAAGTGGCGCTATGTGTGGTTATTGGTCTCATTGCAGGATTAGCTTCGGGCTATGTGGGTGTAGGTGGCGGCTTTATTATGGTGCCGCTTTTCATATCGGTACTGGGTATTATGATGCGCCAAGCTTCAGGAACTTCTCTTATTGCGGTTACCATACTTGCTATTCCAGGTGTAATAGAGCAGGGTCTCCTAGGACATATTGATTATGTTGCGGGTATTGCTATGGCGGTAGGAAGCATTCCTGGTGCTGTGATTGGGGCAAGTTTAATTAGAAAAGTACCAGAACGTAAACTACGCTTTGTTTTTGGTGCATTTCTCTTGCTTTCTGCAGTGGTTTTGCTGTTCAATGAACTGTTACCACTGTTTATGTAAAGAAGGAAACCACTATGTTTCGTCATAATTTATATATCTTTTTAGAGATTCTGTTTTTATGTCTCGCGCTAATTTGCGGTTGCGTTTTGGGCTGGGCAATGTTTAGTGGCGCGAACAACTACACCGTTTTGGTGGTGTCGGGTGCGCTGTTTACTATTTTTTTGCTTATTACCATTGCGCTTATGCTGGATCCCGACCGTATTCGTGCAAGTCAGTCCGATTCTGTGTTACACCTTGCAAGTGATACGCTAGCGGCTATGCAGGGCGGCTTTAATGAAGAAAGTGCCCAGCGCGTGTGCGAAGTTTTACTGCCTGCAATTTCGGCTTCGGCGGTTGCCATTACCGACAGGGAAGTAGTGCTTGGGTATCACGGTGCAGGGGCTGAAGAACTTGGTCGCGCAGGAGGTAATATTCATACCGAAGGCACCAAGCGCACCATTCAGGATGGGAAAACACGCGTTTTTAAAACGCAGGCTGAAGCAGGTTTTCCTGTTCATATTCGCAATATTCAGGCGGGTATTATTGTTCCTCTTAAGGTGGGTAAAACCATTCAGGGAACTTTAAAGTTTTACTACCCTAAACCTTCCCGTATTACCGAAACACAGATTTCTATCGCAGAAGGTTTTGGTCAGCTTTTGTCTACGCAGATTGCCGCGATGGAGTTGGAAGAACAAAAGAAGCTTGCCACCAGCATGGAATTGAAGGCCTTACAAAGCCAAATCAACCCTCATTTTCTGTTTAATATCATTAACACCATGGCATCTTTGGTACGTACCGATCCCGATAAGGCGCGCATTATGTTGCGTGAATTCGCGGTATTTTATCGTCAGACGCTGGAAAACAGCTCCGACCTTATTCCTCTGTCCCGCGAAATTGAACAGACTGTGCGCTATCTGTCGTTAGAGCAGGCGCGTTTTGGGGAAGACCGCTTAGCGGTAGAGGTTGATGTGGATGAAGATATCCGCGCAATGTCGGTTCCTGCTTTTATGGTGCAGCCTTTGGTGGAAAATTCGGTAAAGCATGCTATGCCTGCTGAAGGCAAACTTACCATTCGCATCACGGGCGAAATGGATGGTGATGATGTGTACCTTCATGTATCCGATGATGGTATTGGCATGAGTGAAGAAGCGGTTCGCACCATCATGAATCCTAAATCGCAAACCGGATTGGGTATTGCCGTGAAAAACGTCAACGACCGTTTGCGTGGATACTATGGCGAAGAAGCATACATGAAAATTGAAAGTGAATTAGGGGTAGGCACCAGCGTTACGCTGTATCTCTACGATTGCGCACATGTATAAGTTTCTGCATATCGGGTCATTCTAAAAGCTGCTCTTGAAGAGTTTTAAAGCGACTTTTCTTAAATGATAGCGAGCAACAATCATATTTGGCTTTAACAAAAATGGTCGTAGGTATAAGAAGTAGTCTATAATAACGTCTGATTCCTAATTATGAGACGAGGAGGCTATGTTGCTGAAGGCGATCATTGTTGACGACGAAGCACCTGCGCGTTCCGAACTGCGTTTTTTGCTGGGCGAACTTAATCAAACTGAAGTAGTAGCAGAAGCTGCCAGTGTCCGTGAGGCAATTGAAAAACTGAAGGAATATCCTTGTGATGTGATGTTTCTTGATATCAACATGCCTGAAGCTACGGGTATTCAGTTGGCAGAAGCACTCCAGCATTTGAAGTATCCTCCTGCAGTGGTATTTGTTACGGCGTATAGCGAATTTGCGCTTGATGCTTTCAAGGTTAATGCTATTGATTATTTGGTAAAACCAGTTGAAACTGAACGTTTGGCTCAGGCGTTGGCCCGTGTTCGCGAACATGTAGTTTTGCATGCAAAGGCACAAAAAGCCGAACGCATTCCTGTTGAAAAGGGCGGCAAGAAAATTCTCATCAATATTGATGACATCCGCTATGTTATGGCGCGTGATGACTATGCCTACCTGCAAACGGGAACCGACCGTTTCTTCTCTACGGTAAGCTTAGCTCACTTGGAGAAAACGCTTGATGGTCATGGATTCTTCCGTGTTCATCGTGGTTATTTGGTTAACCTTGCGCTGGTCAAAGAAGTTGAACCTCAGTCGGGCGGAACACTCTTGCTTACGCTTGACGGGGTGGAAGAAAAAATTCCTGTTTCCCGCCGTCGCGTTTCTTCGTTAAAGAAAGCGCTTGGGTTGTAGAAAACAAAATCCCTTAGTTGGTGTAATAAACGGTGGCGATTCTTTCGCTGCCGTTTTTCGTTTTAGTAAGGAAAAGTAATGAAGAAGAGCGAGCCAGTAAAAGAAGAACAAGCGGCAGAAGAGAGTGGGTTAGCAGAATGCAAGTTGGCAGAAAGCGCGTCAGTAGAATGCAAGCTAACAGAGAGCACGCTAGCTGAAACCGATGAACAGATAAAAGCGAGTGGGCAGACAAAGGCAAATGAACCGGTAAAAGGTGTAAAGTCTGTTTCAGGAAATAACCTAGTTTCGGAAGATAACTGCGGTTTCCCGGTTCGCGATGTAGTTCTGTTTGATCTGGATGGAACGGTGCTAGATACTCACGATGCTATTTTGGATAGCATGCGTTATGTCACACAAACGGTGCTTCATAAAACCATTCCTGATGAAGTACTGGTGGCGGAAGTCGGGCAGCCCTTGGTCACGCAAATGCGTACGTTGGCTCCCGATGAGGAAACTGCACAGGAATTGTTGGTAACCTATCGTGCACGTAACGAAAAAGATCTCAATCAAAAGACCGAACCTTTTGCGGGCATTGAAGAGCTGGTGAAAACGCTTAATGAAGAAGGTTATACCGTTGCGGTGGTTACTTCAAAACGCGAATCGCTTGCTACTACCAGCCTTAAAGCCTTTGGAATGTATCAGCTATTCGCACGGGTAAATGGTATGGAAAGCAGCACAGGGCATAAACCCGATCCGGATCCGCTTATTCAGGCGGCAAAAGACTTGGGAGTAGCGCTTGAACGTTGTATCTATATTGGCGATAGCCCCTTCGATATTCAAGCAGCTCATGCAGCAGCGCTTCCTTGTATTGGGGTAACGTGGGGCGGCTTTTTTGGCAAGGATGTTTTGGCGGCGGAAAGCCCAACACTTTTGGTGGATACCATGGATGAGTTGTATACCGCAATTAAGAGCTTAACGATCTGAAGGCTTCACGGTAAGGAAGCGACGCAAAAGGGCATTAGCTACCACAAAGTGTGCTTTCAGTGCCAAATTATGCTCAGTGATACAATGACGAGAACATTTAAACGAACACAACAGTAAGGAAGCAACTATGACTACTGATACAACGCCCGTTGTTGGCATAATTATGGGTTCCGAATCTGACATGCCAACCATGGAAGCATGCACGAAGCAACTTGATGAACTGGGAATTCCCTACGAAGTAAAAATCGCCAGCGCTCATCGTAAGCCCGCGGTGGTTCATGAGTGGGCATCAAGTGCGGTAGAGCGTGGCATTCGTGTAATTATTGCGGCTGCTGGTAAGGCGGCTCACTTAGGCGGCGTAGTTGCGGCCTATACGCCCCTTCCTGTAATTGCGGTTCCCATGAAGACAAGCGATTTGGGTGGACTTGATTCCCTGCTTTCTATGGTGCAAATGCCCAGCGGTGTGCCGGTAGCAACGGTTGCCATTAATGGTGCAAAGAATGCCGCAATTCTGGCAGTTCAAATTTTAGGTACGGGCGACGAAGAAGCTCGTGCAAAAATTGAAAAACTGAAAGCAGATATGGCTCAGGCATAAAATTAGGGCTTCAATCCGAACATGGCACATTCAAACAGCCAAGGCTTCAACTTCGGATATAACTCGCAGACATAGAGCAAAGAAACTACAGTTCAACTATAAAGGCATACGGGTATGGCAAAAGAATTTTTAACGGGTAACCAGGCATTCGCTCACGCAGCGCTTGAAGCGGGCGTGCGGGTGTGCGCAGGATATCCCGGAACCCCTTCTTCGGAAGTTATTGAAACCATTGCGGCTGAGCATGCGAAGGGCAAAGCCGAAGGGGTTCACGTGGAATGGTCAACCAATGAAAAGGCGGCGCTAGAACTTTTGGCGGGTGCTGCCTATGCAGGTGCCCGTACGCTTTTTACCTGTAAGCAAGTTGGCTTAAACGTGGCAAGCGATGCTTTGATGTCTCTTAACTATGTGGGCGTCAAGGGCGGCATGGTTCTGTACGTGGCTGATGATCCCGGTCCTATTTCTTCTCAAACCGAACAGGACACGCGCCGATTCGCCGCTTTTGCAAAGGTACCTGTTTTTGATCCGGCAACGCCCGAGCAAGGTTGCGAAATGATGGAAGCGGCCTACGAACTTTCCGAGCGCTATGGCACGCCAGTTATCATGCGACCTACGACACGTATCTGTCACGCTTCAACGTTTGTAGAAGTGGCAGAGCGTACCACGGCAAAACAACCCGAAGGATTCAAGAAGGACCCTCGCTGGGTAATTTTCCCCAAGCGCGCTTTCGAAGCGCATGGCGAAATAAACGAACGTCTTGTTCGCATTGCGGACGACTATGCCAACGATTCGTTTGCGCGCTTTAATCCTGTGATGGAGGCTGGCGATAATCCGCGTTTTGGCATTGTTGCGGGTGGTATTTCCTATGCTTACACGCGAGAAGCTTTGCGCGTGCTGGAAAACCAAGCTAAACAAGGCGAACTTGTGGACCACAATGGCTCAAAAATAACCAGCATTCCTGCGTATCGTATTGTTCAGGTAGGTACGCCCTATCCGTTCCCCGCGAAGCTCATGACCACCTTTGTCGAAGGGCTTGATGAGGTAATCGTTTTTGAAGAGCTCGATCATGTTCTTGAAGATGAAATGCTCAAACTGGCGGGGCGTATACATGCTTCTTATGAAGTGAAAGGCAAGCTTACGGGGCACACCACTACGCGCGGCGAAAACACGATCGATGACATTGCTGCGCAGCTGAGGGCGTATTTCGGACTAAAGCTCTGCTCGGAGGAAGTTCGGGAACAAAATTCAAATATCCAGCCTCCTGCGCGTCCGCCACTGCTTTGCCCTGGGTGCCCTCATCGTGGATCGTTTTACGCAACCAAAGCGGCATTTCGTCGTTCGAGCGAGGGTATTTTCTGTGGCGACATTGGTTGTTACACCTTAGGAAATGCTAAGCCGCTTGATGCGGTTGATACCTGTCTTTGCATGGGCGCGGATATTACTATTGCGCAAGGTTTCAGCATTGTGGAACCGGATAAGAAAGCACTTGCGTTTATTGGCGATTCCACCTTTTTCGCAAGCGGCATGACGGGTGTGGCTAATGCGGTGTATAACCAGCATGATATTACCATCGTGGTGCTAGACAACGCCACCACGGCGATGACAGGATCGCAGCCCCATCCTGGCACGGGCGTTACCCTTATGGGTCCTAAAAGCGAACCTATTTCAATTGAAGGTGTTTTGCGCGCTTTAGGTGTAAAAGTAATCACGCGTGCGAATCCCCTTCATTTAGACGATGCCATCAAGGCCGCAAAAGAGGCCATTGAATATGATGGTCCGTCTGCCATTATTTACGAATCACCTTGTATCAAGCTTATCAAGCCGGCTTGCCCTGTAGAAGTTAATTTGGATGCTTGCACCAGTTGCGGGCGTTGTGTTTTGAAATTAGGATGCCCTGCTTTGTCTTGGGATGCAGAAAATCGCTATCCCGTGGTGGATGCTTCGCTCTGTAACGGATGCGGACTGTGTACCTATGTATGCAATGATGATGCGCTTGTGTGCCGTGAATTAAACGAGGGCGCGCTAGACACGAATCCTGAAGGGGCGCAAAGTTCGAATCCTAAAGACAAGTTCAATTCGGATCCCGACGGCGTACTTGGTTCAAACTCCGGAAATACCGCTTCTGCAAAGGAGGCTTGCCATGATTAATATCTCTCTTGCAGGAATTGGCGGTCAGGGAAGTGTGCTGGCTGCAAAGATTTTGGCTGAAACCGCTCGCTCAAAAGGCTGGCAGGTTCGAACCGCTGAAACAACCGGTATGGCTCAGCGTGGCGGCAATGTTATGAGTCATGTTCGCATGGGGGATTGCGGGGAAGAGGTATTTTCGCCGCTGCCTGCGCAAGGCTCGGATGATCTTATTATTGCACTTGAACCAGGAGAGGGGCTGCGTGCTCTTCCCTTGCTGAAGCCACATGGTTTGCTAGTCACTGCTGCTTCGGGAGTAGCGCCGGTGGTTTCAAGCTTTAAAGCTGATCTTTATCATCCTGCCGACATGATTGCGCAATTACAAAAAAGCGATGCGCAGGTAGTCGTGGTGGATGACGAAGCATTATGCGCGGAATTGGGCTCGCGCAAAGCGCTGAATATCATCATGCTTGCACGTGCGCTTTCGGCAGTAAACAACCCAAGCTATCAAAACGCGTTGTGTGAGAAAATTACCTTAGAAGATATGCGTACTATTATTCCGCAGTGCGTTAAAGAACGTTTCGTGCCGCTTAATCTGCGTGCTATTGATTTAGCAGAACAAAGTGCATAATACTTTACTAAACTAAAGAAAAGAAAGGCTCGTACATGGAACTCACCAAAGAACAGTTTGACCTCATTAAAGAAGAGTTCAAAACCTTAAAGGATAGGTCGCCTTTCTATGCAAAAAAGTTTGAAGGCATTGATTTATCGGATGTGCAGACGCAGGAAGATTTTGAGAAGCTCCCTTTTTCGGAAAAGGCCGATTTGCGTGATGTGTATCCCCTTGGTTTAGCCGCCGTGCCCGAAGAAAAAATTGTTCGCGTGCATTCGTCATCAGGGACCACGGGCATTCCGGTGGTTATTCCCTATACCCAAAAGGATGTAACCGATTGGGCTATTCAGTTTGCTCGCTGTTATGAGGTTGCAGGTATTACGAATAAGGATCGCATCCACATTACACCAGGTTATGGTTTATGGACGGCGGGTATTGGTTTTCAGCTTGGTGCAGAGCGCCTTGGTGCAATGGCTATTCCGCTGGGTCCTGGTAACACCGAAAAGCAATTGCGCATGATGGAAGATTTACAATCGACTGTTCTGTGCGCCACCAGTTCGTATGCATTGTTGCTAGCCGAGGAAATTGGATGCCGAGGTATTCGCGATAAGCTTTCCTTGCGTAAGGGTGTTATCGGCTCTGAGCGCTGGGGCGAAAAAATGCGTCATCGCATTGAAAACGAACTGGGCATTGAAATTTTTGACATTTACGGGCTTACGGAAGTATATGGCCCCGGTATTGGTATCTCTTGCCATGAGCACAATGGCATGCACCTGTGGAGCGACTATGTATATGCAGAAATTGTCGATCCCAAAACAGGTGAACAACTGCCCGATGGCGAAATAGGCGAATTGGTTCTTACCACGCTTCGTAAAGAAGGCGCTCCGCTGGTTCGCTATCGTACTCATGACCTTACCCGTATTATTCCGGGCGATTGTGCGTGTGGCATGAAGCATCCTCGTATTGATACCTTGGTGGGACGCACGGACGACATGTTTAAGGTTAAGGGCGTAAATATGTTCCCTGCTCAGGTGGAAGAGGTTATTGCGGCAACTTCTGGTACCTCATCGGAATACCAGGTAATGATCGAACATATTATGGGGCGCGATGTGCTTACGGTTCTGTTCGAAACAGAGCTTACGGGCGATGCGCTCAAGCATTGCGAATCGGAATTGGAGCTTATCTTTAAGGCGAAGATCGGCTGCACTCCTGATGCGAAAGGTGTACCGTTGGGAGAACTTCCTCGTTCAGAGAAGAAAACACAGCGCATTTTCGACAGTCGTTACTAAGTAGTGGCTAGCTGCAGCAGATTTTAAATCCGCATAAGATTGATCCTGTGCCCGTTTCACTCAGCTGATGCGGGCACTTTTGCTTCTGTAATGTTCCTTAAAACTTAGTCCATTAACTATCAAATAACTCTTTAGGTTCCTACAAGCAGTGGCCTTGCTACTCTCTTACAGGAAAACACACTCTCCATATGAGACAAATGTGCGTTGTTTGTGCACTTCAATTAGAAAATAGTTGAGTTAGATTGTTCTTTCTTTTCTCTTTCGTGTGAGTTTTTCTTTCTACGATTAATTCCAATGGAAGATTGATGTCATTAAATTAGTAGTATAATAAAGTAGTCGAAAAAGGAAGATCTAATGGATATTCAAATCCATGGTAGGGTGTTTAGGCGGCATCCTAACTTAAGTGAAGAAGATATTTGGTTTGCGTGGGAACATTCGTACTTTGAGGCTCTACGTCCCGATAGTCCCAATTTTCCTGAATATGTATGGGTTGGTTTTGATGCTTCAGGCAGGGAAATAGAAATGGTGGGAGTTTTAACAACGACAGGGTATTTAATCTACCATGCAAACACCTCGGTGTCGAATCGGATTAAATGAGAAATGAGACAACAATGAAAGGGCTGGAGATGAGTGAATACACCCTTAGTAATGGATATGTTTTATCGGATGAAGAAATTGAAAAACGGGCTAAAGAATGGGAAGAGGGCAACTGGTCAGGTCATTTAGTTGAAATGCGTGCGGGTAGGCCTCGTCTATCAGAAGAGCCCAATGCGAACCTGTCTTTTAAATGCCCTGAATCTGCTGCGAAGATGATTGAGCGTGCTGCGGAAGTATCTGGAGTAAAAAAGTCGGTATTTATGCGTGAAGCAGCTTTGGAGAAAGCGGTAAAAGTATTAGCTGCGGAAGAGTAGCTCTAACACAAAAAAGGACTTTACATGAATAAGGTTAGTCATACTATTCAAAACATACGCGCGGGTGTGGCCGTTTCTTTCTTTCTGTGTTTGGTTGCGTTTTGCTTAGTGGGGTGTGCTGCTCCTGCTACCCCTGAGGGACAAGAGCAAACCCAGCAGCTGGAGGTGAACGACAAAGGAGTGCAGGATTCCGATGGCCAAAATAATGGTTCGCAAGAATCCGCCGTCCCTGATCCTGATGAGTTGTATGCGCAGTTAGACATTACCGAAGATTATCGCGATAGCTTTGTTCACGGTGAAAAGGGCCCCGAATACCAAAAGTATATTGTGTTGCATGACACTGAAGGCGATGGCGACGCTGCTGGTGTTGTTGACTATTGGGACAACAATGGCGCGGGCGTAGCGGCGCATTTTGTTATCAACAAAGATGGCAGCATCGTACAGTGTGTTCCCCTTGATGCCATCACCCATCATGCCGGCTTTGGCGACACGGGCCACAACGAGAAGTATGGCGTAGAAGATGAATCGCGTGACGATAAAGAAGGCACTACGTCAATTGGTTCAGATTTTGCCGACTACGGCATGAATTCGTATTCGGTCGGTATAGAAATGGTACATGTGGGTGGTTCGGGTGATTACCCCAAAGCGCAGCTCGAAGCGCTTGATGGGTTAATTGCCTATATTGATGCGTACTATGGCTTTGAAAGCACCATTATTGATCACAAAGCCTGGCGTACAGGTAATTCTGACACTTCACCTGAATTTGCAGACTACCTAGAAAACTATCAGGATCACCGCACCCACGATTAAACGATTCTTTGGATCGTGAGAACCTTAGTTCGGCAAGCCACTAATCTCATCAACTCCACAAGTAAGGGCATGAAACCAAGCGAGTTTCATGCCCTTTGAATAGCAGGTGGTATAACAGCGTCAGCAAAAATTAGTAGCAACCTCTTTGATCTTCGCGAATAATCATGTTAAGGCGAATATTAAAGCCAAGTTCCTTGGTAACTAAATCGAAGGCTGCTTCAATGGCTTTATCCATGTCGTAGTATTTGTAGCCACCCAAGCGACCAGCGAACACCACGTTGCCTTCCTGCTTAGCTAGTTCGGCATATTTTTCATACAGAGCAGTATTGCGTGCATCGTTGATGGGGTAGTAAGGTTCGTCGCCTGGCTTCCAATCCGCAGGGTATTCACGCGTAATGATGGAAACAGGAATGTCATTACCGTAAGCATCCTTGCCAAACTCGAAGTGCTTGTGTTCGATAATGCGCGTCCAAGGTACTTCGTGGGACGTGTAATTGACGACTGCATTGCCTTGCCAGTTTTCGCATTCGACCAGTTCCGATTCAAAGCGAAGGGAACGATACTCCAAATTACCCAGCTTGAAGTCGAAGTATTCGTCGATGGGGCCACAATAAATAATGCGATCGGCAATGTCTTTGTATTCAGCAATAAAGTCGCGATATTCCGTGTTCAACAGAATTTCAGTGCCGTGGAACATGCGATGAACCATGGCGGTATAGCCACCAATGGGAATGCCCTGCCAACGATCATTAAAGTAGTTGTTGTCGTAAACGAAACGAACAGGCAGGCGCTTAATGATGGAAGCGGGCAGCTCTTTGCAGTCGCGACCCCATTGTTTTTCGGTATATTCCTTAACCAGTTTTTCGAAAATATCACGGCCCACCAAAGAAAGGGCTTGCTCTTCTAAGTTCTTTGGTTCGGTAATGCCTTCTGCTGCAATTTGCTCTTCGATTTTTGCGCGGGCTTCTTCGGGAGTGCAAATGCCCCACATCTTAGAGAAGGTGTTCATATTGAAGGGCATGTTGTACAGCTCGTCATGGTAGCGTGCAACAGGGGAATTGATGTAATTGTTGAATTCAGCAAACTGGTTCACATAGTCCCACACCGGCTTAATAGAGGTATGGAAAATATGCGCACCATATTTATGAACATTGATGTCATGTTCGCATGAGGTGTAGATGTTGCCGGCAATGTGATTGCGTCGGTCGATAATAAGACAACTTTTGCCTCGATGCGTTGCCTCATGGGCGAATACGGCTGCAGTAATACCTGCGCCAACGATTAAATAATCGTAATGATCTTGCTGCATGCTTGTACCTTTCTGTGCTCAAGTAGTTGATAGAAAGCATCGCGTCAGTTCTTGCTGGCAGCTAAGCAAGAAAAAGTTTTACCGAGAAAAGATTTCTCGCTCACTTGACCTTGCTCTGTTTTAATTGCCAACTAATTAGACGGTCTGTTTAAGTTATGCGTTCGTTTTAAGCACAACGGTATTATAGAAGAAAAAAAGAGCGAGGCTTGTAACCTCGCTCGTGAATTACTAGGATGCGCGTGAAGCTGTGGTTTTGAATTAGTCTTGTTTTACTACCAAAACATCGCAACGCAGGTTGCGGATCAAATACGTAGAAACGCTGCCAACAAATACATAGGTGATATTGGAAAGGCCGCGTTCGCCGCAAACAACAATGTCAGGATTAAAAGGCTTAATCATAAGGTTGTGAATAGTTTCCTGAATGCGACCAACCTTAACTACCACTTCGATGGAAGGAATGTCGGGGTTGTTGCGAGCATCCTTCAAGATGTCGCCCAAAGAATCTTCCAAGCGATTTTGGATAGTCTGGGCAAGCTCTTGGTAATCGGTTCCGGTTAAAGAATCGGGCACGGAATCGATAACATGGCCTAGCATCAATTCTGCATGATTGAGTGCAGCGATTTGAATAGCGCGCTGTGCAACTTCTTCTTGAGTGCTGCCTCCATCAAGTGCGGCAAATACTCGTTTGTATTGCTTCATGATAATCGCCCCTCTTTCTCCTGATGCATTCAGGAAGTACGTTTTCAAGGCTCCCAACTGCCCTGTTTATTAGCTGTCTTTATTCTAGCATCGTTTCATTCATCAGGGGAATAAAGTAGCGCTACTGTTTAGTATTTGTTCGTGTGAACTGAGTGAATCGGTAGGGCTTTTCTTACGTGTGCCAATGAAGTGCGTGTCAGCGGACAGGCATCTTTTACGCAAAAGCTTCGTGCGGTCACTAGACAAGAAAGCTTTGGTGAACTATCCGCTCTAAGAAAACTACGTATTTAAATTAGGTTGGATGAATTGTTAAAAGACGTTACACTAAACAAGATTGTAAAGAAAACTGCATTAGTAGGTACCTTGGAGGGAGCCCATTTATGGCAGACAAAGTTGCAGTTCTGATACCTTGCTATAACGAAGCAATTACTATCGGAAAGGTAATCGACGATTTTAAGCGCGTGCTGCCCGAGGCGGATATTTACGTGTATGACAACAACTCCAAGGATGATACGTCAAAAATTGCCCGTGAACATGGTGCTATTGTTCGCTTTGAGGGACGCCAGGGCAAAGGCAATGTAGTACGCAGTATGTTTCGCGATATCGAAGCGGATTACTACATCATGGTGGATGGCGATGACACCTATCCTGCAGAAGCAGCACCTGAATTGCTAAAGCCTTTAATGAATGATGAAGCAGACATGACCGTAGGCGATCGCCTGTCAAATGGTTCTTATGGAGAAGAAAACGATCGTGCTTTTCATGGGTTTGGTAATAACTTAGTACGCTGGCTTATCAAGACCATTTACGGCTATGCCTTTGAAGATGTAATGACGGGATACCGTGCCTTTAATAGGGTATTTGTGAAAACCATGCCCGTATTATCGGAAGGTTTTCAGATTGAAACCGAAATTTCTATCCACGCGGTTGATAAACGCTGGCGTATTGTGGATGTGCCTATTGAATATCGTGATCGCCCTGAAGGAAGCTATTCAAAGCTTTCTACCTTTGGTGATGGCGCTAAGGTATTGAAAGCTATTACGGCCCTGTTTAAGGATTATCGCCCCTTGGCATTTTTCGGATGGCTTGCTTTGTTGCTTATTATCTTGGCAGCAATTGCGGCCGTACCAGTTCTTATGGAATATGCACAAACAGGCTTGGTTCCCCGTATTCCTACTATGTTGGCATCCATCGCGCTTGCAGGATGCGCAGCACTGTCATTTGCAACGGGGTTAATTCTGGATACGGTAGCCAATGCAAATCGCCGTCAATGGGAGTTGGATGTATATAAAGCGAACGGTAGCTTCTACAACAAGTAGCAAGCAACTTGTCCACTTAACATGTGCACCGCGAAGGAATCGTTCGGCAAACCGTTCGACGGCGACAAATGAACAGGGTGGCATCAGGCAGTCATTGCACCGCTAGGCATATACCGCAACAAATGCCCTGGGCTCTTGCTGTGTTATTGCGTCATATTGTGTCATCACGAGTACTGAATAATTCTTCGGAAACGAAAAAGTACGTTTTTGGAGTCGTTTTTGGCAAAAAGGTTGCTTATCGGGTTAGGCTGGCTGCTCTTTTTGAAGGGGTGGACTCGATATTTAGCCCGATAAGCCAATAAATTGACGCTACGAAGTTGGATACCAAATAGGTAGTACCTTTATATTTATGAAATGGATAAAACAATGTTGGTTTTCAACCCGATAAGGCAAGTTTTTGCCAAAACGGGGTACGTAAACGTACAATTCCTAGCTGGATAAAGACTGGACTTATATAACTAAATTAGCAACACATTTTGAATAGCGAAAGCGTGTGAACTGAGTGAACTGGTAGAGCTTTTCTTTATACGGGAAAATACCTGCCAATTTATAACGTCATTTATAACGGGACGATCCACTTGCTACAGAACACATGAAAAAGGCTTCGCGCGAGGCGAAGCCTTTTGGGATAGCAACGAATCAGGAAGTGTGACAAGTGCCCTGTCCACTTGTCACGGTTATACCATGAACTTGTATACCGCTTGGGTGTATGCCACGGGGTCGTCAATAGGCAAACCTTCGGTAATCAAAGCCTGATCATAAAGAACGCGTGCATAGGATTTCACCTTATCGTCGTCTTTTTCTTCGAAGGCTTTCTGCAGGGCCTTAAACACGGGATGCTGAGCATTCAGTTCAAGAACACGGTCGCTCTTTACCTGGTCGCCTTCAGGGCCAGCTGCCAAAATCTTTTCCATTTCAAGCGTAATAGGACCTTCAGCTGTAACGCAGGAAGGGGTGTCAGACAGACGTGAAGAAACTGCTACGCGCTTAACCTTGCCATCCAAAGCGTCCTTCATAGCGTTGAACAGTTCTTCGTTTTCCTTCGTAATTGCTTCAGCGGCGCTCTTTTCGTCTTCGGTCTCCAGGCCTAAATCGCCGCCCGCAACATTCTTGAACTGCTTTTCTTCGTATTCGTTCATGGACATGAGGCAGAATTCGTCCACGTCCTGAGGACATAACAAAACATCAAAGCCCTTGCCCAGTACCGTATTGACAATAGGACGATGAGCCAAACGATCAACCGATTCGCCTGCAGCGTAGAAGATGGACTTCTGGTCTTCAGGCATGGCCTCAACATATTCTTTGAGGGTGATCATCTTCTTCTGCTTTGCGGAATAATACAGAAGCAAATCGGCCAGTGTGTCTTTCTTCATGCCATAGCTTGAATAGATACCATAGCTAATATTGCGACCAAAGTTTTCAAAGAACTTTTCGTACGTTTCTCGATCGTTGTCGCGCATCTTGCCCAGTTCGCTGGTTATTTTCTTTTCCAGTTTGTTGGCGATAGCGCGCAACTGACTGTTGTGCTGCAAGGTTTCGCGCGAAATATTAAGCGTTAAATCTTGGCTGTCTACCACGCCACGAACAAAGCTGTAGTAATCCGGCAACAGCTCGGCGCACTTTTCCTGAATAAGAACGTTGGAGCTGTATAGCGCCAAGCCCTTTTCGTAATCCTTACTGTAGAAATCATAGGGCGTGCGGCTTGGGATAAAGAGCAGCGCATCGTACGTCAGCGCACCTTCAGCGTGAACCGAAATTGATGTAATAGGATCGAAGAAATCATGGAAGTCAGACTTGTAGAAGTTGTTGTATTCTTCTTCGGTTACTTCAGACTTGCGACGCTTCCAGATTGGAATCATCGAATTGATAGTCTGAATTTCGCGAACCGTTTCGTATTCTGGCTGGTAATCATCACCGGCATCCTCAGGCTTTGGCAGAGGCTTGCGTGTCTCTATTTCCATGCGAATGGGGTAGCGAACATAGTTGCTGTATTGCTTGATAAGCGCTTGCAGTTCGTACTGGTCAAGGAAGGTGTCGTAATCTTCTTCTTCGGTGTTGTCCTTCAAGAACAAAACGATAGTGGTGCCATGCGTTCCGTGAAGGCCGGCTGCCTGTTCATCGGTTGCGGCTTCGATGGTGTAGCCCTCAATGCCGTCGCTTTCCCAAACCCAGGTTTCGTCGCTGTTGTATGCGCGAGAAATAACCATAACGCGTTTGGATACCATGAAAGAGGAATAAAAACCAACGCCGAACTGACCGATAATATCAAGGTCTTCACCCTGGGCTTCGGCGTTGTCGGTCTTGAATTCCAGGCTTCCGGAATGAGCGATGGTGCCCAAGTTGGTTTCAAGTTCATCCTTGGTCATGCCAATGCCCGTATCGGAAATGGTGATAGTACGCGATTCTTTGTCAAAATCAACGTCAATTTCAAGGTCGTCTTTGCTTATGCCAATGGATTGGTCGGTCAAGCTTTTGAAATACAACTTGTCGACCGCATCGGATGCGTTAGAAATAAGTTCACGAAGAAAAATTTCCTTGTTGGTATAGATGGAGTTGATCATTAAGTCGAGAAGCTTTTTGCTCTCGGTTTTAAATTTACGCATGAAGCAATTCCTTCTTTCCGAATACTCTCCTGTACAAAACCGTCGTGCAAAAGCAGTGGCATGACTAATGACTTGCAGGCCCAAGCAGGCGCAAGATACTTAAATGCTGAATACTCAAATATGGCCACATCTTGTTGCACGTTGGTCTGTGTTGCCGTTACAAAATTAGCACTCTCGATATGAGAGTGCTAACACAGATTGTAGTATCCCTTTAATGCTTGTCAAGGCGTTTGCAGCTGCCTTCCATGAGGGATTCATGGCAACTACAAAGAACGGGCTTCATTGCAAGAAAGGCGAAACAAACAAGCCCTATTGGTGGCTGCCGATTCTTACTGAGAATATATGCTTGTGCTTTGTCGCTTATTACCGTTTACAAAGAACGCGCTTTCGCAACAGCCGTGCGCAGTGCAGCAATAACGGTACCGCGGAAGCCTCGTTCATCAAGAACCTGAACGCCTTCAATGGTGGATCCCGAAGGAGAAGTAACCTGATCTTTCAATTCGCCAGGATGTTTGCCGCTTTCCAGGACCATCTTTGCGGCACCCAAAACAGCTTGCGCGGAAATTTCGTATGCCTGTGCGCGGGGTAGTCCTTCTGCTACGCCGGAATCCGCCATGGCTTCGATAAACATATATACATAGGCAGGGGAAGAACCGCCTACGGTTGCCGATACGTCCAGAAGCGATTCCTTAAGTTCAAGTGCGCTACCGAAGCTTTCCAGCAGGCGTACCACATAGGCTACTTCTTCTTCGGAAACCAGCTCGTTTGCATGGTACGCGGTTAGTCCTTCGCCCACTAAAGCGGGAGTGTTAGGTGCCGTGCGGATGATTTTGGTGGGCTTGCCAAATTGTTCGGTAAGCCAAGCAATAGTTTTGCCCGGAGCAATGGTTACGATGATCTGCTCTTCACGTACGGCATCTTTGATTTCCGCAATAACATCGGCATACTGATAAGGCTTTACGCTTAAGAAAATAATGTCGCTGTTTTCTACCACCGACAAGTTGTTAGTAGAAGTGGTAATACCAAGCTCCTCAGCGGACGCTTTTGCGTGGGCTTCCGAGGCATTCGATCCACAAATATCCGAAGTGGGCACTAACTCGCTTGAAACAATACCTTTAATGATTGCTTTTGCCATATTGCCGCATCCGATGAACCCCAATTTCATAATGCGTCCTCCCTTTGTGCGATGCTTTTTTGTGGCGAACGTGCGTAGGTTGCCTGCGCGAATAACCTGGTAGGTCATTGGCGCTGGAAGTTTGATAGGTATCTTGCCATCAGCAAACAACTATCAAAAGTTTGCAACGCCCAGACAGCACGCACACAACGTTCACGTAACGTTCATCATAGCAAATTAGCCCTAGGTTTCTAGGCTGTTCAAATGCTTACTTTCAAGTTCGCTTTTGATTCTCTTTTGTCCTTTAACATGCCTGTTTGTTGCCCAATTGATACCTGAGAAGCTAATGCGCTTCGTATAATAAAAGCACCAGATTAAGAAAGAAGGACCAAATGATGTCTCCGTATAGTGGAAAAAACTGGCAGCTTATTGTGGCGGGTATTTTGTTTGTTCTGTTTGCGGCAATTTGCCTGTTCTTTCCGGGCCTTACCCTTGGCTCTATCGCTTTTATGATTGGTGCTGCATTTGTTTTGTCGGGTGCAGTGCATATTGCAAGCTATATACGCGATAAAAAGTGGCTTGATTTGTCGGGGCTTGTTTTGGCTTACGGCATCATAGACGTTTTAATCGGGTTAATGTTCGTGGTTCACCCCATGGTGTTTGCGGTAGTAATCCCTTGGGTGGCAGGTATGTTTACCCTTGTTTTTGCACTGTACGAAATAATGGGCTCTTTTATTTCCCGAAAAGCAGGCTTTCCTTTGTGGGGATGGTTGCTGGTCTCAGGCATTTTGACGCTTCTTATGGGCATCGGATTTTTCCTGGTGCCTGAAATGTTCGCCATCCTGGTAGGACTCTTTGCGCTTCTGCGCGGCATTTCGCTTATCATTTTGGGCATAAATGCGCCTAAGTTCGTATAAATCGGTGTGCAAAAAACCACTTACCGCGTTCTGACAAGGTTTTTTAAATATAAATTAAAAGTTGTGGGGCACTCTTTTATAATCGCCTGTAGTTTTATTCCTGTGCTTTGGGTAGGCGCAGGTAGAAAAGGAGAGTAACCCATGGAAGGCTTTGAACTAATTTCCACTGGTGCGTGGTCAATTGTGCCACCGCTTTTGGCGCTTGGCCTGGCGCTTATTACCAAAGAAGTGTATTCATCGCTGCTGGCTGGCGTGTTTTCTGGCTTGCTGGTGTATGAATTCACCCTTGAAGGGGTTGGCGTAGAACAGCTGATCACGGCGTTTACTATGATTCCTGCCATTATGGCAGAACAAATTGCTTCAAACGGCGCGCTCATCTTGTTCTTGGCACTTCTAGGAGCGTTAGTGGTTGTGGTCGCTGTGGCGGGCGGCTCGCGTGCCTATGCTGAATGGGCCGCGAAGCACATTAAAAATGCTCGTATGGCATCTATCATGACTGCCATTTTAGGCATCGTGGTGTTTGTCGATGACTACTTCAACTGTTTAACGGTTGGTGCGGTAATGGGTCCTGTGACCGACAAGTTTCGAGTAAGCCACGAAAAGCTTGCCTACATTATTGACTCTACTGCAGCACCGGTTTGCATTATTGCTCCGGTGTCTTCATGGGCAGTAGCTGTTGGTGGCTATTTAGGTGAAGACGGGTTTAATACCTTCGTTGCTTCAATTCCATATAACTTCTATGCACTTATTACTATCGTATTTGTATTTGTGCTGTGTGCTGTGGGGAAAGACTTCTTTTCCATGGGTAAAGCGCAGCGCGACTGCGAAGCACACACCTTTAGTGCAATTGTGGAGCCCGATTCTCCTTTGAAAAAGGTTGCAAGTGCAGGTGTTCCTGCGGAGCAAGATGATGTGGAAACCGTAGTTACCGAACAGTCTGACTTGGAAGGTGCCCCCAAAGCGGTTGAACAATACAAAGGTTTACCCGTTTCGGATAAAGGCAAAGTGTATGACTTGGTACTGCCCATCGTGGTGCTCATTATCTTCTCGATTATTGGCATGCTCTACGTTGGCGGTTTCTTTGAGGGGGTAGACTTCGCAACTGCGGTAGGCGTCGATCCGGTATCGGGCTTGTGCATTGGTTCGGTAGTGGCACTTTTCTTCGCGGCTATCTTGTTTATCCCGCGCAAGCTTACGACGCTGGTTGGGTATACCGAAGGTGTTTCTGAGGGCGTTCGTTCCATGGTTGGTGCCATTATGATTTTGGTACTGGCTTGGAGCCTGGGCGGCTGCTGCCGCTACATGCTTGGCACGGGCGAATTTGTAGCAACCTTCTTAACTAATGTTGGTTTTGAGCTTACGTTCTTGCCCGCGGTTATTTTTGTTGTTTCTGGCTTTATTGGCTTTGCGATGGGTACTTCGTGGGGTACTATCGCTCTTATTCTTCCTATCGTGCTGGGTATCTTCCCTGAAGGAGATCCGCTGTTCTTAATTACCGTTGGCGCTACGCTTGCTGGTGCGGTATATGGCGACCACGCCTCTCCTATTTCGGATACCACCATTCTGTCTTCGGCTGGTGCAAATTGTAATCACTTACGCCACGTTGAGACCCAGCTTCCTTATGCAACCCTAGTAGCAGGTATTTGCTTGTTGGGTTATTTGGTTGCTGGCTTTACTGCGTCTCCTTGGCCTTCCCTTATTGGTGGCATTGCGATCGCGGTAGCTATTATTCTGGCTATGCGAGTAGTGCAAACCAAGAAAGGCGCGTAAGCAAACGCGCAAGCATAGCGAAACTTAGCGAGGCGATTTTTGTCAAAACCGCTCGAATCGTGGGATTTGCAGAACGTCTTGAAAAGAAAAAATGCCTCTGTCGGTAACGGCGGAGGCGTTTTTTGTATCAAACCTGTATTGGTGTTGTCTAAATTCAGAAAAGAGCCTAAGAGCAGTCCCCGATTCGCATTGTTTTGACAAAAGTTAGCGAAAAATTTGCCCTGTTGGGGGTTTGGCTTTGAAGCAAAAAAAATGGGAGCGTTGATTACAAGGATAGGATTGCCAAGGGGATGTCGTGCTCTTCAGTGGGGATGGTATCCACCTGTTGTTCAGCAAAAGCAACACCCACAATACGGCAGGTTGGCGATTTTCTACCTGCGTCGACCGAGTTGACATCAACAAATTGTAGGCCTGGATCGTTTGAGGTAGCGGCGCTCGGTTTTTTGTCGGCCGATTCGGCCTCAACGAACCTTAAATCAGCTACTTCGGCGATTTGAGCAAGGTAGCGGTCGTAGTTTCCTGCGCCATACCCAAGACGATTACCTTGATCATCAAAGCCCACTACGGGCACCACTATCATGGTAAGGCTTCCCGCTGGAACATAAGGATAGGGCTGCAGTTCTTCGTCGTCGTGACAGTAGCGCTTAAGGGGATTATTGAGAAACGGTACTTGCTTTGCATGGAAAAGTTCAGCAGAAACCTGGCGCATTTCCATGGTTTGTTGAGTGAATTCTCGCTGTACTTTTTGCATCTGTTGCGGTTGTTGTTTCTGTATCTGTTGCAGTTGCTGTACTGGTTGCGCAGCGGCATTATTTCCACAGCTTTCTTTAAAATGCGGTTGTGTGTCCCTGCCTAAACAGCTGTGCCAAGCATCACGAATCATGCAGGGAAATGCGACCGTGCAACCTTGTGCATAAGCAGCTTCTATAAAGTCGCTCAAATCCACTTCTTCGGGAAAAGCAGAATATACCGCAATAACAGCATCGGTCGCTGCGGTGCCCGTAATGCCTAATGTTAAAAGCAACGATTCTTCCAGGCGTTTACAAAGTTCAGCACTTTTATGTGCTCGATAAGGAACGGGCATTTCGCTTCGTGCGCGTTTTGCTTCAGCGCGTAGTTCGTTTCGAATAGCTTTTCGTTCGTCTTCGGTGTCACTACGGGGAATATTAGGCATCTGTATTTGAGGTGAATCCATTTTTATCCAATCTATAAAGTAGCCAAAGCCCGCAGAAGCACTACATCCGCACCAACACCGCAAATTAACATGGCTTTACTGCTATAACTTACCCAATGCCGAAAAGCTGTAAAACAATACAGGTAACCGACAAAAGCCCTACAACGCCAATAGTAAGATACAGCAGGATGCGGGTTACTTTAGGTACGCAGTACGATCCCATAACGTATTTGTCGGTACAAATAATCGCCATAAACACTAGCAACACGGGAAGTATGGCACCGTTAACGAACTGAGAGGCAAGCATAATGCCCATCAGATTCAATCCGGGAATCAGAATAATAAGGGCAGATAGGCAAATAACAAAGGTAAAGATGCCCTTAAAAATAGGAGCTTCTTTCCAGGTAAAAGAAACGCCCGCTTCCCAACCAAACGCTTCGCAAATAACGAATGCGGTAGTTAAAGGCAGCACGCATGCCGCAAGCAAGCTTGCAGCAACCAATCCGGCAGCAAACAATGCCTCTGCATAGGGCCCCGCGAAAGGAGCAAGAGCGGCAGCGGCGGCTTCGGCGCTGGATACTTCAATGCCTTGAGGATAAAGTACCGTACCAGTGGTTACGATAATAAACCAGGCCACAATACAACCTACAATAGCACCCGTAATGGCATCAATGTGTTGGTAGGGTAAATCGTTGATACCCGATCCTTTTTCTACCACGTTGCTTTGCGTGAAAAACATCATCCAGGGGGCAATAGTGGCACCAACCATAGAAACCATAAGCGATAAAAATCCAATGTCGGAAGTTGCCTGCGGCATTACGGTATGAATAAGTGCCAAGTTCCAGTTGGGTTGTGCTAAGAATGCAGCCACAATATAGGTGGCAAATACGCATGAAATAGCCAGAAAAATATTCTGTACTCGCTTATAGCTGCCACCTACAATCAGTCCCCATACTGCTGCCGCAGCAACAGGGACAGAAATCCAGCGTGGCACTCCAAACATTTCCATACCTGCAGCAACGCCAGCAAATTCTGAAAAGGTAGTGGCAATGTTGCCAACTAATAAGGCAAGCATAGCTAAAGCGGTAAGACGAATGCCGAACCGTTCGCGAATTAAGGCCGAAAAGCCTTTGCCGGTAACCACACCCATACGGGTGGCGGTAGTTTGAACCACAATGAGCAAAATACACATAACGGGAATTGCCCACAGGGTCATATAGCCGAATTTAGCTCCCGCCGTTGAATAGGTAGAAATGCCGCCCGCATCGTTTCCTGCCATGGCGGCAATAACGCCAGGTCCCATAGCGGCAAGGACCAATAAAATGCGCGAGCGCTTTTTATTGGATTCCTCGTGAGGAGCCGCTGCTGTGCCTTGTGGCGTTCCCGACTCTGCGTGGGGGACTGTACCTTGGGCCGCCCTTTGGACTGTGCTTTGAGTGTTGCCTTTGGTCACTGCGGTTCCTTTGGGGGAGGCAAGCCCGTGTTTTCTTTGCTCTGTTCTTCTTACTTCGGTCATATAACACCTCGCACGCTAGGGGGTTAGTTTGATCCGAAGAAATGGAGAATTAAGAACGTATAAGGAATTAACAGCACTAGGAACACCGCAACGCTAATAGCCAGCTGCCCCCAAGCCCAGTGAGTTTTAACCTCTTCAGCATCGTCTTCGATAACATCCATTGCGTCATCGAAGGTAACAATGCCTAACATGCGGCCCGATTCATCCACAACTGGCATGGCAAGTAGGTCGTATTTAGAAATATCGGCGGCAACTTCGTCTTCGGGTTCTTCAGGTAAAGACGTTATAAGTTCATCGAACATGATGTCTTTAAGCTGTGTTTCTTCGGTATTGAGAACCAGAGTACGTAATGACAAAACGCCAACCAACTTGTCGTATTCATCCAGTACGTATACATAACTTACGGTAGGGTGGTCTTCATCTAAATGACGCAATACCTCGGTAGTTTCGCCTACGGTGCTGGTGGTATGCATGGCTACAAACTGAGTAGTCATAAGACCACCTGCGGTGTCGTCCTTATAGCCTAGCAACTTCCGAATTCCGGCAGCGTCTTCTACGCCCATAAGACGCAATAAGGTTTCAGCTTTTTCGTAGGGAAGATCGCCTACGATGTCTGCCGCATCATCCGGGTCCATGTTGCCCAGCAAACGACTTGCGCGCGTTTCATCCAGTCCATCAATGATGTCTGCCTGGAATTCGTCTTCCATTTCTGAAATTGCTTCGCCTGCCTGTGCGTCATCCAAATACTGAAACACGTTAGCGCGCTGCTTGGGGTCAAGCTGTTCCAAAATGTCTGCCACATCAGCAGGGTGGAGTTCCTCTAAACGTGTGTGGGTAACGGAAAGCTGCACCTTGGAAAGATCTCGGTCGAGCAAATCCATGTAGTTCCAGGCAATAAGCTTTTCGTCGATGGATTTATGGAACGCTTTTGCAATACGACATGCTGCTTTTTCTACGAGGGGATGAAGCCCGCGCAAAATACCGCGCCAACCAACTTCTGCACCAAGAAGACGCAACTGAGTACCAGAAATAGAAAGCTTCAAATCGTTTACGCGAACAACCTTCATGCCTTGGGTGTCAACAATTTGACGGTTGAGCAAATCGCGCGCCAACAAAACTTCAGCGGGTTGCAAATAACTAAAGCGGATAGCGGTGCGGTCGACCTTGAGACGAATACCTTCGTCTTCGCTAAAGCCTTCCACATATTTGCGCCACGAAATCATGAAGGGCGTTTTTCCGGGACCTAAAAAAGCAAGGCTGGTAATGCGGGGGAATACCTCACCCGTTTGAATGGCAAGATCAGAAATTGAGCCAATTTTTTCGCCGTTAGCGTCAATAACCGGTTCGCCAAGCATCTGAGATAAGTAAAGCATGCAGCTCCTTTTCCAAGGCTGCACACGGGGCATTGTTTTAGAGACGCTTTTGCGTCATGCGTGGGTACTGCCGTTCAAGGCAGGTTGTGGCAAGAATGACTATTTATTTGCATGCGCATATAGCGTGAGTGCTTTTCGTTGAGTCTGCATACACAGGCAAAACATGTCAGCTATTTTGCGTGCATGGCTGTAAATACGTCAATGTTATTGCTGCCGCAATAGTCCCACACGAAAAGAATGCCAAGTGCGAAGCCTTAACGTGTTGTGGCCTTCCTTCGACCACTAACACAGGCAAAGAAGCTCAAGCATTAAAGCTGCAAGAGCCGCTTGCGAGAAAGCGGTCGAAGGTTAGTTACTGTGAGGTTTCGATTTTCGAACCTTCAAGTACTGTCCTTCCGTCGAGTGATAATTCATAAGGCAGTTGACAAAGCTTGTTGAATCATTGGGCTGTTGACCTTTTAGCCTGTTAGGCGATAGGCCATTCAAACCGTTGAGTTTGTTGGGCTATCAAACTGCAAGCCATTAAATTCGTTTTAACTTTATCAATTGCGCGGCTTTATTGTTTGCACAATAAAGCACATTAGATTGTAATCATTTTGCAGGCGTGTGCACAGAAAAAATTTGCAAGGGATTTCTGAACGTTAGGAGAGGTACGTATAAGGCGAAAGCATCACATCATCAACACAATTTAAAAAAGTTCTTGACATGCACGCATGAAAGTAAGAAACTAATCCCTGCTGAAAACGCGCCGTTACCTCAGCTGGATAGAGGGACTGACTACGAATCAGTACGTCGGGGGTTCGAATCCCTCACGGCGCACCACTGAAAGACCAGGTCACCGGGTATTTTTCTCGGTGGCTTTTTTGTTTATTAAGGTTCAAAATTTGCCGAATGTCACAATCGCGTCACAATGGCAAAAAGTTAAGCGGTTTTCACTCGAATGATAGGCGTTTCAGTTTGCTTTTCTTGTGGTGTGTTATCAAGAATTGCACCTATCATTTCCGCCGCTTGTTTATCTTTTTCGGGCGACGAGTGAGCATAGAAATCAAGCGTAGTAGATGCGCTAGAGTGTCCTAGCCTTGTTTGCACCGTCTTAATATCCATACCGCCCAAAATAAGCTGAGTTGCTTGTGTGTGCCTTAACTCATGAAACTTTAAATCGGGAAAACCTACGCTTTCGCGGTATTTGCCGCACCACCATGTTTCAAAGTTTCCCGTATTGCTATACGTGCCAACATCAGTACAGCAAATAGGCGTTTCATCTGACCAGTTTACGCCGATGCTTTTTATAGCTGCTTGCTGTAGAGGTTTCCAACGTTTGATAGCTTCGCTGGTTTTGCTGTCGATGGTTATTTCTCGTGTTTTGCCATTCTTGGGCGGCTTTAGGCTGCCTGTATTGGTTATCGATTGATTTATGGTCACCAAACAATGCTCAAAATCAACATCACACCAACGCAACGCCAAAATCTCGCCCATGCGTGCACCTGTAGCGATTGCGAGTTTTACGGCAAGCAAAAAGCTAATATGTTTTATACCCCTGACGGCTCCTCTAGGTTTGTTTTCGCGTTTGCGCAATTCCTTACTAACAAAATCAGCTATCGCGGCTTCTATGGCGTTATCCGTTGCCCTGTTAAAGCGTCCGAACTCTATCAGGCTTAAAGATTTGCGCTCGGGTTTGTCTTTCTTGGGCGGCTTAACTCGGGCGCAGGGGTTTCGCAAAATCAAGCCTTTGAACTCTGCATCGTTTAGAATTTGGCTTAGCTTTTGATAATAGGCGTGCATGGTTGTGCCTGATAACCCGTTGCCTTTTGTCCCTGGTTTGCTTTGCTTAAGTACAGAAAGCATATTTTCGATAATTGGCGGGGTTATATCTTGTAACCTTAGCGCGCCTATATAGGTGCATAAGGTGGGAATAATCCGCCTATCTTGCTCTAGGGTACGTTCTTGCAGCTCACCCATAGTTTTACGGCGCTTGAGCCATTGAGCCGAGTATTCTTCAAACGTTAGCTTGTAACCATCTGACGAAATACCCGCCTCGCGCTCCTGCCTTATTTCATCGCGTTTCTTTTGTGCATCTGCTTTGGTGCCCGTAACAATGCGAACTACCTGTTCGCGCTTCTTTGTGCTTGGGTCAAAACCAAACGAAACGCATACACGCCACTTTTTCGGGCGATAGCTTTTGCCGTCCTTTGTTTTCACCTCCCGAATGCTTCCGTCGCCTTTTGCCATGATGTACTCCTTTCTCTAGTGGCTTATTTATCGTTAACCCCTTTATCGGGTGGGGTATCTTGGATTGGTATAACTTCAAAATTCCAAGAATCGCACAAGTCTTTATATGATTGAGATTCATTGCGGTATATTTTTACAAGTTTTTTCTCTTCTGTACTGATAGGTAGATTTTCAATATCTACAAAAGAATCTGTTGCCTTTTCAACCAGATTCACAGACGGGTCTTTTTTGAATTTTGCTCGATAGTATTGAATAAATTCTCGCGCTGCTTTTGCCTCAAGATCATCACCTAAAAACAAACCATCTAAAGGCATAGAGTCTAATACGAGCGACAATAAATAATCGCTAAAATTTTTTTTATGTGCGATTGCTATAGTCATACTGATAGCAATAAGATTTGTTAAATCTGGCTCACACTCACCGCGTTCGTATCTCATTAGTACTTCAAAATTAATAGATTCACCAGTGCAACCTTTAATTGCTTCTGAAAAGCTTCTTGTGTTACTAAACCCCGCGAGGTGTCTCATCATTCTTAGGGATTTTCCAAACTGTTCAGGACTAAAAATGTTTGTATTTGGTTTTGTCTTTCCCAATTTTTCTCCAAATCTATAAACTTGACTAATCTGTCAACTAGCACAATTAAATAATCGTAGATAGTATACAAGTTGTCAAGAGTTAGTTCGAGATAAGGGGGTGTTATACGTGAAAATTTCTATTGATTCGTTTGGCGATATCCTCACAACACATGATGTTTGCGAACTCTTGGGACTTTCAGATGATCATGTTCGCATAATGCTGCGCGCTGGAGATTTGCCAGGCATAAAGATTGGGGCGCGCTGGTATGTGCCCAAGTCTGAATTTGAAAAGTTTTTGTCAAATAAATTGGAGGCGAGGTATGAGTAAACCAAAAGAAAGCTCCCGCACTGTTCCTTCTTGGCGGTCGGTTACAGCACGGGAGTCCGATAAGCACCCACAGAGGGTGTGTCCTAATTGTAGCATCCCGATTACAGCCCAGACGGCGGCATGGTGGGTCGATCAAATCAAAAAGGAGTACCCAAAGGATTATGAAGCTATAGCAAATAAAGCAATTGCACTTTCTCGTGCTGGTGTTCGGTTGTCTATTTCGTCTTTGTTTGAATGGGCGCGCTTGGAGCTATTCGAAGGTAGAAAGGGCAAAGGCGTTTTTAAGCTAAACAACACCTTGAGGCCTGCTTTTGCTCGGGCGCTAATGCGTGACTATCCCGAATTAAAGGGAAAGTTTGAGACTCGCAAAAGTGTTGCTGATAATGAGTGTGCTGCTTATGAAAGCTAACCGTTATTACAGCGTTTCTTTTGATGAGCGTAATTATCCCGAAATCATGAGGTTGCGCATGATGTGCGGCGGAATTGTAGCGTATGGCCGCTGGGAGGCTCTCAAACAGATTCTTTATGATGCAGAAGGGCAAATTGATATAAAAGAAAGCCTAACAAGACAGTTATTGTTGCATGAACTTGATTTTGATTCTGACGAAGATTTGACAAATTTTATTCAAGCCTGCATTCGTCTTGGGCTACTAATTCAAGAATTTCCGAATGATAGACAAGTATTAATTTCTAGTAATGAAGTTTCTGCGGGAATTGCCTATAAGCGCAAACAGGCAAAGAGCGGTAAAAAAGGCGGACAGATGAAGGCGGCAAATAAGGATAAATAATCGCTCTGGTATTCGCTTATAGCGGGTGCTTTTAGCGGATGAATAAGCCTCTATCTTTCTATCTTTCTTTCATTAAGAAATGAACGTTCGCGAACAACATTACTACGAGATAAAACTAGGCAATATTGGGAGGTGTCTAAATGAATACGAGCAAACGAGACAGGCAATTCATATCTAGCCTCTTCTACGTACTAAATAAAATTCAAAAGCAACCCACAGACCAAACCGAAAAGGCAATTAAGAATAAGGCTTTTGAAGGAATAGACCAAACTATTCGCGAGTATGCCAGGCTTAGTAAATCTTTCTTTGATACGTTGTATTCCTTAGCTGAATTTGAAAGCGAGGAAATCAAAGACTTTATCAGGCTTTCAGAAGCTAAGGCAAACGAAAGACTTAATGACTATTTGGGTGTATGTATGTGCCTGAAAGTGAGCATAGATACCAATGGTGTACTAGCTAATCTAAACGAATTGAAAGAATTAGCGACCTATGATTTAGAGAACAAATCATGGCCAAAACAATTCTATAGGGAATCAAATGGCACCCAAAGATATATATACGTTGCTGGCAATCCGTTTGAAGCTATCGAGTAGTAAGGCGTATGAAATGGAAAACGAAAACTTAGGTGCCATGAAAGCACATATTTCTAAGATGTCAGGTGTACCAGCTAACTTGATCACTGGTCACGACAAGCAATCATTAGAAGAAAGTGCGCAAAAGATTGCTCGCTATGCAGAGAGCCAAAGAAAAGAGTATCTGAGGTCTTTAATTCCTGCAGGGGCTTATGATGCTGCACCTGGCAGATTCGCAAATGACTGCGAATCAGATGAAGATGAAGTCAAGCGTGAGTTTGTTGCTCAGCTGTTTGGCAGGGAATAGGCAAATAATAATATAGGAGACGGTTGCCCCCCACAACTGGGCGGGCCCGTCTCCTATAGCCTGATAATACTATAGGAGCAAACATGAATAAATATACAAGACCACCGTTTGATAGTCGTTTAGTTGGTATTGTGAATCTCAACACAGACGCGACATTTGCAAAGAAACTAATTGAGGTTTTGCAAGATTGCCACAAAGAGATAGTGCGGTTTACAGAAAAGACAAATAATACTCTCTTTGACCAAGTTAAGGACGCGAGTGCAACAAACTATGCTGCGTCTGTGCTTGTTATGCCAGATCGTGCAATTGACGTTGATAAGCTCAGGAAGGATAGCGAGAACATACTCTCAAGTCAGATTATCGAAACAAAAGCTCGTGCTCGTGAAAAGATTGATAGCTATGTTGTCTCGCGATGCGGTGCAATCGCTGGTGCAAAAATGTCACAACAGCATCACTACACAAGCATAAAAAACAGCGAAGCTTATTTGATTAGTCAGGTTAAAACAAATCAAAACATTACGGCAGAAGAATTGCAGGCTCGTTGGTTTTCAAAGTCTTGGGTAAGCTATGAATATTTGAACACACTTCGCGAGGTAGCCAAAGAGCGTTGCATTGATTGGCAGCCAAAACATTTTCTAGACGATACCGCCGAGTTAACTATGGCGGTTGGAATGTATGCAAAGAAATACATCGATCAGATTCAGGTGAATAGCGATATCGATACTGCAATATCAGATATTAAACAGGCTGCGACAACGGGTTACGATGCAGAAGGAAAGTTGCTCATAAAGCTTAAAGATGATGGCATGCCAGCCTTGTTTGATTATGTGGCTGGTTAGTGCCTGATGGCTATAAGGTGGGGGAGTACCCCCTCCCCCTGGGGTGACGGCGCGCCCGTGGGCATAGTGCTTTTTTCTCTCAACCTTAAAAACCAAAATGGGCGGCAAAAAAAGAGAGAAGGTTAAACCCCCCCGAATCGGCGGGGAAACCTTCTTTAATAGCCAGGTAACTTGCCCCCCCTGTATAGGTCAGCGGGGGATTTACCTGTGAGGTAATTATAGCATCTTGAAGATTAGGGGATACCGTGAGCAAACCTTGGGAAACGTTCGAAATAATCTACCTTCTTAAAAATGCAGGTTTCTACTCCGTGCAGTCGTTATCTAGTCATCTTGGGCGCGAATGTTCGGATGTTGAAAACGTTCTTTGTTCGCTGGGTGTTGATGGTGTTTTGTTGGTTCCTGAATTATTTTGGTGCGATTCTTGTGCTACCTATCGAACCGAAATAAATATCAAAGGCATGTGTCGAGTTTGCCAGCTTAAAAAGAACCTTGCAGGGATAGAAGATCGTATTTCTAAGGAACTAAAACAGCTTCCCTTGGAGTTGCAGGCTGTTTATAGCGATTCAGAAGCATTAAAAGGCTTTCGTGCCTCCCCAAAGCCTTTACCTATCAAAGAGTCTAAAGGTGCCACAGATAAGCAGAAAAGACTTGCAGAAGTAGCTTATTTGGTTTCTATGGAGCAGTGGCAAATTACCAATGCGCAGAGGCTCTATAACGCATCTAAGACACGCCTAAAGAGAATCAGAGAACATCTAGGTACGAACCCACGCAAAGGGAAACCAACCAATAAATAAAACGGAGCTTTACCGCCAATCTCTCAATTAGGGAGACTTAAAACCTCATATTCAAAAACCTGCAGACACGTACAGGCGCTATAATCCGTTTAGGCGCTTCTTTGTACCACCCTTTTGGAGGTACGAATGGAGCGCCTTTTTCGTATGTTCCCCGTTTGAGCATAAAAGAAGAGAGTCGCATGCCGCTAAGGTGGCACATGACTCTCTTGATAAAAGCTTATCATGTACCATCGCAGGATGAAACACGAGGTGCTCGAGTGAGTTATAATTAATTTGAGCGGGAGCGTGATACCCTTTGGTAACAGGTGACCCGCTCATCTTATATAATATAGGTGCCAGGTAAATCTCCCGCTGACCTATACAGGGGGGGCTAGTTACCTGGCTTTGGTTTTTATTCGCTCTTCCGTTTGATAATTTCGTAGCTACACAGAATTTTTACAGCTTCATCAAGTATTTCATGCTGTTCCATCATTAATTCGCTAAGGAAACCGAAACTTTTTTCTATTTGAGTAAATTCACTTTCATTCATTACCAAGAATATTTCGGAAAGAGCGTTCAGGTTGTCTGATACGTTATCAATATTGTCGATTGCATCGCAGCTATCAACGGGAGTTTTGGTAATCATTTTTGTGTGTCCTTTCTCTTGAATACAAGACACCGAGAGCGCGTCACAATCGCGTCACAATGCAACATTTTCTAATGTCGTCTCATGTATCGTATTGCATTGTTGTAAACACGAAATTGTATATAAAATACCGTGATGACCTGGGGTTTCCGAGCCTACGAATCAGTACGTCGGGGGTTCGAATCCCTCACGGCGCACCATCTAACTTCTCAATCGCTGGCAACCTGCTAGCGATTTTTTTATTTGCGGAGCTTAATTCTGTTCTGTGAGCCACAAAAATCCGGGTTAATGGTCAAAAATCCTGCTAATAAAAATGTGCGTTCTTGGTTTAGGTAAAAAACCTTTCTATATTTAATCTTGCCTTTTAGTAGCAAAGGGCAAACAAAAAAGACAACAACATGGTTGTCCTTCTTGCTTAGCTTTTTACAACTTAGGGTAGCTTGCAAGTATCCATTTGTTTCTTCGGTTTGCTCTAGATGGTCTGTGTAAGCAAACGGTGTTCGATCAAATGGATGAAGCTTAGGTAGTTGTCAGCTGATAACTGTCTGTATCTATTCGAAAAAGCATTCCTGTAAGTTGGCGTTTTGGTGCACGCTTAACGTAAAGAAAAGTAGAAGCAAGTGCGGCGCCGAAGATCAGCATTACCGCTCTCTCCTTGTTGATCTTCGGCTTTCTGTTTTGTGACTGTGATTTTTTCGCAGCAAATAGAGGTGTCTCGTCTTTGAGCACAAAGCAATAAAGGCCTATAGAACCTAAGGCAAGTTCTATAGGCCGCATATCTTTCAAGAAGGCTAGTAGTAAATCAGTGATCAGGATGCGTACGACTAGTTGTTGGTGCGTCGGGTTTGTTGGTTATCTCTAAATATTGGCAACCCCACGTATTTAAGCTCTCAATAATAGGCTTCAGTGAAGTGCCGAGCGGTGTCAGAGAATAGTAAGACCGCGGTGGATTATCGGATGTTATTGACTTGTGGATTATTTCATTGTTTTGCAAGCGCTTTAGGTTATCGCTTAATACCTTGTCGCTAATGCCATCTATGGAACGACGTAATTCGCCAAACGAATGACAACGAACAAACAAATGCTGCAAAATATAAAGAGTCCATTTATTGCCTAATAACCAAAGGGCTGCAGCGGCAGGATTTTGAGGCAGTTCGTTTTTCGTTAACATGATAAATCCTTAGAGGTCACAATTTGGTATTAGCTCCTGTTCTCCCTGTTTGAGCGCGCGGAACTCAAACTAACCATTAAAGAATTGAAATATCAAAATAGTAATACCCAATGTAAAAGCGCGGGATACTAATAAAAAGGTATGTTTGCGGAAGTCAGACAAGTGGCGCAACTTAGGGCAAGAATTACGAAAAACAGTAGCAACTCCGTGATGCAAACACTATGAAATACCCATGCTTCTTAGAGCGAACTTACCAATAGGTGCGTCCTAATAAAAAAGTGCGTTCTTGGTTTTCCTCCATCTAATTCACACAATTAGAACGTGTTCTTTTATAGGGGAAGAACGCACAAAAAGGGGATTCGAAAGAATAGTAGGAGGGTGGAAATGGCTCTACTAAAGCGCGAATTCGGTGGAATCCAGCCTTGTTGGAAGGTTGGACTCTTCCGAA
>CATYOF010000004.1 GCA_958410215.1 uncultured Cryptobacterium sp. | reverse complement strand
ATTGTCGCCAGGCATAACCATTTCGGTGCCTTCAGGAAGATGTGCAACACCAGTAACGTCGGTGGTGCGGAAGTAGAACTGAGGACGATAGCCATCGAAGAATGGGGTATGACGGCCACCCTCTTCCTTGGTAAGGATGTAAACCTGACCAACGAACTCAGAATGAGGAGTTACCGAACCAGGCTTTGCGAGTACCTGACCGCGAACGATGTCTTCGCGCTTGATACCACGGAGCAAGCAACCGATGTTGTCGCCAGCCTGAGCTTCGTCGAGAAGCTTACGGAACATTTCGATACCAGTGCAAACCGTCTTTTCGGTTTCCTTGATACCAACGATTTCGAGTTCGTCGTTAACATGAAGAACACCGCGCTCAACACGACCGGTTGCTACGGTACCACGACCGGTAATGGTCATGGTGTCTTCAACAGCCATCAAGAATGGCTTGTCAACGTCGCGTTCTGGGGTAGGAATGTAGGTGTCTACTGCATCCATGAGCTCCCAGATCTTGTCCTGCCACTCTGGCTCGCCGTTAAGAGCGCCAAGAGCAGAACCACGGATGATTGGGGTGTCGTCTCCAGGGAAACCATACTCGGTGAGAAGTTCGCGAGTTTCCATCTCAACAAGCTCGATGAGTTCCTCGTCGTCAACCATGTCGCACTTGTTCAGGAAAACGATGATGTAAGGTACGCCTACCTGACGAGCGAGCAGGATGTGCTCACGGGTCTGAGCCATAGGACCGTCAGTTGCAGCGATAACGAGAATTGCGCCGTCCATCTGAGCAGCACCAGTGATCATGTTCTTTACGTAGTCAGCATGACCTGGGCAGTCAACGTGTGCATAGTGACGGCTGTCGGTTTCATACTCGATGTGAGCAATAGAAATGGTAATACCGCGTTCACGCTCTTCAGGAGCCTTGTCGATATCCTCAAATGCGGTGAAGTCTGCGTGTGCAGTACCATGAGAACCGTCGTTTGAAGACAGGGTCTTGGAGATCGCAGCGGTCAGCGTGGTCTTGCCGTGGTCAACATGGCCAATAGTACCAATGTTAACATGGGGCTTAGTACGCTCGAACTTTTCCTTAGCCATTGTTCCTCCTTGATTGTTGGAAGGCGCGTTCAATTTCTGAACGCAAAACGATAAAAGTAAAAGCTTACCGTGCGTAAGCGAGAAAATTTGGTAGCGGTGACTGGATTCGAACCAGTGACGCCACGGGTATGAACCGTGTGCTCTAACCAACTGAGCTACACCGCCATAAAAACTGGTGCCCACAAGCAGACTCGAACTGCTGACCTCTTCGTTACCAACGAAGTGCTCTACCTGCTGAGCTATGTGGGCGAGATGGTGGGAGTGCAAGGATTCGAACCTTGGAAGGCTGAGCCAACGGATTTACAGTCCGTCCCATTTGACCGCTCTGGAACACTCCCGAATTCGCTTGTGATCATGTGCAATTTTCAAGCTGCTGCCTGCCAGAAAGTGCCGGAGCACTTCAAGCGAGCAAAGGAATAATACGCTAGGAATTCCGCCCTGTCAACGCCTTACACGCCCCCGGGCATATCCATTTCACAATTTACTCACTTCTTGGCTTGGCTATTCTCATAATACCAGGTAATGTTCAGGTTTTCTTACCTCTTTTTCACAAAAAAATGGCCAGAACAAAGCTGTCCTGGCCACCTATTCAAAAAATATTTTGAGAAATTTTTTAGCGATTTGTGCTTAATTATCTAGCAATCAGCATCCAAATAGCTATCGAACTCGTCGGTAATCTCTTTGGAAGGCTCTTCGGTTGCAAGCGATACCACCACAATGGCAATCATGCTCAATACAAAAGCGGGAAGCAATTCGTACACTGCAAAGATTCCACCTAGTTGCGAAATAAAGCCATTCCACACCAAAACGGTTACTGCACCAACAATCATACCCGCTAAGGCGCCCTTTAAGTTGGTTCGACGCCAATACAAACTCATGATCATCAGAGGACCAAATGAAGCACCAAAGCCTGCCCAGGCATAGGATACGACTTGAAAAATAGAAGAATTTTCATCTAGCGCTATAACGATGCCAAAAATCAAAATAACCACCAGCGTTAAGCGCGCCACAATCATAACTTGCGCGTCGGTGGCATCCTTCTTTATAAGACCGCGATAGATGTTTTCCGCTACCGCAGAACCTGAAATAAGCAAATAAGAAGACGACGAAGACATAGACGCAGCAAAAATACCGGAAACCACCAAACCACACATGAATGAAGGAAGGAGCATATTCGAAAGCACAATAAAGATGTTTTCCGCCGATGCCTGAGATAAAAATTCTGCAGGAATTACTGCCCTACCAATAAGACCAATCGATACTGCCGTACCCAAAGAAATAACTACCCATACCGTAGCAATACGACGAGACTTCTTTAATTCAAACGAATGAGTAGCACTCATAAAACGAACCAAGACCTGTGGCATACCAAAATAACCCAAGCCCCACGCTAAACCAGAAATGATAGTAACGATTCCATAATCAGACGCGGCACCAAATAACGGCATGCCGTCTTGTACTACCTGAAGCCCGTTTTCATCCAGGATAGGATTTGCAATTTGCGTTCCCGACAAAAAGCCTGGAATGTTTTGCAAAAACGCAACCGTATTATCAATGCCGCCCGCCTGCGCAACAGAACCCACAAATACAATAATCAAGGCGGTTACCATCAAGGTGCCCTGAATAAGGTCGGTGGTACAAACAGAAAGATAGCCACCCACAAAGGTATACAAGAACACAATCAAAGCACCCAAAACCATCATGGTGGCGTAATCAAGCCCAAACAACGTGGAGAACAACTTACCAACGGTTACAAAGCAGCTTCCCACATAAATACTAAAGAATAAAAGAATAATAAGAGCTGCAATGGTCATTAAGATGTTCTTATTATCGTGAAAGCGATTCGAAAAATAATCGGGCAACGTAATGGAATTGTTTGCCACTTCAGAATATTTACGCAAGCGCTTAGAAACAAACAACCAGTTTAAATAGGTACCAATTGCCAGGCCAATTGCAGTCCACATAGCATCAGAGGCACCCGTGAAATAGGCAACACCCGGAAGACCCATCAAAAGCCAGCCAGACATATCCGATGCTTCTGCCGAAAGGGCCGTCAACCACGGACCGAGCCTACGACCACCCAGGAAGTATGCTTCAGTAGATTGATTGGACTTCTTGGCATAGATGAAGCCAATTACCACAACCACTACAAAATAGATGAGCATTGCAAGCAATACCCAAAAGTCATGAGATACCATATCGATCGCTTTCTAATACGAACTGCTACTACCGCCAAACTTCCCTGCAAAACAAGTTCTTGTTGCCTCATTTTTATACAAACCCAAAGCCCGCCGATCAAACCAAGATTTTTCACTACGGAGCCAGCATGCTACTTATCCTGAGGTTTACCTAAAAATGAACCACTTCTTCTTAGCACTTTAGTATGCAGGAGTGCAGGAATTATACGGCAAAGTTCAAACTTATGCGTTTCAAAGCTATCGCAGCGTTTCAGATACAAGGTTGAACGGGAAGATTTTCGCCTTCTCTCGTATCGAAAGTCACCAAGATCCAGTCGTGAACCCGTTCAACAAAAATAATAAATTGGGTAAATAATTAATCCTTAAATCCATTAACTTTACGAATATTAAACAAGCAATTTGAACGTAAAATCACGTCGCTTTATGACGGAAAATCCTTGGGCTATTTATGTAAACAACGATCGCTTCAGATGCCGTCAAGCAACCACGAACATCCGAAGCGTACGGATGAACCTTGATAGCTCAATAAGGATTTTCTAAGGACAACACAGAAAGAGAATTGCTCCTAACTGCGTTCTTTTTCCCGACAGTAGCGATCTACTACTTCAATAAAACTCGCAACCGCTTGAGGTTGCCTGATATGAGCCTTAGAACATAAATACATCTGATGGAAGTTTTTAGGTGCTTCTTCAATTTCTACCAACTTAATATCGTCATGGTAGGAATCAAGAAGCCACGAGCGGCAAGCAATCGCCATAATGTCAGGACTTCCAGAAACGATAGAAGCGAGAGTGATCTCGTCGGTGTAGAGATAATCGATGAGCAAGCAATAACCTTTAACTAAATTAGTAAGCTCAGATGCAAGCGGACCTGTCAGGCTGTAGGAAATAAGGTAATGATCTTTTAATTCTTCAAGCGATATGCTTGTGCGCTTAGCAAAAGGATGAAGACGATTTATCACCAAAACAGCACGCTGACTCCATACAGGTTTAAAGGAAATCTCTGAGTCTTCACCCATAGTTCCACAAAACGCAACATCGACAAGACCATTCTTGATGTCTTTAAGCAATTCTGGCGTGGTGGACGGCTTAACGTTTAGGCGCACCTTGCCATGGGTTTGAACGCGGAAACGACTAATAATTTCCGACCAGTCTTTGTCTTGTACCGAAAAAACCGTTCCAATGGTAATTTCGCTTTGAGATTGCCCCCCCCCCCATTTCGTTCTTGAAGGATTTTTATTCCGCCATCCACAAAACGAAGCGCGGTGGCAATGTATTCGTAAAACACCTGACCATCGGTTGTTAAACTGACCGAGCCTCGCTTTTTATCAAGTAATGATGTATTGAGTTCCCGCTCTAATTTAGTAATCGCTAACGACAAGGTGGAAGGAGTAATAGCGAGTTTTTCTGCTGTAGCACTACGACTTTTCGTTTCTACCAGGGTCTTGAAATAATACAGATGATCAAGATTCATCTCGCTTCTCCTGCCTCTATAATCCACACTTCTTAAGTTTTGCGCTTTAGCCTAAGCACAGAAATAGTACCGCGGGGATTTTATTGTCGCAACAGTCCTTATAGCTTCCTTTGAGAGCTTCAAGGGTTTCCATGCGTATCACGCAAGCCCTACTTGTTTTGCACGAGGGGTATATGAGCAAGCAAGTATGAAAAGGAGGATTCATGAAGGGACTCGAAGGAATTAAGGTTATTGATTTGACCAGCTACGTTGCTGCACCTGCTAGCCCTCGCATCTTAGGCGAAATGGGAGCGACGGTATACAAGATTGAACCGGAATCAGGTGACGAATATCGCACGAACGCTCCTGGTTTTGGTATGAAGAAAACCGATATCGATGACCCCTCTTTTGACTTTGCTTCAATGAATAAACTATTTGTGAGCATCAACTTAAAGAGCGAAGAGGGTCATGCCCTCATGGAAAAAATGCTCGCTGACGCCGATATTTTAATCACCAGCTTTCGCGACAAAGCGCTCAACAAGCTTGGCCTTGATTGGGAATCCGTACATGCACGCCATCCTCATCTGGTTTGGGCACAAATGCGCGGTTATGGCGAATACGGACCCGACAAAGACACCAAGGGATTTGACGCTACCGCTTACGCCGCTCGAGGTGGCTGGTTTGCCTGCCTACCTCAAGCAGGAGAACACTACCAACCCATTAATTGGCCTGCCGCTATGGGTGACTGGAATGCTTCTTTAGCACTTACCGCAGGTGTTCTGGCTGCGCTCGCTCGCAAAGATCGCACGGGCGTTGGCGACAAAGTGACCGTCACTTTGCATCATGCCGCTTTGTGGCCCATGCAAATGATGCTTGGAGGAACTCAATTTGGAGACACATGGCCAAAATCACGTTACAACGTAACATGCCCCACCAACAACACCTACCAAACCAAAGATGGCGTATGGTTCATCATCTGCTATGGCAGCTATGATATTTTCTACGATCACACCATGCGCACTATCGGTCTTGATGACATGGTTGGCAACGAGCGGTACAACAAAAATGCCGAAATCAACGATGGTTCAGGACGAAATGAAGAAGTAGTCCGCATTATGGAAAAACAGTTCCTTACCAAGACCTGGGCTGAATGGGAACCCATTTTTAAAGCCAACGAAATCCCTTATGAAAAGCTTTATTTACCTGAAGATATCCTGGCAGACGAAGAAGTGTATGCAAGCGATATTTTACGCAAAGTACACTACGACGCCTTTGGCGAAAAAGCTATTCCTACCTCTCCCATTCGTTTAGACAGCATGGGAGATCCCGTTTTACATAAAAGCCGTCCTATTGGTTATGACACGGCAACTGTAATGCGCGAATACGGCTATTCCGATGAAGAAATCGAACGCATGGATGGCGAAGCAGTGACCTGTTATCACGGCCCCGCACTTCCCGATTCGGTATTCGAGCCAAGCTACGGTCCGCGTTCAAAGCGCGACTAAGCACTTAGGTGCCGCGGGTCCACCCAATTCCCACACATTCCCCACGGCACCTCTCTATTTTTATTTCCCTTTGGGGTCATCCCGGCTAGCAGGTTTGCAAATGGGGGAAGCTTTTACAAGCTGCGACTTGCTAGCCGATGACGATATATACATCACAAGGAGGAGGAAAAATGTCAGCACAAAAAATTGCGCGACAAGGCCTTACCTGGAGGCACGTTGGCGTTGTTATTACGATGTGTTTAACGCTGTTTACGGCTGTTGGCATTATCTTTACTGCTGCAGGTCTTTGCTATCGTCCTGTATCAGAACACTTTGGTGTGCAAACCTCGCAGGTATCGCTCTACATTACCTTCGTTTACTTAGGTCAATGTATCGGTGCAGCGCCTATGGCAAAGTTCTTCGACAAGTTCAATGCTAAGTCCGTTTGTGTAGTTGCAGCACTGATGGTTGCTATCCCCTATATGGGCTTTACCGTATATCCTGCCATCTGGTGCTACTGGGTAGCAGGCTTCGTTATTGGTCTTGGTCTGGTTTGCATCGAATTCACCATGACTGCAGGTATTTTGAGCCGCTGGTTCCACACCAACTACGGTACCGTAACTGGTTTGTGCTTTGCTTTCACCGGTATTGGTGGCATGGTTTGGAATATTGTTGGCCAGTTCGTTCTTGGTCCCGACCTGCTTGGTTGGCGTACCCTTTATTTGGTATTCGGTATCGCAATCTGCATCGGCACCATTCCTTTCATTGCTTTCTTCGTAAAGCGCACCCCGCAGGAATGCGGAACGCTTCCTTATGGTATGCCTCTCGATGCTGCAGCAATGGAAGAAGAACTTGCTGAAGAAGCAGAGCAGAAAGCAATTGTTGAACCTGGTTGGTTGGGCTCCGAAATCATTCGCAAGCCATTCTTCTGGACTTTAGTATTAGGCGCGGGTCTTCTGAACACCCTTACTACCATGACTCAGCTGTTCGCTACCTACGTACAGTTCCTTGGCCATGATGGCTGGGGCGGTCAGGCAATCGTTGGCTTACTGCTTCTTTCCGGTACGCTCGAAGCCTTCACCAGTGGTGGCCAGGCTGGCGGTAAGGTTATCGTTGGTTTCATCGAATCTCGTACCCTTATCGGCGCACAGTTACTGGGTTACTTTGGCGGCGTAATTGGCCTTTTGATGATGTGGTGGATTCCACAGATCTTTGGCGAAGCAGGCATTTGGCCTATGTTCTTCGGCGGATTGTTCTTCGGCCTAACGTACGCCTGTTCAACTGCCATGTTGCCGTTCCTATGTCGTCAGATTGCTGGCGGTCGCGAATTCGACAAGATTTACTCTTGGATGATCACGATCTTCAACGGTATTGGCGCTATCGGCGCAACAGGCTGGGCTGTAGTGTCTGAGCAGCTTGGCTGGACGGGCTTCTTCATTGGCGGTCTGATTGTTTTGACTATCACCTTCGGTCTTCTTATTTATACCTGGCTTGCTGGCGATAAGGCTCGTAAAGCTACTTGGTATAAGAGCGACGAAGAGTTGGCAAAAGAAGCTGCAGAAGCTCACATTCACGCTAAAGCGTAGAAACTTTTCTGAGTTTGCAAGTGTATCCCCCTAATTTGTAGTCACTCACACAAACGCCCCTCCTGCTTAAATGCGCGGGAGGGGCGGGACAAGGAAAACCATGGGCGACAAAATCGATTTCAGTCTTTTAGCAATTGTTCTTAATGCTGGCGTATCAGTAATTTTGCTTGGCGGACTTATTTTAGGTATCAATCCTGCACAGCTTATTATGATTGGCATTCTTGGCTATGGCATGAGCATTCTTTTCCGTCGCATTGGACGCAACCAAGCAGGTATTGCTCCCAAAAAGAAATCTTCTAAAAGACGTTAACTACATCCCCCATTAGATAACTCGCATTTTCTCATTTGCCTGTTTTATAAGCACTTTTTCAGGGTGCCTTTGAAACGTGTGCTCTTTTTCGCCCACATCAAAAGGAGTTACTCATGCAAAAACCCTTCGAGAATCTGGTTGTTGTTGATCTTTCGCGCTATCTTCTAGGCGCTTACGTAAGCTTATATTTTGCCGATCTGGGCGCACGCGTTATTAAAGTGGAAGACACCAAGACTGGCGATTTAGTTCGTGGTGAACACCCTCAAATCAACGGAGAGAGCTATTACCACTACGCCCTAAATCGTAACAAGGAAAGCGTTTCATTTAATCTTAAAGATCCTGAAGTACAGAAGCGTTTTTATGACCTTATAAAGAAAGCCGATGTACTGGTAGAAAACTATCGCCCAGGCGTTGCTAAACGCTTAGGAATAGACTTCGAAACACTTCACGAAATTAATCCGCAACTGGTCTACGTTTCTTTTTCTGCCTACGGGCAAAATGACCCCCGCAGTCTTGATGCCCTTCATGACATAAATATTGTTGCAAAAACTGGCTACTATGATCTTACTAAGGGTGCTGTTGCGCTTCTGCAACCTGCCGATCTTTCTGCAGCAATGGTAGGCCTACAAGGAGCACTTACCGGCCTAATTGCACGAGAAGAAGCAGGTGGAACCCACATCGATGTTTCCATGTATGATTCCCTTCTGTGGTGGAACGCCATGCTTGATAGCCGTTGGTTCTTCTACGGGAAAAAACTTACCGCAGAAATGCGCGAATATCCTTCGGTGGGATACAACATCTACTACACCAAAGACGGCCGCATGATGTCTTTCGGGCTGTATGAACACAATTACTGGAACCAATTCTGTGATGACATCAATCGACCCGACTTATACAACATGCTCAAAGATACCCCCGAAGAAAATCCGACAGCATATCAAGCTATCGTCGAATTGGTTAAATCAAAAACCTATGATGAATGGATTGAATGGCTAGCCGATAAGCCCTACGCTATCGCACCCTGCCTCAATAAAACCGAAGCAATTGAACTTGCTATGGAAACCAATCCGTATATGTTGAACTACGTGGATTTCCCCCGCTTCGGAACGGCTTTGCAAACCAACACTCCCCATGTTATTGGCGAAATGCGCTCAAATTTGCAGGACGCAAAAGAACCAGCTGAATTGGGAGAATCTACCCGCAGCGTTCTTAGTTGGCTTGGCGCAACTGATGCTGAAATACAAGCCATGATTGAGCGAGGCGCGGTGAAAACCAACGATTAGCAAAACAACCTAAATTGCGCTAAAAATCGCTTAAAGAATTCACCAACTCCCTGCGACGGATTGCTCCTAGTCCCGTCGTATCCTCGAATAAAGAAACACGCCATTTCCACCCTCTCTCCTATCAATGGCGTGTTTCTTGCTTTTATAAGCACTAAACATGGCCTGCTCATAAAAAAGAGCGCCCCTCGAATTTAAGGGGCGCATGATATATAGACTGAGTTATGCGAACTACAGTGCTGAGCTTATTATGCTTCCAAAAGCTTTTCTACCGTTGCAAGCTTTACGCAGCAAACAAATATCTTCATAGCTGCTTCCAGTTCATCCAAAGGAGGAAGGGTGGGAGCAATACGGATATTGGAATCCTGTGGGTCGTTTTTATAGGGATAGGTTGCACCAGCGCCCGTCATCGTTACACCAGCTTCCTTAGCAAGCGCAACGATGCGTTTTGCCGTACCCTCAGGCGCGTTGAAAGAAATGAAGTAACCACCACGAGGATTGCTCCAAGAACCACAACCGGTTCCTTCAAAGCCCTCAGATAAAAGTTTCAAAACAAGTTCGAATTTAGGACGAAGAATTGCAGCATGTTTTGCCATGTGTGCAGCAATACCTTCTGCATCCTTCAGGAAACGAACATGGCGAAGCTGATTGAGCTTGTCGTGTCCAATAGTCTGAGCGCCCATACGCTTCTTGATTTCCGCAATGTTGTCTGCACTTGCAGCCATAGCAGCAAGACCAGCACCTGGGAAAGTAACTTTGGAAGTAGAAGCAAACTTGAAGTAACGATCTGGATTGCCCGCTTCTACGCATGCCTTAGCAATATCAAGAAGCTGATCTTGCTGTGCAGGATCATCATAGAGGTGATGAACCGTATAGGCGTTGTCCCAGATAATACGGAAGTCTTCAGCAGCGCATTTCATGGAAGCAAGACGGCGAACAACCTCATCAGAATACGTTACACCACCAGGGTTGGAATACTTAGGTACGCACCAAATTCCCTTGAAGGAAGAATCGTTAGCAACCAATTCTTCAACAGCATCCATATCAGGACCATCTTCGGCCATAGGAACAGTAACCATTTCGATACCAAATGCTTCGGTTACGCCGAAATGACGGTCATACCCAGGAACAGGGCAAACAAACTTTACCGAATCGAGTTTGCTCCAAGGAGTGGATCCTAGAATTCCGAACACCCAACAACGCATAACAGTGTCATACATGATATTGAGGCTTGAATTGCCGAATACGATCGTGTTTTCAGGCTCATCGTCAAGCATTGAAGCCATAAGAGCTTTTGCCTCAGGCAAACCATCAACCACGCCATAGTTGCGAATATCGGTACCGTCAGCTGCTTTGCAGGCGTCATCGGAAGGGATAATGTCAAGCAAAGGCATACTTAAATCAAGCTGGTCGGTGCCAGGCTTACCGCGTGCCATATTAAGGGATAATCCCTGGGCACGATACGTTTCATATTCTTCGGTTAGGGCAGTTTTGAGTGTGGTTAACTCTTCTTTTCCCATTTCCGCATAGGTGGGCATTCTGCTTCCTTCCACTTCTTTGTTCATAGGTACTGCTCTAGTATAGAGGTTGAAAGGTCGCCTGACAAAACTCATTACGCGCGTCGTAAAAGAAGTGCAAGTCTACTTAGCAATCTAGACCATACTGGCGAGCCTGCGCATAACAATACTGCGCAGCATCCTTATTCTTTTTGCAGCCTGCTCCTGCTTGATAGAGATACCCTAAACGAAACCACACCACATCAAGTTGCGACACCGCTAAAGGATCCGCTTCTGTGCAATGAGAAAGCAAAGTAAAACAGCGCTTCATATCTCCCGGCTGTGCCTTTCGTAAGTTCCACTTTGACCACAAAGTAAAGGCAAGATACATCTCTGCCTCTACGTCGCTTCCATAAGTGTTACACAAGCGTGTTAAACACCATTCTGCCTGATTAAGAAAGCGCTCATCTGCACCTTGTGTATAGGCAAGGTAGCACCATATTCCCAACTCTTTTAAAAGCATACGGATCTGTACTTTAGCGCGCATCCTCTGGGCAAGCTGGGTTCGTTCAAAAGCCGAGCAAGTTTCCAAGGGTTTCTGTGATTCGTGATATTCATGAAGCGCAGTTGCCAGTTTGCGTATCAAAGACAACGCAAACGCAACCCCAAATCGCGCACGTTGTTCGCGCGCATACATTACCAGCTCTTCAGCACTTTGCACCGATACCAATTCAGAAGCAACGACTGCATTCAAAGGTACTGCCGCCATAAGGCTTCACCCCTTAAAGCCTTTTACGTAAGAAGGTTTTATTACGCACAGCGCGTTCCATGCGAGCTGTTGTCCGTCCGAACTAAAAAGCTTCATCAGAACACGAAGTTCATTGAGCGTCAGCATTCCTGGGTTTTGTTCCCGCGTGAGAAAATCATCGCTTGACTGATACAAAGCCTTGCAACAATCTTCCACCGAAAGACCAGATGCTATTCGGGCTTGTTCGAGCCAGCTTTTCATTTCTCACCTCCTGATGTTTTTTACCAGTTTAACTGGTAAAAAGTGCCTGTCAATTTAAGCTACCAGTTCATTTGGTAGAATTTCCGTGAGGTGAGCCATGCAAAACTTCATTGGTGACAACATACATGCACTTCGTGTCAATAAAGGCCTATCACAAACTGAATTCGCCAAAATAACGGGCGTTAGTCAGAGTGCCATTTCTGCATGGGAACGAGGTGAAAGTACGCCTCATGCTCAACACGTTCAGGCCATCGTTGAAGCTATCCCCGAACTGGTTCCCGATGACATCATGAGTGAAGAATTGGGATATGCGAAAAAGATTCTTCTTCATCCCAACACGCGCAAAGAAAACGTTATCGATGTTCCTTTGTTTGGTTCCATAGCCGCCGGGGAACCTTTGGAAATGCTTACCACCGACGAGCACTATGCACTTCCTATTTCGATTTACCAGAAGCATCCCAAGGCATTTTATTTAAAAGTGGAAGGCGAATCGATGAATCGCACCCTTCCCAATGAAAGCTACGCCTTAATTGATCCTACTTTGCGTGAAATGCACGAAGGCAAAGTATATGCAGTAAGTGTTGATAATAGCGCGGCAACCATAAAGCGCATTCATATTTTAGATGACGGCGTTGCCCTTATACCTGATTCTTATGATCCAGCCTTTAAGCCTGTAGAATTTCGTAATTCCAATAAGATACAGCACACCTTAAAAATTATCGGACAGGCAGTTTGGTTTACCGTCCCCTATGGACGGGCAATTTAGCAAGGCTTCATTGCTAAAGCAATTGCCTGAGGCAGATCTGCAGGCTTAAATGCCCATGCATCCACCTGATTCAGTTCATCCTCCCGCGCAAAACCAAAGGCGCAGCCTACAAAAGGAATACCTGCCTTTAGTGCCACTTCTTGATCGTGAAAACGATCCCCTACCATGACCTGAGGATGGAAATGATTGCCTGATACCTGCTGAAAAATTTCCCATTTCGGAATATCGTTAAAAGCCTCGGCGCAATAATAGGCGCTAAACCACCGATCCAAGTCAAAGTTTGCGCGATGCACCTCGCAATACGCAACACGACAGTTACTTAAGAAAGCCAGCTCATAGCCTTGCCTTTGAAGGGCTGTTAATGCTTCCGGAATACCCTCAAAAAGCTTTGCTTCGCCTTTTTGTGTCCTACTATCCATTTCGTAACCAACAATTGCGGCTGCTTTCCGCCATACCGTCTCGGGCAGGTCAGGCGCGAAGGTAGTCCACATTTCCTCAACGGTAAAACCAAGCCATTGGCTTATCCAGGTATCACTAAATTCTTGCGGTTCCTTGTAGCCCTGTTCAACCAGCCAAGCATACGCTACTCGAAACGCAGGGCCATAAATAGCCATACTATCGTGAAGCGTGCCATCGAAATCAAAAAAGATAGTACCTTTTAATGGCTGTTTACTGGAATCTTGCGTAAGGTTTGGTTTCATAAAAGCAATCCTTAGTTATTTGGTAAGTCTCAGGCAATCGGTTAGCTACGCTGCCTGTTTATTGTGTTCTGTGAAAAATAGGTAAAGCCTATTCGATCCCCAGTTCAGCAAATGCCTTTTTCGCCCACAAGGAATCCTTCAAGACCGAACGACCAACACCGATAAGATCTGCCTTGCCTTCTTCAAGCAAGCGTTCAGCCGCTGTGCCTGTACGGACACCGCCCGTAAGAATAACCGGGATCGAAACCGCTTCTCGAATTGCGCAGGATTCCACCCCAAAATAACCTGGCTCCTTTGAGCCATTACCACGATAGCCACATAAGCCACCAGAAATATCGATCAGATCAATACCAGCCTGTTCGAAAATTTTACTTGCCGCGACCGCATCTTCAACTGTAGAGCCACCTTCCTGATAATCGCAAGCTCCCAGCCGAAGCGCCACCAGAAAATCCGAACCAACAGCCTTGTGTACCGCATCAATTACTTCACAATGCAAACGAGTGCGCCCTTCTAGAGAGGTACCGCAGTAAGCATCTTCGCGTTTGTTGGATAACGGCGAATAGAATTGGTTAAGCAGGTAACCATGTGCGGAATGTATTTCTACCCCATCGTAGCCCGCTTCTTTAACACGACGCGCTGCTGCGGCAAAATCGGCTACAACCGTATTAATTTCTACCTGCGTCATAGTATGCGCTTGAATTGCTTCACCGCGGGTAGTGGTGTAAGGCATTCCCGTAGGAGCAGGAGCAGTAGTAGTGCCATCTAGCGCGCAAATTGCTTTGCCACCAGCATGATTAATTTGCGCTATAACCTTTGACCCATTGCAATGAATTACTTCGACCAAACGACGAAGACCTTCCACATCCTCATCTTTAGAAAGGGACACCTGACCAACACTCGCCTGCCCAACTTTGCTGATATAGCTGTGTTCGGTAATTACTAAACCAAAATAACCGCCTGCTGTTTTTTCGTCATAGTAATCACAAAGAGCCTGGCTTACCTGGCCTTCCCCCATAGATTTTTCCGTTGCCATAGGCGGCAAGACAAGACGATTATGAAGAGTAAGTTTACCTACGCAAAGAGGGGCCGTAAGCAACATGGGTGTCTCCTTTAAACCAAAAACTATTAAACAATACACAAAACCATGAATAAGAATAAAACAGCAGTGGGCAAAGGTAAAACACGACCAGCAAGAAAAGATAGTTGCCTCTAATCCTGCTGGTCGTTTTTTTAGCTCGTTAATTCTTTAGCTGGGAGATTCTTTAACTGGTTGGTGCCTTACGCTTCAATTTCATGAATAAGGTTAACCATTTCAATAGCACTGGTTGCGCAATCGTAGCCCTTATTGCCCGCCTTCGTACCAGCACGCTCAATAGCTTGCTCGATAGTATCGGTAGTAACCACGCCAAACAATACGGGAATGCCCATCTTTAAGCCAACCTGCGCTACCCCCTTTGCAGCCTCATTGCATACCAAATCGTAATGAGAGGTAGCCCCTCGAATGACTGCGCCTAAGCAAATCACTGCATCATACTTTCCTGATTCTGCCATTTTTTGAGCAATGAGCGGAATTTCAAAAGCACCAGGAACCCAGGCAACATCCACATCCTCTTCCTTTACGTCGTGACGAATTAAACCATCCATCGCGCCCGACAACAGTTTTGAGGTTATAAATTCATTGAAACGAGCAGCTACAATGCCTACTTTAATATCACGAGAAACAAGTTTGCCTTCAAGAGTATTCATGGTTATTCCTTTCTTACACCATCATTTCAGACGATAGATTCTGCAATTACTTGCAATTCTTTCGGTAATTATTTCCTGCACCTTTTCAGGCTAAATTCTTTAGGCCTTTACCGATTCTTCTTCCATAGTCAGAAGATGGCCCATCTTTTCTTTCTTGGTTTCCAAATAAAAACGGTCGTAATCGGTTGCAGGCATTTGAATAGGAACGCGCTCTACAATTTCCATACCAAAATCTTTAAGCTGATATACCTTATCGGGATTATTGGTAAGCAAACGCATAGTTTTGACGCCTAGATCACGCAAGATTTGTGCACCAATGTAGTATTCGCGCATATCACCATCAAAACCAAGCGCCAAATTTGCTTCCAAGGTATCCATGCCCTGATCCTGCAGCTCATAGGCACGCAGCTTGTTCACTAAACCAATTCCACGACCCTCTTGACGCATATACAACACAATGCCGCGGCCCTCTTCTTCTACCTGACGCATGGCGGTCGCAAGCTGGTCTCCACAATCGCAACGCAGCGAACCAAAGGCATCGCCTGTCAGACATTCTGAATGCACACGACACAAAATGTTTTCGCCATCACCAATATCGCCTTTAACCAACGCTACGTGATGTTCGCCATTGAGTTTATTGATGTAGGCATGAGCACGGAAATTACCATACTTGGTTGGCATCAAGGGCGATGCCACACGTTCCACCAGTTTGTCGTGTTTTTTGCGATAGTCCTGCAATGCCTTAATGGAAATGAAAGAAATATTCCACTTCTGAGCAAGTTCAATCAATTCGGGAGTGCGCATCATAGTGCCATCTTCACGCATTATTTCGCAGCACAAACCACACTCTTTAAGACCTGCTAAACGCATTAAATCTACCGTTGCTTCCGTGTGGCCATTACGCTCTAAAACACCATTCTTTTTTGCCATAAGAGGAAACATGTGCCCAGGGCGACGAAAGTCTTCAGGCTTTGCATCATCAGCCACACACATACGTGCCGTAAAACCACGTTCTTCAGCAGAAATGCCCGTTGTAGTATCCACATGATCAATGGATACGGTAAATGCCGTTTCGTGATTATCGGTATTGGTAGTTACCATCTGAGGGAACATGAGCTTACGGCACAGATCAATGCTCATAGGCATACAAATAAGCCCCTTGCCATGAACTGCCATGAAGTTCACGTTTTCTGTTGTGGCAAATTCTGCTGCACAAATAAAATCGCCTTCGTTTTCGCGATCGGGGTCGTCGGTACAAAGAATTATTTTGCCCTGACGCAAATCCTCCAATGCTTGTTCTATGGTAGAAAATTCAAACATGAATGCTCCTAAACTTTTTTCTAAAATCCGTTTTGAATGAGAAAATCTTTCGTAATTCCCGATGAGCTCTGCTTAGCTGTTGAACTTCGATAGGGGCCATTTTCTTTGCCCCCATGGTTACCAGAATGTTTTATCTGGTCGGCAAGCGCTATAAAGCCCGCTTCCCCTAATAGCCGCTCAACATATTTGCCCACAACATCGTTTTCCAAATTCACTACATCGCCCACTTTTTTCGAAGCAAGATTCGTTTCTGCACGCGTATGAGGAATAATGGATACGCTGAACTGCGTCGATGAAACCGAAGCTACCGTAAGACTGATACCATCAATGGCGATGGATCCTTTTTCCACGATCAGACGCACGATGTCTGGCTCAGCAGAAATGGAATACCACACTGCATTGTCGTCTTCCCTGATCGAGCGGATAACACCTGTGCCGTCAATGTGCCCTGAAACAATATGACCACCAAAACGTCCATTTGCTGCCATAGCACGTTCCAGATTTACAGGGCTGCCTACTCGTAAGCTTCCCAACGATGATCGATTCAATGTTTCGTGCATCACATCAGCCGAAAAGGTGCTCTTGGTGTAATCCGTCACCGTAAGGCATACCCCATTAGTGGCGATACTGTCGCCCAAATGCACATCTTCCAAAATCCTTGAAGCTTTAACGGTAAGCACGCAAGAATGAGCGCCTTTACGAACAGAGGTAATGCGACCCACTTCTTCTACAATGCCGGTAAACATCTAGTTCACCTCGCATTCAAAGAGAACATCACTGCCCAGACGTTTAGTTTTCACTCGCGTAAACTGCAACGCTTCGGTAGGCAGCATAACGCCCTTGCCTCCTATAGGGCCAGGCGCTTTCGTTCCTCCAAATACTTTTGGTGCAACATAAGCATGCACTTCGTCAACTAGGCCCAAGTCTATAAACTCCCCATGAACGGTAGAGCCACCTTCCACGTATACGCTGTCTATTCCGCGTTCACCAAGCTTGCTCATAAGATCTTTTAAATCCACTTTTCCATTGCGCTCACACGTTATTACTACATCGCAGCCATATGCTTTTAAGGCCGAAATTTTATTCGGGTCGGCACAGAATGTCGCAATAATAGTTGGCACCTCTCTTGCCGTTGCGACCACATTCGCATAGAGAGGAATTTGAAGTGAACTATCCAAAACAATACGAGTAGGGTTGTTGCTAAATGCAACTTCCGGGAAAGGGTCTTTCATAAAGGTAGATTTGCTTTTCCAGGAACAAATTGTACGGATGGATGAATCTTTGGAGTTTTCATACTCTTCCAAGCGAACAGTTAACTTAGGATTATCTGAAATCACCGTACCGATGCCCACCATAATGGCCGCAAATCTATGACGCTGCAGATGAACATGAGCACGAGCTGTTTCACCCGTAATCCATTTTGATGCCCCAATTTTAGTGGCAATTTTGCCGTCAAGGGTCATCGCATATTTAAGCACCACATAAGGCCGTTTTGTTTGGATGAAGTGAAAAAAGACCTTATTGATTTCCCTGCACTGCGAAAGCATAACCCCTTCAGTAACCTCAATACCCGCTTCACGGAGTTGATCTGCTCCTTTTCCTGCCACCAGCGGATTTGGATCAGGCGCGCCTACAACCACACGAGCAATGCCGTGTTCAATTATCGCTTCAGTGCAGGGCGGTGTTTTACCCCAATGACAGCAAGGCTCTAATGTTACGTACATCGTGGCACCCTGAGGGTCTTCTGTGCAGTGAGCAAAGGCTTCACGTTCGGCATGTAGATTTCCGCACTTGGTGTGCCAACCCTCGCCAATAATGCGGCCCTCTTTTACCAAAACGGCACCCACCATAGGATTCGGATTAGTCCACCCAAAACCATTTCGTGCCAGATCGAGAGCTCTTTTCATATAGTGCTCATCGATATTGTTGGCATCTAACTTTTGGGTTATTTCAGATTGATCACTAACGCTTTGATTGTTTCCAGCCAAGCCAACGACACCTCCTTTCTTTTTTCGTTTCCGCGAATACAATTTCGGGAAATGATGTAAGGAGGATTGCTGACTCAGGCCTTTACGTATCGCTATTAAGACAAGCAGTTAAACATCACTGCCAGCCTAAATCGGCAGCACCACACAATAAAAAAACCCTGAAACGCAACGCATTTCAGGGCAGAATTTACAACGTGATATGCCAAACAACTGGCAACCCATTCATCATCTTCTTCCATCCGGACTATAACCGTTGGCCTCGGATTTTCACCGAATCAGCCCGATCAATTCTTTTGTTTTCGCATCACTTACAAGCACTGCGTTTACAAAACAACATATCGGGGTCGCGGGCTTCACATTGATAACCGCCCTTTGCTAGGGAATTGGAATTACCTTGCGTTACCGCCAGTGAGGACTTTCACCTCGCCCTGAAGATTGTATTCAGTTTTGTCTGCAAGAAACTATAGCACACTAAAGACTGCTTTCAAGATAAGCGTTGCCTTTTGCACTTAAAACATCGGCAAGATAAAACACACACTGAAGTAGTGGCTGCTCGAAGGTGGTCAGGAACCCGCTTTATCAAAAGCAAAGGCCGCCCGACCGAAGCCGAACGACCTTTAGCGCAATTACTCAATTATCTAGTAAGCAAGCATCAAAACAACAGTCAAATTGAGCTTACAGATTCTTAGAACCTTCTACGCGGCCTTCCAGGTACTCCCAATATGCATCAACGTCAGCCTGAATTTCTTCAAGCAAAGCTTCATTACCAGGCTTAAACAAGTGCTTAAAGCGGCCCTGTGGCTTCAAGAAGTCCTTAACAGGAATAAGGTTCTTATCACGAACAGGCGTTACCTTCCACTTGCCGTTTTCTACCTCGAATAAAGGCCAGAACTTGGAATTTACTGCCATGCGGCAAATTTCTGCCGTCATGCTTGAGTCCAAACGCCAACCACGAGGACAAGGAGCCATAATGTTCAGGAATGCAGGACCATCTACCGCGATTGCCTTTTCTGCCTTGTTAACCAAGTCGCGCCAATGGCCAACCGTTGCCTGAGCAACATAAGGAACACCGTGAGCAGCCATGATGGAGGTTAAATCTTTACGGGCCTGTGGTTTACCCTGTTGAACTTTACCAACTTCAGAGGTAGTAGCCCAAGCACCCTTAGGAGTAGCGGACGAGCGCTGAATGCCTGTGTTCATATAGGCGCCATTGTCGTAGCACACATACACAATGTCATGACCGCGTTCCATAGCACCAGAAAGCGATTGCAGACCGATGTCATACGTGCCGCCGTCGCCACCAAAAGCAACGAACTTAATCTTTTTATCGGCAGGAATCTTACCTGCACGCTGAAGACCCTTATATGCTGCCTCTACACCAGAAATGGTAGCACCCGCATTAGCAAAAGCGTTATGGATGAAAGGAACTTCCCATGCATTATCGGGATAAATAGTGGTGGAAACTTCCAAACAACCCGTTGCAGAGCAGCACACTACATCATAATCATTGCGGCCCATGAGAACCTGACGTACCGCCATGGAAGCGCCGCAGCCGCCGCACAGGCGATGGCCTGGAGCCAAGTCGTCGGGGCGGGCAGAAAGTTGCTTAATATTAGCCATAAGATTGCCCCTTACTCTTCAATACCAAGATAGGTAATAGAACCGTCATAAGTGCCTTGAGCACGCTGCTCAAGTTCGGTGAATACCTGATTCATCTGATCGAGCGTGATATCAGCACCGCCCAAGCCAGCCAAGTAATCACTTACGGGAACCTGCAAGCCTGCTGTCTGGAATGCAGCACGAACTTCAAGTGCCAAAGGAGCATGAGGAGAACCAAAGGAATCGGAACGGTCGATTACGGCAACCGCCTTAGCATTCTTGCATGCTTCCACAATCTGAGCTGCAGGGAAAGGACGGAAGATGCGAGGACGAACCACGCCAACCTTCTTACCTTCCGCACGAAGCAAACGAGCCTGATGACGAGCATTACCTGCACAAGAACCAAGAACCACAATCAGATAATCGGCATCTTCAGTACCCCAGGTGTCTACCAAATCGAAAGGACGACCCGTAATTTCAGCCCATTCCTTGCCATGCTTTTCAAAGGCACCTAACGCATTATCAAGAGCCTTGCGCTCGGAAAGCTTGTACTTCATATAGCCGTTACCAAGCGTAGCAAACATGCCGTGTCCAACAGGATTTTCGGTATCGAGCAGTGGATACAGTGGCTCATAATCGCCTACGTAATCCTTTACCACCTGATCTTCTTCCATCACGCAATTATCCATTGCATGCGTGGTAACAAAACCATCAAGGGTGGTAAGAACCGGAAGCAGTACATCGCTATCTTCTGCTACCTTGAAAGCAATAATGGTGTTGTCATAGGCTTCCTGGGCGGTTTCTGCGAACATCATAGCCCAGCCCGTATCGCGAACGCCCATGATGTCAGAATGATCACCATGGATATTAATAGGAGCAGACAGGGCACGGTTTGCGTTTGCCATAACAATAGGGCAACGCATACCAGAAGCAATGTGCAATTCTTCCCACATGAATGCCAAACCCTGAGAAGCCGTTGCCGTAGCTACGCGAGCGCCTGCAGCAGAAGCACCGATGCAAGCAGAAAGGGCAGAATGTTCGGATTCTACCGGAACATATTCGGTAGTAACCTTGCCGTCAGCTACAAACTTTGCATATCCTTCCACAATGGTGGTCTGAGGGGTGATAGGGTAAGCAGCCATTACATCGGGATTTACCTGACGGAATGCCTCTGCCACCATCTGGTTGCCCGTAGCGGAAAACATTTTCTTTTCTGCCATGGTTACTCCCCTTCCTTTTCCTGAGCCTGAGCTTCAACTTCAGGAACGAGCTCCAAAGCACCAAATTTGCATTCATGCACGCAAACACCGCAACCTTTGCAGTGATACAAATCAATACCCGTCATTTCGCCATCTTTAATTTCGATAGATGAATCGGGGCAGTACATCCAGCACAGCATGCAGTTCGTGCACTTTTCTGAATCCCAAACCGGACGATCGGAGCGCCATCCACCGGTATAGCAATTCTTAGATGTGCCACCTTCGGGGCATACATAGCCTACAGGGAAATCAGAAGGCTTCCAGTTCTCGTAATTCGAACCGTCGAATTCGTACTTGGACATTACTCTTGCACCTCCTGATACGCACGCTCAACAGACGCCAAGTTAGCGTCAATCATTTCCTGAGAAAACTTCTTGCCAAAAGTAATAACTAAGCGCTCTTTAACCAGATCGAGGGGGAACAAGCCCGTAACCTTTGCAAGAGCACCAACAATCGGGGTGTTAGGCATGTCTTTTTTGATGGTTGCCATAGCGATACCAGAAGCATCTACTACTGCAACACGAACTGAAGCAGGAGCATTTACTGCTGCACGTGCTTCGTCAGCAGTCATGGTGGTATTGAAAATCAGAACACCATCTTCATGAATGCCTTCCATAACGTCAGTTGAAGCTAGCAACGTATCGTCCATGACGATAACGATGTTAGGATTCTGAATATTGTTGTGAACTTCAATAGGTTCACTTGATACACGGGTGTACGCTTTCAGTGGTGCGCCAGTGCGTTCTGGACCATATTCGGGCATAGCCTGAATATAATTTCCCTGCAGCAGCGCCGTGTCCGCTACGAGCTTTGCAGCCGTAACCGCACCTTGTCCGGCACGAGCATGCCAGCGGATTTCGGTCAACTGTGACATACCTCTCCTCTCGCTAAAAAATCGCTTTAAACAAGCTCCTCCATTCTATCGACCAACAGATTTCTGTTCGTGAGGGTTTCCAAGGTTGACCAATATGGGTCGGTAGACGGAATTCACCTAAGTTCATCGGTAGAGTTAACGTGGTGAACGGTTGGGCCTCAAAGACAGAATGAGGCACACTTCATGAAGCAGTCATTTACCAGTAACGCAGTGAAATTGAGCAGAGAGGCGCAATGTTTAGGTCCAGAATTGAACCATTTCTATAAGATCTTGATACGCCCAATCGTATACATCAGAATACCAACCCGTTTCAGGAACAAAACATACTAAGGTTACATAAAGTATGCTCAGTGCTACTGCTACTTGGATTCCCCGCAAATACAAAGCATGCGATTTTTCGAAAAATAGCTTACCCTCATCCGTTTTTGCATGAGCAGAAAGGGCATCATTTGCAACAAACGCAAGAAGGACCGCTGGCATAAGGAAAAGCGTACTGTAGTCAGCAGTATACCTTTGCAGAATTCCTGCCATCTGGGCATCAAGACATGCCACTACAACGCCGGAAATAAGCATGGTAATAACCACACCCGCAATAGTATTAGTTGAACGAACCTTAAAGCGGTATTTCAAAATTGGTTTCGCAAAAGCCAGAATCCATAGGATGGGCAGGCATACCAAAATTCCACCAAACGTTACTTCTTTGATGGTTTGCCCTAAATACGTAGTGTCAAACGTTGTAGGTTGAATCCAAGGAAAAACCCCGGTTGTAGTTGGTGTTTGCAAGAAATAGGCAAACAGTGCCGGCAAGAAACGACCCGGGTTGGTGCCGCGCTGGGTCATATCATTTACGGTTAGGTTATAGTTCGCCCCAAAATCAAAGAACGATCCGAAACGTGCACGGTTATAAAGCATGATGCCTGCCGCAACAATGGCATAAGGCGCCAAGAGACAGGCAAATTCCCGTGCCCCTTTAGGTGTGAATAAATGCTTTTCGGTAATAAACTTTCGCCAGAATAAAGGAAAAGCCAAAAGGGAAAAGACCACAAACTGCGGACGGCACGCCACTACTAAAGCCATACAGAGCGAACCTGCTAAATACCAACCCCACGCTTTTTGCGATGAACGCCCATGAAGCCAGAAATACAAGCCCCACACCGTAAAAGCAAGCGCCAACGCAATAGGAAGCGAATAAAACGTTGGGAATTTAGCCAGATACAACATCCCTGAACAACCCACCAAGGGAATTTGCAGCAGGAGAAACAAGCCTAAACTGACCCGTTTAAAGTGATAGCGCGCAAACCTATCCATAAGTGCCGTTATTCCTAATATAAAGGCAATACAGGCTATAAGCACCCCTATTGCAGTAGGGAAGCTTGACCCTGTTAAAAGATAGAAAGGTAAATAGAACAGCAAAACAGGCAGTACCCCAAAATACACATAGTAGTGTCCTTCGTAATAAGCCACATCAAACAGGTATGCTTCGCCAGTCTGTTTTTGCAATTCATCACGAGCACCCTTGTCGTAAGGGTTTTCCATATCCTGAAGCCACTGAGGAGGTTCCTCTTCTAAATACAACTGCCCATGCGCCATTGCTTTTGCTAATTCGGCATATTGCTGAGCGTTTTCGCCACCCACCTCATAGGTGTTTACTATACTGTGCCCATCCCAAGAACCGGAATTATAGAAAGCAGTTGCAATACCAACCTGATTGGAACCAAAGAGCAAATAAGCAGTCAGGATAAATACCTCAAATGCGGTCGCCGCCACAATACAGGCTCGGCTGAACCGAGGGTGTTCTTTTATTTTGCAACGATAGATACTCGACTTTGGCCTAAATACATACACAAAGAGAAGGACAATGAACGCCACAAAAAACCGCAAGCCATTAAAAGCAAAGGGTTGAGGGTCATTAATCACCAACGCATTCAACACGATAGGATACGTTGCGTCTTCATTCACTATTTCAATGCGTAAATCTTGAATAAGTCCAGAGCTTTGTAAATACAAATACTGACTATCTTCACTAAACGTAGAAACGTCTACCTCGGGGACTCCAAAGGTATATTCCGTTGTATTGAAATACGTCTCATGCGCAGAATCAGTAAAACTTATTTGAACAGTAAGATTTTGTGCCGCCTGAGTGTTATCAAAATCAAGATGAATATTATGAATTTCCTTGTTGAGGTCATGAAATTCCAAAACGTTAGACGTTGCCGTAAGCCGCACGGGTTGGTTTTGAGCGAAACTACCTTCCTCAACCTCACTCGAATCAGCCGGAGCCAAACCAGATTGATTGGTAAGGTTAACTGGCTCATAGGTCGATGAAATAAAAAAGTTCATATTGAATAAAAACACTTCGAGCAAAAGTGCCAGCACCAAGATAATACCTACCCGAATAGCCGCATGCTTGATTTGCTGCGCATGCGATCGGGCAAGTTCGATACCTTCATCTGTTACATCTTCAATCGGCCTCATAGGCACTTATTGTATCAATTCACTTCTGTTTACCCTATGGGTTCATTTGTTTTCTTTTAACTTCCTAAAATCACTCACCTGTAAAAAAGAAGGGCTATAGACCTTTTGGTTGCTAGCTCGAAAAGAAAACCCCTGAATCTAACGATTCAGGGGTTATTCAAATGGGCAAGAGAATTCCCTATTGAGACAAGGGCTGCTATTGAAGGCTTTATAGCTTAAATATCCAGCGCTTCAATAATAGACGCAAGAACAGCTTCCGGATCACGATCGCCATCAATTTCGATGAGCAAATCGCAACCACGATAATAGTCAATCAGAGGAGCCGTGGAATTTTCATACACGTCAAGACGATTGCGTACCGTTGCTTCATTGTCGTCATCGCGCTGATACATTTCGCCACCGCACTTAGGGCACTTAGCATCTTTATCAGAACCAATGTAACCGCAATCACGACACATGCGACGAGAAGTAAGGCGCTTGATAATAACTTCTTTGTCAACATCAACCAACAGCGCTGCATCCAAAGGACGATCCAAAGAAGCAAGTTCTGAGTCAAGAGCTACTGCCTGGGTAGAGGTGCGAGGGAAGCCGTCCAAAATAAAGCCAGCCTTGGTATCCTCATCCTGAAGACGTTCCTTAACCAAGCCAATTACTACTTCGTCAGGAACCAAATCGCCTGCATCCATATACTTCTTTGCTTCAAGACCCAAAGGAGTTTGATTCTTTACTGCTGCACGAAGCATGTCGCCCGTAGAGATGTGAGCATAGCCATACTTTTCAACGAGCTTTGCAGCCTGGGTTCCTTTACCAGCGCCAGGAGCGCCCAGCAAAACGATATTCATAAATGATCCTTTCTTGCGGATTCGATAAAATCGCTTCATACATTGTAGCAAAGCGAATAATTAAAGCGGAAATTACATCTTTTTTATGCTTGAGAAAGTTGGTTGAGAGACTCCCCTGTCAATCGATAGGTATGCCATCCATCCATACATACCGCTCCTAACGAGGTATAAAATCCAATACTTGGAGCATTCCAATCAAGACAAGACCACTCAAGCCTTCCACATCCTCGCTCTACAGTAATTTGAGAAAGTTTCACCAAAAGCGCCTTTCCGTAACCACAGCCACGGAATTCTGGCTTTACAAATAAGTCTTCAAGATAGATTCCCGCTCGTCCTAAAAACGTTGAGAAATTATGGAAGAACAACGCAAAACCAACTTCTTTTCCCTCAACGACTGCAAAGATAACTTCAGCTTTTTCTTTTTCAAAAATCCATTCATTAAGCAATTCAGAAGTTGCGACCACTTCGTGCTCTAATTTTTCATACTGCGCAAGCGCTTTAATAAAACCAAGAATTATTTCTGTATCATCAGGCGTTGCAAATCGAAATGAAACTTGAGTATCCACCTCTTAATTACCTCCCCCACTACAGCATCCGATCTTTATCATGACAGAATATGCTCCGTTTTATATGCTCCTTTTGAGCGTTTCGGTATGTCTACATACAAAAAGAGCGACTCACTTGAGCCGCTCTTCCAATAGGTAGTGTGTAGACGGTTTTACTTAAAGAAACCGTCGTAGTTGTACATCTTCAACTGAGATTCAATCTTATTCATGGTATCAAGCGCTACACCAATCATGATAAGGATAGAAGTACCACCGAAAGCCTGAATCAAAGCATTGTTCGTAAAGTAGAACAAAATAGAAGGCACGACTGCAATCAAAGCAATGAACACAGCACCAGGTAAAATTACATGGCGCATTACGTTCTTCAGATACGCTACCGTATTAGCTCCAGGACGAATACCTGGAATAAAGCCACCTTGCTGCTGTAAGTTTTCAGCCGTTTCAGTGGGGTTAAATACGATCGACGTATAGAAGTACGCAAAGAAGATAATGAACACTGCCGTAAGAATCCAGTTTACCCAGCCCGCAGACATAGCGTTAGAAACCATGGTTAGCCAGTCTACATTGAAGAGCGCAGCTAACTGTGCGGGGAAGTAGATCAAGCAGCTTGCAAAGATAATAGGGATAACACCCGCTGCATTAATCTTGATAGGTAAATAGGAATTCTGGCCACCCATCATCCTGCGTCCCTGAATACGCTTAGCGTAGCTAATGGGAATACGACGCTGAGCGCGCTCGATAAAGATAATGGCAGGAATGCAGAGAACCACAATAACCAAGATAAGGATGGTAACTGCAAGACCCATACCAAAGTCCGCATTCAGGTTGATCGACGAGAAGATCGCCGAAGGAACTGAAGCTACGATGGATACAAAAATGATGAGGGACATGCCGTTACCTACACCACGCTGAGTAATAAGCTCGCCCATCCACATGATAAGAGCCGTACCTACCACCAACGTAAAGACAACCAAAATGTCGGTCACAATTTCTGGGATAGCCGTGCTGAACACTACGCCATATGCCTGAGATTTGAACAGGAACAAATAACCAATAGCGTTAATCAAAGCAAGACCCAAAGTCAGATAACGAGTTACCTGGGTAACACGACGTCTACCTGCTTCGCCTTCCCTATTCCAACGACCTACCGCAGGAATAACACCCTGCATCAACTGCATAATAATAGAAGCAGTAATGTAGGGCATAATACCTAGTGCGAATACCGAGAAGTTGGAAAGTGCACCACCGGTAAACAGGTCGAGCATGACCATTCCAACGCCCTGCTCCGAAAAGGAATCAGCAAACGCTCTAAAGGGAATGCCTGGCACAGGAATATACGCGCCTAAACGGTAGAGCGCCAAGATACCCAGAGTAAACAGGATTTTATTCCTGAGCTCTGGAACCTTAAACGCTTGTACAAGAGAACTTAGCAAGGCTCTTCGACCTTTCCTCCAGCAGCCTCAATCTTAGCTTTAGCAGAAGCAGATACCTTATCTACCTTTACCGTTACAGCCTTGGTGATTTCACCATCGCCCAAAACCTTTACCAAAGCGTTAGAGTTCTTAATGATGCCCTTAGCTGCCAAGGAATCGCCATCAACAACTTCACCTGCTTCGAAATACTTTTCGATGCGGCTTACGTTTACAGGGAGATATTCAACGCGGTTAATGTTGCGGAAGCCAGGAAGCTTTGGCAAACGACGTGCGAGTGGAGTCTGACCACCCTCGAAGCCGGTTCCCTTACCGCCGCCAGAACGAGACTTCTGACCATTCAAACCACGACCAGCAGTTTTGCCAGTACCAGATGCAGGGCCACGACCAACACGCTTACGAGCCTTGGTTGCACCTTCAGCAGGACGTAAATCCTTAAGTTCCATGTTTTGTTTCTCCTTTTACGCTAACCCTTCCACGTGAAGGGGTCGGCAGCTCGCCGCCGACAAACTTACTTTAGACAAAAACTTTTGCCATTATCGCACAAAAGGCGCCAAAACGCGCCCATAACTTTTGTCTTCACAGAGTGTATGCAATTAAAAAGCGCCGCTCAAAAGAACGGCGCTTTAATTGCTTTAGAGTTCTTCAACCTCTACGAGGTGCTTAACTTTAAAGATCATACCGCGTACTGCAGGATTGTCGGTCTGCTCTACCGTACGACCAACTTTGCCAAGACCAAGAGCCTTCAGGGTGCGACCCTGATCATACTTATAACCGATGGAGCTCTTTACCTGGGTGATACGCAGAGTTTTTGCGTCAGCCATTATTAGTTCTCCTTCCAGCCGTAAATCTGAGAAACGGAGATACCGCGGCGCTGAGCAACCTCTTCAGGGCTCTGCATGTTCTTAAGACCTTCAGCGGTTGCCTTAACGATGTTAAGAACATTGTCGGTACCCAAAGATTTGCAGAATACGTCCTTTACACCCGTAAGCTCCATAACAGCACGAGCAGCACCGCCAGCGATAACACCAGTACCAGGAGCAGCAGGCTTAATCAGAACGCGACCAGCACCATATTCACCAATGATGTCATGAGGAAGCGTACCAGCCTCGGTCAGAGGAACCTTGAACATATTCTTCTTAGCGTCTTCAACGCCCTTCTTGATAGCAGTAGGTACTTCCTGGGACTTACCCATACCAATACCTACACGACCATTGCTGTCGCCAACTACTACCAATGCAGTTAAAGCAAAACGACGGCCGCCCTTAACAACCTTAGAAACGCGGTTGATGTAAACAACACGTTCCTGAAGTTCGGGAACGCCTGCCTGGTTTTCAAGCTTTTTAGCCATAGACACTAACCCTCCCTTAGAACTTCAGGCCTGCACCGCGTGCACCTTCGGCAACAGCCTTGATGCGTCCGTGATACAGGTTACCACCGCGGTCAAAAACAACCTCAGTGATGCCGTTTTCCTGTGCTTTCTTACCAATGAGTTCACCTAAAGCTTCAGCGCCTTCTACGGTGCTGCCGTTCTTTTCGGTTGCTTTGAACTCTGCACCCAAGGTAGATACTGCGCAGATGGTCTTACCTGCAACATCATCAATTACCTGAGCATACATATTTGCATTTGAGCGGGTGATGCACAAACGCGGACGAGCGGGCGTACCGGAAATCTTACCGCGAACGCGAGTATGACGACGACGAAGCCCAGCTTGTTTCTTTTGAAGTTTCTTCATGAGTAAATTCCCTTCGTTACAACGCTTCTGGACTAGTCAGACTTAGCAGCCTTACCAAGCTTGCGACGTACATATTCGCCCTCATAACGAATACCCTTGCCCTTATAAGGTTCAGGCTTACGCCATGCGCGAATGTTAGCTGCAACCTGGCCAACTTGTTCTTTGCTGATGCCCTTAACGATGATTTCGGTCTGGCTGGGAACTTCGAAGGTGATGTTCTCAGGAGCCGGAACAACTACGGGATGAGAGAAGCCGAGCTGAAGTTCAAGGTCGGTGCCCTTCAAAGCAGCACGATAACCAACACCAACAAGCTCAAGTTTCTTTGCATAGCCCTCAGATACGCCAAGAATCATGTTGTGAATGAGGGTACGGGTCAAACCGTGAAGGCTCTTTGCTTCGCGGCTATCATCAGGACGCTCAACGATTACATTACCCTCTTCAATCTTGATAGAGATAATGTCAGAGAACGTACGGGTTAATTCACCTTTGCCACCTTTTACGGTAACCGTGCTGCCATCAACAGCAACTTCTACACCGGAAGGAATGGCGACAGGCATTTTACCAATTCGAGACATATTCGCTCCTTCCTTCCTACCAGATGTAAGCGATCACTTCGCCACCGATGCCAGCTTTACGGGCATCGCGGTCAGCCATAACGCCTTTGCTCGTAGAAATAACCGCAGTACCAAGACCGCCAAGAACGCGAGGTAATTCATCTTTACCTGCATAGATGCGCAGACCAGGCTTGGAAATACGCTTCAAACCACGGATCGTGCGTGCTTTCTTGTCACCATACTTGAGGGTAATGGTAAGAATATCGCGAGGCTTAGCCTCTTCGATATCGAAACCAGCAATATAGCCCTCTTCGTGCATGATGCGTGCAATTTCAACAAGCTTTTTGCTTGACGGCATGGAAACCGTCGGCTTGCCTGCAGAGTTTGCATTACGCACACGCGTAAGCATATCTGCAATAGGATCGTTCATGCTCATTGTTGTGTTTCTCCTTTGTTCATGATGAGACGAAAAGCCGGTTCGCCTGCGCCCTTAACGCACGCGCCTTGACTCTCGACACTCAACAACGTGACGTTAACTTCTAATTCTTACCAGGAAGCCTTGGTCACGCCGGGCAGTTCGCCTTTGTTAGCAAGTTCACGAAGGCAGACACGGCACAGACCGAACTTGCGGTAGTACGCACGAGGGCGACCACAGCGAGCACAGCGATTGTGCTGACGAGTCGAGAACTTCGGCTCTCGCTTTGACTTGGCGATCATCGATTTCTTAGCCATTCAAAATCCTTCTTTCCTATAACCAATTCTCTACTTTTTAGAGAATTTAGTTTTCTTTTTTGAACGGGAAGCCCATAGCATCCATTAATGCCTTAGCAGCTTCATTGGTTTCAGCGGTGGTTACAAACGTGATGTCCATACCACGGGTGTGATCGATCTTGTCGTACTCGATCTCAGGGAAGATAAGCTGTTCGGTAAGACCCATGGTGTAGTTGCCACGACCGTCGAAGCTCTTAGGATTGCAGCCACGGAAGTCGCGTACACGAGGGAGAGCCATAGACATCAGACGATCAAAGAACTCCCACATACGGTCACCACGAAGGGTTACCTTACAACCGATTGCCTGACCTTCACGCAGATGGAAACCAGCGATAGATTTCTTAGCGCGGGTAACCATTGGCTGCTGACCGGTAATGGTGCGAAGATCAGCAATAGCACCGTCAAGCAATTTCTTGTCGCCCGCAGCACGACCTACACCCATGTTCACTACGATTTTCTCAAAACGAGGAACCTGGTTTACGTTGGTGCACTCAAGTTCTTTGAAGAGCTTAGGAGCGACTTCGTTTACGTACTTTTCCTTCAAACGAGGAGTAGCCATTGTGTTTTATACCTTTCTCGATGAATTAAACACAGGATTTCCGACCCTGCGTCCCCAGCGTTTGCTAGGGTCATAGGCGCAATTAGCGCACCCAAAGACGACACCATACAGGAAGAGCATCTTTAGGTCAACCTATACGCCAAAACCACACACGCTTTTCTTAACCGAAAAACATGTGTGGTTAGTTACTTTTGACATTTCGCAACATCGAGTCAATTAGTTTGCCGAAAGGCAAACTAATTAATCAATGTCAGCACCGCACTTCTTGCATACGCGAATCTTTTTGCCGTTTTCGCGCTTGATGCTTACGCGCGTTGCCTCTTTGCAAGAGGGGCAAATAAGAGCCACGTTGGATACATGGATAGGTGCCTCCATGGATGCAATACCACCTTCAGGATTTGCCTGAGTAGGACGCATTGCCTTTTTGATAATGTTTACTTTTTCAACGGTAACACGCTGGCTTTGAGGCTTTGCAGCAAGAACGGTGCCTTCAGCGCCACGATCCTTGCCAGTTAAAACCTTTACCTTGTCACCTTTTTTGATGTTCATTTTAGCCATGAATTGTTCCTCCTACAGCGTTTCCGGTGCCAGGGACACGATCTTCATGTACTTCTTCTCGCGAAGCTCGCGAGCAACAGGACCAAAGATACGGGTACCACGGGGAGCGCCGTTGGCATCGATCAGCACGGCTGCATTCTGGTCGAACTTAATATAGCTGCCGTCTTCACGACGAACTTCTTTTTTAACGCGTACTACTACGCAGCGGACGACATCGCCCTTTTTAACGCTGCCGTTTGGCATTGCCTCTTTAACGCTGCATACGATGACATCACCCAGGCCTGCATAGCGGCGCTTAGAGCCACCCAGAACCTTGATGCACTGCACCTTGCGAGCGCCAGAGTTATCAGCGACGGCGAGCATGCTCTGCATTTGAATCATATGCTTATCCCTTTCGATGCTTTCAAGTAAGCAAAAACTTACTTGGCCTTCTCAACGATGTCGAGAAGACGCCAACGCTTCATCTTAGACAGCGGGCGAGTTTCCATAATCGTTACGGTGTCACCCACGCCAGCTTCATTGTTTTCGTCGTGAGCATGGAACTTCTTAGTAGAGTTAACCATCTTGCCGTATACCGGATGTGGCTTGCGTTCGTGTACTTGTACAACGCAAGTCTTGTCGCCAGAAATGCTTACTACAACACCCTGACGGACTTTACGAGAATTACGTTCTTCACTCATGCTATTCAAACCTTCCTAGTCGAGCCTTAAGCCTGAACAGCCTTGAGCTCGCGATCGCGCATCTCGGTCTGGATGCGAGCGATGTCTTTCTTGACCTGCTTGATGCGAGCGGTGTTATCCAACTGGCCAGTAGCCATCTGGAAGCGCAGGTTAAAAAGCTCTGCACGTGCTTCCTTCAGCTTAGCCTGCAGATCTTCACCTGAAAGATTCCTGATCTCTGCTGCTTTCATTTACTCCTGCCCTTCTGCCTCGCGCTTAACGATCTTGCACTTGATGGGCAACTTATTGATTGCGAGACGAAGTGCATCGCGTGCAGTTTCTTCGTCAACACCATCGATCTCAAACATGATACGGCCGGGCTTTACAACTGCTACCCAACCCTCGGGGTTACCCTTACCTTTACCCATTCGAGTTTCAGCAGGCTTCTGCGTGATGGGCTTGTCGGGGAAGATCGTGATCCAAACATTACCAGTACGGTTCATACGACGGGTCATTGCGATACGAGCAGCCTCGATCTGGCGGTTAGTGATCCAATGGCGATCCAGAGCCTGAATGCCCCAGGAGCCGTGATTCAAAGTGGTGCCGCCCTTAGCGTTACCCTTCATAGAACCACGCTGGACCTTGCGGTGCTTAACGCGCTTAGGTACCAACATTATTTATCACCCCTATCGTTGTTGCGACGGCCGCGACGGTTGGGACGAGAAGAACCTTCGAGAGCTGGCTGTGGAGCCTTCTGTCCAGGAAGAACTTCACCGTGATATACCCAAACCTGAATACCAATGGAACCCATGGTGGTTGCAGCGGTAGCAAAGCCATAGTCAATCTTTGCACGGAGGGTGTGCAGAGGCACACGACCTTCGCGGTACCATTCACGGCGGCTCATTTCAGCGCCACCAAGACGGCCTGAGCACTGGATACGAATACCCTTAGCACCAGACTTGCGTGCAGACTGAACAGCCTTGCGCATAGCGCGACGGAAAGCAACACGGTTTTCCAACTGTTCTGCAATAGACTGAGCAATAAGATTTGCATCGAGCTCAGGACGCTTAACTTCTACAACCTCAACGGATACGGTGCCGTTTGCGATCTGGTTAAGCTTCTTGCGAAGAGCGTCAACTTCTGCGCCCTTCTTACCAATTACAACACCTGGACGAGACGTGGTAATGATTACCTTGATCTTGTCGCCAGCGCGTTCAATTTCTACACGAGAAACGGCTGCATGGGCGAGCTGCTTTTCCAGGAACTTGCGAATTACGAGGTCGTTTTCAAGGTTTGCCGCATAGTCCTTGTCGGAATACCAACGGCTACGCCAATCCTCAGTAACACCAAGACGGAAACCGGTGGGGCTTACTTTCTGACCCATACTATGCCTCCTCTCGAGTTGCTACGATGACGGTGATGTGGCTGGTGCGCTTACGAATGCGCGATGCGGAACCCTTTGCACGAGGACGAATGCGCTTCAAAGTTGGGCCTTCGTCAGCAAAGCATGCCTTAACAACCAGATTGTCTGGGTTGCCAGCACCTTTCTGTGCAGCATTTGCAACAGCGGAGTTCAGAGTCTTCTCAACAACTTCTGCAACTGCGCGGTTGGTGAAACGCAGGGTTTCCTGAGCGGCTACAACATCTTTGCCGCGGATTTGGTCGAGCACGATACGCGCCTTACGGGGCGAAACGCGCACATAGCGAGCGATTGCTTTAGCTTCCATGTTTCACCCTTTCTTACTTGTCGTGACCACGGAAGGTACGGGTTGGAGCAAATTCGCCCAACTTGTGTCCAACCATGGACTCGGTTACATACACTGGTACGTGCTTGCGGCCATCATGCACAGCGATGGTATGACCAACCATCTCTGGGAAAATGGTAGAAGAACGCGACCAAGTCTTGATGACATTCTTTTCGCCTGCTTCGTTCATCGCCACGATGCGATTGAGAAGGCGAGGTTCCACGAATGGACCTTTTTTCAAACTTCTGCTCAATGTTTCTCCTTAAGCGATCGGGCGCTACTTCTTGCGACGACGGATGATCAAGCGGCTTGTAGCCTTCTTGGGGTTGCGGGTGCGGTGACCCTTGGTGGATACGCCCCATGGGGTAACAGGGTGACGACCGGAAGACTTGTTCTTACCTTCACCACCACCATGAGGATGGTCTACTGGGTTCATAACCGTACCACGAACGCTGGGACGAATGCCCTTCCAACGGTTACGGCCAGCTTTACCAATTTTGATGTTGCCATGTTCAGCGTTGCCAACTTCACCTACGGTTGCGCGGCAGGTAACCAAAACACGACGCATTTCAGAAGAAGGCATGCGAAGAATTGCGTAGTTGCCTTCCTTGCCCATGAGCTGAATGCTGGTGCCAGCAGAGCGAGCAATTGCAGCACCGCGACCAGGCTGAAGCTCAACAGCATGGATGAGCGTACCTACGGGAATTGCGGATAAGGGCAATGCGTTGCCTGGCTTAATGTCAGCATCAGCGCCAGAGATTACGGTTTCGCCAACTTTGAGGCCCTTTGGATGAAGGATGTAGCGCTTTTCACCGTCTGCATAGTGAAGAAGAGCGATACGTGCGCTGCGGTTAGGGTCGTACTCGATCGTTGCAACCTTAGCAGGAATGCCATCCTTGTTGCGCTTAAAGTCGATGATGCGGTAACGACGCTTGGTACCGCCACCCTGATGACGGGTGGTAACGCGACCGTTGTTGTTACGGCCAGCCTTCTTGGGCAGAGGTGCTAACAGAGACTTCTCAGGAGTGGTGCTGGTAATGTCAGCAAAATCCGAGACGGTCTGGAAGCGACGCCCAGGGCTTGTGGGCTTGTATTGTTTTACTCCCATTTTCTTCCTTTCTATGGGCTTGAACAGCTTGTTCATGCCCTCGGTCTTATGTGGTCTCCATCACCGCCATGAGAACCTTTGGGAGAGGGCTCCCGGCGACTCCGAGTTACCACGCGCCCGGGTGTATCCATAAACAGCCAGACGCAAACGAGAATTATACTTACGAATCACCAGCTATGCAAGTTAAAAGTTGGGGTCTTTATTTCTTCGCAAAGAATTCACAGTTGTCTTGAAAGCCAGAGGGAAAGCATTAACTTGAGAACTCATATTGCTGCTCAGGGCCTCTTGCCATCTACTCTCACTATTTATTATTTCTTGCCGTCTATTACTCAAACAATAAAAGGTGCTTTAAGTGCGCGCAATACGTAAACGCGGAATGAGAACTATCGCACAATAAAGAAAAGCAACAAGCCCCAAAGCTCCCGCTGCCACACCGATGCTTCCAACCGAAACGCAACTGGTCACTACTCCACCTAAGGCAGAGCCACTACCAATTCCAAAATTAAAAATTGCAGAGATAATTGAAGTAGCTACCGCTTGATCATCAAGATTCGAATATCGAATTACTTCCGATTGCAAGGCAGCATTCATTGCGGTACTTCCCATTCCTAGTACTACGCACGCGCCCAGTACCCCTATTAAAAATTCTTGGCTTACAAAGAGAACAAAGAATGCAGTCACCAAGCCCAGAAGACACCCGCAGAGAAACTTTACTCGTTGTCGGGCATATATCTTCGAAAACAGAACGCTCCCTAGGATGCCAGCCACCCCAAAAAACGCAATTACTACGGTTACGGTCTGCTCTTCTAATCCAACGCTCTGTAATAGGTAAGGTTCGATATAGCTATAGCACATATAATAGGCGGTCATCATAACCCCAACGAACAGGTAAAGGCTCCGAAGTGTTTTTGTTTTAAAAAGTACTGGCAACCTACGAACCGAGAAGGGCTTTGTTGCAGGAATAGCAGGAAGCACAAAGTAAAGATAAATAAAAATAATGACGGTAATTATCGCAACGCAAGCAAACGTCATGCGCCATCCAAGCGCCAAACCAATAACACGCCCAAGGGGTAAACCAGCAATCAAAGCAACTGATTCGCCCATCACCACCATTCCTAATGCCATATGGCGATGATCTTCGCTCACCACCCTCACTGCCATAGGAGGCGCAATCGACCAGAAAATAGCATGAGCACAGGCCACCACAATACGCGCTGCCATAAGCATAAAATAACTGGTAGCAAGTGAAGAAAGCAGCTGTCCAAAAGTAAATAACGCCACAATTATCAAAAACAAACGGCGAAACCCAATTCGTGAAGCAGCGATCATAAGAGGCAGCGAGAGTAACATCACCATCCATGCGTATACTGAAATAAGCATGCCGGCTTGAGATTCTGTGACAGAAAAGCTGAGCGCAATATCGGTCAGAAGCGCTACAGGCATAAATTCAGACGTACAGAAGATAAATGTGGAAACCGTAATACCTGCCAACGGTAGTGCTTCTCTTAAATTCATTCGTTGTTTCTTCTGCATCATAGGACGCAAAAACCTCCGCACGTCTCTACTACCGAGCAAATCCACCTATCCACCCGATCAGCATGTCCACTCATCCGGCGATTCGGCTTTGCTTCTGGTTGCCACTCTTAGTTATTTGATGGCTGTTTCTTAATAGCTGTTTCTTTGAGCTCTTTACTTATTTACCCTTAGCCTCTTTTGACTTCCGAGTAAAAAGCTTTTTTATACTACCTAAGAAAATCACTTTGAAAAGGAGTTCTTACTTTTATCTTGTTATAATCCATCCGTTCTCATCAGAAACATTCGTAGTCTTTTCCAGCTACTTTTAAACATACACGTCATAACAACCTAGACTTCACCATATGCGTCGTCATTTTCCAACCCTAAGGATCAGCCTCATATGACTCACGATTTCATATCTCTCGCTCTTATCGCCCTCATAGCGGCGCTTGCTCCACTTATCGCAAACCTCATCCCTAAAAAACCGATACCAGAAACCGTTTTACTCCTCATAGGCGGTGCCTTACTGGGGCCTTCAGTCCTAAACCAAATTTGGCTCGATGAAAGCGTTTTGTTTTTATCTGACTTAGGTTGCGCCATGCTTTTCTTGCTTGCTGGATTTGAAATCAATCCGCAAACCATCACAGGTCGCGAAGGTAAGCGAGGGTTGAAAACATGGCTCGCCACACTCGCTTTAGCATTTGCCCTTATTATGAGTATTTATCATGCTTCCTTTGGCGAACTTTCCATTGATGCTCTAGCCCTCGCCATCGCACTTACCACCACCGCCATCGGAGCACTTATGCCAATCTTGAAAGAACGTGGTATTTTTGCTCAAAAAACAGGTGAAAGCGTTCTTGCCTATGGCATGTGGGGAGAATTGGGCCCCGTTATCGCTATGGCGCTTTTGCTCTCTACCCGCGCCCCATGGATCACGGTAATTATCTTATTTGCCTTTATTGTTCTTGCGGTACTCGTTGCGGTTTTGGGCCAAAGACTAGCAAAAGCTGAACATCAAATATTTCTGGTTCTTTCTCGAGGACGCAATACCACTTCGCAAACATTCGTGCGCGTGACCATGTTCCTACTCGTTGGACTTGTAGCAGTTTCAGCAATTTTTGACCTAGATATTGTTCTGGGCGCCTTTGCCGCAGGCTTTATCCTGCGCTACATCGTTCCTGAAAACGACCATGTTCTTGAAGAAAAATTAAATGCCATTGGGTATGGGTTTTTAATTCCTTTGTTTTTTGTAGTTTCTGGCGCCAAAATTGAAGTTACTGCAGTATTAAACCAACCACTCCTTTTAATTGGATTTATTGCAATGCTTCTCTTGATTCGCGCGGTACCTATCTTTATTGCATTACGCACCGACAAGACACCCGAAGTCAAAGCGCTTGGTTGGCGTAATCAAGTTACCGTTTCTCTTTACTGCACTACCGCACTTCCCCTTATCGTTGCAGTTACCTCGGTTGCGGTAAGCGCAGGCGCCATGTCTTCATCGCTAGCTTCGGTTTTAGTTTCCGCAGGAGCATTGACCGTGCTCGTCATGCCGCTTTTAGCCTTACTGACCTATCAAGAAAGCAAGGATTCCTCACATCAGTAGATGCTTTTCTTATGCGGTTTCTCGTTTTTTGGATTCTTCTCAAAATAGTTTAGATCCTTTTCTGCGGTGATTTGAAAACTCAGGGCGGCCATTCCCTACCACACTGCTGCATATCACATTTTTGACCGCAATTATTCTCGATGGAGAAGATCTTACATCTTGAAACAATTCATCACTAAGAGCAACGAGTTTCTTACGTTCTCCTTCCCTCGTTTTTACATCGCCTCTCTAGGATTGTTTCTGGCTTTCCAGATCACGATGTAAACAAAGGAGGAATCAATGGGCCACTTGCTTGGGCGCCTTAAAGCCTACACGCTCAAAACTGCGTGCTTGTGCGCAGCACTCACCCTTGCACTCTCCGGCACCCCTGCTATAGCCTTTGCAGCAAATGCAGAAGCACAAAGCACTTCCAACGCCGAAGAAATGACGCAAGAAAAAATCGACGAGGCCAATAATGCCTACGACTCCGCTGCCACCAAGCTTACCTTTATCAGCATGTCCGATACCGAATTTGGCGGAGGAGAAGAAGGAACCGATACGACCGAAGCATCATACAACGAAAAGAATTACCGTCTTAAAGCCGTTGCCGATTGGGCGGCAAGCCACAATTTCGACGTCCAAGCAGTTCTAGATAACGGCGATGTAGTAGGTGCCAACAGCCCCGAGATGAATGCCTGGAACAATAGTGACAAAACCGACATTCATGCATCACGCGCAGGCGGTTGGTACTGTGCAGTAGAGCGATCGCTCTCCGAAAATTTCCCTGATGCAACCATGCTACTCGCCAGTGGAAACCATGATATTCCGACTCTATTCGGAACCGTAATGGATATCAATCACAAAGACGACGAAAAATGGTTCTACCCTGACGCCGAAACTGGCAAAGGCAATATTCATATCAAGATCAACGGATATGACTTTATTTCTCTTGATTACTGGGACTATACCGACTTCCTAAAGACAACCCTTGAAGAAATCTCAAGTACCCCTGATTATGACCCCACCAAACCAATCTTCATTCAAACTCATAGCGGATACGCCAACACCTCTCTAGGCGGCCCCTTTCATGCCAACTACGACATCGCTAATTCAGCTGCGCCTGGATATCTACAGGATCTCTTAAAGGATTATCCCCAGGCATTTGTAGGATCTGCGCACACCCACTTTTCTGTAGAGCCCGAAACAAGCATTTACCAAAAGGACTTCACCTTTTTCGAAAATGGTTCGATGAACTACATCTATCAGGATGGTCCGTGTATTGATTCGGGATATTTTAATGGCGGACAAGGCGACAGAACCGAAGGCTCCCTTACCCCTTATGAGGCAACATGCAACTTTATTTCCGTACTCGAAGACGGTTCTACCGTAATTCGTCGCTACGATATGACTCACAATCGTTGGATTGGGATGCCTTGGGTAGTCGACACAACGCTCGGTAAGGAAGGATTTACCTACACTGACGAGAATCGCTCCACTATCGCCCCTTGGTGGAAAGATGATACCGAAGTAACCACATCCAACACCACCGAAACCTCTACCACTCTCGGGTTTTCTCATGCAGCTGATGACCAGCTAGTAAACTACTACGAGATTACTCTGACCGATATCGCAGGCAATCCCGTCAACTACACCACCAAGCAAGTGCCCTACTTTAGTGAAGGCGGCCAGGTAAGTGTGAGCGGTTCATTCAAAGCTTACTCTCGCTGGTATATGACTCCCAATACCATGGGATTCGAATTGAGTGGACTCCAGCCAGCGAGTTACTACACCGCGTCCATTGTCGCCTATGATGATTTCGAAAACGCTTCCGAGCCCTATACTTACACCTTCCGAACCGAAGGTAGCGCTACTTTCCCCGAATTACCCAATCAGCCTCAGCTTCCTGAAGGTATTTCTGAAGGGCAATTCTTCAGCATGGATTTCGAAGACGACCTATCCGATAGCATTTCTGGTGTAACGGGCAGCGCAAATGGTTCGGTTTCTTTCACTGAAAGCTTTAATGAGGATAACGGAAGAGCAGTATATATACCTGCTGGCGCAAGCAATTACGTTGACCTCGGAAACCGTGAAGAATGGAATTTAGGAACCGACAAAAACCTCACCATCAATTTCTGGATCAACGCCGAAGATCTTGGTGGCTACGGTTCCTTTATTTCGAATAAAAATTGGACTAACTGGTATCGAAGTGGCATTAACGTTGCTCCCGAAGGAAGCAACTCGACCAAGATCGAATTCACTCTTGGTGACAACGTATACGACCACGGCTGTTACGCCACCGGCACGGTAGCTAGCTACACCAACGCATGGCACATGATGTCATTTGAAGTGGACCGCGATGCGAAAAAAGCGCGCACATACTTCGATGGAGACTTAGTGCAGACCACCGACATTTCCGTAATTGGAGATATGACCAGCGGTCTCAATATGCTTCTCGGCGTTGATGGTGGCAAGCAATATGGCTCCAACGGATTTACTATGGACAATTTAGATATGTGGGATCGCCCCTTGAGTGAAGAGGAAATCGCTTCGCTTTATGCAGTATCCGACCCCTCAAACTCTGCCTCCCTTGATGTTCTTACTCAGGCAATTACTTATTCGCAGGATCTCCTTAAGCAAGAGGAAATCAATAGCGCAAACGGACGCGTATATGACGAAGATCTTCATGCAATACTTGAAGTTGCCATTAAAAACGCAACCGCTGTCGCTAACGGAAGCAATCGAGACCTCACGATCGAACAAGCCTACACAGAACTTAAAGATGCAGTTGTAAACTTTGAAAATCAGCCTATTTGCTGGAGTGTTACTGCAACCGCAGAACATGGCGTTATTGGCATAGAAGGAACTACAAATGATGGATCCTATGTCGTAGAGCAAGGCAATAACGTTGTTTTCTCACTTTCTCCCGACAAGAACTACAGCTTAGACAATGCGCAAATCAGCGTTACCGCAGGGCTTGATTACGAACTTAGCGGATCACAGCTCACGGTCAAAAATGTCAGTGGACCCGTTAATGTTCATGTCGTATTTTCTGAGGAAAATACGAACAGTGGAAATGATGGCGGCAATGGAGATAACTCCGGGAATAACAGCGGAAATAACGGCAACTCTGGAAACAATAATTCCAACAACACCGAAAACAATCCGGCCGATTCAACCAATACAAACCCCTCAGACAACACTACTTCCGGCTCTGACGACAAATCTGGTCTTGCTCAAACCAGTGACTTTATTGCACCACTTTTCGTGGGAGCGGCAATAGTAGCGGGAAGTGCAGCACTGATTGTAGCTATAGCATGGAGGAAGCTAAGAAACTAAGCTCTTATCTGCAGCATTCTAAGTAAGCCGAGACGGGAATCAGAGCTCCTTGGTGACTCCATTTTTCCCGTCTCACTTGCATCTATACAATTGTTATAAGAATCAGTTTCAGAAATTTAAAAAAAGTATACGAAAAGTAAATAGTTCCCCTCATAGAGCAAAACGCGTTCAAATGCTAGGATATGGTTTGAACAGGACGTTCAACATTGGTCGTTTTTCTGTTCCATTCGATCAAATAATGAGGAGAGGATCGTAATTATGGATTTTCAGCTTACTGACGAACAGGAATTGCTGATTGAAAGCGCTCGTGAGTATGCTAGCCGCTACTTCACTGATGAAGCGGTAAAGCAGGCTTACGAAGTAGATCATCACATCAGCATCGAAGCAGCTATGGCATATCGCGAAGCTGGCTTTATGATGCTGGGCCTTCCTGAGGAAGTTGGTGGCGTTCCGGTAGACAAGCTTACCGAAGTTCTTTTGGTAGAAAAGCTTCATGAGTTCACTGGTGTTACCCTTCCTTTCGTAACCGACTTCAACACCATTACCGACGTTATTGACTTCGGCACCAAAGAACAGCAAGAAATGATCATGGATGCTATCGAAAACGTAGAAAGCACCTGCATTGCTTGCTCCGCAATTTCTGAACCTGCTGCTGGCTCCGACAACAACGCTATGACCTGCGTAACCAAGAAGCAGCCTGACGGAACCTACATCCTGAATGGCCAGAAGACCTGGGTTACCCTTGGCGGTCTTTCTATCTACACCATGGTTGTAGCTAAGGATGAAGATCCTTCTTACGAAAACGACAAGTACTCTTTGTGGCTTGTTCCTAACGACACTCCTGGCTTTACCGTTGCTCACCTTGAAAAGGTTGGCCAGCAGGCAATTCCTTTCGTAGACCAGTTCTTCGATAACGTAGTTCTTACCGAGGATATGCGTCTTGGCGAACCTGGCATGGGCTGGAAGCTTCTCATGAAGAAGCTCGAGTTTGAACGCTGCTTGGTTGTTGCTTCTTCTCTCGGTCTTGCTCAGGCTGCATTGAATGACGCTGGCGCTTACGCTTCTGAGCGTATCGCATTTAAGAAGCCTATCGCTCATCAGACCCAGATCCAGGAACATCTCTGCGAGATGGAAAACATCATTCAAAACGTACGTATGCGCCTGTATCAGGTAGTTGACATGATCGACCGCGGCGAATCCACTCGTCTTGAATCCGCTCTACTCAAGGGTTATGCCTGCAAGGAACTTACCCGCGTAGCTGACATGGCAATGGCAATTTATGCTGCTATTGGCTACACCAAGGAAATTCGCGTTGGCCGCATTTGGGCTGACCTCCGTGGTAACGAAATGGGTGGCGGCACCACTGAGATCATGAACTACATTGCTGGTCGTCAGTTGGTAAAGAAGTACAAGGCAAAGTAAGCTTCGTACCATTAACGCATCTTCTTACGTGTAGGACCCTTTCGTAATCGTTTCTTCCTTGGTTTTGGTATCCTGCACGCATATTTCAGGCTCCTCTTTTGGGGAGCCTGATTTTTTATGTCTATAGCTACCCCCAGCCCCGCATTGCGCTATTGTTACAGTAGCTCTTTTTTGTGCTATGCATTGTTCGTCGCAGCGTCGTTGCGCCAGGCGCTTGCCAACCCCTCGTCGAGCTATTTGACTCTTCCCGCAAATATCGAATACCCGTGTTACTTTTTCGTAACAGAGATAGTTATAATTAGCAGTTGCATTTTTCTTATCCAATCGAGGAGTTTGTACATGAAAGCAATCGTAAACGCCTGGACAAGCTTGAGCTTAATCAAGCGTATTGTCATTGGCCTTATTATCGGTGCCCTTATCGGCCTTTTCGGCCCGAAAGACCTTATCGTGGTTGAGCTGTTAGGCACCTTGTTCGTAAATGCCTTGAAGGCGGTAGCACCTTTACTGGTATTCTTCTTGGTTATTAACGCACTGAGCCGCACTAAGCTACCAAAGTCCATGAGGACCGTTATTACACTCTATGTAATTAGTACGCTCTGTGCTGCGTTTACTGCCGTCATCGTATCGTTTGCCTTCCCTATTACGCTTACCTTGGCAGATCCTGGCGAAGCTGAAGCGATTCCTTCGGATATCGGTGAAGTGCTGATGACCTTGTTAAACAACATGGTTGCAAACCCGGTAGATGCACTGGTAAATGCTAACTACCTTGGCATTTTGGTATGGGCAATCGTATTGGGTATTGCAATGCGTTACACCTCTGAAGCAACGCGCGACTTCTTCAGCAACATTTCCCATGCTATTTCTGCCATAGTTCGCTGGGTCATTGCTTGCGCACCTTTCGGCATTCTGGGTCTTATCTACACGTCCGTATCTGAAAATGGCCCCGAAATCTTTATTGAATACGGCCAGCTGCTTGCAGTGCTCTTGGGCTGCATGTTCTTTGTTGCCTTAGTAGTAAACCCCTTGTTAGTGTTCCTGAACATTCGCAAGAATCCTTATCCTTTAGTATTCCGTTGCTTGAAGGATAGCGGTATTACCGCATTCTTTACCCGTAGCTCCGCAGCAAACATTCCGGTCAACATGGACTTGTGCCGCCGCTTAGGTCTGCATAAGGACACCTATTCAGTTGCCATTCCTTTGGGCGCAACCGTAAACATGGCTGGTGCTGCAGTAACTATTTCTGTTATGTCTATGGCAGCTGCTCACACCATGGGCATTGATGTTAATCCCATCACCGCTGCTATTCTTTGCGTGCTCGCCGCTGTAAGTGCTTGTGGCGCATCAGGCGTTGCAGGTGGCTCTTTGATGCTTATCCCTCTGTGCTGCTCGCTTTTTGGCATCGGCAACGATATTGCTATGCAGGTTGTTGGTATTGGTTTTGTTATCGGTGTTATTCAGGACTCCGTTGAAACTGCCATTAACTCCTCTTCCGACGCTTTATTCTCTGCTACCGCAGACTATAAAGAGCGCCGTAAAGCAGGTGTTGACTTCCAGCCTGGCAAGGATTCAGCGGAATGGAAAGCTGAAGGTACGAGCACTAACGAATCCGTTGCAGCTGAGGCTTAAGTTCTAGAAGGTAAATTGCAGAACACACGCTTTCCAACTTTTAAAGCGTAGGCCAACTTTTAAAACGCAGGTTTCTAAAGCTGAAGCCCAAGTCCTTCAAACCATATCTTCGCTTTGAAAGGAGCCCTTCGGGGCTTCTTTCTTTTACTGCATCTCACTGCGACTTGAGGCTTCAAGCAACTTCGAGCACACCATTCATTAGAAAACAACTTTGTTGAGCACTATTCGCCGACATTATGCAATAGTTCACTATCAAATGCCCTCACTCAGGAAAACACCCGCAGACATCCTTCAGAAAATGTTTTCTATAACAGCAAACTCTCAGCAATAGTTAATCTACTTTTAAACAAGTTCGTCATTTCGTTCGCTTTAAACTAGAGCATGTTATTTTAAGCATCACAAGGTATTCCGTTGTCGCATCGCTTCATTTTGCGGCACAGGAAATGCTCGGTAATGACAATATGGAGGGATGTATGGGATCAGTTATAAATGAAAACGAGCTTCCTAAAGGACTCGAAGGGCTTGTTGTGGTAGAGCTAGGTGATTACGTTGCCATGCCTGCCTGCCCTCGCTTGCTAGGAGAATTAGGTGCAACCGTATACAAGATAGAAACCCTTACAGGCAATTTGCACCGCCTGGATGGCCCCGGATTCGGCATGCCTGAGCTTGGCATGGATAACCCCGCTTTCGACATGAGTAATGCTAATAAAAAGTTCTTATCGCTTGATGTACGCAGTGAAGGTGGCCGCGAAGTAGCTCTTAAACTTATCGAAAAAGCGCATATTTTTGTTACCAGCCTGCGTACTCCAAGCTTAAAACGTCTTGGATTTGATTATGAATCCCTACACAAGCAATTTCCTAAGCTTGTCTACGGTCAAATGCGCGGTTACGGCGATCGTGGCCCCATGAAAGATGCTAAAGGCTTTGACGCTACCTGTTATTCAGCACGTGGTGGATTGTTAATGTCTATCCCTCAAGCTGGTGAGCATTTTATGCCTGGCAATATGCCGGCCGCCTTCGGAGACTGGAACGCTAGCATTGCTCTAGGTATGGGCCTTATGAGCGCTTTATGGCGCGCTGAACAGACAGGCGTAGGAGATCTTGTTACGGTTAACTTACATCATATGGCACTTTGGGCCATGCAGGCTCCCGTAGTATCGCAACCCTTTGGTGTTCCTTTTCCAAAAAACCGTAGCCAAGCACCATGCCCTACCAACAATTGCTACCGTACCAAAGATGGGGTATGGTTCCTCATTTGCTACGGCTCTTATGATGCTTGGTATCCATTTGTTATGCGTCTTATTGGCCTGCCGGAATACGCAGAAGATGAACGTTACACCAACTGCGCCAAAATCAATGAAACAGGCGATGTTGCCACCGTGGTAAAGCTTATGGGCGATGCTTTCGCGCAGCATAATTGGGATTACTGGGAAGCCTTGTTTATCGAAAAAGACGTTCCCTACGCACGCTGCAATACCATGGATGATGTTATGGCAGATGAAGAAGCCTACGCAAATGACATTTTGCGTCCTATTCACTATGACAGTATCGGTGATCATTGCATTACCACCAGTCCTGTTCGTATGGCTTCGGTTGGTGATCCTGAAATCACGCGCGCTAAACCACTCGGCTACGATACCGCTTCTGTTTTGGAAGAATTAGGCTACAGCACGGCAGATATTCAGGCGTTCGAGGAAAAGAATTACGTACATTGTTTTGACGGTGACACACCTGCATCACTCGACGAAGTGTCTTTCGGACCAGATCATCGCTAATATCGTGGGAATCTGAAGTTGGTTTTCGACAAGGTGTTCACATCGTAAAGATACTCATCCTGCAAGAGAGTTTACATCGTAAAGGCGCCCACATAGCTAAGGCCTTTGCCTCGCAAGACAACGCAGCCCATCAGCTTTAACTGATGGGCTGCGAACTATAAATCCCTAGGACAATTATTCGGTTAGATGCAAACTTTTCCGCTACAAGAAAGACGGTAATTTATCAGCCTCTACGTTTCCGAGGAAATCGGCAATAACTACAGAAGAGCCTCTTCCCATTGTGCTTCTTTAAACCCTACCAAAACAAAATCTTCACCAATAACAAGAGGGCGTTTTACCAACATACCATTAGTCGCAAGAAGATCAAAAGCCTCTTCGTCAGTCATACCTTCTTCAAAGCGTTTTTTAACTCCAAGTTCGCGGTAGAGCATACCGCTGGTATTAAAAAAGCGCCTCAATGGAAGTCCGCTTCTTCCCTGCCAGGCTTTAAGTTCTTCCACCTTTGGGTTGTTTTCAACAATATGGCGATCCTTATAGCTGATTCCATGATCATCAAGCCACTTCTTAGCCTTTTTGCAGGTTGAACATTTTGGGTATTCCAAAAAGAGGACGTTAGTCATCATTGCTCCTTTGCGTTTGATTTATACGGTCGTGCTCAGTATTTTGCTCATAGCCCGATTCGTAATTTACCTTAGAATGCACTTCAGGCTTCAAATCAGCATCTAACTGGTAGTTTGGTTTGAGGTTAGAAAAGCTATATTCATCTTTTAAAGTTGCTTCATCGTTTTGTTTGCGATCTTGTGTAAGAGTTGATTCAGCGTCCGATCCTGAATTTGAAGCTGCCTGTTTCTTTTCACGCATTTTCGCCGCAGCATCAACCGCACCGAATGCTAAACAACATGCAGCTATAATAACCGCAATCCCCCACATATCTTAACCTTTGCTCTCTTGCTGAAGCAGTACTACCAAAACCTAATATTTACCAAGCCTGACACTAATCAGAAACCAGCACTTGCCAAAACCCCGCACATACTTACCAATGACCAGCACTTGCCAAAACCCGACACTCCAATCATCTATAAAAAGCAAGGGGATACTTTGTTTCTTCTCCTTTTCGCAACACGCCCATCATCTCGCGTGTTAACGAGTAGTCTTCGTCATCAGGTAAATCTTCACGAGAGAGCCACTCAGCTTCTTCAAGCTCATGATCATCAAGCGTAATAGAGCTCTCACCATCCAAGTCACAAAAGAAGCCAAAAAGAAGCGACGAAGAAGGAGGCCACGGCTGACTTTTGTAATAGCGAAGGTTTGTCACCTTTAAGCCAACCTCTTCCATTACCTCGCGATGAACGGTTTGCTCAACCGTTTCACCCATTTCGCAAAAACCTGCTATAAGCGCATAACTCTTGTATTGGCGACCCGCGTAGCGAGAAACCAGCACTTTATTACGTTGCCTATCCACGATGCCAATAATTACCGCAGGGAATAGCCGCGAAAACTCCATACAACCACATTCAGGACACTGCAGCATTCGTTCGACAATTCCATGCTGCATTTTCGAACCGCATCGACCACAAAAATGATGCGTGTCGTACCACACGTGATACTCATAACCCACCATTCCTGCAAAAACGCGATGTTTTGGTTGATAATTGCGCAATTGTGCCACGGGGATAAATTCATAGGTCAACTTTGGTTGCTGTGCTTTGGCGGACGTTTCAGTTTGAGTTTCAGACTGTGCTTCGTCTCGTTTAGCGCTCAAGAATTCTTCCAGAGCTTCATCGTCAATTTCGCATCGAAAATATGCTGTGTCTCCAACAGTAAATAGGAGCAACGCTGAGGGCTTTTGTCCATCTAAACGCAGCGGAATACTGGACGCTTCTGACTGCGGCTTGCAAGACTCTCCTACTACTTTTGCCTTGCGCAGGGCATCATAGCTAGGAAAATGAAGGGTGTCCTCTGAGCTTTTTGCAACCAGAACACTGCTTCCTCTGTAAATAAGAATTCGATCCGAAGATTCGGGTTCTACCCATGCAAAATCGTTACAAAAAGAGTGCGGTTCAATATCTTGAAACACAGTCGACCACCGTTTCCTTTCACTGTTCTAATATACTCTTTCCACATCGATCTTTTCTTGCGGTAGACTAATTTACGTAGCTTTAGCGAGCTTTTACATGACTTGATAGGCTTTTATAGCGGCTTGCATTAAGCGGACCTTGCGTGACTTAGAAAGCTTTGTAGCTCTTCGAAAACTTTTGCTTAACTTTTAGCAAGTTTTTCGCGGCTTTTGCAGACTTTTGCGTGGTAGTTCACAAACTTTCGTACGGCTCTTCGCAAGCTTCGGCGTGGCTTTCATTAAGCTTTTGTATAGCTTTTGCAAGCAGTTTTTTACTTTCGATCAATAAAGGATGAACCATGAACGCAATTTCTCCTGCTCACTTTGAAGACAATTTGCCTGAGCTCGTTAAAATCGAGCAAGTAAGCGATGGCTGGATCAAAAAGTACATCCTCACTTACGAAAAGCCTGACGGATCGCTCTATACCTACGAAAGCACTTCTCGAAAGCCACTTGAAGCATATAGGAACGAACTTTTATGTAATGCGCAAAGTTCTTCTAATCGCCATGATCAAAATGAATCTCAAGCCACTTTAGCCTCAACATTAGAAACGCGTATTAAAAACTGCGACGCAGTATGTATCGTTCCCGAACTCCCTGACGGCAGCTACTTAATGATTAAAGAATTCCGCTACCCTGTTAATGGTGTATTTGCAGCATTCCCTGCAGGACTTATTGATGAGGGAGAAGATATAGCAACCACTGTTGATCGCGAGTTACGTGAAGAAACAGGCTATCGCCTTAGAAAAGATATAGACCAGCCTATTAGAGCTCTGGCTCAACCTGGATTTTCTTCAGTTGGCATGACTGATGAAAATGTACTGGTCGTATTTGCGAAAGTAGAAAAAGCAGGAGACGCCCATCCTGAATCAAATGAGCTTATTGAATCCTTCATTCTTCCTGAAGATTCCATTCGCAATTTCTTAGACACTACAACCTATTTCTTAGGAACACGTGTTCAGCTTCTTTTGGAACTTCTAGCGTCACAACGTAGCTAAACCGCGCAACTATCATAGTCAGGGTTGATTGGCAGCCTAACACGATAAATTACCCAAGAAGAAATAATCAGCTTTGGAAACCCTCGAAGGATACGCGCTGTGCAATATCCTGGACACACGCGTTGATCGTGGTTCTTCTGTATCAATTACCGTCCGCTGTTTCCTTAATTACCGTCCGCTATTTCCTTACTTATAAGTTTTCTCACATTTAAGAGAGCCTGATGTGCGCTGGCTGTGTCAAAAAGTTCTCTTTTATGTTAGTTTTCTCTCCTACGCTAGAAGCATGAAAGGAATAACGATTTCACATAGCAGCGCAGCATGGTTTTGGAGCTCAATAACTCCTTATAAGTTACTTCCTGTAAAAACAAATTTACAATATGCCCCCTATTTATCAGCGGCAGAATTAAATAGAGAAAACCTACACCCTCTTTCCTTACAAGCATTCGTGAAGGACAGCACACTACATATATTGACACCTGGCAAACATCGACTGGTAGGTATAAATCCCCGCCCATTTAAACAAATGGAAGCAGTCATTTCGCCTCATACTCACTGTAGCGCGCTTCCACCCAATAGCATTTTCAAAATTAACGAGATACTTTTTATAGTTAGTCCCCAGTTATCTTTTGTTCAACTATGTCAGAAGAAGTCGCTTATTAAAGTAATACAACTTGGTTTTCAATTATGCGGAAGGTACAACGGTCTACGTTTTAATCCGCATGTTTCAACTGCCTCTATACAAAGCTTTATAAAGAGCGGTAAACCTCTTCGAGGATCCAAACTCGCCAGGCAGGCCTTGCCTTATATTAGAGACAATTCTGCTTCACCCATGGAAACAGCATGCACCTTACTTCTTTGTCTTCCTTACAAATACGGAGGCTACGGAATTCCGTTTCCTGAGCTCAACAAAACAATTCCATTAACTTATGGAACTAGAAAACTTACTTCACATGACTTCTTTATCGGAGACTTAGTATGGCAAAAAGAAAGATTAGTTGTTGAATACAATAGCGATAAATTTCACATAGATAAACGTTCGCTATATAACGACGTTCAGCGAAGTAATTTACTCGATTTGAATGGAATCAGAACTATTACCATAACCCGCAGAATGCTATTTGATGTATACGAATTTGAACAGACAGCTCTATTAATAGGCAAAACACTTAACCATCGAATCAAGAAACCAAAAGGATTTTATCAAAAGCAAATAGAACTTAGACGTCTCCTATTCAATTAGGGAAAGTTCCAAAGCATGGCATTTTCGCTCATAGCTTAATTAGCTTTAAGCAGCATTTTTCAGCATGTTGCTCTTATGAGCTTTTTGGTTTTTATAACAAACTTTTGGATCAAATCCCCCTTAATGAAGCAATTTTTATTGTCTCCCTGCAAAATGAAACCGTTTCATCCTATTTAATTACCTAAAACAAAGCGTTAATTACATAAGTCATTAAAAAATAATTATAAAGACCTGCATTAAGGGAAATTTGATCCAAAAGTTAGTCAAGAATTTCAAATTTGATAGTTCTCTCTAAAACGAGCAAAAAACAAGCAACCCCCGCTGGAAACATCCAACGGGGGTTTAAATCTAATATATTACCTATGCCCTAAAGACTAGTCCTGAGCTGCAAAGATCTCGATGGAGTCGCCTTCAGCCAGGGTAACCATAGCCTTCTTCCAAGTGCGAGTTTTGCCAACCTGGAAGCGTACGCGCTTTGGCTTAGACTTAACGTTTGCGGTGTTAACCTTTACAACCTTTACATCGAAAATAGCTTCGATTGCCTGAGCAATCTCTACCTTATTAGCGGTCTTTGCTACTTCGAAGGTGTAAACGTTATCCTCCATACGCATATAGGTGCTCTCCGAAATGATCGGACGAATGATAACCTCGCGAGGATCCTTCATTATGCAAGCACCTCCTCAATGCGGCTCAAAGCAGCGCTCGTGAATACGAGAGCTTTGTTGTCGATGAAGTCGAGGGTGTTAGCCTCGGAAATACCAATGGTACGAACCTGATTGAGGTTACGGAAAGACAGATAGGTGTTTACGTCTTCGTCGCCTACAACAAGGGTTACACGACCGGTAAGACCAAGGTTCTTCAGAACCTCAACAGCCTGCTTGGTGGAAGGCTTCTCGAAGGAGAGAGAATCAACTACAACGAGTTCGCCGTCTGCAAGCTTTGCGGATAATGCAGAACGCATAGCCAGCTTAACTACCTTTGCAGGAACCTTAAATGCATAAGAGCGAGGATGAGGACCAAATACGGTACCGCCGCCTGCCCATTGTGGAGCGCGGATCGTACCCTGACGAGCGCGACCAGTGCCCTTCTGACGCCAAGGCTTCTTGCCGCCACCACGAACTTGACCACGAGTCAAGGTGTCGTGAGTACCAGCACGACGAGCAGCGCGCTGGGAGCGAACCACTTCGTGCATTACATGCACGTTTGGCTCAATTTCAAAGACTGCTGCGGAAAGTTCGGTATCAGATACCTTCTTACCGCTCGCATCCTTTACTTCAATACTTGCCATAATCTATAAACTCCTTCGCATCGTTTCTAAGCCATGCGAATACGAACCACGCCGTTTTTGCCGCCAGGAACAGCACCCTTGAGCATAATGAGGTTCATATCTTCATCAACGCGGACAACTTCAAGGTTCTTGGTCGTTACGGTATCGCAACCCATGTGACCCGGAAGGCGAACGCCCTTGAATACGCGGGAAGGATATGCGCACTGACCTACAGAACCGGGAGCGCGATGGAAGTGAGCACCGTGTCCACCTGGGCCACCGCCAAAGCCATAGCGACGCATAACACCAGCGAAGCCCTTACCCTTGGAAGTGCCCGTTACGTCAACCTTCTTTACCTCAGCAAAGTTAGCAACCGTAACTTCTTCACCAACAGTGTGCTCAGTGCCATCAGTTACGCGAACTTCGCGAAGATAGCGAACAGGTTCAACACCCTGCTTTGCGAAGTGACCGCCCATAGGCTTGTTTACCTTCTGCTCCTTGATGGTGCCAAAACCGAGCTGTACCGCTTCATAACCATCAGTTGCAGTAGTCTTTACCTGGCATACCTTGTTAGGAGCAGCTTCGATAACGGTTACAGGAATTACCTTGCCGTCTTCATCGAAGAGCTGAGTCATGCCGATTTTCTTACCGTAGATAGCGTTAATCATCTAATATCACACTCCCCTACAGCTTGATCTCGATATCAACGCCAGCAGGAAGATCGAGACGCATCAAAGAATCAACCGTAGAAGGGGTTGGATCAAGGATGTCGATCAGGCGCTTATGAGTGCGCATTTCAAACTGCTCGCGAGAGTCCTTGTTTACGTGCGGGCCTTTTACAACGCAGTACAGGTTGCGTTCGGTCGGCAGCGGAATAGGACCGGAAACCTTAGCGCCCGTCTTCTGAGCGGTGTCAACGATCAACTTAGTGGACTGATCCACGATCTCATGATCGTAACCCTTCAAGCGGATGCGGATATTCTCTTTAGCCACTTTAACCTCCATTGTAAGCGGTGGAGCTTAAGCCAGATTGGCTTAAGCGTTACCACCAGCCTTGCTGATAATCTCGTCTGCCACATTCTTAGGAACTGGCTCATAAGAGTCGAACTGCATGGTGTACGTTGCACGACCCTGAGTACCACTACGCAAATCGGTTGCATAGCCAAACATCTGACTCAGAGGAACCTTAGCAGTGATGCTTACGGCACTACCACGCTGTTCCTGGCCCTGAATGATGCCACGACGGCTTGGAATGTCGCCCATTACGAAGCCGGTGTACTCTTCAGGAGTTTCAACTTCAACAGCCATGACAGGCTCAAGAATTACAGGATCGGACTTCTTCAAAGCATCCTTAATTGCCATAGAACCAGCAACCTTAAATGCTGCTTCAGAAGAGTCAACATCATGGTAAGAACCATCGATCAGCTCTACGCGAACATCCTCAACAGGGTAACCTGCCAAAACGCCAGAGTTAAGAGCTTCCTGAATGCCCTTGTCAACTGCAGGGATATATTCCTTAGGAACAACACCACCAACGATCTTGTTCTCGAATTCGTAGCCCTTGCCAGCTTCCTGAGGATACATATTGATGATTGCGTGACCATACTGACCACGACCACCAGACTGACGTACGAACTTACCTTCAGCACCCAGTACTTCATGACCAGGACGTTCACGATAAGCTACCTGAGGCTTACCAACGTTTGCTTCAACCTTAAATTCGCGAAGCAGACGGTCGATAATAATTTCAAGGTGAAGCTCACCCATACCAGCAATAATGGTCTGACCAGTTTCGTGGTTCGTAGAAACACGGAACGTTGGGTCCTCTTCAGCAAGCTTCTGAAGTGCGAGGCTCATCTTATCCTGCTCTGCCTTGGTCTTAGGCTCAACAGCAATGTCAATAACAGGATCAGCGAACTGCATGGACTCAAGAATGATAGGAGCGTTTTCATCGCAGAGGGTGTCACCAGTGGTGGTGTTCTTCAAACCTACAACTGCAACGATGTCACCAGCGGAGCACTTATCGATATCGATACGATTATTGGAGTGCATCTGGAGCAAACGACCAATACGTTCCTTCTTGTCCTTAGTTGCATTGTGTACATAAGAACCAGACTCGAGAGAACCGGAATATACACGCAAGTAAGTAAGCTTACCAACGAAGGGGTCGGTCATAATCTTGAATGCAAGTGCTGCAAAAGGAGCCTTAGGATCTGCAGGACGTTCATCCTCTTCACCAGTCTCTGGGTTAACACCCTTAATTGCAGGAACATCGCCAGGAGCAGGAAGGTAATCTACTACAGCGTCCAAAAGCTCCTGAACACCCTTGTTCTTGTAAGCAGAACCTACAAATACTGGGTTGATCTGGCAGTTGATTACACCCTTGCGGATAGCAGCCTTCAGTTCTTCAACGGAAACTTCTTCTTCCATGAGAACTTTTTCCATCAGGTCATCGTCGCAGTCAGCAGCTGCTTCGAGAAGTTCCTGATGATAAATTTCTGCGTCTTCCTTGAATTCAGCAGGAATTTCATCCATAGGCTCGGGGTAGGTCATGCCCTTGTCGTCTGCCTTGAAGTCCCATGCGGTCATGGTAACCAGGTCTACAACGCCCCAGAAGTTATCTTCAGCGCCCATAGGAAGCTGAGCGGCAACTGCCTTAGCGTCAAGACGATCACGCATGGTCTGAATTGCATGGAAGAAGTCTGCACCTACGCGGTCATACTTGTTGATGAACGCAATGCGAGGTACGCCATAGCGCTCTGCCTGACGCCATACGGTTTCAGACTGAGGCTGAACACCAGCAACAGCGTCGAATACTGCTACGGTACCGTCCAAAACACGCAGAGAACGTTCTACCTCAGCGGTAAAGTCAACGTGGCCGGGCGTGTCGATAATCTGGAAACGATATTCCTGGCCGTCCTTCTTCCAGAAGCAGGTAGTAGCTGCAGCGGTAATGGTTACGCCGCGTTCCTGTTCCTGAACCATCCAGTCCATCGTAGCTGCACCGTCATGAACCTCACCAATTTTGTGGGTTTTGCCGGTGTAGTACAGAATACGTTCGGTGGTAGTGGTCTTACCGGCATCGATGTGAGCCATGATGCCGAAGTTACGAGTGTGGTCAAGAGATGTCTTTGCCATATCTAGTCCACTCCTCCTTACCAACGATAGTGCGAGAATGCACGGTTGGATTCTGCCATCTTGTAGAGGTCTTCACGCTTCTTGATGGAAGCGCCAGTGTTCTCTGCTGCATCCATGATTTCAGCTGCAAGGCGTTCTTTCATGGTGTTTTCCTTGCGCTTACGAGAGAAGTCAACCATCCAGCGGATAGCAAGCGTAGTAGCGCGGCGAGAGTTAACTTCCATTGGTACCTGATAGGTAGCACCACCAACACGCTTAGGCTTTACCTCGAGCGTAGGGCGAATATTGTCCATTGCCTTCTTGAAGACAGTCAGAGCATCCTGACCGGTCTTTTCAGCAACGATATCGAAAGCACCGTAAACAATGCCTTCAGCGACGGACTTCTTGCCGTCTAACAACACCTTGTTGATCAGCTGCGTGACCAAGCGGTTGTTGAATCGAGCGTCCGGCTGCACTTCGCGGCGGACTGCTGCTGCACGACGCGGCATATATCTTCCTTTCGGTTTAAACGACTACTAATAACGCGAAAAACGCGGATTACTTACTTCTTAGGCTTTTTAGCACCGTAACGGCTACGAGCCTGTGCGCGGCCATCTACTGCTGCGCAGTCAAGAGCAGCGCGGATGATCTTATAACGAACACCAGGAAGGTCCTTTACACGACCGCCACGGAGCAGAACCATGGAGTGCTCCTGAAGGTTGTGACCAATACCTGGAATGTAAGCGGTTACTTCCATGCCATTTACCAGGCGAACACGAGCTACCTTACGAAGTGCAGAATTAGGCTTCTTAGGGGTAGTAGTGTAAACACGAGTGCATACGCCGCGCTTTTGCGGGTTGCCTTTGAGCGCCGGGGTCTTCTTTTTGTCGACCTGCTTGGCGCGGCCCTTGCGGACCAACTGATTAATAGTAGGCAAGACTCAACTCCTTTTCTTTATTAGTTACTACATGCCTGTTCTTCGTTTTCCGAGTGCGTTCTGCAGTTACGCACGCGAAAACACACGCTTCACGGGGAAACGCGAAGATGAACTTTATCACCGGGCATATACCTTGTCAAACGCCACGCATCCGGGTGTGTCCATACTCTTTAGAAATATTATGCCTGGTAATGGTGGTGTTTCAAATTTTTTTCTGCGAACAGGGGAATCTTCTTCACGTAATTTGCACATGAGCACAACAAACCCATGCCCATAGCACATCTACTCTTGCGGGAAAACTACGCCTACAACGCACCATTACCTGCGAAAATACCCTGCCGAAATCTTCGACGAGAAGCACCACACTGCCATCAGCTGTAAAAACTCACGTCCACAACGCGCGACCACTTACACCAGACCTACATCTGCAACACGCGACCACCTGCGACAGACCCACCTCTTCAGCAAGTCCGTGTCTGCGGCAACGCTTATAAATCAACCGCTAAGTATTTCATAAACGAACGACGAGCTTCTTTGCGCTTGGTTTGACTTACGGCAATTTTGTCACCTGAGGCCATAACAAAACCTTCTTTTTGTAATTCGATCACATATTCCAAATTCACAATAAAGCTTTTATGGCATTGCACAAATTGCCAAGGAAGAGACGCCGCCATAGCAGTAAGCGACCCATACATATCTATTACTTCATTGGAAAGATGAAGGCGCAACTTACGTCGCTGACTTTCAATATAAATAAGATCGGAATACTTTATAAGGCGAACCGAAGTACCAACTTTTACGGGCAGACTTTTATTGATGTTGTTGGAAAGATTATTTAGTGCGCATGAAAGTGCCGTATCAACATCCTGCTGCAAGAAGGGCTTAGGCAAGAAAAACGCATGCTCTGTTTCATATATCGCAGGCGTGTAATGATCCAAATTACCCATATAGACCACCTGAGCACGCGCAAAATAACGACGATATTTTTCTACAATGTCGATGCCTTTCGGAATAACATTTCCTCGGGAAGCGCTTTCTTCCTCACCCATCCACACGTCAACAAACAGCATGCTAGCAACATTGCCATCGGAAAGATACTTTGCAAGTTCAACAATGGAAGGGCATGTGATGATGCTAAACACTTCCCTATGTACGTTCTTTTCTACAAGTGCCTTTAACAATGCTGCTTGGTTTTGATTAGCTTCTAGAATAGCTATGTTATACATATGCCCCCCCCCCCGCAAAATTTTGGGTACCCCTCTTTTAGATCCAAGAGGGAAAACCACTCTATTTCCTATGCTCAAACACAAGGATTGCCTTAAAACCGAATGCAGGCGCAAAAGCAAAATTTCAGGCAAAGTGCTTACCGTTCAGTTCTTTTTCTTGTGGTAAAAATTGGGTAAGTGAGACAGATACTAGCAAATGAACAGGCTTTTTAAACCTCAGTTGTAACCATCAAAGTAATTTCGTGTACGAACAATACTTTCTTGTTGGCAAACAGAACGAAAGCATAAAAAGTTGTACATAAAAAGCAAAAAGCCGATTCGGAAAACCCGAATCGGCTTAAAATTTTTAAACACTTAAGAGTGCTATTTTGTCCGTAAATGACAAGCAGCCCCTGCCAGGAAAACCACTCCCCTCGCAACAATCATTATTGCAAGAAGAAACGCCATAACAAAGGGTACTCCTCATAACAGGGAATGCCCCCTAAGAATCTTCACGAAGAAGCAACAGGTTGACGAAACAGCGCTTCACCATCAGAGTAACGCTTCACCGCATTGGCAACTATGCCTCCAGAAGAGGAGCAGCTACCTGCTTTTTACGAGACAAAACACCTGGCATCCAAACCGCTGAGGAAGAATCAATGCCAAATACTTTATCAACCTTCTTATGATCGCCTTCAACCAAGAAGTTTGAACCTTCCGCAATAATGTCGGTTACCAGTAAAAGCACAAATTCATACCCATTCTTTTCTTTCAGCTCGCGCAGGAAAGCACGAATTTCGTCTTCGCGCTGCATAACGGCATCAAGCGTAACCGTTTCATGTTGGGCAATAAGAATGGTACCTTCCGGAATCTTAAATTCCTTGGAGTCAGCAGTAACGAGCGTCTTTACATCCATTTCTGCATCGCCACCACGCGCATTGAATACGTGCAGGCCAAATTCGGTAGCATCCTGGCCCACAATACCTGCCAAGTATTCAACCGTTTCGCGGTCGATATCAGTTGCCGTAGGCGACTTCAAAATAACCGTATCGGTCATAATGGCGGAAAGCAGAACTGCAGCAATTCCTTGCGGAATATCAATACCTGCATCACGCAGTTTCATGGTTACGATGGTGGCAGAAGAGCCTACCGGTACATTCGTAAAACGAATAGGCTGATTGGTGCTTACATCGCCAATGCGGTGATGATCAACAATTTCAACAATTTCTGCTTCCTTCAAGCCATCAACAGCCTGAGAGAATTCGTTGTGATCAACCAGAGCAACCTTGCGACGAGGCTTAACAGCAACATCGGAACGAGTCACGATACCAACTGCAACGCCTTCTTCATCAAGCACAACCGCTTCACGAAGCTCGTTAGCCATTAAGTCCTCGAAGACATCGTTATAAAGATCATCAGGCGTCACAATCATGGGACGATTGTCTACCAAGCTCATAATGTCTTGCGTAAGAGAAGCCTGTAAATCTGCCGCAATGGCACTTGCAGACTGTTCCGTTGCTTCTTTTGCTTCACGGCAGACGGTAGAAATGTAGCGTTCAGCAATTTTGCGAGAGGATACCACGCCAGCATATTTGCCAGCTTCATCGGTAACCACAATTGAGCGGATATCATGCACCGCCAGCAGCTGAGAAGCCTCGAGCAACGTAGCGCTTCCTGGCAAGCTAATAACAGGAGCACTCATAACATCGCTCACGCGAGCAAATACATGAGGGATAAGTTCAGGCGCCTTAACCTCATATTCTGAAAGAATAGCCTCTGATTCTTCTGGTAAAGGACCAAGACGGCAAGGAATGTATTCAAATTCTTCCGCATCGGGATTTTGCGCCAAGGTGCGCTTCATCATTTCATTTTTATAGTAGGCAAATCCCACCGAAGCGGCGATGGAATCGTTGTCGGGATTTTTATGACCGACGACAAGAACGGGCGTAGCCATTCGACCTCCTCTAGCGTAGAAACACGCATATATGTACAAATTGGTTTTATTGTAAGCGCTCTTAAGAAAAAGACACGCAAAAAGACTAAAGAATTCGCAGGTGCGCGCTTTTTTAGATTCACAACTGTTTAGATTCACAGCTGTACGCTATTTTAAATTCACAGCTGTGCGCTTTTTACGCCCGAGCTTTCTCGTAGGCTGCATCAATACGAAGGTTGCGCGCGTAAATTGCCCAGTTAGCCACCAATGCACCAAGGTTTATAAAGTAGACCACCAAAACCCAGTTCAAATTACCGCCCACAAATTTTGCAGCTATGCCCGCAAAATAACCAAGGGTAATAAGAGCAAGAAATTGCCAGCTTGTCCCGGCGGCAGTACGTGCTTTATAAGACTTCCATGCGTTCATTGGCCACGATAAACCAAAACAGATAAGCATTACTGCTTCGAGTATTTCTGCCATACAAAAACTCGCTCCCTTTCTTATCAAGCTATTTTTCCAACCCTAATTAGGCTATTTCCCTGCCCCATCCTTTAAAGAGGAACCAAAACGAGAAACGTGATAGTTACCACATAGAGAATTTCAAACCTAAACCCTACGGCACAAAAAGAGCACCCATAGCCCTTACGTTATGAGTGCCCTTAAGGCTTGCGTTAAGCCTTGTATATAATACTCCACTAAGGTTTACAATTGTGTTTCGCTAACCGATTTTCACAATAGGCGCATAATCCTTCAGGAGCTTTTTAGTTTGCCCCGTACGAGAAAAACGTACATGAAGCGTGTCACCATCCACTTTCACAATAGTGCCGCGACCAAATACTTTATGATCAACCGTATCGCCCTTGGCAAAACTCATGCGTGCTGCAGCCTTCTTGCCCGCGTTAGGATTCGTACGCGTTGCCACTGGTTTTTGGCGCGGGCGCGAACCCGATGCGCTTGATTGACCAAATACGCGTCCGCCTCCTGCCTCTACACCCGAACCAGCAATACCTCGGCGGCTTCCGCGCTTTTCCCAGCCAGATCCAGAAAAACCAGCAGATCCCATACCGATACTATGTCGAAGTTCGCTAGGAATTTCTGAAATAAAGCGCGAAGGAGGATTTGCACTTGATTGACCAAAAATCTGACGCGTAAAGGCATTGGTCAGATAAAGACGCTTGCGAGCACGCGTAATGGCGACATAACAAAGACGACGCTCTTCTTCGAGCCCCTGCGCATCTTGCGAAGAATTACCATGAGGGAACAGCGATTCTTCCATACCCGCAACAAAAACGCAGTCAAATTCAAGGCCTTTTGCGGAGTGAACAGTCATAAGCGTTACTGCCGCGCCATCATCACTCATGGTATCCATATCGGTTCGCAAGGTTACCCATTCGGTAAAATCAGCCAATGAATTCGCTTGGAATGTCCGCACGGGAGGCTCGTTTTCATCGAGAGCTTCATCGGGATCATTGGGTGAAGGTGGCTCAAACAAAGCTTCAGTATCATCGTGCGTTTGCGAATATTCATCAACTACGCCGAAGAATTCTTGAATGTTTTCAATGCGCCCCTGCGCTTCATCGCTGCCAACCGCGCGATAAGCCTCAATAATGCCGGCTTTATCGACAATCATCTCAACTACTTTGCGCAAATCGCCTTCATAGGTTTGCGCTTCATGAATAAGCGCTACGAATTCCCCAATGGCGCGACGCGTGTTAGGACGAATAACCTCATCAGCAACGCAAAGTTCAGCTGCCTGCAAAAACGTGCATTCAGTTTCACGCGCAATATAGTCAATATGCTCAATGGTAGTACCACCAATACCACGCTTGGGCGTATTGATTACTCTGCGTGCTGCCATGTCGTTTGCAGGATTTACTACAAGACTTAAGTACGCCATTACATCGCGAATTTCTGCACGATCAAAAAAGCGCGTACCGCCTACCAAACGATAAGGAACGCCCGCCCGCAAGAGCATATCTTCAAGCATACGGCTTTGTGCATTGGTGCGATAAAACACCGCAATTTGGTTATAAGGCATACCTGAGGCATGCTGCTTTTCTATTTCAGAAGCAATCCAGCGCCCCTCATCGCGTTCATCGGTAGCCATATAAACTGAAATCTTTTCACCAGCAGGCTGAGACGTAAATAACCTTTTGGGCTTGCGGGTTACATTGTTGGCAATAACTGCGTTAGCAGCATCTAAAATATTGCCCATGGAACGATAGTTTTCTTCCAGCTTTACGACATGAGCCTTGGGATAATCTTTTTCGAAATCTAAAATATTGCGCAAATCGGCACCACGCCATGAATAAATTGACTGATCGTCATCGCCTACCACCATAATGTTTTGATGGGCCGCTGCTAAAAGCTGCGTTAAAGCGTACTGAGCATGGTTGGTATCCTGGTATTCATCCACCAGAATATATTGAAAACGCCTTTGATACGCTTCTAGAACATCTGCATGATTCTTCAGTAAAAGCCAAGTGTAGAGCAAAAGATCATCAAAATCGAACGCATTAAGCTGTCGCAATCGCTCCTGCAAACGGGTATAAACACGTGCAGCAACTTTCGCTACCGGATCACTTCCCTGCTCAGCTTCCTGCGCATACACTTCTGCAACCTGAAGGTCATTTTTTGCTTTGGAAATGCGATTGCGAATAGCAGGTACGGGAAAACGCTTTTCGTCGATATTGAATTCACCATAAATGTGCTTTACTAAGCGTTTCGAATCATCATCGTCGTAAATGGTAAAACCTGAAGCAAACCCAAGTCGTTCGCAATCGGCACGCAAGATGCGCACACACATACTATGAAAAGTTGAAACCCACATGCCGCGCGCATAAGGGCCAATAAGCCCACCAAGGCGCTCGCGCATTTCTGCTGCGGCCTTATTGGTAAAGGTAATGGCCATAATTTGCCAGGGAGCCACCCCTAAGTCCTCTACCAAATGGGCAATACGATGAGTTAATACGCGGGTTTTTCCACTACCGGCACCCGCCAACACAAGAAGCGGTCCTTCTGTGCAAAGAACCGCTTCTTTTTGAGGACCATTTAGACTTGAAAGATCAATAGGCATAGAGGAATCCCTTTCACCTACATATATGATTTACGCTTTATTCTGAAAAGTACGGATTTGTATTGTAGCGCTTTAATCCTTCAAGCTTGTCTTTGTTACACAATCTTCTTTCCAAATACCGCCGCAATTTCTTGCAACTGTCCTACCAGCTCCGTAAACTGTGCAGGGGTTAGCTGCTGGGGGCCATCGGATAACGCCTTGGTTGGATCGGGATGAACCTCGATCATAAGACTGTCGCAACCTGCCGCTATTGCTGCATAAGCCAACGAAGGGACCAGGTCTCGAACACCTGCAGGATGAGAAACATCCACGCAAATAGGGAAAATAGACTGCTTATGAATTACTGGCACGGCAGAAATATCGAGCGTAAAACGCGTGGCAGTTTCAAACGTACGTAAGCCACGTTCGCACAGCACGATATTGTTGTTACCATTCATGGTTAGATACTCGGTAGCGGAAAGCCATTCAGAAATACTGCCCGCCAAGCCGCGCTTGAGTAAAACCATTTTGTGCGACTGAGCCGTTACCGCACCAACATTTTTCAGTAGACTGAAATTCTGCATATTGCGAGCACCAATTTGAAGACCATCAACATAGGAATGCACCATTTCGCAATGAGCAGAATCCATTACCTCGGTCAGAGTTTTTAGCCCGTACTTTTCCCCGCTTGCCTTCATAATCTTAAGGCCTTCTTCACCTAGTCCTTGAAAAGAATGGGGGTTGGTACGGGGCTTAAAAGCGCCGCCGCGAATCCACGTTAAGCCAAGATCCGCAATGCAGCGCGCTACTTCATCAAATTGCTCTTCAGATTCGACAGAACAGGGGCCAGCATAGATGGTTATTTCATCAGTTCTAGCACCGTAATCTGGTAGGGAGGAGAGCTTATTGATCACGTGATGGCACCTCTTTCATTACTTTTAGAATGCCACGATAAATTTCAACCAGATTTTCGTTATACATAGGACCTTCGTTGTAAGAAGCAATACGTTCGAAGATTTCTTCTTCACGCTTAGGATCATACAAGCCCATATGAGCACTGGGTTTCAAAGCGCGAATGTCCAATGAATAGCCCGCACGTTCATTCAAGAGAGCAACCAACTTTTGATCTACTTCATCGATCTTAGCGCGATATTCCTCAATCTTTGCGAAAGCATCATTTTGTTCCGGCATCCTTGATTCCTTTCTTACCTCGCACTCAAAAGCCGAGTGCATCACTTTACTATAGCAAAGTATAGTATGAGGCAAGGAAGGCTGGGGTTACTGGTCGATAATAGAGGATTAAGTTACTTTTTCTATAGATTAGGCGAATTTTTACCCTATTAATACGAAAAATAAATAAGTTTTGCTCTATTTACGATCGGGATCGTTAATAACCGAAATGGCAAGCAGTGCAATAGATGCCATGATGCCACACTGCGAATAGAAGGCATTAGCCTGTCCAAGAATAAAAGCAGCAAAGGTAATAAGAATAATTACCAAAGCCGCGAAACCACAATACCGCGAGATAAACGAGTTTGCATTTTTGCGCAGTCTTCTTTTTTCCTCTTCAGGAATCTCGGGAGGTTTTTTCTGTCCGTAGTTTGCGCCCATAGCAAAAGCATACCATCACTAGTCCGCTATTCCGCAGAATTGCATGGTTTGTTTACATGGCGCCAAGAGCTTTGCTGCCAAAATAGCCCAATACGATAAGACCAATAATGATGCGATACACACCAAACACGGTAAAGTCGTTTTGTTTAATGTAGCCCATCAAAAATTTGATGGCGATCATACCCATAATGAAGGCAGAAAGAATGCCCACCACCAAAACCACAATTTCGGTTTGCGTCATAGCAATACCGTCAAGGAAGAACTTAACCGCTTTAACTAGGCCCCATCCGAACATAACCGGAATCGCCAGGAAGAACGTAAACTCTGCGGCCGCCGTACGAGAACAACCACACAACATGCCACCAATAATGGTTGCGCCTGAACGGCTGGTGCCCGGAATAATAGCAAGCACTTCAAAGAAGCCAATTTTAATGGCGGTTTTCCAATCCATTTCATAGGGATCGGTAATTTTAAAAAGGGCTTTATCTATCGCTTCAGGATCGTTTTCATCGATTGGTTCTACCCGACCGTGCTTTCCGATTGGTTCTTCCACCATTCCCAATACACGTTCTTTACGACGGCGGTTATAGCGTTCAATGACAATAAAGATAATGCCATACAGAATAAGCATTGCAGCAACCGTATAGGCGCTATAGAAATTATCGTGAGCCCAGTCGTCCAATAACAAACCAAATACTGCGGCAGGAACACTGCCGATTACTACCATACCCCACATACGCCATGTTTTGTGGCGTTCAACTTCGTCTTTAGTACGAGAAACAGGATTGAGCTTATGACGAAATGAAATAATAACGGCCATAATGGAACCAATTTGAATTACCACTAAAAATAATTCCAGAAAGCCAGGCGACACATTAAGCTGAACAAATTCGTCTACCAAAATCATATGACCTGTTGACGAAATAGGCAGCCATTCGGTAATACCTTCAACTACACCAAGCAATAACGCCTTAAGCGCTTCTAGTAACAGGTCTGGCGACATAGTAAATCCTCTATTATTGCTTTGTTCTTGCTCGGAAACTATCTACCCACAAACAAACAAAGCTTTTTCACGTTTCATGTTGCGTATGCAGTGCATAATCGGCATAAATAAACCCACACTAGGTGGGCTAAAACACTACAAAATGCGCTGACTATCCTAAGAGAAGACCGAGCAATTTATGCTATTTCCACAAAAAGTCCATCTGGATGCAGCAAAACTACACAGCAAAGGTAACGAAAGAGATAATTTTTTTCAAAAATAACCTTGACGAATCACCTTAAGGACACTAATATAACTACTCGCGCCAAAGCTATAAGGTGCATTCTCAATTGCATAGTTATTGGGGTGTCGTCTAATGGTAGGACAGCGGTTTCTGGTACCGTATGTGAGGGTTCGACTCCTTCCACCCCAGCCACTACGCATTCATGGCCTCGTCGTCTAGCGGTTTAGGACGCCGCCCTCTCAAGGCGGAGATCGCCGGTTCGAATCCGGTCGAGGCTACCACGTATTCAGCCTACACCCTGTGTGGGCTTTTTTATTTCTCTCACAAATATTTGCGCACCTTGTACGCCGCTCATACAGCCGTCGGGCAACTGTGCACCCCCCCCCATCTCCCCACATCTCACTACATCTGCCTATGTAATCATTTTGAATGCTTCGCAATCTCAACTGGATTGCAACCCTAAACAAAAAGGACATCGACCTGCGCCGATGCCCTTTTAATAGATAAACTTCAGACCATAAATCAGCAAACCATAAAGAATCTTCTTTCGACTCAAAGAATCGTCTTCTGATTCAATTCTACTTTGCTGCTTTCTTGTCCGCTGCAGCTTCTTCCTTTTCTATTTCGCCAGATTCAATCTTGTTTTCAAGATCTGCCTTCTTTACCGAATCGTCGCCCGCAGAACGCGCAAGAATGTTTGCGTAAATTGCGCCAGAAATGTTGTGCCATACGCTAAATACGGCGCCAGGAACTGCCGCCAAAGGCATGGTGGCAAAATGCACCGTTGCCAAAGAAGTAGCCAAACCGGAATTCTGCATACCAACTTCAATAGAAAGAGTACGACGCTGAGCCTTGGTAAGTCCCAAAAGACGACCCGCTAAATAGCCCAATGCATAACCCAACACATTGTGCAACATAACTACTCCAATGATAAGCAGACCAACGGTCATGAGGCTTGCAGCGTTAGCAGCAACAACAGCCATAATGATAAGAGAAATACCGATTACGGAAACAAGGGGCAAAACACGAGAAAATTCTCGTGCAAATTTTTCGAAAATCTTATTGATAATAAAGCCTGCCGCAATAGGTACTAATACAACCTGAACGATAGAAATGAACATATCCCAAACCGCAACATCAACGGTTTGACCTGCAATAAGCAATACCAAAAGAGGTGTTACAACAGGAGCCATAATAGTAGTGCAGGCCGTCATACCAACCGAAAGAGCTACATCGCCCTTTGCCAGGTAGGTCATAACGTTAGAGCTGGTACCACCAGGGCAGCAGCCAACTAGAATTACGCCAACCGCCAACTCGGGAGGAAGCTGGAAGATAGTTACCAAGAGGAACGCCAAACCAGGCATGATAATAAACTGAGCAAAAATGCCAGTAATTACCGCCTTTGGCTTAGTAAACACCACCTTAAAATCGCCCAAGGTAAGGGTCATGCCCATACCAAACATAACGATACCAAGAAGGATATTGACATAGCTGGTCTTGATAACTGAAGACACAGGACCAGGAAAGACCAAGGCAATAATTGCTACTAGAAGTGCAATGATTGCCATGTACTTTCCGGCATAATCACTGATTTTTTCTAATACCTTCATAAATCATCCTTTCAAACTCGCTGGACATCTTTTTTCCTACCGTTTTGACGGTTTCGCGCTTCCGCGTTTTGTTAGTTCGCAATTTCTTGCCTTAAAGGTTGCTCTTCCAAGAGAACAACAAAAACAGCATCATCGAGAGACATCAATCTTTCGAAATGAATCACAAACCCATCACATACGAAGGAATTGTCCAAAGGTATTCCTAACCTTTTAGTTATTCAAGCGTTTGTATTGTCTTTTTTGGCACCGTCGTATTTTTGGCGGTTTTTGGAAAATTCACAGAGAATCACACACGATTTGGTACAGTAGGCATCACTTGTAACACGGCATTCAAACAACATTCAATGCTGTAGCGGGTTTTCTAGGCATTGGATACCCGGCAAGGAAGCACCTTAGGTATATCTATCCTTCCGCTCCTGCAAGGGTTCAGAAGTTAACGATACCTATCTTTCGGATACAACTCACTACAGATAGCGGAGCATACATGGCATCTTCTTCATTTTTTTCTCGCTTTAAAGCTCTCGTGATAAAACAAAAACGCGTGGTAATAATTTGTTTGTGCGTTATTTTATTCGTAGAACTTTTAGACGATGTTCTTGAAGGCGACTTGATGACCCTCGATCGCCTCGCTCATTCCTTTTTCGTAGAAAATTTACGAACCGATTGGCTGACACCCATCATGGAAAGCGTGTCAGCTCTTGCAACGCCGCTATCGCTTTTAGTACTACTTCTCGTCATTGTTGCATTTGCCCCCGGAAAACGTCCGGGAATGTTTTGTGCTTTGAATTTAGTACTGGTCGTTCTTTTGAACGTCGTCTTAAAGGAACTGGTTCAACGCCCTAGGCCAGAAAATATAAGCCTTGTGGTGGAGACTGGGTTTAGCTTTCCCTCAGGGCATTCTATGGTTGCTATGGCCTTTTTCGGCCTGCTGGTTTGGCTGGTATGGCACTACGAAAAGGATCGCACAATGCGCTATGCCTGCTGCGCTGGCTTTTCCCTTATCATTTTGTTGATAGGTATCAGCCGAATTTATTTAGGTGTACATTACGCATCTGATGTGTTGGCAGGTTTTTGCGTTTCGCTTGCCTGGCTTGCACTTTACACCCGTATAGCTACTCCGCTCTTCCTTTATAAAGCAGACGAAACTGAAGTCAAAAACTCAAATGGTCGAGTGTGACAAGTGGACATGTGACAAGTGCCCTGTCCCACTTGTCACGATTTATTTTGATCCTCGTCAACTGACGCAACTATTTCGGTATACCCATCCTTATCCTGAGAAATGGTAGGTAAGTTGTTAAGATTTCGACGGTCGTTTCGCACCCCGTCGTAGGCCCTCCGCACTCTGCGAACACGCGCTTCTTCCCGAGCTTGACGCGCCTGGCGTTCTTCCCGTGCACGAATTCGTGCTTCGCTAGGCCTACGCTCGTCCGAAAAGCGCATATCTTCGGGGTTCCTTTCATGATTCGTTTCGCGCACTCCACCCGAGAAGGACGCTTCTGTTGAACGTACCTGATTTACCCCACGATTGCGCGCTTCATGGGAATCCCAACTTTCGCCTCTACGATTTCGAACCTCGCTTACACGACGAGCACGGGCGCCTGCCGTGCTTTCCTCGTAGGCACGGGCTGCCGCTTCTTCACCTGCAAGAGTTTCCTCCACTCGTTCAGGATGACGATAAAGTTCCCAACGAATGCTGGCATATTCCCACACCAGCAATACCAGCAAGATGGTCATTACGATCAAATAACCAATTACGGCACCAGGCAAACCAGTAAAATCAATAAGCAAAATAGGAATGAAAAGTGAAAAACCAAAGGTGATCACATACAGCTTCATGACCGCCTTCTGACGACGAAGTACCGTAATTACCTGATAAATAAAGTCAATAATCGCCGTAACGCCGCCTGCCGCAATCATGATGTAGCTCAGCCCGCGGAACTGCTCGAAGTCTACACCGTACATAAAGCTCATAACCGGAATACCGATGGTAGCCATTACAAAGATGACCACTAGCGTGATAGCAATAACTACTGCAACAATAGCCAGAATTACTAAGTCAAAACGACGACGCTTTTCCGCGTCTGCCCACATCTGAGCCATACGAACAAGAAGGGGTTTATAGATTGACCCTACCGTAAGCAAAATAGCTTGCGCCGGAAAATAGAGTGCATTGAAGTACAACTGATTGTCGTAAGAAAGCACCCCTTCCATCACGAATTTAGGCATGTTATCGATCAAAGCATACATAAACAATGCAATGAATACCGGAAAACACTGCTTAAACAATGCCGCAATACTTGCCAGACTTCGTCCATGCGAACGAGGTGTTTCCAAATGAGCAAGAGGAAACGTAAGCACAATAAAAGTAAGCGCTGCCGCAACCGCCATCGCTATACTTGCCACAACTAAGTTACGGGTAATAAGAAGCGCAAGAGAAAACACCACAAATACAACTACCGAACGAAATGCCTGAGAAATACCCGCAAGATAGAGCTTATCCATCTGCTGCAAGCGACCTTCATACACATCGGCTAAACCGTCAATCATCTTGTAGGTACACACCGCCATACAAATGCTAAACATATTTGCATCGTAACCGCGGAAAGAACAATACACATACGCTACCAGCATCATAATGATGCAGGTAATCCAGCGATTTATTTGATAATCGAAGAACGAATGCTTTTCTCCAATATCAGATACCTGATAGGTACGAACACCATAGTTTCCTACGATCATCAGCAGCGTACCGATGATAAACGCCATAGAAAACATACCGGCTTGCTCAGTTCCGCTTAGTTGTGTAACCACGATAGTCAGGAAGGGAAATACCATTCCCCAAGCGCCTGTACCGATAGTGTTACAAATGTAGTCTCGTGAAGTTCTGTGGGACTCGAATTCTTCTTCCTGGTCAAACGAACCTTCCGTTACTACACCCAAAAGACGGTTACACCAGCGATTCACCACACGCTTTACCACGTTTTGCTTTCGGGGACGCCTTCGAGAACGACTTCTTCTTTCACCATATCGCGAATCCTGCATAAGCTGCGGATCCGATTGAACATGGTGTGAACCAGAAAAAGCATCTCCGCTTACCTGTGACTGTGGTCCACCGGGAATAGCCGAAGATAGCTTGTGCGTTATACGACGCGCTTTTTCGATAAAAGAGTTTGATGACTCTGTTTGTTTTTGATGTCTTCCTTGCATGTGAGCTGGATTCATATCCTCTCTGAGTGAGTCCTCAAACAAGACCCATTCAGTTTGCGTGCACTTTATACCTTAGTTCTGACGTAAAATTTCAAACTGCAGTCATTCATTTGAACGACATACTATCCGGGTAAGTTATCTATTTACTCAAATTATAGTGGGTTACGCAAGGGGCGCTTTAGTCGTTTGCGAAGCACACAAGAAACAAGCATGGAGATTCCAAGGAAGAACCATAACTAGTCTTGCAGTACGTTTCTCCATCTTCCATGAACGCAGAAAAAAAATACCGCCGCAAGAACTTCTGTTCTTACGGCAGTAGATTTCATTCGAAAGCCAAGTGAAAGCTTGGGTTTGACTATAATTCTTCAAACCTTAGTAGATACCAAACATATACTCCAGTTCTTTGGTCCATTCGTCCTCGTCAACAGACCAAGTACCATCAGCATTCTTCACAAAGTCAATCGCAGTGTAATAGCTCGTCATGTCGGTCGTTTCATCCATGGCCTGCTCGTAATATTCGCCAAGACGCTTTGCGGCTTCATCGGCGCTCATGGAATCTGCTTCACCGGAATTAACAAAATCATTTGCCAAGTCATAGAAGTTAGTCATGAACAAGAAGGAATCACGCATTTCGAGGTCGGCATACATAGTTCCCGTTCCCTCTTCTTCATCAACATATACGCCGTCATAGGAATAATTGAAGTCGGTAAGCATCCAGCGAGCCAGGTTTTCTGAATTGGTGCCTAAATCTTCATGGGATACTCCCATGCTGTCTTCAAAGTTTTCATCAAGCTCGGTCGCAAGATAGGTGACTATTTCTTGGTCTTGATTTTTAAGCTGATCCAGTTTTGCAATACCTAAATCGTAGCAAGCCTGCTCATCGGCAGTAAGATCCTCGGGGAGTTCCTCTGCAAAGCTACCAGATGTTGAAGGTTCCGCAGGCTCATCAAAAGCCCCACCGATGATAGATACTGAAAGTGCCATAGCGATAATAAACGACAAAATGGCGCACACAATACCCACAATACCGCAGATAAAACCACCAGTAGTTTTGCCGTTTTTACCGGTTTTCTTTACCGCACTTCGAGACAGAACAATAGCAACAACCGCCAAGATTACCGCGACCAGAGGGCTAAGCCATGCAACAGGAATAGACAAAATACCGCATACCAAAGCTGCCGTGCCCTTAGGCTTTATGCCTACACCTGCCCCTGGAACATTAGTGGGTTGCGGCGGAATATAGCCCGCACCAGGTTGCTGAGGCTGAGGTGCTGAACCTGGCTGCATAGGTTGCGTGGGTTGTGACTGAGGTGCTGACTGTGGCTGCCCAGCAGATTGAGGTTGCTGACCAGGTTGCGGTTGTCCCACTGACTGTGGCTGCCCGGTTGGCTGCTGAGGTGCGCCCTGAGGCTGCGCAGGCATTTGAGGCTGACCCATGGGCTGCTGCGGTTGAGGTGCAGCCTGCGGTTGCGGCGCTGCTTGAGGTTGCGCTGGCTGCACTGGCTGGACCGGTTCACTTCCAGACGCTACAGGCTGCGTTGGTTGAACTGGTTGTACTGGTTCGCCCATGGGCGGCGCAGGTTCTGCGGGAGCCGTAGCAGGTGCTGCGGGCTGAGGTGTTGGCTCTGCAGGAGCTGCTGCAGGTTGCGCGGGCTGCACTTGCTCAGCTGGAGCAGATGCAGGCTGAGCTACAGGATTCGTTGAAGCTCCTGCGGGCTGTTCTGGTTGCTGTGGCTGCGCAGGCTGTGGCGTTTCTTTTGTTTCTTCAACCGGCTGCGTAGGCTGCGGTATGTTTTTATCTTTTTCGTCCATGGGTTCCCCTTCCATAAACTGCAAACTCTGTACTTAATGAATTCTGTACCTAAACAAGAAAGACCCACCCCTATTGAGCTAAATCATAAAATCGTCAAACTCGAGGAATTAGCAATATAACTGGTTCTTCTCTGTTCATAATTATCACATATATGCACCACAGTTTTGTCAAAAAAGGCTTAATTCTTGCGCCCAAGCAAGACTTCGCTTCCACATCAGCAGACACTACAAAACGACATAACTTCTTATAGATCTGGTTTTACTCGGAATAATTTCCCAAATCAAAAGCATCTATTAATTTGAGAAACTTTCTCAAATTCATTGACTCACTCGATTTCTTTCATAAAATGAGAATCGTTTTCATTTTGTCCGCAAGATACTGAAGGAAAGGCTTATGCCGTCTCCACGTCAATATAAAACCAAACAAAAGGAACTGATCCTTGACTGCATTCGATTGCATCAGGGTTCGTTTATTACCATTAAAGATATTCTTGCCGCTCTTGAAAGCCGCCACGAAAAAGTGGGGACTGCCACTATTTATCGCAATCTTGACCGACTAGAAGAAGAAGGCATTATCGCTCGTTGCGTTATTGAAGGCATTGATGGCGTTTGTTACCGCTACTTACCCGATAGCCCTGAAAATATCTACTTCTTCCTAAAGTGTGAACACTGCGGTGACCTTTCCCCTATTGACTGCGGAGAATTGCAACATCTCTACGAGCATGTTATTGAGCACCATCATGTTCGCATTAATCCTGCAAAAACTGTGCTGTATGGTTTATGCGAAAAATGTCTAGCAGAAGTGGAGGACTAAATCTATGGAATTACTCCCCCATCTTCTTGAACACGCTTTTGAAGATACCATCTATTTGGTTCCTTTTTTGCTTGTTACCTATATATTGCTTGAGCTTCTTGAGCATAAAGCAAGTGATAAGGCCGCTGTTTTAGTTCGAAAAGCTGGCATTGCAGGCCCCTTGGTAGGATCTCTTTTAGGCGCTGTTCCCCAGTGCGGCTTTTCTGCAGCTGGATCGGCACTTTATGCAAGTCGCGCTATTACGCTCGGTACACTTTTTGCGGTCTTTTTATCTACCTCTGACGAAATGCTTCCGCTCTTTATTGCCGAACAGGTTGATCCGCTTATCATACTTTCGATACTTGGTACAAAAGTTGCTATTGGCATGATTATGGGCTTTGCCATAGACGGAGCATTGCGTCTGAAGATTCACTCCAGGGTAAAGCAGGAAGAAGAAGCGCTTCAGGCTCTTGGCCACGGGCAAGAATGCACGCATTTCCATGAAGGACACCACAACCATGCCAGCGAACAACACCACCACCCAGTTACCTGTACGTGTCCTCATGGACATCACCTTACAGGAGAAGAATTAGAACAGCCCTTTTCCCACCACCACTGCCACAACCCCAGCTGCAGCGTTTCGGAAGAGTCAAGCGGATGGAAAGACATTCTGCTCAGCGCGGTAAAACACACGCTTCAAGTAACCGTCATTGTGTATTTAATTTCATTTGTATTGGTTGCAGCGTTAGAGCTTGTAGGCGAAGATGCCATTACGAACTTCTTAGCCTCCAACCCTGGTATTGCTATTTTTGGATCCGCCTTAGTAGGCTTAATCCCTAACTGTGGTGCCAGCGTTGTTATTACACAACTCTATCTTGACGGCATGCTTGGCACGGGAGCCATGCTATCGGGTCTGCTTGTTTCTGCCGGCGTAGGTATTTTGGTACTGTTCAGCGAAAACCATCGCCTTCGCCAGAACATCTTTATTCTTGTTGGACTGTTTATTGTTGGTGTGGCATGGGGAAGCCTGTTTGAATTACTTGGCATTAGCTTTATGTAAGCATGCCAAAAGTTTGCTCCCTGTCATTCGAGTTTTCGGCTGCCCAAGTGTATCTTTCAACTGCACAGACATAATTTCGACTATCGAGTTATACAAAGAGAGCGGCTATTATGCCGCTCTCTTTGTATCGAATTGCTAAATACTTAAGGCACTCCCTATTCGATACCCAGCCACTCAAGCCACTGAGGGAATTCTTTTTGAGCTTGATTGTAGCCATCAAAATAACTTGCGCGCAGCTTCTTCAGATCGGTTGTGTTGTTATCAACCGCCATTATGTCCGAATACACAATATAGGCTTTGCCTTCTGCGGCAAGCTGTTCGAGCTTTTCAAGCTCTGCGTTATAGCGTTCGTTACGTGTTAGCAATGCCTCGCGCACATGAGGGTATTTGCGATAACTGTTTGCAATCATACGCGCACTACGACCAATATCGGGAGTAGGCTTGCGGAAGCCCTTGGGGCGCGTAAGGATGGCAATAATTCGCGAACAGCCCGAATCAAGTGCCATCTTAAGCGGGATACCAGCACCATCGCCCAAACCACCATCATAGTAAACGTGATCGCCGATATGAACCGCAGGCATGACAAAAGGCAAGGTGCCGCTCGCACGAACGCGAACCATTAAATCCTGCAAGGTTGCCATATCTTCCTTGTGCCACACCACGGTTTCGCCCGTATCGCGATCAAAGGCCTGAATTGCACAAGGAGTAGGATTGTTTTGAAACGCTTCAAAATCAAAAGGTAAAACTCCGCCTGGCAATCCCGTTTCTTCATAAATCCATTCAGCAGAAAACATGCCCTTACCGTGAAGAAAACTGGAAAGACCGCCAAATTCAGGCTCCATTACCAAATCAACAAAACTATTTCTGGTTCGTTGAACATCGCCCGACAAGAAATTGACCGTATTACTTGCACCAGCCGAAATGCCGCACACGTAATCAAAGGTAATACCCTGCTCCATTAAAAGTGATGCCATAGCAGACGTATAGCTCGCACGCATGCCACCGCCTTCAAATACTAAAACCGTATCTTTTGCGTGACGATTCACTTTCTTCATCTGATCAGCACCCCTCTATATCAAAATCTTTCATAAGGATTATTACGCTGGTGTTCAATGTAAAATACAACCAAAGTTCTATTAGATTCGTCTTTTTTGTAATACAACGTAACAGGCGTGCTAGGAATCGCGATACACCAAACATCAAAAGGCGGACGAGCAGCATCATAAAGAGGATCGTATTTTCTGCCAATGTCAGGGAATAAAGACAGTATCTCTCGATATTGATTTATCTGCTCGTAAACTCGTTTGCTCGTTATTTCAGTAGTTAAAAAAGCTATAACCTCATCCGTATAGAAAACCTTCCAAGGCATTAGTTCCACCCTTTAGCCTTACGGATGGCAGCATCGGCTTCTGCGGCATCAACCGTTCTGCCCTCTACATAATCTTGATACCCACGCATTATGCCGCGATAAGTCTTCATTTCCTGCTCAAATATATCGTTTCGAAATTCCATTGCCTCATCAAACGCAGCGGCATCCATTACCACAACACACGCAGAGCCGTTCCTTGTTAGATAGAGAGGCTTTTTTGAAGCATTAAGCTCTTCAATTAAAATATTTTGATTCCGATTAAACTCAGAGAGAGACTTTATATTCGGCACGATAACCACCTTAAATACACAGTAAATTTACTGTTTATTTTATCATTGTTTCATTTCTGGAAGAAGATCTTTGCCACTGCGCTCTTGCTTAATTAATTTAACAGCAAGCACTAGTGCTAAAACAATAAACGGAATTCCCACAAGAATACCTGTTGCCATAGGGCCAATAAACGGACTTCCTCCCGTTACTGAAAAAAGCATTCCTGCCGAAACCATTCCATTAAATCCACCATGAGCCAACGCCGCAGGAATACAACTTCCAGAACGCAAGGTAAGATAGCTCAAAAACGTTCCGATGACCGTACAGAATACACACATGGCAAGGATGCCTGTTATGGGATAGCCCCAATAGCCCAATCCATAATTGTGTCCCAAAATAGTTACTGGCGCATGCCACAAGCCCCAAATCACGCCGCAAATAAGAAGCGTGGGCAGCACCTTGAAACGTTGTAACATGTGAGGCAACAAGTAACCACGCCAACCCCATTCTTCTCCAAAAGCAGTAAAAATATTCAGTAAAGGAGCAAGAAAGGTACCGACCAGTAGTTGAGCAACAATAATCATTTGCAACATGTCAGGCGACACAGCGCTACCGCCTGCCGCTTCAAGCTGTTTTGCAAGAATACCTTGGTCAACCGAAAAATCCCATGGATTGATCAAGAAGTACAATGCCGCGCCCACCATAATTAACAGCGCAGGACCAAACCATCCGATAAGCCAATACTTCCATGTTTTCTTGAACGCAACAGGAACAATGTGAACGTTTTTAAATCCTTCTCGGGTAAGCAATCGCGTAAGTACTACCCCCAATGCGGGAAATAACATAGCAGGCGCGATGGAAAGCTGCAGCATTTGCGATGAGGCGATTCCCTCTGAGGTGCCTTGGGCTAACGGATAGGAAACTAAAAGCCAATAAGCCCAGGTAAGAACAAAGGTAATGGCCACATAGACTACAATTCGTTTAACCGCTTGATTTTTCATTGCAATCACCCCAACAGAATCAAAACACCCATAACAAATACAATGGTTAAGACCGCAAAGGCACCAACAAGTACCCACGTTGCTGGGCGCGCCCAATTAAATGTCCATCCAATACCGAAACGTTCCGGAACCACAATGCTGAAATCTTCGGCGTTACAGTAAAAAATCCCCAACTTCCAGTACGCATCGTTATCGCTTGGCATTTCGGTCGAATCTTCCAAACGCCGCAGAATTCTAGAACCTGACTGTCCATACACCACCGAAAGAGCAACGGAACCAACTAACAGGAGCAGCACAACCACCACGATGCAAACTCCCGCCATGCCAAGCGACATCCACCCAAGCGCACTAAGCATGAACGTAATCCCAATCAAACCCGACACCAACAAACCAGTTACCAAAAGAAAAATACTTTGAGCCCGAGCAAACATGCCATAGGCTAGCGCGGAAGTTACCGGACGCTGTGAATCGATGGAGCGCTTTGAACGAAGAATATTCCAGTGACAGAACACAAAGCAGACAACCATGAAAAGCTGCACCACTATCGGAAAAGCTACCACGCCGGGCGATTTAGGCTCGTAACTGGTAACGTTGCCCGCCAAATCGGAATGCATAGGAATTAAATCGGGCATCAGGGGATATCCCGCAAGACCAATACCTGCCGTAAGAATAATAACTACTAGATAAAGTAAATTCCACTTAAGCGAAATGGCACGAGGAAAGTCTTGTTCGCTTATTACCGCGCTTGCTTCTGCACTCTGAGCAACTCATCCCTCTCTTTTTTTCAGAGAAATAACCCTCTTGCGGTAATGCAGCATGAGCAGGAAAGAAGAAAGCATGGGGACGAAAACCCCGAAATTAATACCAACAAGCATCCAAGATCCTCGCTCGTCATCAAGAAGAAAAGTTCCTGCCATTACTGCGCAAGCAAGAAAAGTTATGCCAACCATAAAAGCGGCGTAGCGATGCTGATACGCCCGTAGGCGTGCATCGCATCGAGCAAATTCTGGAATGGTTACGGTAAAGCATTCTTGTTTTTTCATAAGCCAAGGAGTAACCGCAAGAAACAGGCCCATAAGAGCAACCATTAATTCCAAGGCAAGCACAAAACCAACGAAACCGCTCATGTTATTCACCGCCCTTACCAGAATTAAGGCCAAGAACATCTGAAGGATTTTGACCTAGGATGCTACCTACATTGCCGCTTGCGTTAGCAGGCACCGATGGCACAAAATCCGCTTCGCGCAAATCACCGTTAAGATAGTTGCCTTGCGCATCAATGCCCAACACCCCTACCTTACGTTTAGGACCGACCACCCCCGGATCTTCATACACCTTTGCAATCTGTTCTTTTGCTTCTTCCAGGAATCCATCTGCACTACCCCCTGCGGCTTTATGCTCTTCGATAAGATGGTGAAGTTTTTGGGTAATTTGCTCTTGCACTAAAGCTGCTTTTGCCTTCGAAGAATCCTGTAGTGGCTCTGCCACAAATGCACCTGATCGCCCGCGCATGATGAGATAGCCTTCATCACGCAAAACCGCATAAGCTTTGTTAACCGTATGAAGGTTTATCCCAAGATCAGCCGCCAATGAACGAACACTAGGCAAGCTATCGCCTGCTCGAAGTTCCCCACGTGCAATAGCGCCAATAATTTGAGAACGGATTTGTAAATAAAGCGGATCCTCCGACATTTTATCTATACGAATGATCATTATTCCCTCCCTTTTCTGGATGCTACACAGTAAGACGTTGTGCAGTTTTAGGTGCTTTATGGGCTGTAGCCCACAAACATTCTCAAACGTTCTACAAGCTTTGCAAGCACCCTTGATGAACCATGGGGCTCTGAATTTTCGTATTCCCTTTTTTATTTCTCTGTTTGTTATATTTGAGGTATAACAGATATAACAAAGATAATTACCAAAATAAACAACGGAGCGAAAAACACCTTACTTCGGGTATAATCCCTGTACAGAGGGTATTTTTATTCGCTTTATGCAGCACTTTACTAAACAGATGTTCTGAATTTGTTGAACAAGGCGATAAACGTGTCGTTGGGGAACGACAGATTGAGGGGAATCATGGATGATTCAAAAACGCTAGGCGTACACGCCAATTCCAACAGCGCGTCTAAGGAATCCATCGTTCGACGCTACACACCTTTTATTCGGAAGCTGCATTCGTTTGCAGGAGTAGTTCCTCTTGGCATTTTTCTGTGCTTTCACATGCTGGTGAACTATTCTGCCAATTGGGGCACCGCACCCTACAACACAGTAGGCACTTTTTTGGCGCATATGCCCTACAAAATAGTGCTAGAAACATTCATTATTTTCCTGCCACTCTTATTCCATGCACTTTATGGCGTATATTTGGCCTTCACCTCAAGCGTTACCGTAGGGCACTACACCTTCTTCCGTAATTGGCGCTATGTGTTTCAGCGCGTAACGGGCATAATCGCTTTATTGTTCGTAGCTTGGCATATCTACGGCACCAAACTTCAGGTTGAGCTCACGGGAGTAGATCCTAGTTTTGCCATGGTTGCAGGCATCGTCGACAATCCTGTAGCCCTTATAGCATTTGCCCTTGGTCTTTTGTGCTGCGTATATCACTTTGTAAATGGGTTGTGGACCTTCCTTATTACCTGGGGAATTACCCTTACTCCCAAATCGCAACAAATTTCTGAATACCTTCTTATAGTGGTGTTCTTTATTTTCGCTGCTTTTAGCATGAAGGCATTGTTCGCATTTGTTTGATAACAAGCTTTTCGAAAGGCTTTGCGGAACACTTTTAATACAGGAGCGTCTCTCGTTGTTGACTCTTCTTACGAGTAAAAACTTTTGAAAGAGTCTGCAGTAAAAACTATCACACCAAAAAGTACCTAAACAATTCGCCTTGGAAGGAACTTATATGAGTAAAGGAACCATAGCAGTAGTCGGTGGTGGCCTTGCTGGCCTAATGGCTACGTTAAAAATTGTAGAAGCGGGGCTTTCAGTCGACTTATTTTCCCTTGTTCCAGTAAAACGATCGCATTCGGCCTGCGCTCAAGGCGGCATTAACGCAGTGCTCGATACCAAAGGTGAAGGTGATTCGCTGGATGAGCATTTTGATGACACCATTTACGGTGGCGACTTTTTGGCAAATCAACATCAAGTTCGCGGCATGATAGAAGCTGCCCCACGCATTGTGCATATGTTTGATCGCATGGGTGTTATGTTCAACCGCACCCCTGAAGGATTGCTTGATCTACGACGTTTTGGCGGAACCCAAAAACGTCGCACCGCTTTTGCAGGAGCCACTACCGGACAACAGCTCCTCTATGCACTTGATGAACAAGTACGCGCTCAAGAAGTTGAAGGCAAAGTACGTGTATTTGAAGGATGGGAATTTGTATCAGCCGTCTTGCATGAGGGCATTTGCTGCGGTATTACCGCACAGAATTTAGCTTCCATGGAAATTCGAGCCTTCCCTGCCGATGCAGTCATCATTGCAACGGGCGGATGCGGGGCTGTTTTTGGTAAATCAACTAATTCGACCATCAATACTGGATACGCCGCAGCACGCGTTTATAAGCAAGGTGCCCTGTACGCTAATGGCGAATTCGTGCAAATTCATCCCACTACAATTCCCGGCGAAGACAAAAACAGACTTATTAGCGAATCCGCTCGCGGTGAAGGTGGTCGCATATGGACTTATAAGGACGGGAAACCTTGGTATTTTCTCGAAGAAAAATACCCTGCCTACGGAAATTTGGTACCACGCGATATTGCAGCGCGCGAGATTTTTGACGTTTGTGTTAACCAACACTTAGGTATTGATGGACAAAACGTGGTGTACCTGGATGTTTCGCATATTAAGCCCGAATTACTTGACGTAAAACTGGGCGGCATTTTGGATATTTATGAAAAATTCGTAGGCGACGACCCGCGCAAAGTTCCTATGCGCGTAGCGCCAAGCGTGCATTACTCCATGGGTGGCCTATGGGTTGATATTGAACAGCATACTTCCATCCCAGGGCTTTTTGCTGCAGGCGAATGCGACTTTTCCCAGCATGGCGCTAACCGCCTTGGTGCCAATTCACTTTTGTCGGCCGTATACGCCGGATCCGTTGCGGGTCCTTCGGCAGTACGCTACGCAAAGGGCCTTTCCGAAGATGGTGTTTCGAAGGGTGTTTTAATACATGGCGCCAGCACCGCATCTTCGATATTTAACGAAGCGGTTGCGCGTGATGTGGAGGAATATGAAAAGCTGCTCGCATTAGAAGGGGCTGAAAACCCTTATGCATTGCATGAAGAGCTAGGCAACCTTATGACAAAAAATGTAACCGTTGTTCGCCACAATAAGGAACTAGCCTACACCTTAGATCAGCTTGATGTTCTTTCAGAACGTTATAAGCACATCGGCATTCAGGATAAAGCCACTTGGAGCAACACCACTATACCGTTTGTTCGTCAGCTAGGTGGCATGCTCGACTTAGCCAAAGTAATTACCAAGGGTACGTTGCAGAGAAACGAAAGTCGCGGATCTCACTACAAGCCAGAATTCCCCGATCGCAATGATACCGATTGGCTAAAAACCACCTTGGCTTCATACAACGCCAACACCGATGCACCTGATCTTAGTTACGAAGAAGTAGACATCTCCCTCATAAAGCCACGCAAGCGCGACTACACGCATGCAAAGAAGGAGGCTTAGCATGAAGATCAATCCAACAAATACCGTTACTATTCCTTCTGCAAGCACTCCTATTAATACAGCTGGCATTGCTGCTAGTGCAGGCTCTAGTATAACTAACAGTACACAGAAAACCATTCGCTTGAAAATCAAGCGTCAAGAAGGTCCCGAAGCAAAACCTTACTTCGAAGAATTTGCCATCCCCTATCGCCCGCGCATGAATGTAGTGTCTTGCTTAATGGAAATTCGCAAACACCCCGTTACCGCGCAAGGCAAGCAAACCGCCCCCGTAGTATGGGAGAGCGTTTGCTTAGAAGAAGTTTGTGGCGCGTGTTCAATGATAATCAACGGCATTCCCCGTCAGGCGTGTTCGGCACTTGTTGACAGCTTGAAGCAACCCATTTGCCTTGAACCCCTTTCGAAATTCCCGCTGGTGCGCGATTTAAAGGTAGATCGCACTAAGCTGTTCGACGCATTAAAGCGCATTCATGGCTGGATTGATATAGACGGCCCCTTCGATTTAGGGCCAGGGCCCCGCATGGCAGAACGTAAACGTCGCTGGGCTTATGAATTATCCAAATGTATGACGTGCGGATGCTGCTATGAAGCCTGCCCGAATTGCAACACCCGCAACGAATTCATGGGACCACACGCTATTTCTCAAGTGCGCCTGTTTAACGCGCACCCCACCGGTGCCATGAACAAAGAAGTACGGCTTTCCGCCCTTATGGGCGCTGACGGTATTACTTCCTGCGGTAATGCTCAAAACTGCGTGCGGGTATGCCCGAAAGAGATACCGCTTACCACATCGATTGCTCATATGAATCGCGAAACTTTCAAACAGAGCTTAAAGAACGTCTTTGGTGGGTTTGAGGGTTAATAAGGGGAATGTTTGGGCTTCACTAGTGCGGTAAGGTATATAGGACAAGGTTGTGTCTGTTTTAGGGCGCAACACCCCCCAGTAATCGCAATGGCTAGAAGGTTTTCCTTCTAGCCATTTTTATCCTATAGCCATTTTTACGTATTCAGTAAGGTTGGAATTATAGGTTTAATTCGATGCAGAAAAACCTAGTTCTACTTACCGAGTAAATCCTTTGCCACTTCCTTTGCACACAAAAGGCCATCAGCCAAAGAATTCACTACAAGCGTTGAACCATGACGTGCATCGCCTGCCGCATAAATAGGTGTTTCATCCGTCATGCCAGTAGAAACATCCTCCGTAGCTTCGCCTGCAGTCGCTTCGCCTACCGCCGCTTCACCCACAGCGATATCTTTTCTGCTCGCATCAGCAGCTTCACCCTTAAGCACCACACGATGAGTATCGCCCACCATAGCGGGACGAATGCGGGGGCCTTCGGATGTTTCTACTCCTAGCGCTTCATAGACTCCGCGCTCTGGCCCATTAAAGCCACAGGCCAGCACCACAAGCTGCGCAGGTACGCTATATTCCGTATCCATCATGCGCCTTGGCGAACCTTCGCTCCAGTCAAGGTTCACAATGCGCAATCCTGCAACCTTGCCGTCTTCCTTTAAAACCTCAACCGTATCGGCGGTATAAGAACGAGGATCAACCCCATATGTTTCTATAGCTTCCCGCAGGCCGTAGTCAGTCTTTTTAACGTTGGGCCATTCGGGCCACTGGTTAGAAGGTAGGCGTTGTTCAGGTGGCATAGGATTATATTCCAACTGACGAATGCTTTTTGCCCCTTGTCGAACGGCAGTTGCCACACAGTCAGTACCCGTATCGCCGCCACCAATAACTACCACGTCTAAGCCTTCCGCAGAAATACGCACAGGACGGTTTTCCAACTGCGAAAGCGTTGATTCGGTAAGATAGTCAACCGCATATACCACTCCTTGCGCATCTGCTCCCGGAACAGCTAAACCTCGTGCATCAGTTGCTCCTACTGCTACCACCACTGCATCAAAGTCAGTCTTTAAGCGCTGAGCAACTTCAGGCAAAGAAGCATCAGTATTCAGTTCAAACACAATGCCACTTTCTTCAAGTTGCGCAATGCGTCTGGCAAGCACATCTTTAGGTAATTTCATACTGGGGATGCCGTAGATAAGCAAACCACCCGCACGATCATGCCGTTCAAACACTGTCACGCGAATTCCCTGTTGCGTTAAGCTCCAAGCAACCGCCAGACCACAAGGACCGGAACCAATTACAGCAACATGGGGCGCATCGGCCGCTGGATGCGGCAGTGGTGCAGGGCCACCCGCAGCCCATTCGTGATCAGAAATTGCCCGTTCGTTATCGCGAATAGTGGTAGCTTCATCAACATAAGCCAAGTTACAAGCCGCCTCGCAAAGGGCCGGACAAATACGTCCGGTAAATTCTGGAAAGGGATTAGTGAGGGTCATACGCTTGGCTGCTTCAGCCCATAAACCGCGATACACCAAATCATTCCATTCAGGAATTAAGTTATGAAGTGGGCAGCCCGAAACACGAGCTTTCCCAAAATTCTTACCAAACTGGCAAAACGCCACACCGCACATCATGCAACGGCTTGCTTGAACCTGCTGCTCCTCTTCAGAAAGAGGAATCGTATAGTCATCAAAATCATGAATAGCTTCAGCAGTAGGACGTTCACCATGATAGTGGCGGTTATGCTGTAAATACGCTCCTGCTTTTCCCATGACTAGTTCCCCTTTCCTACCACTTCAAAGGCTTCTTCAAGTGCTTCTTCATGAGTTTTCCCTTGCGCCTTTGCCGCTGCCACGATATTCAGCACATGCTCGTATTCGACTGGTATTACCTTCTTGAAGTGCTTCGCTACAGAATCGAAGCGGTAGAGCATTTTGATACCACGCGGGCTTGCCGTGTAGCGTACGTGTTCTTCGATAAGGCTTCGGATAAGTGCTAAATCATCTGTTGAAGGTGTTTCAATCTTGACCATTTCCCTATTGCAACGGCTCTCAAGTGTGTGATATTCGTCATACACAAACGCAATGCCACCACTCATGCCTGCTGCAAAGTTCTGGCCTACTTCACCCAAAATAACTGCAGTGCCACCCGTCATGTATTCGCACCCGTGATTTCCCACGCCTTCAACCACTAACGTTGCACCAGAATTACGAACGCCAAAACGCTGTCCTGCAAGGCCATTAATGAAACCCCGACCGCTTGTTGCACCATAGAACGCAACGTTACCTACGATGATATTTTCGTCGTACTTATACGTTGCCGCAGCGGAAGGATGAACCGAAACAATACCACCAGAAAGACCCTTGCCAAAGTAATCGTTTGCATCGCCTGTTACATTCATAGTTACCCCAGCAGGCAAGAAAGCGCCGAAGCTTTGACCCGCAGAACCTTCGCAATCAATGGTGATAGACCCATCAGGCAACCCTTCGGGGTGAGCCTTTGTTACGGTTGCGCCCAAAATAGTTCCAACACAGCGATTTACATTGGCAATATCTGCATGGAAGTGCACGGGAGTCATATGCTTGCGCGCCTGTTCAGACATAGGCACAAACAAAGTTACATCCAAGGTTTTTTCTAGCTCAACGTCGTACTTCATTTCTGGCAAGAAATGACGACCAGCAGCACCTGGAATATGGGCACCAAATTCACAAACCGCAGGCGCAAGCACCGCAGAAAGGTCGATAAGGTTGGCCTTCCAATTGCCTTCCACGGATATCTGACGCAAGCATTCAGAGTGACCCACCATTTCATCCACCGAACGGAATCCCAAAGAAGCCATAACTTCGCGCAGCTGCTCTGCTACAAAGAGCATGAAGTTTTCTACGTATTCTGGCTTGCCGTGGAAGTGTTTACGCAAACGGCAGTTTTGCGTTGCGATACCCGCAGGACAGGTGTCCTGTTGACAGTCACGCTGCATCAAGCAGCCCATAGCAATAAGCGGCATGGTGGCAAAGCCAAATTCTTCGGCACCCAGCAAACAGGCCACCGCAACATCGGTACCGTCCATCAGCTTGCCGTCAGCCTCCAGCACCACGCGTGAACGCAATCCGTTACGCACCAGTGTTTGTTGTGTTTCTGCTAAGCCAAGCTCAAGCGGCAAGCCTGCATGCCAAATAGAATCACGCGGTGCAGCGCCCGAACCACCATTGTGACCAGAAATCAGAATTTTATCGGCAGCACCCTTTGCAACGCCTGTTGCAATAGTGCCAACACCTGCCTCAGATACTAACTTCACGGACACACGAGCATTCTGATTGGCGTTCTTAAGATCAAAAATGAGCTCCGCCAAGTCTTCAATGGAGTAAATATCATGATGAGGCGGTGGCGAAATAAGCCCAATGCCAGGCGTGGAACGACGCGCTTGTGCAATCCAGGGATACACCTTTTTGCCTGGCAGATGACCACCTTCACCCGGCTTTGCACCCTGCGCCATTTTAATTTGAATTTCAATTGCTGAAGCCAAATAACGGCTTGTTACCCCAAAACGGCCCGATGCTACCTGCTTAATAGCGGAATTGACCGAATCCCCATTGGGAAGAGGCATTTCACGACGAGGATCTTCGCCGCCTTCACCCGAATTCGAACGACCACCCAATCGGTTCATAGCTATTGCCATGCACTTATGAGCTTCTTCGGAAATGGAGCCGTAGCTCATAGCGCCCGTGTTAAAACGTTTCGCAATTTCGGTTGCAGGCTCTACTTCCTCTAGGGGAACAGGGGTTCTATCCGTTACAAAATCAAGCAAGTCACGCAAACGAATCGTGCGATTTTGTTGATGAATATGTGCACTGTATTCCTTGAAGGTTTCATAACTGCCCTTTTGGCACGCATGTTGCAACAAATAGATAGTTTCAGGATCAATAAGATGTTCTTCGCCGCCAAGAGGACGCCACTTGGTTAAGCCCAAAGAAGGTAACTGATCAGGAGAAGGCGATACCAAAAGAGCTACCGCATCATCATAGCGCTGGTTTTCTTCGCGCTGTACTTCTTCAACACCTAAGCCGCCTACACGAGAAACTGTGCCGGCGAAGTATTCATCAATGAACTCCTGCGTAAAGCCTACTGCCTCAAATATCTGTGCAGAATGATAGCTTTGTACCGTAGAAATGCCCATCTTGGACATAATAGCCATGATGCCAGCCATTACCGCCTTGTTGTAATGAGCTATTCCCTCTTCAGCAGAAACATCAAGCTGGCCTGTTTGCGCTAAATGTTCAATGCATTCATGTGCCATATAAGGATAAATTCCCGAAGCGGAATAACCCACCAACGCTGCAAAGTCATGCGCCGAAAGAGCATCGCCAGTTTCTACCACAATATCGGCAAACGTGCGCTTGCCCACTTTCATAAGATGATTGTGGACCGCCGCAACCGCCAGCAAGGAAGGAATAGGAACTTCACCTTCAGCTGCACGATCGGAAAGCACAATAATGCTGCATCCCTGCGCAATGGCCGCTTCCACCTGTTCAGAAAGTGCCTGAAGCGCTTGCTTTAGTGCGCCTTCTCCTGCAGTGCGCTCGTACACTGCCGAGAAACGTTGTGCCTTAAAGCCCACCCGATCAATTGCGCAAATTCTTTCGAATTGATCCTTGGTAAGAAGGGGTTGCTCTAAGCGAATAAGCTGGCATGCGTTGCGAGAATCCTCCAGCAAATTGCCATGGTTGCCCAAATAAAGCACGCTTGACGTTACCAAGCTTTCGCGTAAGGCATCAATAGGAGGATTAGTAACCTGAGCAAAAAGCTGATAGAAATAATCAAAGAAAGAACGATTTTTCTTGGACAAGCACGCAAGTGAAGCATCGATACCCATGGAAGCTAAAGGCACACTTCCTGCATTTGCCATGGCACGAATTACCTCATCCACATCGTCCCAGTGGTAACCCAGCTTTGCCATACGGACCGTGAGCGGCACCTGCGCATCCCTGTTGGGAGCTACTCCGGCGGGAGCAGCAAGATCTTCCACTTCGATTTTTTCTTCACGAACCCAATCGCCATAAGGTTTTTCCTTCGCATAGCGCATACGAAGTTCTTCGTTCCAATAAATACGATCGGCCTTAGTGTCAACTTCAACCATTTCGCCTGGACCCAAGCATCCAGCAATAAGGATATTGGCGGGATCCACTTCGATGGGACCAACTTCGCTGGATAAGATAAAGCGATCATCGCGTGTTACGTAGTAACGAGCAGGACGTAATCCGTTGCGATCAAGCGCAGCACCAAAGGTGGTGCCATCGGTATACGCAATAGCGGCAGGACCATCCCAAGGTTCCATAAGCATGGACTGATATTCGTCATAAGCACGACGGCGGTCAGACAAAGCAGTGTTTTTATCCCATGGTTCAGGCAATAGCATAGAAACGGTGCGCGTCATATCGCGCCCATTCATAACCAAAAATTCCAACACATTATCAAGAATTGCAGAGTCGGAACCTTCTTTATTGATAATAGGCAGCACTTCTTCAAGATTGCTTCCCAAAATCGGAGAATACAGGTTTGGCTCGCGCGCACGAATCCAATTTACATTACCTTTAAGGGTATTAATTTCGCCATTATGAATAATGTAACGGTTGGGATGGGCACGCTCCCACGAAGGGGTGGTGTTAGTGGAATAGCGCGAATGAACCAACGCAATCGCAGTTTTTACCGCTGCATCCGATAAGTCCAAATAGAAACGACGCATCTGTGTTGCCACCAACATACCCTTATACACAATGGTGCGCGCGGAAAACGAGCACACATAAAAGATTTTATTGGTAAGCGCGTATTCTGCATCCGCCGCCTTTTCGATGCGACGACGGCACACATATAAGCTACGCTCAAATTCAACCCCCTGCGCAACGTCATCGGGGCGTGCAACGAAAGCTTGCAAAATGGTTGGCATGCAAGCACGAGCAGTAGAGCCTAAATCATGAGGATCAATAGGTACTTCACGCCAGAACAACAGCTTTAATCCTGACTGAGCGCAGCCTTCCTCAAAAATTCGCTTAGCAACTTCCACGCCCGCTGCATCTTGCGGGAAAAACAACATTGCTACGCCATAGTCGCCTTCATCGGGCAGCAAATGACCATACTTTTGAGCTTCTTTGCGGAAGAAGTGATGAGGAACCTGGAAAAGAATTCCTGCACCATCGCCCGTATTATGCTCAAGGCCTTTACCACCACGGTGTTCCAGATTTACAAGAACTGACAAGGCGTCGTCGACCATCTGATGAGTGCGCTTACCCTTGAGGTGCGCCAAGGCACCGATGCCGCACGCATCATGTTCGAATTCTGGACGATACAAACCGCTTTGCACTTCCATACTCAACCTCTCAACATAGACTTCCTGTCACCCTATACGGTAATACCTTTTGGAAGCGCCGCTGAAGTGTTACAACAGACGTAACATTCGAGAAAAAGGAAAGTAACAAATACGAAATGTTTTAGCCCGGTGAACGGGTTCTATGTACGTGCTACCATACGGCTATGGACGATTTCGATAAAAGATGGCAGCGAATTTCGCAACTCTTATCCATGGAAGCAACGGGCAAAGAACGCCCAATGTTTTCAAGTGGACGTACCCTTTTTGGCATCAAAAGCACTGCTGAAGAAAAAATGGATCAGTTTGCCCGCGAAATTGAAGAAGAACACGCCGCCAAACGTAAGGCGGAACGTGAAGCTGAACGCGAAACTGAGCGCGAAAGCCAGCATGGAGCCAGCAGACATGGTGCTAACTGCGAAACGAACGCAAATCCAGTTTCATCTTTAACTTCAGACAACCAAGTTCAACCGTTGCCTTCGGCTTCCCCTTCGCCACGCTTTTCTGCAAGCACCGCTTTTATTCGTTCTTCCGTTGAAGAATTAACCGATCGCGCCCTTAAACAGGCTATTCGCGATGCCAACAAAAAGTTAGAAGATGACTATAAATCAGGAAAAATTACCAAACGTAAGAAGCTCAACGCCGACTAGCTGCATACGTCGTGTACCGTCCTGATTATCTATACCGTCCTACAGCTTGCAACACCCTACATCTCTACATTGTCTTGCAGCTTACGTGCCTCCCCTATGACTTAGACTCGCGTCAAACGCTAATCTACAATACCCAAGGGGTTATACACCTTGCGATACAGAAACCCAATATGGTCGTCCATAAACTGACAGATGTTACCAATAGTAAATACGCACAACACCGTACCTATGCCTACGCCAATAATATGACCAAGCATAATAAGAGCTAGTGCTACTGCAATAATTAAACGAAGACCATCGTTAAGCCATTTACCACGCCCAAAGGGCAATCCTGTAATTTTACAAAGCGCTTGAGTGAAGCCATCGGGTGGATTAGGTACAAAGTTCATACTCATAACCATGCTTACGCCCACGCCCGTAAATAGGATGCCCAAGATAAGCATTACGCTACCCATGAGCACATCAGGGCCTTGAAAGAACCAAAGAATGCCTGATGAAATGCAGTAGTCAAACATATCTACCAACATGCCCATAACGAAAGAAAAAGGAATTTGTAGTGCTATGCGCAGGGTAACTTGACGAAAAACAATAATCTGAATAATAACGTCAATGATATAGAGCAGCATGCATCCTTGACCAAGGGTAATACCCGTTGCTTCGCTAAAGACAAAAGGAATACAGTTCACGGTAGAAACGCCCATGCTACAACGGGTGTTTAGCACCACTCCAAAAGCAAGAAACAAAGCCCCTATCACATAAATAAGAAAACGAGGAGCAAGCAAGTTAACCTTTGCCTCTTCAGATGTTTCGAATTCTTGTCGTTTGCTCGGACGGATCTTTTTTACTGCCACTATTCTTCCTTGAGTAGTTTCATATACCTATGCAAAACATAATATCTACGATTGGAAAGGTCAAATTGTGCCTTTAGAAGTTAAAGCCGAAGTAAATCTTAAAGCAAAAAGCCTCAAGACCTTTATAGAACATTTTGACTTACAGCATGGATTAAGACTTTCTCTTGCAGGGTTTCAGCATCAATCATGGATAACAAACATCCCCCTTTATGCCACTAGCCTATTACCTAAACGTACTGATCAATTCATGAAGTAGTGTTCCAAAAATATACAGCCCTTCCACCAGTGCTCCCTTTAAACTTTTGCGGAAGGGCTGTTTACTAATAAGCTTATAAGCACGACTACCAAAAATGAACGTGACTAGGATGTTGTTGCAAAAGTTTCTGTTCATCAGCAAACGCTCTAAACTCACCACATATATAGCTAACAAGACCCAATGAGGATTCGGATAGATATGCCTGAGTAGGCCACTTAATAAAAATGTTTCGTGATCGTTTTACATCGGTAAGACGCAGGGGAACTATATCCCAATCAGCGCCAATAAACCAGGTTATTTCTGTTGCAATACAAATCCCTAACCCTTGTTCCACCGCACGCAAAATATCCCCATAATAGGAAAAATATGCTCCTATCTTAGGTTTAAATCCCGCCTCTTCAAACATCTTCTGCTCAACCGTATTCATTTCGCTTGATGCTGCAGAAATAATAAATTGTTCACGTGCTAGATCCTTTAGCGCAACTGAATCTTGATTGGCAAATTTATGCTTTTTGGGCACGCACACAATATATTCTTCATCACAAACAGGCAGACAATTTTCTTGGGTCATAGTGCCTGATGTAGCAAGAAGTTCAATATCATATTCTGCCTCAGAAGTACTTTCAGAAGGAGTTAAGCAAGAAACAATAATATCAGGATGGCTTTCGTGGTATTTTTTGAAAACTTTTGCGGAATTTCCTATAGGGCAACGAGCTACGAGTCGAATTTTATGCTGCCCTGTTCCAATATTATCATTAATTTCTTTAACTGCATTATCTATGGAACGAAGTGCTATTTCGGACTGTTCGAGTAATATTTCCCCATACTCATTAAGCACCAAACTGCGGCCGTCTCTATCAAACAGAGCCACGCCCAAACTATTCTCAAGCTTTTTTATAGATTGACTTAAAGATGGCTGAGACACCCCTAACTCTTTTGCTGCCTCGGTCATGTTTTGACATCGTGCAATCGCCATGTACCTCAGAATCAAAAGCAACGTGAGGAATAGCTTCTGGGTTTTCACTCATAAATCCTCGCAAAGCACTAACCGGGTTCCCAATTGGCGTTCTAAAGATAACACGCACCACATTTACACGATCTTGTTTCCTTTCCTGAATTAATTCTTCAGCTTTTTTAAGTGAGTTACTGGCAATATCAGAATAGTGAAGCAATATTTCACCAGCAGGATTAAGACTGATTCTTTTACCTTCGCGATTAAATAAAGGTGTGTGCAGTTCCTCTTCAATCTGTTGTAGGGTTTTTGCTAAAGCAGACTGGGAAATATATAAATCACGTGCCGCTTGAGATATATTCTGCCTGCGAGCAATACTCCTAAAAACCTCTAGTTGATTTAGATTCATACTGCTCCTTTTAAAACGCGTTTTAAACCTCAGCTTCGCGTCGTATACATTCACACATTAATAGCACTATCGTAGATAGTATTTTATCTAGAAGTATTCCAAACAGAGCAATTTCACACTAAGTAGAATATTTATTCTCTACTTTACCCTTTCCAAAAACAACTTCTTGTGTAGCGCGAATTGCAAAACGCATGCCTTATAGAAACATTTAAATGCTCTTTTTTGCTCTTTTTTAAAGTACCAACATAAGTAACATATTGTTATTTGCACAAAAGACACCAGTTCTTGCGTTCTTTACTTGATACTTAGCAATACATGCCCCGCTGTGATAGAGTGAGTTCGTAATAACTATGTACGCTTGTAAATCGGGGATTATTATGTCTGAATTCATCCGTGCTCGCAGTACCGAACAAAAGGCACAACGTTTAGAAGAAATAAAGCAAGTCGCTGAGCAGCAATTTTCGCAGCACCCTTACCACGAAATTACTCTTACTACTATTGCGAGTGATTTAGGTTGGTCTCGTGCAAATTTATATAAGTATGTAACCACCAAAGAAGAAATTTTCCTTTCCCTCATGGCAGATAAATGTAGGGCCTATGTTACCGCTCTGCTTTCCGCGCTACCCGAAGGTTGCGAATTTAGCCCCGCTGTTGCGGCAGAGGTATGGGCAGGAATCGCTAACGCTCATCGTGACTATTTCAAATACGGAAATATCTTAACCACTATTATTGAAACCAATGTAAGCATAGATAAGCTGGCAGATTTTAAAGCAACCTATTATGAGGGTGTAGAAAAACTTACCCAGCAGCTTTCCGGAATCCTTGGCATCAAACCTGAATTGATGGAAAAGTTTATTACTGCTATCTATTACCAAGGAGTTGGTCTTTGCGGATCATGCCTGCATAATCCCCTCATCCAGCAAGCACTGCAGCAATTGAACATTGATCGTCCCGAGATAGACTTTAAAGCCGAAATGCGTGATTTCATTTCTATGAACATTTCCTGGTACCAGCAAAAATAACAAGGAGGGCACCGTGAGCGGCATCGAATTAGTAAACTGCCATACGCATACTATTTTTTCCGATGGAGCCAGTACCCTTGAAGAAAATATGGAAGCTGCTCTTGCTGCAGGTATTACCGCCATTGCTTGTACCGACCATTGGGGAAAGCCCAAGTTTGTTGATTATTCCATCAAAACAAAAGAGCTTCCCAAGTATCTATCCTCCATTGTTGAACTCCGAAGCAAGTACCCCTCACTCGAAATTGTTTCCGGGCTTGAGGCTGATTGGTACCCAGGATGCGAAGCCGACCTTCGCGCTATTCGTGCAGATCTTAATAGCAAAAAGGACTACCATCCTACCTTTTTACTAGGCTCTATTCATTTCCTTCAAGAAAAGCCCCTTGACTGGGATGAGCATATGGAAATATGGGATGAACTTGGCGCAAACGCACTGTGGTGCTTCTACGAAAAGGAATGGTGCGCTGCTGCCACAAGTGGTTTGTTCGACTCAATGGCACACCCCGATCTGCCCCACCTCATGAGTACCGAAGGATATATTCCAACCATTGGTCTTTCACCTCTCTACAAGGAAATGGCTGAAGCCGCCCATGCAGGCGGAGTCCACATAGAAATTAATACGGCAGGACTTATAAAGGGTTTCAAAGATTTTTACCCATGCAAGCAACTCTTAGAAGAATTTTATGCTGCAGAGGTACCCGTTACTGTAGGAACTGATGCACATCATCATTCCCGCATTAATGCCGATATTGAAGCAGCTTACCGCTTTGCGCGCAGCATTGGATACACCAGTATTGACGTGCCTACACAATTTGGTGGATGGCGCAGCATTTCACTCGAAAATTTATAATTTTTCCCAAACAGCATCAATAGGGTCTAAACCTTTTGCTTCTAGCATCTTATTAGTAAAAGCAATAAAGTATTCCGGTCCTTGTCCCCATAATCCCGTCTCAAAGTTATACAGTGCGTCGTAGGCAGTTGAGTCAACTATGACTTGTCTAATTTGGTCAGCAGAACGACCTGTTTTCTTTGCGGTGTCTTGGATTGCATCAGCCAAAACCATATCAGCACATTGTGCCATCACTTCAAACTTCATAACGCTCAACCCTTAATGGCTCTAAGCATGCAATTGATTTTTCCGTCAGAAAACAATACTGGTCTTTTAACCGCTCAGGGAGCAACTGGCTTATTGCAATCCTAATTGAAGATTCATCATTAACCGGACCATATAAACCATTTAAATAGGTGGTAATTACCGTATTAGTTGTGTCATTCGCGACTTTCCCAATAACCACATCAGCATCATTTAAAGTCGAGTCTATTAACGATTGCAATTCCTTTGCTAAGGAAGGCCGGCGATTTATTGCAATAAACCTAAGCCAATCACCATCGGCTGCAGCAAAAGAATGAACACGTAAAGAACAAGCAGGCTGATGAAAACAAAATTCGGAAAGATATCCATATTTTTGACCTGTATCCACCACACCAATTTGTTGCGCTTTAAGAAGAGAGGTTTTAATAAAGCGAACCGCTTGGTCTTTATCGGAAGTAACATAAAATCCTCGTCCGAAATCTTTACCATTCGCACATTTGGAAAGATCTATCACAGAAATAGGAGCGTAGCTTCCGTGATAAAGAGTCATGCCTTCATTAAGAATCATATGGCTACTCCTTGAGCTTTAATTTTAGCGAAAATATCAGCTAAGTTAGCTTCATCACCCTGAAGATGCAGGTAATCGTAGCATTCCTCTATAAATGTCCAAATTCCTTGTTCATTAAATATCTTATTAGCCTCAAAAGAAGATAGTCCTGTGTGTTCTCTAAACATACGAAATAATCGCACCTGCATAAAAATTATTTCGTCAATCATCACTACCTCCTTATATGCCTCTCTTAAGATATTCTAATTAATACCCGTCTCAGCCCTCAAGTTGTCCACCTGTGCTAAGTTTCCGAAGGCACGCACATAAATACGGATTGCATGATGCAGTGCTTCAATAGTAATGCCTTCATCTGCCCCGTGCATTTCCCCTACCCATTCAGGTTTAGAAATTACCTCTGGATCAGCAGGTCCAAAACTTACTGCGTTAGGGAATTCTCGTGCATAGGTTGCACCGCCCATAGTGAACGGTTTTACTTCTAGACCTGTTGTTTGGATATAGGCATCCATTAATGCTTGAACGGGGTCGGTATGAGGGTTAACCACAAAAGGCTCTTGATTGCGCGTAATAGTTAACGTAGCACCAATATGATCAGCCAGCTTTTCAAAAGCTTCGGTAAGTTGAGTTCCCGTTATTGCCTTTGGGAAACGAATATCCACCGTTGTTTCGTACCGATTATCAATTTTGCGCATAGTGCCTACCACGCTGGTAAGCGAACCAAAATCATCATCAACAGCAGCAATGCCCATGGGCGAACCATCGGTTCTACCTGCTAAGTTTGCCGCCACAAAAGAAAACCAACGATGTTCTTCAGGGCTGCACTGGTCAAGCCCCGCAAGATAATTTGACAGAACTGCCACTGCGTTAATGGTTCCTTCTGGCATAGAAGCATGCCCACTAATGCCAGTCACGGTTATAAGCGAACCTTCTTCACAAGACTCAACCGTAATGCGATCAGATTCTGGAAGTATTTCTGGCCGAACACGTACAACTGCCCGCGCCAATGCAGGAACAGCATTAGTTGCCGTTCCTCCCTCAAATGAAACTACGAGCTGATCCGTATTTTGCTTCGCCGACTCAATAGTGCCGCCTTTCATGTTTTCGTTATCCGAGGCAGCAGCACAATCGGGCATTTCGTAGCTCAACGTCACACCAAATAAGCCTTTTTCACCATAACAAAGGGGGAAATCTGCATCGGGCGTAAACAGGAAATCGGGAGCATCATGACGTGCCAAATAATATGGCACATCCGCCATGCCAGTTTCTTCGTTACAACCAAAAATAAAGCGAATTGAATGACGAAGTGAAATTCCTTGGTCCATCCAAAACTTGCAGGCATACAGCGCGCATAAAAGCGGTAACTTGTCATCAGCAGTGCCGCGCCCCAAAAGTACACCCTCTTTTTGAGTTAACTCAAAGGCAGGAAAATGCCACCCTTCCCCTGCGGGAACCACATCAACGTGTCCAATGATGCCTAATTGCTGCCTGCTTTCGCCAGGAAGTTCGGCATATCCAGCATAGCCATCGCAATCATGCGCGTTGAACCCCATGCGACTCGCAATTGCTAGCACTTCATTAAGAGCTTGCCTTGGTCCTGGGCCAAACGGGGCACCTTCACTCGCATGATTAGGGTCAAAAGAACTATCTATTTCAATAAGCGCTTTTGCATCAGTGATAAATTCTTCCCAATTGCTGGCAATATATTCATCTATTTCTTCATTCGTTACCTGATAGTCAGTATTCATTGTTGGTCCTTTTCTCTATTAGCCCTATCATAGCAACAGCGAATTCGAAAAGGCACATCTTTAGTTGATATCGCCGAAGGGAACTAAATGGTTGACCAATTTTCACGTAGCCGCCTACTTTACGGCGAAAAAGGAATAGAAACACTTTCGCATACTCGAATTGCCGTGTTTGGTTTAGGCGGAGTTGGCGGCCATATTGCCGAATCACTTGTTCGTACCGGCGTTGGAGCAATCGATATCGTCGATCACGATACGGTAGATATCACCAATGTGAACCGACAGATTATTGCAACATACGACACGATTGGCATGAATAAGGTAGATGCAATGGAGCAAAGGCTTTTGAGCATCAACCCTCATTGCTCCATTGTTAAGCATGATTGTTTTTATCTTCCCGAAACCGCCGATGAATTCGATCTTTCGATTTACGACTACGTTATAGATGCCGTAGATACCGTTACTGCAAAGTTGGAATTAATCGTCCGCGCAAACGAAGCCAAAACGCCCATTATCAGCGCTATGGGGGCAGGTAATAAAACCGACCCTACCGCACTACGCATCGCTGATATTTACGAAACCTCGGTATGTCGCTTGGCGCGTATCATGCGCAAAGAATTGCGCAAACGCGGCATTGATCAATTGAAAGTTTGCTATTCAACCGAAGCACCCAAAGAACAAGCAGTTCACGCAGAAATAAAGCAGCCAGAATCTAACAAAATACCGCAAGAAGGAGCTGCACATACACGTCGTGCAACACCAGGGTCAAACGCTTTTGTGCCAGCCGCAATGGGATTAGCAATTGCCGCTGAAGTCGTACGCGATCTTACCCAAATTACGTTCTAGGAACAGCGAGGATGCCGACAGGAACAAAAAGAGCAGCTTACTATTAAGGGTAAAACACACTCGGCGGCTCAAAGATTAACTATATAACTTTGACCGACGCAGCGATGCGCATAGCATGCGTAAGCATGCGGTAGCATCGCGGGTGTGTTGAAACCTTAATAGTAAGCTGCTCCTGATAGGCGCTTTGAGTAAATGCTAGATGTACATTATGTACAAGCTTAGTTTGCGGACGTGAAACGAATCGTTCTTACGACTTCAGAGGTTTATTAATCTTTGTGGTACTTAACGCCACACGAACCGCTTCTTCGGGATCATCAGTAAGAACTACAAGACTGGTGTCTAAATCGTCAATCATGCCTCGTTCTGCAAGAACTTCCTGCGTCCAATTCATAAGACCAGACCAGTATTCTTTGCCAAACAAAACCATAGGCATATTTGCCACTTTGTGAGTTTGCACCAAAACTAGCAACTCATACATTTCATCAAGCGTGCCAAATCCGCCAGGGAAGAAAATTGCGCCCGAAGAATACTTCACAAACATGGTCTTACGCACGAAGAAATAACGAAAGGTCATACCAAGGTTAACCCACTCATTAAGCTGCTCTTCGTGAGGAAGCTCTATTGCAAGTCCAATGGAAGTACCACCCGCAAGCGCAGCCCCGCGATTGGCTGCTTCCATAATGCCAGGACCACCACCGGTGATAACCGCCACTCCCTGATTAGCAAGAAGCGCTCCCGTTAAAACTGCCTCTTCATAGTACAAATCGGTAGGCTGCGTTCGGGCCGATCCAAACACCGCAACTGCAGGACCTACTTCTGCAAGTGCACCAAACCCATCAACAAATTCAGCCTGAATGCGCATCACGCGCCAAGGGTCGGCATGAAGCCAGTCAGTATCATGACTGCTGTGCGAACTGGCAATCAAATTGCCCGTAGTATTATCTTGCGGAATCATAGCACCGCGCATTAAAACAGGCCCACGGCGATACGCTGCACCAAGCGGAGAATCCTTCGTATCCGTTGCTTTATCCTGCGCAGTTTGAGCCAGAATATTGGCTAGTTTTTCACGAAAGGCATCATCAATTAGTTTTTGCTCTGCCTTTTTACCCGACTTTTTCTTGCTCCCCTTTTTAGCCATGCTAACCCCTCTCGGAAAGACTGCGGAAAGAACTGCAAAGAACTACAAGATTAACTTTGCACGATCCTGCACGCAGCCAGCGCTCCTTAGTTAATTCAGACTTTAAGCTTCTTCTTGTCCCTCATCAAGTGAAGGTGCTGAATGCAGCTCTTCGAATTTCGCTTTCATCGTGGGATTATTGCGCGTAAGCTTTTTGATAGTAAGCGCCTCGGCTTTATCGTTAGCCAAACGCAAGTTATTTTCCGATCCCAAAAGCGCTTCTTTGGTCTTTAAAAGATGGTCAATGGTCTTATCAATTTCATCAATGGCCTTCTTAAACTTTTCGCTTGCCAAGCGATAATTGCGTCCAAACTTCTGCTTGAAATCTTCCATTTCGTTTTCGAAGTTCGTTATATCAATATTTTGCTTTTTCACCAGCGCTAATTCCGCTTTGTATTCCAACGCACTTTGAGAAGTGTTGCGCAAAATACTGATGAGCGGAATAAAGAATTGTGGACGAATGACATACATTTTTTCGTAGCGGTACGACACATCCACAATGCCCGTGTTATACAATTCGCTTTCAGGCTCCAGAAGCGAAACGAGCACGGCGTATTCGCATTTCTTCTGCTTACGGTCGGCATCTAACTTCTTAAAGAAATCTTCATTCTTGTGGCGATGCGTTGAATCGTCCTGTTCGTTTTTCATTTCAAACATAATGGAAACCAATTCGTTTCCATCTTCATCAGTTTCGCGAAAAATATAATCCCCTTTTGACCCCGATGAAGCATCGTTATCCTTTTCGAAATACGCATGCTGGAATGCCGTAGCACGCAAACGGTTGAATTCAATTTCGCAATGCTGTTCTAGGGTTTCTCCCAGCATTTTGGTAGAAAGACGCGCTTTCATATCGCGATAGCGTTCAATCTCTTGGTCTTTATAGGCAATCAGTTCGTCTTTGGCGCGAAGCTTTTCAGCCATCTGCACTTTTAGCTCATTTTCGCGCTGACTTTTTTCTACTTCTTTCAAGGCAACCTGCGCTTTAAGCGTTTCGCGTTCGTGCTCTACCTTCGCCTGAAGCGATTCACGCTCGTGAATCATTTGCGCCTTCAAAGCATCGCGCTCGCGTTCAACTTCAACCTTCGCCTGCGTAACTGCAAGTTCCTTCTCAGCAGCAAAAGCATTCTGCTGGTTGGCTAATTGTTGCTCAAGTTCCGTGATGCGCACATCTTTTTCAGCAACCGTACCCTGAAGAGAAGCAGCCAACTTTTCTTGCGCAAGCGCCGCACTGCTTTCCTGCTGCTTTAACTGGGCTTGAAGATTTTCACGTTCACGTTTAATTTGCGCTTGAAGAGCATCGCGTTCTCGCTGAACTTGAACAAGGGCCACTTCGCGTTCCTGCAAAACCTTAGCCACTTCATTTTGCGCATACAGTTCTTTTTCACGCGACAGCGCATCCACTTGCGCTTTCAATTCCGAAATAGCAGCATCACGCTGTGCTACCACTTGCTGCATAGAGGCATCTTTTGCTGCAAGACTTTCCTGCAGTTTGCCTTGTGCCTGCGATGCCGCCAACGCGAGCGCTTGCTCTTTATCCGCCTGCATCATTTTTTCGCGCTGTGACAGCTCTCGCTGAAATTCCGCATCGCGCACCTGCTTAACAATGTCGGCAAAACCTGATTCATCCACCTGGAATACTTTCCCGCAATGCGGACATTTAATTTCATTCATACCTAAGCTCCTAAACGAAAAGTGCCCTTTTGCAACCTCTTCGCACTTGATTAAGCGCTATCCTCATTGCTCCTGCTATACCAAAAGCCAGCCGCCTTCAGCATAAATAACTTGTCCGGTAAGGTAGCTGGATTCTTCACTCGCTAAGAACAACACGCAGTTAGCAATATCATCTTTAGTTCCCCGACGACCTAAGGGAATTTTGTTGCATAAATCTATTTCCTTTTGAGGATCGGCATACAAAGCCGTGTTCAAATCGGTTGGTATACTGCCTGGACCTACCGCATTAACACGAATGCCATGTTTACCCATGTCGCGTGCAAAGGTTTTGGTAAGCGTTACCACGCCTGCCTTACTTACGTTATATAGTGCATTGTCGGGCACGTAAGTGACGGAGCTAACCGAAGCGATATTTACTACATTGCCGGTAGTTCCCGATGCAATGTGATGCTTAAAAAACCACTGACAAGCAAAGAATACTGACTTTAAGTTAGCGTCAAGCACTTTGTCATACTGGGCTTCCGTTACCTCACACGTATCCTCTTTTGAATAAATCCCTGCGTTATTAACCAAAACATCAATGGTGCCAAACCTGTCTACCACCGCTTGCAAAAAGCTTGCTATTTCTTCAGGGTGCGAAACATCTACCGACAACGCCATAATACGGCTACGATCGTTACCAGCAATTTCCTGCATCAATTCTTCTTTGCCTGTTTTCGAAATACTGCAAAGAGCAACGCTTGCTCCTGCCCCATAAAAACGTTCCGCAATGCGGCGTCCAATACCACGAGCAGAACCGGTAACAACAACAACTTTGCCAGAAAAATCGTAGGTAATCATAGGAAGTTCCTTCCAGTAGTAGCGCCTCTCTTTCTATCATAACAAGCAATGCGCTCTAGCCCTGTCCTTATTCCTGTACAGGGAAAAGAAACAAGAAGGACTGAAAACACTTGTTTTCAGTCCTTCTCTTACAGTTTGGGCCATGTTCTACACGAGCCTTTAAGCTTTTTTCTCGCACGCCGGATAATGCATCGAGTCACATGCCGAGCAATGTATCGAATCACGTGCCAAACTTTTTAACTTCTTGCTCGCTTTAACAGTTATTTTTTACTTGCTTCGTTTCCCACATCACGAGCTGCCACCTTTTGATCGTCGTTAAACTTATCGGCACGCAACTGTTCACGTATGGTTGCTTTCTTATATTCCGAAGGCTGATGCACAACTACCTGAAAATATGGAATCTTAATTTCGTGCTCGTCGAAGATAAGCTTCATTTCGCGTAACAAATCGCGACCAAGTTGCACACGGTCACCTTCATCGCATTTAGCAACAACACGAATGGTAACGCTGTTATCTTCAAGCGAAACAACACCTTTGTAGAAAGGACCATCTTCGATGGAAGGCAAACGACGACGAATTGTAGGGAATTCATCTTTCAGGATATTTTCAACGCGCTCAAGCGATTCACCGTATTCAATATCCAAATCAACCGATGCATACGAAGATTCCTTGGTCATATTGGTAACGTTGCTTACTTCACTGTTGCGAATGATAATCACATTGCCTGAGCCATCGTTAATCTTGGTGGTACGCACACCAATTTCCATTACGGTACCGGAATGTGATCCAACCTGAATTACGTCACCAACGCGGAATTCACCTTCAAAGATAATGAACAACCCGCTCAAAATATCGGATACCAATTCTTTTGCACCAAACGTAATGGCGATAGACAAAATACCAGCTGAAGCCAAAAGCGTGGTGGTGTCGATACCAATAAGCATCAAGCAGTAATACACCATACCAATGATGGTTGCATATTTAATAAAGCTGCTCAGCAAACGACACATGGTTTCGCCGCGAGCACCAAACACTCCCGCTAACATATGAAGCAACTTTTGGATGATTACCGTAAGCCTACAAACGAAAGGATAATAGCCTTACGACCAACTGCTTTGTTGTAGCGCAAGGGGCCTATTGTCTTGAAGTTTTCAGGATTGTAGCCACGTTTTTCGTCTTCACGCATAACGAAAATGCCATACAGCGCAACTATCGCTGCTACCGAGAAGAAAATGAAAAGAATTACCCCTACGGTAAGGTTGCGAGAAGCAATTAATTCGCTTTCGGGAACTGCAGAAACATAGTACGTCCCCTCAATTTCGGAAACGCCGCAATACAAACGTTTCCCATTAAAGGTAAGCCAGGTAAACGTACCGTTTTCAAGATTAGAAACGTTCATGCCATCGCTCAGCGCATCACTACCAATAAGTTCCGCGTTGGGATGATAGCTAACAACATAATCTTTACCCGAAATAGCAAATACATAGCCTGTTTGACCAACACTGACGCTGCTCAAAACCGCCGATATTATCGTAGAGTTCTGTCAACTCAGCAGGATTCTGTTCAATTACTACCATGGTATTGTCGTCAATGCGGGCAGAATAATAGCGCCATGTTTGATTTTGTTCAGCGAAGGTTACTTCGACCGCTGCCGAAGGTTCACCCGTGTCGAATACGCTACGAAGCTCGTTATAGCGCGCATAGCTGAAATCTGCTGGAGTGTCTTGCGCTTTTGCTAAAACCTTGCCATCGCGAGAAACAAACATAGCGTTATCAACCAAAAGCATACCTTTGTATTCACGCATTTTGGCATCAGTTGCCTTATAGCCTGTGTTGTTGTTTGCCATAAAAGCAACGCTTGCAGCCTTGGATTGATAAATCGCGTCAAACGTTTCCTCGTTTTGAATTGCTTCATCATGAGCCGTTTCCAGCAGCACTGGCAATTCATCCATTTCACGCTGAATATCAGCGCGATAGTTATTTAAAGAGATGTCATCCTGCATGGTAGACAAAATGACACCCATAATAATCAAGCTTAGTACCACTACTCCAGCAAGCAGAGCGGATTTCACTTTTAGCTTTGTTAAAAGTTAAAGCGCTAGACACGCCTTGGTTTTCGAGATTGAACCTCCGAAAACCACATGAACCCTACGCACGACCAAACACAACGCTCGTCCGCTCTGTATTTCGAGTTCACTATCGTATGGGTATAATTTTGTTGGTATTTTCGCGAACCAGTATTTACCTATTGGTTTTCGCCTACTAAGAAAGATGGTGACTTTTTATGACAGACACGACCATGCAGCTCGTACTCATTCGTCATGGGGAAAGCGAATGGAACAAGCTCAACCTCTTCACCGGCTGGATGGATGTTGACCTTACTGACACTGGTCGCAAAGAAGCAGCAGAAGGTGGCCGCGCGCTTTCCGAAGCTGGATTCGACTTCGACGTATGCTATACGTCCTATCTTAAGCGCGCCATTCATACCCTTAACTTGGTTTTGGAATCCATGGATCGCGAATGGCTTCCCGTTATTAAAACCTGGCGTTTAAACGAACGTCATTATGGTGCCTTGCAGGGTCTTAACAAAGCTGACACCGCTGCAAAGTATGGCGAAGACCAAGTTAAAATTTGGCGTCGTAGCTTTGATGTTCAGCCCCCTGCCCTTGCTGAAGACGACGAGCGTAATCCTCGTTTGTTGGCTCCTTATCGTGATGCTCCCGCCGATGAAATGCCTTTGACTGAATGTCTGAAAGATACTATCGCACGCGCATGGCCCTACTTTAAAGAAACTATCGAGCCGCAGATGCGTGATGGCAAACGCGTTTTGATTGTGGCGCACGGCAATTCCTTGCGTGCTTTGGTAAAGCAATTCGACAAGCTTTCCGACGATGAAATTGTAGGCGTGAACATTCCTACCGGTGTGCCGCTGGTCTACACCTTCGACCAGGACTTCAATGTATTGGATAAGCGCTATGTAGGTGACGAAGCCACCATTGCAGCGAAGATTAATGCGGTGGCAAATCAGGGAAAGGCAAAGTAGCCACTTCTTCTGGATTCTTTAGATTAACGCATTGGCAAGTAATTAAATCCTGTCTGCAAAGCTCTGGCGTTTCTGTACGCCAGAGCTTTTTCGATGTCAGATACCGCCTCGGCAGAATGATTCTTAATGGTAATTCTTGATCGCAATTTCTGATAAAAACTCTTAATAGTTTATGACTTTGTTTTCTGATCAAGCCATATGAGCGCTGCACAGCAAGAAAGCATAAGGTGAGCGCGGCCCCAGGTTTTCGAGTAAAGATTTTGGGATTTGATTAATCATCCGTCGAATTCGCCTTGCCGCGCTAGTTGCTTTCTTGCGTGCAGAAAAAAGCGAATCTGGCTTGGGAGGAACATAAAGTCATAAACTTAATAAGCAGCATCTTTCAGCCTGCTAGTTGTTGTACCAAGCCAATATACCACATGCCCTATTCCGCAAATTGCGAATTATACAAATCCGCATAGGCTCCGCCACGTGCCAGCAGCTCTTCGTGAGTACCCTGTTCCACAATATCGCCTTCATGCAACACCAAGATAAGATCTGCGTTGCGAATAGTGGACAAGCGATGCGCAATAACAAACGAAGTGCGGCCCTTCATAAGATTATCCATTGCCATCTGAATACGCTCTTCCGTACGCGTGTCTACCGAGCTAGTAGCTTCGTCCAAGATAAGCATCTTGCGGTTAGCCAGCACGGCACGCGCAATAGTAAGCAACTGACGCTGGCCTTGACTGATATTGCTTGCATCTTCGTTTATTTCCATATCGTAGCCACCCGGAAGGGTGCGAATAAAAGTATCTGCAAAGGCTGCTTTTGCTGCTGCTTCCACTTCTTCATCACTCGCATCAAGGCGACCGTAACGAATATTTTCGCGAACTGAACCCTTAAATAACCACGTATCCTGCAGCACCATGCCAAAAAGCGAACGTAAATCATCACGATCGAAATCGCGCACGTCATGCCCACCAATACGAATAGCACCACTATTCACGTCATAAAAACGCATAAGAAGCTTCACCATGGTAGTTTTACCCGCACCTGTTGGTCCCACCAACGCAATAGTTTGACCAGCAGATACCTTGGCAGAAAAATCTTTAATAATAGGCTTTTCAGGATCATAGCCAAAGCGAACGTGGTCGAATTCAACATCGCTGGTTATGTCCTTTGCCTGTACCTTAGCCTGCTCAATAGGTTCTTCTTCGGCATCCAAAAATTCAAAAACACGTTCTGCAGCTGCTGCCATTTGTTGCAGCACATTAGATACCTGCGCCAACTGAGTAATAGGCTGAGTAAAGTTTTTCACATACTGAATAAACGCCTGAATATCACCTACGGTAATGCGTCCATTGATAGCAAACAGTGCGCCCGCAACGGCAACCGCAACATACCCTAAGTTGCTGACAAAATTCATTACCGGCATCATTAAGCCTGATAAAAACTGGGATTTCCAAGCCGATTCGTATAATTCCGCATTTGTTTTACGGAATTTTTCCAGCGTTTCTTCTTCCTTACCAAAGGCACGTACCACCGCCTGACCGGAAAAGGTTTCTTCCACCTGGCCATTAATAGCACCGAGGCGGTTTTGCTGCATGCGGAAATACTTTTGACTGCGACTTACTACCACTTTTACTAAAACGGCAGAAAGCGGAATGACTAAAAGAGCAATAAGTGTCATGAAAACATTCATGCTCAGCATCATTACCAACACACCAATAATGGTGGTAATAGAAGTAATAAGCGTTATGATTCCTTGGTTTAAGTTCATGCCAAGCGTGTCAACGTCGTTGGTGATGCGCGACAAGATATCGCCCGTGCTCGTACGCTCAAAATAACCCATAGGAAGTGCATCCATTTTTTGGGAAATCTTCTGACGCAAAAGATAGGTGGTTTTTTGTGTCACATGCGTCATTAACCAGCCTTGTACAAAAGAACATACCGAAGAAAAGGCATAGAGTCCCAACGTAATAAGCAAGATGGTACCCACCGCATTAAAATCGATATCGCCCGTACCTGCAATTTTGGCACCAATACCTTCAAACAATTCCGTTGTCGCCATTGAAAGAACACGGGGTCCCACAATATTGAAGGCAGTAGAAGCAATTGCGAAAACAAACACCACACCAATAGCGATTTTGAAACGCCCCATGAATTGAATAAGCTTTTTCATAGAGCCTTTGAAATCATTGGCTTTTTCGCCTGGCATCATGCCGTGATGATGACCGCCTGGCCCATGACCACGCCGCCTGCCAGCTCCTGCGCGAGCTGCAATAGGAGAATCATCGTGTGCTTCGGTATGAGCAGAGGGTTGGACGGTAGGTTGGTCTACAAGCTGAGCTGCGGGTTGAGCTTCAGACTGGACAGCAAACTGAGCTGCAGATGTTTGCGTATTATTATTATTCTTCTCGGCCATTATGCAGCACCCCCTTCCAGCTCTTCTTCCGATAGTTGCGACTGAGCAATTTCTTTATAGGTAGGACAGGTAGACAGCAATTCTTTATGCGTACCCATACCAACTAATTCGCCATCTTCCAAAACCAAAATCTTATCCGCAGTAAGCACGGTAGCAATACGCTGCGCCACCACTATAACGGTTTTACCTGCTGCTTCGGTGGCAAGCGCATGGCGCAGACGCGCATCGGTTGCATAGTCAAGCGCAGAAAAGCTATCGTCAAACAACAGCACACGGGCATTGCTCGCTAAAGCACGCGCAATAGACAAACGTTGCCGCTGCCCACCAGAAACATTGGTACCACCCTGACTAATTTCTGAAGCAAAACCCTTATCTTTTGTATCGATAAATTCGCTTGCCTGAGCAATATCCGCCGCTTTGCGTACACGCTCTTTGTCCATTTCTGCATCTGAATACGCAATAGTTGATTCGATAGTCCCTGAAAACAGAAATGCCTTCTGAGGCACATAGCCTAATTCACAACGTAATTCATGCTGCTTCAGATCGCGAATATCCACTCCCCCAACGCGGATTGATCCTTGCGTTACATCATAAAAACGTTCAATGAGTTTCATGATGGTTGATTTTCCTGAACCGGTAGAGCCAATAATGGCGGTTGTCTTACCGGGTTCTGCCACAAAGGAAATATCTTTAAGTACCGGATCGCTTCCTTCGCTATAGGCAAACGTTACGTGGTCAAATTCAACTGACAAACCTTTTGCATGCGTATCAAGTTTTTCGACCTGGGATTGCTGAGGATCGTGAATGCTATTTTCCGTACCGAGTACTTCATTAACGCGTTGTGCCGCCACATCGGCACGAGGAAGCATAATAGCTATCATGCTGATCATCAAAAACGACATAACAATAACCATTGAATAGGTGATAAACGCAATCATATCGCCCGTCTGAATTACACCCGCATCAATATAGGAACCGCCAACCCAAACAATCAAAACAGAAACACCATTCATGACCAACATCATGGTAGGCATCATGAAAGTCATAACACGATTGGTAAACAACTGGGTTTTATACAGCGCCGTGCTTGCTTCATCAAAACGCGCTTCTTCATATTCCTGTCTGTCAAACGCACGAATAACCGACATACCCGTAAGCATTTCACGCGACACCAAATTAACGCGGTCGATAAGCTTCTGCATAATTTTGAACTTAGGAAGTGCTAACGCCATTAAAAGGGCAATTACTATACCAATAATGACGATTGCCAGCACGATAATCCAGCTCATCGCAAGGTTTGTCTGTGAAACCATGATGATGCCGCCAATTGCCAAAATAGGCGCGTACAAAACCATACGCAAAAACATTACCAGCACCATTTGAATTTGCTGGATGTCGTTGGTACCACGCGTAATAAGAGAAGCTGCTGAAAACGATTGCACTTCAGCATCGGAAAAAGATACGACCTTTTCGAAAAGACGTTCACGCAAATTTCGCGCAATTTTAGCTGCGGTACGCGATGCCACAAAACCAACCGATATGGAAGCCGCCATCATTAAAGCCGCTACCGCTAACATTTGCGCACCAAGCCAGGCAAGGTAGCGCAACTGAATAGCACCAAGATCCATGCCAAGTGCTTCATATTCGGCTTTTACTGCTTCAATTGCTTGCTGTTGAATAAGCGAATCGTCAATGCCACCAAAAGCCTGGCGCGCTTGATCGATAAACGATTGAATATCCGCTTTGCTAATAGCGCCCGATTCATAGGCGGCATACAGCTGCGCCCAATCGAACGAGCCTGGTTGCAAGAGAGCCTGCATTTGCGCCGAAACATCACCTGAAGTACCGTTGCCCGAAGCACCATTCAGAGTACCGGCTTTTGTGCCGTTGTCTGAAGTGATATTTGAAGCACTGGCGTCCATATCGCCAGTGGAAGTATTCGCATCTGATTCACTGTTTGAGCTATTTGAATCATTGCTTGAAGTCGCCGTGTTTTCTCCACCCATGATATCGGACATATGCACCAACACAATAGGAAGCGCAATTGCCGCATTTAGCTCACTGCGATTTTCCTTTCCTTGATCGGTAAGAACATAATGCGTCCTGTCATTTTGGACAGCATCGCCCTGACCTGCGCTATCCTTAGTGGAATCTTTGGTTGAGTCGCCTTGATCGGAGCTACTCCTGGTGGAATCCTTGGTTGAATTCCCCTGGTCAGACATATCATTTGCAGCGTCTTGCTCGTAAGAAGCACGAATAAGATCTTCCGCTTCGTCATCGGCAAGCATACAAACATAGTTGAACGTTGTTGTGCTCATTTCATCAGGAGAAGCGTGTTCAATACCGCCTTGCTGAATACCTACATCAACCAAATCGGAGGTATAACGCGGCAGCGACAAATCTGCAAAAGCCTGTACGATTAGCAACAGGGTAATAAGCACTACTGCCACTTTTGAACTTTTAAGATACTGAATTATTCGCACGGCAAAACCTCCCCGGCAGATTGCTTCGAAGGCATATCTGGCATTTCTTCATTCGCTGCATTATCGATCATTATCTTGCTTCCATACGCGTCATGCTTGGACTCGCAAAAATCAAGCACTCGACGCGTGATGCGAATAAGCGCCCGCATATCATCAACACCTATAACTTCAAACATTTCATTGAAATAACGTGACCGGATTTCTTGTATTTCATTAACAAACGTGCGGCCTTTTTCGGTTAGCACGATTACCACCGACCGTGAGTCTTTTTCTGAACGAACCCGCTTTACCAGTTCTTTTTCCTCTAAGGTTTTGAGTGTTTGAGAAATTGCACTAGGAGAAACCTGCGAATATTTTGCAAGCGCACTAGGGCGAGCTTCTTTTTGATGACTTTGCGCTGCCCATACGCACATCAGCGTATGCATTTCAGGCTTCGACACTTTGCCCGATGTCCAAATAGGATGAAATTGCTCACGATGGAGCAACCTCATCATGTGGATGAATTCCTCTTTAAGATTTTCAATATCTTGCAAGGCAGCCTCCGTTGATAACGTTCACTTTTAGTTTTGCAAACCAAGGTGAAAGTTATTTTAGTTACTTAATTATTTAGCGACTAAAATAATTTACTCTTTTCACTAAACTGTCACTTTGCGGGTTATAGAAAAAGTGAACCAACAAACTCGTTCTCCGATAAAAAAGCACCCGTAATCAATACGAGTGCTTTAAAAATCAAATGTATGGAACTAAATCACGTTTACCCGCAGGACATTTATCCGCAAGCAATACAAGTGACGCGCCGCCTGACGTACTACCAAAATGCTTCTTTACAGAATCACTCCTTTGATAGCCGTCATAAGTTCCTCGTAGGTTTCAAAAGCAGGAACATCAGGATTGTCCGCCTTAATAGAATCGGTACTCTTAAACAAAAAGCCTGCTTTGCTTGCTTTAATCATGCCAAGATCATTGAAGCTATCTCCCGCTGCAATGGTTTCCAAACCGGCACTTTGCAACGCACGAACCGTCGTCAACTTCGACTGATCGCAACGCATCTTAAAGCCAGTCACCTCGCCTGTTTCGGCTACCACCAACTCATTGCAGAATAACGTAGGCCAACCAAGCTTTTCCATCAAGGGCTTAGCAAATTGAGTAAAGGTATCACTGATGATGATTACCTGACACAGCGTACGCAATTCATCCAAGAATTCCTTAGCACCGGGCATAGGATCGATGGTTGCAATTACGTCCTGAATTTCTTTCAGACCCAAATTGTGCTCTTTTAAAATATCCAAGCGAAACTTCATAAGCTTGTCGTAGTCGGGTTCGTCACGCGTAGTGCGCTTTAATTCTGGAATTCCACTTGCTTCAGCAAAGGCAATCCAAATCTCTGGAACAAGAACTCCTTCAAGATCTAAGCACGTTACATACATGACATTCCTCTTTTCTAGGCTTACCCGTTTCTAACCTGACTTTAACTTAGTGCGCCTTGTATGCCTCGTAAGTATCAAAATGCTTGCTTGCATATAAATACCCCAACGCACCAACATCTCTGCAGGCGATCGGCTCATACAAATCTGCGCCTTTCGTACGCGAGGCTAGCATACCCGAAAACACCACTGCTCATTCGTTAAAACATCCATCTTTTCGGCGGCAGTACCACCAATGCCAAGCACTTCTTATTTTGACTACCTGCGTAGTAAACAATCACTGATCAGACCTTCTAATTGGCAGCAGCATCACCAATGCAAGAGCAATCCCAAATCCTGCTCCCCACTCCACTTACTTACGTAGCGAAACTAAATTCCCTTATCACCTGGCAGTGTTAGCCATAGATAATTTCTCTTGAGGCTATTTTGCGACCCGCAAACAAGCAAATTTGTCCCCTCATAGCTCACAATTAACCGCCAGCCGACCAAGACAAGACAAATCTTTTCGTCTCATTAGTATGAATACGTTAAAAAATTGTGAGTCATTTCTTCGGTTAGCTTTAAGGAGCACCTCTCAAACCTCTTAAGAAACCGCCTCGGAAATGTCTTATCAAGTATTTGTTCCCGATTTGAAAGAGAGGCTTTATGTTTCAAGCCGTGGTTGATCCCGTTGCAGGCAACCTTGCTCTCTCGGCGTTAGTAGCATGTATTCCGCTTGCCGCATTCTTCATTATGCTGGTTGGCGTGAAGGCAAAGGCACATGTGTCTGCAGCTATCGCTTTGTTTGTTGCATTTTTGGTCGCAGTACTCGCGTTCCATATGCCTGCCCATCTTGCATTCCTTTCCGGCTTGCAAGGCGCTTGTTATGGTGCTTTCCCTATCGTGTTCATCATTATCATGGCAGTATGGTTCTACGAGGTAACCTCTGTTTCGGGTCGCTCGGAAGACTTTAAGAGCCTTTTTGATATTGTTGGCGGCGGCGATATTCGCGTTCAGGCCGTACTGATTGCCTTCTGCTTTGGCGGTTTGCTTGAAGCGCTTGCTGGTTTTGGTGCCCCTATCGCCATTACTGCAACTATGCTTCTGGCTTTAGGTGTAAAGCCTATGAAGGCAGCTCTCGCAGTTCTTATTGCCAACACCGCACCTGTTGCATACGGTGCTGCTGGTACTCCTATCACCACCGCAGGTAACATGGTTGCTGCAGGTGATGCTTCTGCTGCCCTGGAAACCGCCCAGCACGTAGCTGCTCTTGTTGGTTATCAGGCTCCTTTATTTGCGCTGGTAGTTCCTTTGTTGGTACTGCTTATTCTTGACGGTCGCAAGGGCTTGCGCGACTGCTGGCTGCACGCTTTGGTTATTGGCGCATCGTTTGCTATTGTTCAGTGGTGGTGCTCTAACCACTTCGCTTACGAATTGACCGACGTTTGTGCCGCATTGGTTTCCTTGGGCGTAAGCGTTATTTTCTTAAAGTTCGTAAAGCCAAGGAATGTTAACGAAGCTCGTGAGCGTTTCGGTATGGCTCCTCTTCATGAAGCTGAAGCAACCGAACTTCCTGCTGTACGCGCATGGATGGCTTTAGTTCCCTACATTATTGTTGTTGCCGTATTTGCTGTTTGTAAGCTTGGTATTCCCACGCTTCTGGCAAGTACTGACATCAAGATTCCTTTCCCAGGCCTTGCAGGCAATGTATTAAATGCCGCAGGTGCCGACCCTGGAACCACCTACACGCTTAACCTTCTTTCCAACCCTGGTACGATGCTCTTTATTGCTGCAGTACTAACCACCATTGTGTATGCGCTGTTTACCAATAAGGGTATGTTTAAGATTACATTAGGATCTTCTTTCAAGCAGCTTGGTCACACCTTTGTAGCTATGCGCTTTTCTTCCTTGACCATCGTGCTTGTTTTGGGTCTTGCCTACATCATGAACTTCTCCGGCCAGACCATTTCCATTGGTCAATTCTTAGCAAGCACTGGTGCAGTATTTGCCCTGCTTTCTCCTATGCTTGGTTGGGTTGGCACTGCCGTTACCGGTTCGGACACGTCTGCAAATGCTTTGTTCTCCAGCTTGCAGTACGAAGCAGCTCAGTCCAATGCTTCACTGGCCCATGTAACGCCCGATTTGTTCTTGGCTTCTAACACCATGGGTGGCGTTATTGGCAAGATGATTTCGCCTCAGTCCTTGGCAATTGCTGCGGTTACGACGGGCGAAACTGAATCTAACCTGTTCAAGAAGGTTATTCCTTGGAGTATTGGCATGTTGGTAGTGCTGTGCTTGCTGGTATTCTTGCAGTCCCACGCATTGTCTTTCATTCTTCCTTAAAGACAGAGGGTTCGAACACTTCAAGGGTTTCAGAATTTCTTATTGAAATCCTTTCTCGAAGCTCCCTTCAGAAGTTTCGAGGACCACAAAATCTTAGAAGTTATTTTGCTTCTACAAGAACTGCCTCCCGAATAGGGAGGCAGTTCTTTTTGCACAGGGTCATCTCAAAAAAACGCAAAGGAAGTAATAGGTAGCCCTGCGGACATCTTCCAATAATGAGGTTCTTATCCGCCAATCATCCCTGCCCTTTTCGCGTCTTAAAATTAAACCTGTTGTTTTCGCGCCTTCAAAAACTCAGCACCTTGCGAAACGAACAGTCCCGCAATGGTAAGTGCAACACCAAACCATGCAATCCCAGTAAGTTGTTCGCCCAAAACAATCCACGACGCAAGAGCCGTAATAACCGGAACTAAATAGATATAAACGCTCGTAACTACTGCCCCTAAACGCTTGACCGAAAAATTCCAGGTTACAAAGCACGCAGCAGAAGCACCTAGTCCCAAGAAAAGCAAATTACCTAGATTAACTGGCTCCGTCAAAGCAGTCGCATCGAGAGAAAAGCCCAACAACGGTAACGCCGGAATCATAAACAAAACACCGTATTCAAACACGCGCCGCGTTGCTCGTACCGTCGGTAAACCTAACTTGCTAATACGTGTCATACAAACCGAATAGCATGCCCACACCAACGCAGCACAAAGTGCTAAAACGTCCCCTGAAAAACTAAACGTAAAGCCCGATTCAGAAAAACTAATTAAGCAAATTCCCGCCATTGCCAGAACAAAGCCCAAAATAAACTGAGCAGATAAAGAATTCCCTTTATTTACCAGCCGTTCTAGCATTGCCGTAAAGAAAGGTGAAACAGAAACAATAACCCCTACGTTAGTGGCAAGCGTTCCGGTAAGCGCAATATTTTCTAGTAGATAGTACAGCGTTACGCCAAATAAACCTGCCAGCATAAAAAGACGTTCATGCCTCCAGCCCATCCAGCGCGTTAGCTTTGGTGCAATAAGAAACAACGCTAAGAGTCCCATAACAAAACGAATGAAGAGAATCTCTATAGGAGAAAAATCAACCAGCAGAACTTTTGTCGAAACAAAGGTGGTGCCCCACACCAAAATAGTGAACAGTGCAGCTACATGACCAACTACATTTTCGTTTTTTGCACGATATTTCAGTTGATTCACTTCAATCCCTTCAAAAAACCGCACTAATGAATTCGGAATAACAGGCTTACCTTAGATATTCAGTACGCAGCTAGCTAAGTCTACAAATATTCCAGTATATCTACTGCAGCACACTGATCACTGGCAGTACCCATAACAGTGAAACTACAAACACCCCAGTTATAAAATGGGTTTCGCGCGTATCCTTTCGCACGTTCTTGCTCCGAAGCCTTTTATACTACCACCAGTTTTACGATAATAAAGATTACTAACAACTAGCAAAGCAACGCACAATCAATCCCAAAAGGCATCTTATGACACACTCTAAAATGGTAACTGGCTCATTTACTCAATCCTTACGCCATGCAACACCCGTCTTTCTGGGTCTTGGTGCACTTGCAGGAATTGCAGCTGGTTTGATTTATGCACATCACAACAGTATTCGCTTAGCTAAAACCTCAGCTGGCATTGTTAAAATCCATACAATAGAAGACGAAAATGGAAATCCTGTTCGTGTACTTGAGCAAAACGGTGCCTATGAATCTGCAACCTATTTAGACGAAAAGCGCTACACTCCTGTTTTCGCCTACCAACGTGCTTTTGACCACGTTTTCGAAGCTAACCTGCCAAGCCCTAAAGCAAGTCTATCGAACATTCCTGTTCTTATGATTGGTGGCGGCGGTTATGCGTGGCCAAAGCATACAATTGCCACCAAACCAGAAATATCGCTTGAGGTAGTAGAGCTCGATCAAAAGATAACCGCTATCGCCCAAAAATGGTTCTATCTCAATCAGCTTCTTGAAGAAATCCCACACGCCGCAGACCGTCTTATGTTAATCACGGCAGACGGGCGTCGTTTTCTAGAAACCACCGATAAACATTATGTCGCAATCATAAACGACACGTTTTCCGGTAAAAGCCCCGTGCTTTCACTCGCAACCATTGAAGCAGCACAGATTGTCAAAGAGCGTCTTTTGGCCGGTGGCGTATATGCCACCAATGTGGTGTCTGAGTGCGAAGGTGAAGATATTACCTTTCTACGACAGGTGGTTACTACGCTCAAAGAAGTATTCGCCTTCGTTGATATTATTCCTTGCGAAGATAGCGATTTCGGCTTGGAGGATAACTATCTGGTGCTTGCAAGCGATACACAACACCCCTTTACCAACACTATGCCCTATGATGAAGATTTCCTGGGCAGCTCAATTAGAGATTCAGATATATAAATTGCAACAGATTATTCCTCGCAAGTTTTGTTGTGACTTTTCAAAGATGCACATATTTCTTAAACATGCGACAATAAGCCCGCAATTCATGAACTAGAAAGGCTCGAACCAATGGCAGAATTTATCTACCAAATGTACCAGGCCCGTAAGGCTGTTGGCGACAAGGTAATCTTAGATGACGTTACCCTTTCATTTTACCCTGGTGCCAAAATTGGCGTTGTTGGCCCTAACGGCATGGGTAAATCTACCCTTCTGAAAGTTATGGCAGGACTTGAAGAAGTATCCGCAGGTGATGCACGTTTAACTCCAGGTTACACCGTAGGTATTCTTCAGCAAGAGCCACCTCTGGACGAAGAAGCTACCGTTATTGAAAACATTCGCCAAGCCTTCGGCGATATCCTTGCAAAAATCGACCGCTTCAATGCCATTGGTGCCGAAATGGCCGATCCCGATGCGGATTTTGATGCCCTTATGGAAGAAATGGGCACCCTGCAAGTTGAAATTGATGCGGCAAATGGCTGGGATTTAGATTCGCAGCTATCCCAAGCAATGGACGCTTTGCAATGCCCCGACCCCGATGCTCCTGTTAAGGTACTTTCCGGAGGCGAACGTCGCCGAGTTGCACTGTGTAAGCTACTGCTGGAAGCGCCCGATTTGCTTCTTTTAGACGAGCCTACCAATCACTTAGATGCCGAATCGGTATTATGGCTCGAACAATTCTTGAAACGCTACCCCGGTGCAGTGCTCGCAGTAACGCACGACCGTTACTTCTTGGATAACGTTGCTGAATGGATTTGCGAAGTTGACCGCGGCCAGCTCTATCCCTACAAGGGCAATTATTCTACCTATTTGGAAACCAAGGCTGCCCGCTTAGAAGCACAGGGCCAGCAGCAGGCAAAACTTGCCAAGCGCATGAAATCTGAATTGGAATGGGTGCGCTCAAGCCCGAAAGCTCGCCAAGCAAAGAACAAGGCACGCTTGGAACGTTATGAACAGATGGAAGCAGAAGCGCGCAGCATTAAAACAGTAGATGCCAACGAGATCCGCATTCCTGTAGGACCCCGTCTTGGTTCTAAAGTTTTGATTGCTGAGCATTTGCATAAAGCATTTGGTGATCGAGTGCTTATTGATGATCTTTCCTTCACCTTGCCTCGCAATGGCATTGTGGGTGTTATTGGCCCGAATGGCGTTGGTAAATCAACCTTGTTCAAGATGATCGTTGGTCAAGAAGAACTTACCAGCGGCAGCCTTGAACTGGGCGAAACTGTTCAGATTTCTTACGTTGACCAAAACCGTGAAGGATTAGACCCTAAGAAAACCCTTTGGGAAGTAGTATCTGACGGCCTTGACTATATTAAAGTAGGCGAAGCAGAAATTCCCAGCCGTGCCTATGTAGCTAACTTTGGCTTTAAGGGATCTGACCAGCAAAAACCTGCTGGCGTATTATCCGGCGGCGAACGCAATCGTCTGAACCTGGCACTTACTTTAAAGCAGGGTGGTAATCTGCTTCTTCTGGACGAGCCCACTAACGACTTAGATGTTGAAACCTTAGAAAGCTTAGAAGAAGCACTGCTTGCTTTCCCGGGATGCGCCGTAATTACCAGCCATGACCGTATGTTTTTAGACCGCATTGCTACCCACATTTTGGCATGGGAAGGCACCGACGAAAATCCTGGCAACTGGTATTGGTTCGAAGGCAACTTTGAAGCATACCGAAAGAATAAGGTAGAGCGCTTAGGCGAAGAAGCCGCAAAACCTCATCGTATTCATCGCAAGTTAACGCGCGACTAAGAGCAGCAGTACAATACTCACTAAGAGCGTAAGAGCGGCTGCCACGTTATTCACTAACAGGAGCAGCCACAATAATGGACAACATCCAACAGTTGCATCAAAAAGCAGTAAGCGAGACTAGCCTTACCGTTCATCCTCTTTACCCAAGGTTAGTCTCGTTCTAGTTTCGTTCATTTTGGCTGCGTACATACTCCAAGAATTTCTGCGCAGCACTTGCATGAACCTGATTACGTTTCCAAGCAAAATCAATTACTGAAACCACCGGCGGATACAACAAACGAAATTCCAAACCCGTTTCCCCACCGGTGGCCACCAACTTATCAAGCCCTAACACATAACCCGCTCCTTCACGAGCAAAGTGAACTGCGTTAGAAATCAAATTATAGGTAGCAATCACTTCTAAATTTTCAGTATATTCCCCAAACCAATGCGTAAGAACGCTTGTTTTTAATGCCTGTTCAGACGCTATAAGTGAAACATTTGCCAAATCCTTAGGACCCACAACTTCCTTTTTAGCAAGAGGATCATCACTTTTCATAAGAACGCCCCACGCATCGGTAGGCGCAAGCCGAATGTGAGCATAACGATTAATTTCTGGATACGACATAAGAATGGCAAAGTCGTCCAGCCCACGCTCCAAACGCTCCAAAACATCAACGCTATTTCCACTATGCAAATGAAAGTGTACGTTGGGATAACGCTCGCGAAATTCACGTATATAGCGCACAACCACACTCATACCGTCGCTTTCACCAGCGCCAATATGCACATCGCCTTCCACTATTTCATCGTTATTGCAAAAATCCGATGTTGTCTGATCCGCCAAAGACACAATTTCTTGGGCACGGCGGCGCAAATACAAACCCTGATCAGTCGGAACAACCCCACGACTTTCACGCATGAGCAGCTTGCATCCAAGTTCCCGTTCAAGATCGGAAATCTGTCGGGACAAAGCCGGCTGCGTTACATGGAGCTTCTTCGCAGCGCTTGACATAGATCCTTCTTCACAGACGGATAAAAAATACCGAAGAACACGAATTTCCATTGATACACCACCCAGCCCATAGAGGCAGCCAACAAATTGGCTTATGCGCAAATCATAATTGTTTCTTATATCGCATTATTAGATATAAGTAATTGTACTAATTACGCCTGCACACCACAATAGAAAAGGAAAAGGGATAAGGACTGTGCCCTGGAAAATAATTTCTTTAGGAGGACAAGATGGGGCAACGAATTATTATGCACTTTGGTAATACCGATGTTTATGGCGAACTTAACGATACCGAAACCGCCAAAGCTTTTGCTGAGCACCTACCTACCACTGTTCACGTTAATGGCACTGGGATCGATTTCTGCGGACAGATGCCTTTCGAATTGCCTTACGACGAAGAACAGGTGCATCACGGGTGGACCAATGGTGACATCAACTACAACCCTGGTGGCGGCTGGTTTGCGGTACTTTTTGATGACGAAGAAAATTCCATGCGCTATGGCGATCAGGTAATTATGGGTCACGTTGATGGATCACTTGAAGTATTCCATAGGCTGAGCGGTCCCTATGACGTAACTATCGAACTTGCAAAATAAGGCAAAGGTGATCTCCTATGAATATTCTTGTTCTTAATGGCAGTCCCCGATCACAAGGTGGTACCGCTGCAATGGTGCATGCTTTTGTGGAAGGCGCAAAAAGCGCAGGACATCAAGTAGATATTCTTAATATTGCGCGTATGAACATTCATGGGTGCCACGGATGTGAACATTGCCACACTAAAGGAAACGGAACATGTATCCAGCGCGATGATATGGATTTGGTATATCCCCTTTGGGACAATGCGGACATGATTGCAATAGCAAGCCCAATTTACTATGGATCATTTTCGGGTCAAATGCATTGTCTGATTCACCGCACTTACGCTGGAGGAATTCCTCGTTCCTGCAAGCAAATGGCACTCCTTCTGTGCTCTGGTGCAAATAATGTCTATACCTATGCCGAAGGAATTTACCACGATTACCTTCACGGTTACTTCCGCGTCAAAGATTGCGGCATATTCGAAGCAACCACCTCCCGCGCTAAGTCTCCCGAAATGGCAGAACAATTAAGGGCCTTTGGAGCTTCACTATGAAACTAGAACGCAACACTCGCGCACAAAGATGCCTGCTCTGCATTCTACTAGCAAGCGCTTTCTTTGCAATGTGCATAAGCCTTTGCGCCTGTTCGGAGCCCACTGAGGCGAACAACAACCAACAATCAACGTCCGTTGGAACAAACGAGGCAACAGAGAGCGAACAACCTACTTCTTCAATAAATAAGCATTCAAATCAACAGGAAGGAACATCTGCTATGTCTAGTGAAATAACCGATACCATCATTCTGTCCGTGAATGGATCTGAACTAACCGCAACCTTAGAGGATAATTCTTCAGCTGAAGCTCTGGTGAAACTACTTGAACAAGGTCCTTTGACTATCAATATGGAAGACTATGCCAACATGGAAAAAGTTGGACCAATTGGACAAAGCTTGCCTCGTAATGACACTCCTACCAACACCGAAGCGGGAGATATTATCCTTTACCAAGGTAATCAGCTTGTAGTGTATTACGGCACCAATTCATGGAACTTTACCCCTATTGGAAAAATCCAGGGAGTAAGCGCTAATGAACTGCGCAGCATTCTAGGAAGAGGAAACGCTACCATAACGTTTTCCCTTGCATAGACCAAAAAGGAAGGAGCCCCGCGAGGCTCCTTCTTGTCTTAGTTGGTTTTTCCAAGCACGTTTTTCGCGTGTGCGGTTATATTTCGCATCACCGTGAGCACCATGCCCGCAAGCATAACCATTAAAATGCGGTTTCTGTGCCAAGGTAGCTTCTTCGGCAGACTGGTGCCATACCACTCCTGATTTAGGAGCGCATGCACGCTTGCGCTGTGCTTTTGGCTTACCACTGCGCTTGTGTTTACCTTTCGACATTTGCCTCACCTCCTTCTAAAGACATTTGCAAACAGTGTAATGTATCATTTGAGCCCTATCTTATCAGCCGTAAACGTCACGAAGTTTTTCAGCAATATATTGTCGCTTCACTAGGGTCTTGTTAGTGTAACAAGAGAAAAACGACTAGCACCAAATAACCTACTTTTCGTTACTATAATTTTGGAATTTACGGAATGGATAGCACGGTAGCATGGAAGAACGTCGGTACAAAACAGAATTAGGCACTATTGTTTACTGGGTATCTTACGCCCAAAACTGCGATGATGCTTTCTATAACGAAGGATATCTAAACACTCAATCCGAAGAAAAGCTCGCAGAAGAACTTTCGGTTTCACCCGACGCGGCTGCTTCGGTAATGTTTTCGCGCCTGAAGCAGAATACCTCAATATCGGCTCCCGATTTCCCATTGCGTCAAAAAGCACCTAAAGCTCCCTGGTTGGTATTTTTACCAGGACTTACCGCCGATCATCGCCTTTTCAATAGGCAACTAAGCTACTTTGCCGAAACCATGAACTGTCTAGTATGGGACCCACCAGCCCATGGCAAATCGCGTCCTTTTAAGCTGGACTTCTCCATGGATGACCTCGCCATTATGCTACATGACATCCTTCTTTCAGAACATATTGAAAACCCCATTTTGATAGGGCAGTCTATGGGTGGTTATGTTTCCCAAGCGTTCTTGTCGCTATTTCCCGGTTATGCAAAGGGATTCGTAAGTATAGATTCGGCACCCTTAGCTTGCTCCTACTATCACAAATGGGAAATTGCCGCGCTTAAGCACACTAAAGGTATGTATAGCAGTATCCCCTGGGGAATGCTGCAGCGTATGACCGCTAAAAATTGCTCGACCACCCTCTACGGGCAAAGCCTTATGCGGAAAATAATTAGTCACTACAACAAAAAAGAATTCTGCGAACTTGCAGCTCATGGCTACAAAATCCTCGCCGAAGCTATCAAGAAAACCGAAAGCGAATCGGGAGCAAACCCCTTTGGCAGACCGAATTGTCCTACGCTGCTTCTTTGGGGAGAAAACGATCAAGCCGCCATGGCTAAGAAATACAACCAGCAATGGGCGCTTAAAACAGGTCTGTCTTTTGTAGAAATTCCTCGCGCTGGGCATAATTCCAATACCGATGCACCTGATGAAGTGAATAGGGATATTGAAATATTCGTGTCCGAGCTTGGGCGATAAAGCACAAGGAGTTTAGCCTCCCTAGCAGGTGACAAGCGGACAGGGCGCTTGTCACAATTTCTGCCTGATGCGCTTTACTACATCACGCACTATCGAACCTGCAACACAAGATATTCATTCAAATTCCCCGTGCGACCATCGGCGCGAAAGCGAGCAACGCATTTAGCTTTGTCGGCAACCGAAGCAACCAAAGAATCTGTTTCTTCATCTGAAAAGCTATGGCAATAACGATAGGCACCTGGCGTGTTTCGCCATCCTAACAGGTAGTCGCCTTCGTTGAATTGTTGCGAAATATCTGATTTGCGAAGCTCAAAAGCAGCAACGTTTCGAACCTCGTTGTCAGATTCGCAGGGCTTGGAAGCGGTGGCATTCCAGGATTTGTCATTACTTACACCTTGAGACTCCCCTGTCTCTAGTTGCTCAGAAGTCCAGGTGCTTTGTACTCCCATTCCCTCAGAGCAATCGTCAAAATACCCGCCTTTAGCCAAGTAATTTATTGCCCGACTGTGGGTCTTACGCGCCTTGGCTGCCATAGCTTCATTGTCCATAAAACGCCAAAACGATATACAGACAAATCCACCCGGCACCGTTGCAGAAATCATGTTATTTAACAGCTGTAAGCGCCATTCAGGCAGCGGAACATGATGCATAAAACCGAAAGCTACCGTTAGATCCGCAGATTTTCCGTTAAAGCTTTTAGACTTCAGAACATCCTTGAGTGCGTTATTTGCAAGAGTCTGCATTATGTCGCAATAAGTAAAGGTAACCGCTATATTGTAAGCAGTGCACTTAACCGATTTGCCTAAATCGCCAGACAATACGACATCTTTTGCCTTGCCTTCTTTTTTGACTTTGTTGACCCCATTAGCCTCGCCACTATTCTTCTGAGCATCCCTTATTACCTGCTTACCAGCGCACGTTTCAGGAATTAAATCGTCACACGCATCCAATGCATTCACAATGATTTGCCAGTTCATTAACCATTCTTCGCAATATTTAGCCAAATATTCTTCGAAGCGCAAATTACCACAGGCAATATCAAGAACACGCAAAGCTTGTTCGTCCTGAAAAGCAGCACGTACTTCATCAAGACAGTGTTCCCAACCAGGCCATTTTGCATGACGGGTATCAGAAAACGAAACTGCTTGGTTACGATAGAAATCGTTATTCAGTTCACTCAGTTTTTCAGCGAATGCCACATCCATGTTTATTCCTGCAAACTTAACCGTTATCCCCGCAAATGCACTGCGACAGTGCATTTTATCGTAAATTATGCACTGCAACGGTGCATTTTCTTCCTATTCTGCACTACTACAGTGCATTTTGACTACAGAACTCAGGGGCACACCATCATGACTGCCAGTTTTGTTTTTTGCAGCACTAAATCTTGACGAATAGGAAAAAAAGGAAAAAATAGGAAAAAAAGGAAAACTGAACTAAAAGACTCATAAAAGCAATAATGTCGCACTAAACGAAATCTTTACTAACAATTTTCCTATCACTTTAGTTTCAAGTGCGATCGCTTATTCGTCATTGGTTTAGACAGGAATAACTATGCGTAACGATACTATTTTTTCTCCCGCTTTCGGAAATAGACCTAGCTATCTAGTTGGAAGGCAGGAAATAATACACGAGTTTTTAGAAGGGCTTAATAAGAAACCCGGAAATAGAGATCGAGCCATTATGTTACTAGGACAACGTGGTTCCGGAAAAACCGTTCTATTATGGGAGCTTGCTGATAGAGCTCGTGAACAGGGTTTCATCGTCGCGAATCCAACGGTAGTAACCGAAGATATGCTTGATCGCATTATAGAAAAAATCCAAGATGACGGAGAGCGCTACTTAAGCGAAAAAGAAACCCATCTTACTGGTGGCAATATTGGCGTACTAGGTTTTTCTGTTGGCTTGCAATTCACTAAAGAAGTTCAAGAATCGAAAAGCTTCCAATATAAGCTCTCTCACCTTTGCCGCAAGTTAAACAACAAAAATCGAGGCATTCTTATTCTTGTTGATGAAGTTCAGGGTAATAGCCCAGAAATTCGCCAACTGGTAGCCGCATACCAGGAACTGATTGGTGAACAAGCAAATATTGCTCTTGTTATGGCGGGACTTCCAGCTGCTATTTCCGCCACCCTGAACGATCACGTACTTACATTCCTTAATAGAGCCCGAAAAATTACTTTAGGCCCTTTACCCGAAAAAGAAATTGATGCTTTCTTTGCTAAAGCTTTTAACGAATTAGGAGTTCAAATATCTCCCGAAGAAAGAGCCACCCTCACAAAAGCTACCTTTGGATCACCCTACATGCTACAGCTTGTTGGGTACAACGTTTGTCTTTACGCAAACGATGATGGAAGCATAGACGGATCTCTAATTCAAAGCGCTTTACAAGCTTCTAAAAACGATTTCGAAAACGATGTCTGCAAAACAACCTTAGCGGCATTATCCGATCAAGACATAGCATTTCTTGAAGCAATGGTTCTCGACGAAGACATGAGCAAAATGGCGGATATTTCTAAACGGATGAAAGTAACACCTGATTATGCTCAGAAGTATCGCAAACGCTTAATAGATGCGGGTGTTATTGAAGCGCCGCGTCGTGGGTATGTTTCTTTTGCTGTTCCTTATCTGGCGGATTATTTGAGGAAAGAAAGGTAAATAAAGGGCGAAAATCCCTCAATTTTCAACCGCCCACCAACACATTTATGCAGGTTGCAGCTGAAACTCGATAGACAGTTCTTCTTCGCGCACGTGCGCCGAAACACTGCCACCCATACGCTCTACGAGGCTTGCCACAATGGCAAGACCCAAACCCGATCCATCACTGGTGCGCGCCGATTCCGCTTGATAAAAGCGGTCAAACAAATGACAAGCGTCAATAGCGGAAGGATCCTCAACGGCATTGCTAATAATTACGGCAGATCCTTTCTGCTTAATGTGGGGAGCATCCACCCCATAGCGAAGCGCATTCGTGAGCAGGTTAGAGAACACTCGTTGCAATGCTTCCACATCCGCCAGCACCAGGGTATCTTCATCTTCAAATTCAATTCGCGGTTTCCAGTTGTGTTCAGCGAATTGCGGGTACATCCCTGCCAACACGTCAGCCAGAACCGCAAATACCTTAATCGGTTCAAGCGTAAGCGGGCTATCTGCATCAACTGCTTTTGCGTATTCAAAAAGCTTGTCTGTTAAATCGCGCATAACGCCCAAACGCGCAGCGGCTTCTTCAAGGCAACGTTGCTGTTCACTGGAGTCGTGTGTACGCTCATACAACTGCAAATAACCCTGAGCACCCGCCAAGGGAGTACGAATATCGTGAGATAGAGAAGCTAGGTCCTGTTTGAAAGCGGCTTGATGCTTCTCCTGTTCGATGCGCGCATCCCGCAAGGCATCTAATTCTTTATTCATAGCGCTTGCTACTTCGCGAATTCCCCGCGTCGCAAACTCTACCGAAATTCGTTCATTACTACCCTGTTCGCGCTGGTGAAGAAAATGCGCCATATGGCGAAGCTCGCGTTCGTATAACCCCACAACAATAGCCACAACCGCTACCGCTGCAACAAGAACCGCAATTAAAAGTACATCCATCAGCGCACCTCCTTTCTATTTAGCAGCAAACGGAACAGGTCCTTTGTCGCGCTACGCGAGACTCCTTCGGCGTGCAACAAGCATACCAGCAGCAATTGCTGCAGCGATAGTTACCAATACAGGCAGCAATGCATTTATTGACAACACATTGCCATAACCAAGCTCTGATACCGTAACCGCTAGATAGCCATCAAAAATTGCTCGCACCTCGTTTGGATGACCCGTGATTAGTCCAATTGCGGAATACAGCAGATTCTCCACTGCTGCACCACCCAAAAGAAAACCTACGACCGCAACAAGGACCGTGCTTTTTGACAGCAACGCAACCGCTACAGCCAGCACTGCATATGCCGCAACAGAAAGCCACACCTCACCAATCCAACAGACGAATTGTACAGGGTCAGGCGCAGCAACGACAAAGCCCGAAGCCACCAACGCCAGAAGCGATGCCACCACTTCTACCAAGACTGCAAAGGCAGTTATCGTAAGCGTGCACGTGCCTGCTGCAAACGCATAAGCAAATCGCCCCGTATGTCCTAGAATCACATTCTTAACCGCACCACTTCTTAAATCGGATGCGAAGAATATGCCACAAAATACCGCCACCACCATAGCGATGAAACTGCCGCGCACAAACAACATTCCACACGCACGAATAAAGTCAATGCCGTTTGCGCCAGCGGCAAGTACCGATAACCCCAACGTGATACCAGAGCTCGTCGCCGATACATCAGCAGAAAGCGTCGTATTAGCACCAATAACTTTAAGGCCAACAATTACATACACAATCGAGATAACCAGCACAACCACAAACACCAACGTCATACGACTTTTAAACAGCCGGTAGAGCATCGCCTTAAGAACATCTGCGAATGTTTTCACAAAATTCATAGCGGAACCCCTCCTTGTTTGATACGTCAAAGCCACAACACAACAAAAGCACTGAGCCCTTATCGCGCTACAGCCACCTACCCAAGGTTTCTACGACGCATGATTAACACACATGCCGCACCAGCAACAAAGATCGTGATGACAGCCTGCGCATACGTGAGTGGATCGCAGATGATGCCCTGACTGAGCATCGCTAAATCAGTAGCAAGATAGCCATCAAGGCAGTCGCGCAGCACAATGGGAATTCCCGGCACATTCGCAAGGATAAGCTTCAATACAGATTCCACAGCCCCGCCGGCAATCAAAATACCGCCGATAGTTGCAACTGTCTCCGATCCAGTGATAACTGTCAAAAATACTGCAACGGTTGCATATGCCACCATACATAACACCAGTTGAGCAAACCACTGCAGGGCATCGCTTGCAGAAGGCGGCACGGAAACATAGCCCTGGGCGCGTAAAGCTATTTCAACAACAAGCATGCCTATAATCACTGCAACAGCTGCAATTACAATCGAACACAGAGTCATAGCAACCACATACGACACGCGCCCACCGCGTGCCTGCACGAGATTCTTTAAAAACCCCGATTTGAAATCTTCAGCAACGTAGTACACCGTAGCAACACTTACACCCATCGCCAGAAACGACCCCGCCACAAACGACACGCCATAAAGTTGAAGTGTTGGCAAAGGTTCGTCAGGAATATCCACGAACCCTGTGGCAGCGAAAGCTGGCCATACGTTATGCAGCCACAAAGCAAAGGGCGTCGCAAAAGCAAATAGAATAACGATTAGCGCGAAAAAGATAATAAAGCGTGATTTTACTATGCGGAACAATTGCGCTCGCATCATGCTAAGCATGATGACCACCCCTCTTTACCGTCCCACTGTTTGGTACGTTTGCTACGCCATCCACGGACTCAGCACCCATAAGTCCCACGAACAATTCTTCGATATCGCGCTCGTGAACATAGAGTTCGCTCACCGCAATACCCGCTTCCGACAACACATATCCAACCTGGTTAGGGTCAAGATTTAGAGCAGACCGAGTTGAACCGTCGGTGTGACAAGTGCCCTGTCCACTTGTCACAACACTTGCTACATCGGCGCGAATTGAGTTATCTGGCAAAATCGCAAACTTTGCCTGCGGAAATACGTCTTGCAATTTCACAAGAGCAACCTGAGGTTCCGCAACACGAATACTCAAGTAATCCGCACATTCGGCATCCACTTCTTCAGCAGTTAACTCGCGCACAAGCACGCCATCGCGAATTACCCCATAGCGCGTAACCATACGTTCAAGCTGATCAAGAACATGAGAGCTAATAAACACGGTAAGGTTTCTCAGCTGCGCCAGCTCCACAATGGTCGTGCGTAATTCCCGAACCCCTTGAGGATCAAGGCCGTTAAACGGTTCATCAAGCAGCAACAAATCAGGTGAACCCACTAACGCCAACGCCAAACCAAGACGCTGTTTCATACCAAGCGAATAGGTTTTTGCACGCTTCTTCGCCACTTCCTCCAGCCCCACTATACGAAGGGCATCAAGAGACATTGCCTTAGCATTGGGTACACCTAACGCTAGTGCCCGCACCATTACGTTATCTAGACCAGTGAGGCCTGAATGAATACCAGGATTTTCAATGAGCGCGCCCAATCTGCGACTGGTGCAGCCCGGTTTCATTTGTTCACCTAAAATTTCTATATCACCTGCAGTGGGCAAAATAAGACCTGCAAGCATTTTCATAACGGTAGATTTACCAGCACCGTTACGTCCTACAAAGCCATAAATTTCGCCTTGTTTAATGGTGAAACTCAAATTGTCTACTGCGCGTTTTTTGCCGTACGTCTTCGAAAGACCTACGGTTTTGATCGCATCCATTTCGCTCCCCTTTCGCAGTTTTAGCACCCTAAACATTTAGATTTTTGGCTTTATGCACTTAAAATCTCTTCCTGTTTCGTGCGCTTCATTCTTCTTTTGACAATTTGAGTATCCAAAATTGAGTTTTAGAAACCTTCTTTAAAGTTTTAAGAAAGTTATAAGATTACGTTTTTCGCACGTAAAGCGTAATTAGCAAATAGTCACACGCATTCAAGTCTGCGCGGTTAAGATTGCTTCTCACATACATAAAGCAAGATAAAGCAAAGCGATCCCGCGCGTTCATGTCTTCGTGGTTAAGACTCGCCTCTCATGAAACTACGATTCCAAGTCCGTCAGTTTAAAACCAATCCCCCACACTGTTTCAATATAGGTATCAGTACCCGTTTCTTTGAGCTTTGAACGAATATTAGAAATATGGGTGTTGATGGCCTTTTCCTCCACCAACGCTTCTTCATGCCAGGCAGCCTCGTATAATTCGCGCTTCGTAAACACCTTCTGCGGGTGATGCATAAGCGCAACAAGAATGTCGAATTCAGTACGGGTTAGACGAACGGGGTTTCCATTCACTTCGAGCGTGCGACGCGTTTCCGAAAGCTCCCATTCACCAAAGGTTAGAACTGTATCTACATTAGAGGCACCTTGAACCTGACTCTGATCCCAATCAAAAGATTGAGCCTGGGTCTGGTTTAGTGTCCGTACTTGTCCTTGGCCTTGAGCTTGTCCTTCAGCCATCTTTGTTCCGCCATTGTTCTGATTGATTAGCGAAACTGCCTGAGACAAACCGGCCCTGCGCAGCAAAACTTCAACGCGCGCCACCAGTTCATCCAAATCAAACGGCTTCACCAAATAATCGTCAACGCCTTGTCGCAACAACGTAACGCGATCGTTCACTTCCGCCTTAGCCGACATCACCAAAATGGGCACAGCACTTGTCTGGCGAATTGCCGAAATAATTTCCTCGCCTGAAAGCCCCGGCAACATAAGATCACAAATTACCAGATCAAAGGGGAATGGACTGGTGGAAGCCTGAGCAAATAACTTTCCCGAAGACCGATCAAGTGACTTTGTCGTCACAGCACCTACGCTTTCTACCATTTGCTCCGATGATGCCTTCAGCGGTTCATCTGCCTGCACTTCTTCTTGATCTTTTAGAGCCGACAATAAAAGCCTGGCTTCACTGCCTGAATAGGCAGGCGTACATTCATACCCAACACCGGAAAGCGCCGAACAAACCACATCGCTTATTGCTGCGTCGTCTTCAATAACTAATATCTTTGCCACCATACCAGGACTCATTGCTTTTCCGATCGTTTCCAAATTCGAATTCTGCATAACCGATCTACTTGCCACAATCAAATTCCCAAAGTATCAAACGGAATGACCGCTACACCATCTGGCCTCATATGAGCCACACCACCAACACCAACAATCACCGCTTTAGCGGAAGCGGGACATTCGCCTCGCTCAGTCATTTTTTTATCAAGTGCCAGTACATTTGCAGCGCCATCGTCTTCTTGTACTGCGCCCATTTTTACCTCAAAGGCACCCCAATCACCGTTATTTTTCTGGATAATGAGGTCTACTTCTAGATTCGAATCATCTCTATAGTGGTACACCTTTGCATCCATATTTCGAGCATAAATAATCAGGTCATGAGCAACAAGCGACTCGAATAAAAAGCCCATTGTTTTCTGATCAGCCACAAGAGTATCCGGAGTAGCTCCTAGAGCAGCCGCCGCAAGAGAAACATCAGAAAGATGATGTTTTGCCGCAGAGCGAATTCTTACCGGAGAACGTAAAGCGGGATTCCAAGCTGGAATATCATCAACAAAGAAGATCTTTTGCAGTGATGTTAAGTATTCACTTACCGTACTTTCTGCTAACCTTCCCCCTGTTAAACCGCCATCTATATTTGAGGTGTCCGCAACGATAGTCTTTTTGCTTGCAAGAGTAGCTTCATTGCGTGCAAGCGACACAATGAGGCGCTTTATTTTTTTGGGATCACGAGCCACTCCATCGATCTTTTCAAGATCTTCACTAGCTACCGCATCAATATAAGCACGAGAAATTCGAATTGCTTGTTCAACATTAAAATGAATCGCCGCGGGCCATCCTCCCCGACAAATTTGCTCAGCTAGTTTTTGAAGCGTCATCGCAGAAACTCCTGCTGGTGATTCTCCACTAAATATTTTCTCCAGGGAGCTTTTTCCTGAAGACAGTCCCATTTCATAGAGTGTCATGGTATCCATGCGCAATTTGCCGATTCGGCCAGCTCCGCTATGTATAGGCTTCTTTTCTTCCCGAGGAGTCGCGGAACCGGTAAGCAAAAACTGCCTTGGTTGCCCTGCGACTTGGTCACAGCTATAACGCACTGCGTCCCAGGTCGATGGTACTTCTTGCCATTCGTCAATTAGACGAGGACGCGCGCCTTCCAAGGCAGTTGCAACATCTATTTCTGCCAAACGTTTATTTTGATAATTATTTGATGGATCTGCTATTCGCAACTCAGAAGCTGCTTGACGCGAAGCGGTTGTTGTTTTTCCGCACCATTTCGGTCCTTCTACTAATACCGCACCAAAAGTTTTCAGGTATTCTTCAAGTTCTCTATCGCAAATACGAGAAATATATTCCATCGAAATCCCTCTTTTATAAGGATGATTTGTGTAAAAATTGCTTTTCTTAATTATTTACTTTATCAGGCGATACTTGTTTTTTCAAATGATTTATCGGTTGATTTTCAAATGATTTATCGGTTGATTTTCAAATGACAGTATGAAAATAGGCAGGGTGTTTAGTATGTTCGTAGGCGCCAAATAGATGACAAGCGACCTCTCTATTTACCACGTAGGATGTTTTACGTCTCGAACAGACCAACATCTCGAAGTAAAAAGGGCACCTCTATCGAAGTGCCCAAATAAACGTGACAAGTGCCGTGACAAGTGGTGCAATGACCACCTGACACCACCCCGTCCACTTGTCACACTTACGCGAAGTAGTTCACACCGCCCTCAAAGATAGGCTGATACAAGTTGCCAGGAACATTCTTGTACAAACCGTTACCACTGCGTTCACTGTGGCCCATCTTGCCGAATACACGACCATCGGGGCTTGTGGCGCCTTCGATTGCCAAAATCGAAGCACTGGGATTCACTGCCCAGTCCATTGAAGGATTACCCGCCTCATCAACATACTGCGTTGCAATTTGACCAGAAGCTTTCATCTGAGCAAGCACTTCATCGCTTGCTACAAAGCGGCCCTCACCGTTACTGATAGCAACGGTATGAATATCGCCCACCTTGCAGTTTGAAAGCCACGGCGACAAGCTGGATGCCACGCGCGTACGAACAAGCCTGCTTTGATGGCGACCGATTTCGTTGAAAGTAAGCGTTGGTGCTTCAGCTGTTGCTGGAACAATATCGCCATATGGCACCAGGCCAAGCTTTACAAGCGCCTGGAAACCATTGCAGATACCCAGCATTAAACCATCACGCTTCTGTAACAAGGTACGTACTGCTTCGGTTACCTCAGGTGCACGGAAGAATGCGGTAATAAACTTCGCAGATCCATCTGGTTCGTCACCACCAGAAAAGCCGCCAGGCAGCATAATAATCTGGCTATTGTTAATAGCCTCAACCAAAGCCTTGGTGCTTTCGATAACCGCGTTGGGCGAAAGGTTGTTAATAACCATCACTTGCAGCACGGCACCTACGCACTCAAAAGCACGAGCAGTATCGTATTCGCAGTTAGTTCCCGGGAACACCGGAATAATAACGCGTGGTTTTGCGAACTTTTCGCCGCAAACCAAAGGCAAACGATCAGACCAACTAATCTGTTCTACCTGTTCGTCTTCATGACGATACGGGAATACCGATTCAATGCCAGCCTCCCAAGCTTCCTGCAACTTAGCTAAATCAAGGGTTTCGCCAAATGCTTCAAGCATGTATTCAGCAGTGGTTTCGCCCAATTCAATGATACTTACCAAATCGGTTGCATCTGCCAGAATAGCCTGAGCATCAACACCATCAGTCAGTTCAACCACGAAGCTGCCATAAGCAAGCGTAAAGAGATCATCTAGCTCAACATTACTTGCTGCAGCGTCCGTTGCTCCTGCATCGGTAAGTTTCAAGCCAATACCGTTGCCGACACACATCTTAAACAGAGTCTCCGCCGTGCAACCATACCCAGGCGTTGCTGCAGCAGCAACTTTGCCTTCGCCAATTAAGCGTTCCATCAAATCGAAGGTTGCATTCATTCCTTCAACGTCAGGCACTAGAGAATCTTCGTCATAGAAACGAGGTGCAATACGAACCACCTTGCTGCCAGCACGCTTAAATTCAGGAGAAACCACACGATCGATTGAACCCGTAGATACAGCAAAGCTGATCAGTGTTGGAGGAACATCCAAATCCTCAAAGCTGCCCGACATGGAATCCTTACCGCCAATAGCACCAATCTTTAAATCCACCTGAGCCATCAAGGCACCCAGCACTGAAGCGGTAGGCTTGCCCCAACGCGCAGGCTCGTTACGCAAACGTTCGAAGTATTCCTGCAAAGAAAGGTAGGCCGCATCACGCGTAAAGCCTGTTGCTACCAGGCGGGCAACACTTTCCACGACCGCCAAATAAGCGCCCTTGAACTGGTTCTTTTCTGACAGATAGGGGTTGAACCCCCAAGCCATTGCGCTTGCGGTTGTGGTTTCGCCATCAACAGGGAACTTAGAAACCATAGCCTGCGCAGGCGTAAGCTGATGCTTGCCGCCATAAGGCATCAATACAGTTGCCGCTCCAATGGTGGAGTCAAAACGCTCACCCAAGCCCTTGTTGGAAGATACATTCAAATCGGTTACGAGCGAAGTCATACGATCCGCAAGTGTGTCGCCTGCCCAAGAAGGCTCATAGGTTTCACCTTGCTCAACGCGAACATCCTGATGCTTAGGTGCACCATTTGAAGCTAAGAATTCACGGCTTACATCTACAATAGCATCGCCATTCCATTCCATGCGAAGGCGCGCTTCGGCTGTTACGGTGGCAACTACCGTAGCTTCCAAGTTTTCTTCATGGGCATAACCAATGAATTCGTCTACATCTTCAGCAGCAAGCGCAACCGACATACGCTCCTGGCTTTCAGAAATGGCAAGTTCGGTACCATCTAGACCTTCGTATTTCTTAGGTACCTGATTCAAGTCAATAAGCAAGCCATCGCACAGCTCGCCAATAGAAACTGAAACGCCGCCAGCACCAAAGTCGTTACAACGCTTAATCAAACGGCACGCCTCGCCACGACGGAACAAACGCTGAATCTTGCGCTCTACCGGAGGATTACCTTTTTGAACTTCAGCACCTGATGTTTCCAAGCTTTCCACGTTTTGTGTTTTGGAAGAGCCCGTTGCTCCACCAATACCGTCGCGACCCGTACGTCCGCCTAATAAGATAATTTTATCGCCTGGTGCTGGCTCTTCGCGACGAACATGATCGGCCGGAGTTGCGCCAACGACCGCACCAACCTCCATGCGCTTTGCCACGTATCCTGGATGATACAGCTCATAAACCTGACCGGTTGCCAAGCCAATTTGGTTGCCATACGACGAATAACCCGCAGCGGCAGTGGTTACCAACTTACGCTGAGGCAATTTACCTTCCAGGGTTTCCGAAACAGGAACCGTTGGATCGCCCGCGCCTGTTACACGCATTGCCTGATACACATAGCTACGACCAGACAAGGGGTCGCGAATAGCACCACCCAAACACGTTGCTGCGCCACCAAAGGGTTCAATTTCAGTAGGATGGTTATGGGTTTCGTTCTTGAACAGGAACAACCAGTCCTGTTCTTCCCCATTTACATCTACCTTGCACTTTACCGTACAGGCATTAACCTCTTCGGATTCATCCAAGCCCTGCAAACCACCATGAGCACGCAGGTACTTCGCACCAATCGTACCCATATCCATCAAGCACACCGGCTTATGTTCGCGGCCTAATTCGGAACGCATGGCAAGATACTTATCAAAGGCAAGTTTTACCACTTCATCGTCAATTTGCACATTGGTAAGCTCCGTGCCAAACGTGGTATGACGGCAGTGATCAGACCAATAGGTATCAACTACTTTAATTTCAGTAATGGTAGGATTGCGCTTTTCAGTTTCGCGGAAATACTTCTGGAAGAACGTAATATCCGCCAAGTCCATAGCAAGTCCGCGGTCAGCCAAGAATTGTGCCAAGCCCGCTTCATCCAGATCAATAAAACCTTCAACCACTTCAACGGGCTGAGGTTCGGGAATTTGCATAGCAAGCGTATCGCGCAGAGCAAGAGATGCTTCACGTGATTCAATGGGATTAATAACGTAGTGTTTAATGGCGGAAAGCGTTTCTTCGGAAAGATCGCCTTCGAGCACATACACCTTAACCGAACGGACTGTTGGACGTTCGCCCTGAGAAATAAGCTGAATACATTCGCTTGCAGAATCAGCACGCTGGTCGAACTGACCAGGCAGAGGTTCTACTGCAAAAACAGCAGTGCCGGCAGGTACCGAAATAACTCCTTCCCCGCTGCCCGCTGCACCCATCACCACGCCTTCAACAGGAAGTTCCATCGAAGCGTTGTCTACCTGGGGCTCACTAAAAACGGTAGGCACACACTGAGTAAACAGTTCATCGGTAATGCCTTCCACGTCATACATATTAATAATGCGAAGTTTTGTTGTTTGCGGCAGTCCTTCTGTAATTACGGTATGCAATTCTTGCAGAAGCTGCTGCGCCTCAACATCGAAACCGGGTTTCTTCTCTACATAGATGCGAGAGACCATGAATCCTACCCTTCGTAGTAAAAGTAACAGCGGCATACGCTCACACATACTGTTTGTGGCGTATGCGAAAAACAGACGTCTCTATGATACGACACCCGAAGCCTTTTCGGGCAGGCGTTCTTCCTTTTTCGAATATGCATACTTTCTTTTTCAGTACTCATTTTTTCAGCACTCGTTCTAAGCGTTTTGTGTTATGCCCACACTTCACCGTGCCCCTTCTTTTTGTGCAACAAAACTACCTCTATAATCGCTGACATGGAAAAAGCACTTTTAGACATAGCAGAACAGTTAAAAGCCGTTGAATATTTAGATGATCGCGCCTTGACTAAGGTTATCAATCGACACAATAAGCGCATCTTGGAAGAGGCGAAGGCAAATGCCACAAACGTGGCAAAAGCTAACATCGACGCAGCGGGAGCCACACCCCCGAGCGACACCGATGCAGTAGCCACCATATCTTCAAGCAAAACCGGCACAGCCGCTGCCACATCGCCAAAGATCACCACACCAACTACCGCAAACGCTCCTTCCCTTGATGCAACGGGTGCCAAGATAAACCCCGTACGACCATTGTCAAAGCGCCACTTAATTGCCTATTACTTAGACGTAAAGCGCAATGACCCCAAGCATTGGGCACAGTGGAATTTCACTGAAGAACAGCAACGCCGCATTGAACGCACGCTTCAAATGAAACCGCGCCGCACCGCATCGGGCGTGGCAACCATTACGGTACTTACTAAACCTTGGAAATGTTCCAGTAATTGCCTCTATTGCCCCAATGACTTACGCATGCCTAAAAGCTACTTATCAGACGAACCCGCCTGCCAACGAGCAGAACGGACCTTTTTCGATCCCTATTTGCAGGTAGTAGCTCGCCTCAAGGCGCTCACAGAAATGGGGCATGTTACCGACAAAGTGGAGCTTATTATTCTTGGTGGCACCTGGAGCGACTATCCCCTTGCCTACCAAATCTGGTTTGTGCGTGAACTGTTCCGCGCCTTAAACGATGGAGCCCATGCGCAAAATAAAGTTCCCGCGCGGCGCGCCCAATACAAGCAAGCAGGCCTTTCAAGCGATGTGGGAACGCTTAAAAAGCAGATTGCCCCCTTGCAGCAACGCATATTCAACCAAGAGTTGACCTATAACCAGGCATTTGATTTACGCTACACCACCGATAAAGGTTGGCAGGACGTTGCCCTCTGGCAAACAGCCACCTGGGAAGAGCTCGAAGCAGAGCACCACATTAATGAAGAGGCTCAGCATCGAGTTGTAGGGCTAGTTATAGAAACGCGCCCCGAGCGCATTACCCCTCAGCACGCTTACATTCTTCGACGTCTTGGCTGTACCAAGGTCCAAATGGGCATTCAAAGTCTTAATGAGCAGATACGCGAACAAAACGATCGTCATACCGCCACAGCGCAAATCCAAAGCGCGTTTGAAACGTTGCGTTTGTTCGGCTTCAAAACGCATATTCATGCCATGGTGAATCTTTTGGGGGCAACCCCTGAATTAGACAAACAAGACTACCTGCGCCTCGTAAACGATAAGCCTTTCCAGCCCGACGAAATCAAACTGTACCCATGCGTTTTAGTAGATGGCACCGGGCTGTGCGCACATTACAACGATGGCGCCTGGCAACCTTATTCAGAAGAAGAGCTTATCGACGTACTAGTGGCCGACACCTGCGCCACCCCTGCCTTTACCCGTATATCGCGCATGATTCGCGATATTTCTGCACCCGATATTGTGGCAGGTAATAAGAAAGTAAACTTGCGTCAACTAGTAGAAAACCGAATTGATACACAAGGACTTATTACAAAAGAAATTCGCCACCGCGAAGTAAGTTTGGCAGATATCGACCCCGCCACGTTGCGGCTTGAAATTGTTCCTTACGAAACTACTGCCACAAGTGAACGCTTCCTGCAGTGGGTTACTCCCGAAGGAAAAATCGCAGGGTTTTTGCGTCTTTCGCTTCCCCGCAAAGAGGCAATTGAACAGCTAATCAGCACACTCGAAACGAGTAACACAGACAAAGCACCCGCAAAGCGAAACACTTCGGTTTCGCCCGTTGCCCCTGTTCCGCCTGCTAGCCAAAGCGCTTTTATTTCCCCTATTAAACTTCATGAAGCCATGATTCGCGAAGTACATGTATACGGTCGTGTTGCTAAATTAACTAAACAAGGAACAGGAGCCCAGCATCATGGTTTAGGCACGCAGCTGGTTGAAAAGGCCTGCGAACTTGCTCGCTCAGCTGGCTACACCTCTATCAACGTCATTAGCGCTATTGGCACCCGTGGCTATTATCGAAAACTCCATTTTTATGACAATGGCCTGTATCAGCAACGCAAGTTGTAGAGTTTGACGTACCATGTTTTCTGAAAACTAACAGGGGCACAGTAACCAGCGCAACATTGCGGCAGCATTTCGATGGCACCCCTTAACGCATAAAGAACGGCTCAGGCTATTCGCAAAAGGCTGCCTACTGCCCATGAAGCGTACTGCGCCACCCTACACCAAGGAGAAACACATGACTACCTATTCCTCTCGCGACGAAATTAGCGAACAGTATCGCTGGGACCTTACCAGCATCTTTGAAAACGATGAAGCTTTTTTGGCAGCACTCGAGCAAGCGAAAGCTTATCCTGAACGCTGCCTTGCCTTCCAGGGAAAAATTTCCCAATCCCCTGAAACCCTTCTTGAATACCTACGCTTTGATGATGAAATGAGCATCGAATTAAGTAAGCTAGTAAATTACGCAAATCGCAAGGCCGATGAAGATACCCGTGCAAGTCTTTATCAGGATTACTCCAGCCAGGTTATGTCGGTTTACGTTGCTATATCAAGCGCGTGTTCGTGGTTTGCTTCCGAGCTTTTATCTATTGACGAAACCACAATGGAACAGTTCTATCAGCAGTGCCCCGACCTCGAACTTTATCGCCGAGCTCTTGAGGTAATATTCCGTCGCCGCGCGCACGTATTAAGCCCCGCAGAAGAGCATCTGCTTGCAAGCGCAGGCGATATGGCAAGCCAACCAGAAAATGTATTTTCGCTACTCAATGATGCTGACCTTACCTTCAAAGATGCGCTTGATTCAGAAGGCGTTGTCCATCCGGTTACACACGGCAGCTACATTCCTTTAATGATGTCAACCGACCGAACCTTACGCGAAAACGCTTACCATTCGCTCTATTCAACCTATAAACAGTTCCGCAATACCTTCGCCGCAACCCTTGGCGCGCAGAACAAGCAGCTAAAGTTTTATGCGGATGCCCGCAACTACCCCTCCCTGCTTGCCAGCGCCCTCGATGGCAACGAAGTACCTACCGAGGTATACACTAATCTTATTGAAGCGGTTCATAAAAATCTTCCCGCGCTTCATAAATACGTAGCACTGCGCAAGGAATTGCTCGGATACGATGAACTGCGTTTTTCAGATTTGTATGTACCCATCGTTGATGACATTGATCTTACGTTTACCTACGAAGAAGCCTGCGAAATAATTCTTGAGGCTTTAAAGCCCATGGGCGAAGATTATCTGGCTCTTGTTCGTAAAGGGCTGACGGAACGCTGGGTTGATGTATACGAAACGCCCGGTAAGCGTAGCGGTGCCTATTCGGCAGGTGGCTACGGTATGCATCCTGTTATCCTTATGAACTTCCAGGGTAAGCTTGACGATGTGTTCACTCTTATTCACGAAATGGGGCATTCCATCCACACGTATTTGTCGTGCGAAAACCAACCAAGCTGCTATTCCGACTACGTAATTTTCGTTGCCGAAGTTGCCTCCACCTGCAACGAAGCACTGCTTACTCATTACTTCTTAGAGCATGCAAAAAATGAACGTGAACGTGCTTATTTCTTGAACCATTTCTTAGAGCAATTCCGCGCCACTCTTTATCGCCAAACCATGTTTGCCGAATTTGAACTCAAGGTAAGCGAACTTGCCGCCCAAGGTGCTGGTATTACCGCCGATGCCCTATGCGATATATATCGCAAACTCAACGAAGATTACTTTGGCAGCGCCATCGTAGTAGATGACGAAATCGCCTTGGAATGGGCCCGTATTCCCCATTTCTACTACTGCTTCTACGTATGCCAATATGCAACAGGATTCGCTGCCGCTATTGCTC